>UQGU01000098.1 GCA_900540635.1 uncultured Eubacteriales bacterium | reverse complement strand
TACCACACCAGCGTGCGCGCTGGTTCGCAATGACAGAGCGTTTTCTAACAGCCCCAATGCCTTCCCGTAGGGGAAGGTTTTTTACTTTTCCTCCTGCACCGGCAGGGGGGAGATCACAGGCTTGCCGTCCCGGTCCAGGAGAACCGTCAGGCCGCCGCCGTATCCGCTTTGCTGGAACAAATAATTGACACCGGTCTGGGTGTCAACCCAGATTTCCGTGGTGCTGACAACACCCTGACTGTAGGTGCGGACAAAACGCTTTTTATTCTTTTCCATCATACTTTTCCCTTCAAAATGGGGGCGCAGCGATTTTGCTGCGCCCCTTTGTGTGATTACTGTTTGGTGCCTTCCACAATGCCGTTGGCAAGACCCACCAGACCCTGCATTTCGCTGGGAATGATGATCTTGGTGGCCTGGCCGTCGGCGACCTTCTGCATGGCCTCAATGGCTTTCAGCCGCAGAACGCTGTCGTTGGGGGCCTTTTCGTTCAGCATGGCGATGGAGTCGGCCAGGGCCTGCTGCACTGCCAGAATGGCCTGGGCTTCGCCGTCAGCCTTCAGAATGGCAGCCTGCTTCTCGGCCTCAGCCCGGAGAATGGCGGCCTGCTTCTCAGCATCGGCCTTCAAAATGGCGGATTCCTTTTCGCCCTCGGCAATGAGGATGGCGGACTTCTTCTGGCCCTCGGCCTGGAGGATGGACTGACGGCGGTCACGCTCGGCCTTCATCTGCTTCTCCATGGAGTTCTGAATGTCCGCAGGGGGCAGGATGTTCTTCAGCTCTACCCGGTTGACCTTGATGCCCCAGGGGTCGGTGGCATCGTCCAGAATGGAGCGCATCTTGGTGTTGACCACATCGCGGGAGGTCAGGGTCTGATCCAGCTCCAGATCGCCAATGATGTTACGCAGAGTGGTGGCGGTCAGGGTTTCCATAGCCATCATGGGCTGCTCCACGCCGTAGCAGTAGAGCTTGGGGTCTGTGATCTGAAAGTAGACGACGGTATCGATCTGCATGGTGACGTTGTCCTTGGTGATCACGGGCTGGGGGGGATAGTCCAGGACCTGCTCCTTCAGGCTCACCTTCCGGGCAACCCGGTCAATAAAGGGCACCTTAAAGTGCATGCCCACGCCCCACACGCTGTGGAAAGCGCCCAACCGCTCCACAACATAGGCCCGGGACTGCTGGACCACGGAGATATTGGAAATGATGATGACAAGGGCGAGAATGACGATGATAAGCAATACAATAGGCATAGATGTTCCTCCTTTTTACCTTACGGCTTCCTGGACAGCCACAGGGGAAACCAGAAGCTTCACGCCCTGCACTGCCTCAATTTTCACAACGGTTCCTGCGGGGATATTCTCTTCTCCGATGCTCCTGGCACTCCAGGTCATACCGCCCATCTTTACCCGGCCCGTTGCTGCCAGGTTATCTATGGCTTCGATGACGGTACATTCCTGCCCGACCAGAGCATCTACATTGGTCCTCTGAATTTTTGGGTTCACGTACTTTTTCAGCACCGGCCGCAGCATGGCAAGCAGCGCCACGCTGACCACCAGAAACAGCGCCAGCTGCAAGCCAACGGATGCGCCCAGCAGCGCGGCGATAATGGCCGCCAGCGCCCCGGCTGCAAACCACAGCGATACCAGCGCCACGGTGGCACCCTCGGCCATCAGAAAAAGAATCAGAAGGACCAGCCAGACATAAGCGGAAATGTGCACGGAAAAACCTCCTTTCCGGAAATCCTTTTGGGATTTTCTCTCTTGCTTACGGACTTATCATAGCAGTTTCCGGCCCTGCCGTCAATTGCCGGAAAGGCAAAATAGATGTATTTTTTTTGCCGCCCCAGCAAAATAGATTACTCCCGCTCCACCATTTCTTCCGTCAGTTCGTTTCTGCGGAACAGGAACCGGCGGATGGCAAAAAGTCCGGCAATGCAGGCCACGGACAAAAGGTTGCTGACAGGGTCGTCGTGGCTCAGAATCACGTGCCGGGTAATGGCCACGGTCAGAACCTCCAGAATATTGGCGGGGGTGGTGTCAATGAGCATACGCACAAACTCCAATCCCACCACAATGGTCAGCACCTCATGAAGAAAGCTCAGCACATCGGCAGAGGAGCCGGGATGGTGCACCAACTCCAAAATCAGCTTGGCAAAAGCGCCAAGCAGCACGATCAGCGTAAAAATCGCAATGAGCTTTTCCATAATATGCAGCACATGGCGGAAATAATGCTGCATTTTCGCCTCCCGTGCCTCGGATTGCCGGATCCGCTCCTCGGTTTTCTCCATATGTTCGTTGACCTTCTTTTCAATTTCCTGTTGTGTTGCCATGTGTGATCCTCCTGTAGTGTTATGTGGGAATAAAGGGGCTGTTAGAAAAGTATGTCGCTGCGAACCAGTGACCGACGTCACTACTC
>UQGU01000097.1 GCA_900540635.1 uncultured Eubacteriales bacterium | reverse complement strand
TGTTGCTCTCGCCATACATGGTGATCTTATCCACCTTGCTGAGGGGCTCCGCCACATTCTTGGCGATCTCCGGCAGGGCGTTCATGATCATCTCAATGACGGCGGCCTCGCCGTACTTCTTCATGGCCTCCGCCTTCTTGTCGATACCTTCGGCCTCTGCCAGGGCCTTGGCCCGGATGGCCTCGGCCTCCGCCTGACCCACGGCGGCGATGCCGGCAGCTTCCTGCTCCTTGGCGAAACGGGCAGCCTCGGCGGCCTTCTTGGCGGCTTCCGCCGCCTGCTCCTGTTCATAGCGGACGGCTTCCGCGTCTTTTTGCCGCTGATACAGAGCTGCCTGTGCCTCCTGCTCCTTGCGGTAACGGTCGGCGTCGGCAGCGGCGCGGACCTCGGCGTCCAGGGACTGCTTCTTCACTTCGACTTCCTTGCTCTTCAGCTCGGCTTCGCGCTCCGTCTTGGCAATCTGGGCATTGACGGTAGCCGTCTCAATGGAGCGCTGCTGCTCCTGCTGCTGGATGGTGTAGGCGGCGTCGGCCTCGGCTCGCTTAGTATCCTCCTGCACCTTCAGTTCAGACTGCTTGATCGCCAGATCATTCTGCTTCTGGGCGATGTGCATGTCCGCCTCCACCTGAGCATCATTGGACGCCTTGGCAGCCTGGGCCTGGGCAATGGCAATATCCCTCTCTGCCTCAGCCTTGGCGATAGCAGCATCCTTCTGGATCTTGCTCATGTTGTCCTGACCAAGCGAGTTGATAAGGCTGTTTTCATCGGTGACACGCTGGATATTGCAGGAGATGATCTGGATGCCCAGCGCGTTCATATCGGTCTGGGCCTTGGACTGCACCTCGTCACCGAACTTTTTCCGGTCGTTGCAGATCTCTTTCAGAGTGATGGTGCCGATGATCTCACGCATGTTGCCCTGCAAGGAATCCACGATAGCCCGGTTGAAGTCGTCCTCCGTCATATTCAGGAAGTTCTTCATAGCCAGCTGGATGCCCTCCGGGTCCGTCATCACCCGCACCTTGGCCACGGCGTCCACGTCCACGCCGATGAAGTCCTGGGTGGGAATATAGCCTTCAGACTTGATATCGATGGAGATCTGGCGGACGATCAGCTTATCCACCCGCTCCAGGAAGGGGATCTTGATGCCGGCTTTACCGATGAGCACCTTGGGGTGCTTCCGCAGGCCGGAGATGATGTAGGCCACGTCGGGGGGTGCTTTCACGTAGCCCATCAGGAAAATGAGAATGACCAGGATCACGGGAATCGCAATGGGAATTGCCTTCAGTAAAATGTCCATGTGGTTCTCCTTTTCTTTTATTTGTTTTTGTTTTTAGGGATAACTTGTCAAAAGGCGCTTCCAAGCTCCGGCTTGGGAGCCGCACCGCCGGAGATCTCCCGGTAAAACGCGGCGATAGCGGCCATCTCATAAGGCCGCAGGGCCAGATTGCCGATGCCCAGCGTCAGAGCACACAGGATGCCCCAGCCGATGAAGCTGAACTGCAGGCAGAACAGCCGCCAGCGGTTCCCCGCCATCATATCCTTGGACTGTGCGATGGCCTCGCTGGCCGTCAACTCCGGGTGTTCTGCCAGGATATAGTCCGTCATGGCGTAACTATAGCCGGCTACGATGCCGGGAATGACCAGCAAAAGCGTCCACAGCAGAATATATACCGTTTGGAGCAGCCGAGCCATAGCAACGGTCTTCCAGTTGGGGAAGTAGGAAAACAGCGTTTCAAAGGTTGTCTTTTCTCCGGCGGTCAGATTCAGATTAAACCGGGCATAGCCCACTTCGATAACACTGCCCAGAATGAAATACAGGACCCCCAGCACGATTGCCGCTAAGATCAGGTAGATCGCGCCGCCAACCAGAACTGCCCGCAGTCCCGGTGTGATCCCGTCCCCCCAAGAGTAGATGGTCTGTCCGGCATATTGAATATTCGCGTTCAGGCTGCCGCCGGTAAAATTGATCTTAAATTCAGGTCCGCCGGAAGTGGCTCCTCCCAGAATCGCCGCCACCAATCCCACCAGAATGGCCAACGGCCATTTCCCCTGAAGCGCCGCCCTGGCTTCCTGCCTAAAATCTGCCGCGTATTTCATTAGCTCTCCCTTTCCGCCCCATGGGCTTCCCCACTATATTTCTTTTCTGCAAGGACTCTCACTTTTATAGACGGTTCCAATCCTAATTTTGTTGCATATTTTCCGTCTTTTCTCAATAATTTCATCAAGTGGATGGTCAACAGCCTCTCTCTGACCCCATGGCCCTCAGCTCCTTTTCCGGTTTTTGGAACGCCGTCCCTTTGCCTGAGAATAGCGTACAGCAAAAGGACGGCGGAATACATCATAGAATTGGAAAGATACAGCAGTTTATTTTCACTTTCGGAGCAAAATACCCCTTTCAGGTTTTCTTCCGGCTCCGATACGCTTCATACCGCGCCTCATCAATCACACCGGCAGCCCTGCCGTGTGTTCATCTATATACTTGCTATCCTCCGGGCAAATACTACAAAATTTCCCAAAATTTTATTCCGCGCCCTCCCGGCGG
>UQGU01000096.1 GCA_900540635.1 uncultured Eubacteriales bacterium | reverse complement strand
CTTGAAGTAAAAGCTGAGGAAATGGCTAAGAAGTATGATTGTCCCTTTGTGGATAATGAAATGCCTTATGGCAGAGTCCCGCAGGGACATCCGGTGATCGTAGATTATTTCTATCATGAGGAAATCCGAGGGACAGAGAATACAGGAAAAAGAAATCGTTAATCTAAACGAAAATGAAACTGATGACGGTGGAGAGATTTATTTATCGCCATTTGAAATCGAGAAGTTCTTGTTTGAAAAATAGAGAAATTGTAAAATTGAAGAAAAAAGAAATGCACAGTTCTTCACTTATCGGGAGCTGTGCATTTCTGTATAATAAAAATACATTGTGAAACGATCTGATAAATAATAATGTAAAAAAGACCACACAACAGGTTGCGAAACCTATTGTGTGGTCTTCCTGCTTGCACCGCTTGAGAACGTCACTCAAAAATTATCGTTTTTTTCAACAATCCCCAAGGGAAGCCCAAAAGGGGAGCCTTTTCTTTCACTTATGCGGTATACTGCGCAAAAGGTACGAAGCCGATTTCCACCACGCTGGCCTCCAGGTCGGCAACGGAGCTCTCGGCGGTGGCGGTTTCCATGGGGGTCATGGAGTCGCCGTCCCAGGTTTCAGTGGTGCAGTAGAACCAGGGATTGGCTTCATCCCGGGCGGCATCGTAAACCAGGGCATCCTGGAACTGCATCTCGCCGTCCTGGAAGGCATACAGGTTGTAGCCGTAGCTGGCCGCACCGTTGCTGCCCCGGTTCAGGAACACGCCGTCGGAGGTCAGCTGGTAGGTATTCCGCTCACCGGCATTGATGAGCTGGACCTCCTCATCGTCCTTCATGGTGTACATAGCGTAGATCAGGTTGTCGCTGACGGAGCCGATGAGCAGCTCGGTGCTGCCATCGCCGTCCATATCCTGCAGGCAATAGCCAACCTCATTGATATCCTTGACAATACCGGGCAGATAGTTCAGGCCCCGATCCTCGTAGTCCATGGGCTCCAGGCCCTGGAGCAGGGCATCGAAGTAGTTGTCCAGCAGATCACCATACAGGGGCTTAGCCGTCACCACGGGGATTTCTTCCGAGGGGGTGGGCAGGGTCTCAACAGGCGCTGCTGTAGTCTCGGTGGCTGCTTCGCTGGCCTGGGTGGTTTCGTTACCGCTCTTGGAGCAGGCACTCACGGACAGCACCAGGGTCAGCGCACAAATCAATGCAACAAATTTTTTCATAAATTTGCGACCTTTCTTTAAAAATTACCTTCAACATACCATTTTTTCCCCGAAATGTCAAGAATGCCTCGGAAAATTAAAGAAAACTTCAACTTATGCCTTTCCTTGAGGGAAGGTGGCTGGCCGTAGGCAAGACAGATAAGGGGCGGCATGCATGACTGAAGCGGAACAACTCCGCAAATTCACAATTTGTTCTCTTCCTTTTCAGTTTCATTTCAGAAAACGGTGGTAGAGTATGGGCATAAAACAACGATACCAGCAAAAGGAGCTGTGAAAATCATGACTGACTATTATGACGATTCCATTTACGAACAGCCTGAGACTCCCCGCCAGGAGCAGGAAGCTTCTCATCAGGAGCCCGAGCAGTCCATGCCCCAGATGCCCCATACCCCCAAGAAGGAGAAGAAAAACGGCAAGGGCGCTGTAGCGCTGATGCTGTGCTGCGCATTGGTTGGCGGCGGCTGCGGCATTGGCGGCGCATTTATTGGCAATTCTCTGGCCAATAAGAATCAGCCCACTACGGTCTATTCCGACGGCGTTTCCACCATTATGAAGGGCGTCCGGGAGACCTCTACCTTACAGGTGCAGCAGATCGACTCCAGCAAGGTCCTCACCGGCGCAGAGGTCTATGCCGCCAATGTCAATTCCACCGTGGGCATTGTCACCAGCCTGGTCACCACCAATTTCTGGGGCCAGCAAACCACCGGCGCGGCGGCAGGCTCCGGCTTCATCTTCTCCGATGACGGCTATATTCTGACCAACTACCATGTGGTTAAGGGCGCAACTTCCATCACCGTCTCCACCTACGACGGCACCAAGTATGACGCCCAGCTCATCGGCTATGACGAGAGCAACGATGTAGCCGTGCTGAAAATCGATGCCGCCGGCCTGACCCCCGTGGTCATTGGCGACTCCGACAAGCTGAACGTGGGCGACAGCGTGGTGGCCATCGGCAACCCCCTGGGTGAGCTGACCTTCTCCGAAACCTCCGGTATTGTCAGTGCCCTGAATCGGGAGGTCACCATGTCCTCCGACACCACCATGGACCTGATCCAGACCGACTGTGCCATCAACTCCGGCAACTCCGGCGGCGCCCTGTTCAATATGTATGGCGAGGTGGTTGGCATTACCAACGCCAAGTATTCCAGCTCTTCCTCCTCTTCCAGCGCCTCCATTGATAACATCGGCTTTGCCATTCCCATCAATCAGGTCTATGGCATTGTGAAGAGCATCATTGAAAACGGCTATATCGAAAAGCCCTTCATCGGCGTCTCCGTGCTGACCGTCAGCGACGAGACCCGGAAGTATGGCCTGCCCGGCGGCGCTTCCGTCCAGTCCGTCACCGCGGACAGCCCCGCTGAGGAGGCCGGCTTGCAGATCAACGACATCATTACGAAGGTAAATGACACCGAGATCACCACCAGCAACGACCTGGTGAAGCTGGTTCGTGCTGCGAACCCCGGCGATGTGCTGACCGTGACCGTCTACCGTCAGGGCGAGACGCTGGAGCTGACCGTCACCGTTGGCCGTCAGGTCCAGTCCGCCAACGAGCCCACCGCCACCGAAAGCAGCAGCCAGAGCAGCCAGGGCTACAGCGGCTTCGGCCGCTTCCCGGGCTGGGGCTTCTAACTCCGAAAGAAAGCGAAGCGCAATGCGAAAATCCGCATTGCACCTGTAAAATGAAAGTAGACACTCACAAAAGCGTGGGTGTCTACTTTCATTTTGCCATAAATTAGACCCACTGCCTTTCTTAAAAATTGAGGTCCAGGCAGTGGGTCTGACACAAGGAATCAGAGTATGCAAAATCCCCTAGAAGCGCCAGAGCTTCTAGGGGATTTGGTGACCCGCCGGGGATTCGAGTACACTATGGAGAAGCCCCGGCCAGCCGGAGGCTTCCAAGCTGCCACTGGCAGCTTGATTGAATGGGTTCGAATTCCCTCTGACCATCGAAACAAAAAGAGGCCACCGCCGAAAGCGATGACCTCTTTTTGTTTGGTGACCCGCCGGGGATTCGAACCCCGGACCCACTGCTTAAAAGGCAGTTGCTC
>UQGU01000095.1 GCA_900540635.1 uncultured Eubacteriales bacterium | reverse complement strand
CCAACCGGGGGGCTGCCACACCAGTGACGTCGGTCACTGGTTCGCAGCGACATACCTTTCTAACAGCTCCTTTTTTGGTCTTTGTCTCTTATTCCTTTTTCTCCGGCAGCTGGCTGATCACCACCGCGGCGAAAACCAGCACGCAGCCCAGCTCTTCGGCCCCCGTCATGGTCTCGTGGAGCAGCAGCCATCCGAAAAGGGCGGCGAAGACGGATTCCAGGCTCATGAGCAGGGCGGCGGCGCTGGGAGCTACCCGCTTCTGGCCCACGATTTGCAGGGTATAGGCAACGCCCATGGAGAGGACGCCCGCATACCCCAGGGGCAGCCAGCAGGAGGCGATGCGGGAAGCGTCAACGGTCTCCGTCAACAGCGCCCAGGGGACGGAGAGCACCGCCGCCACCAATGCCTGGATGCAGTTGAGCTTCAGCCCGTCCAGCCCGGCGCAGTGCCGGTCGATGAGCAAAATCTGCACGGAGAAGGCCACGGCGCACAGCAGCAGCAGCACATCCCCCTTGTTGATGCCGCTGACGGAGGTGCAGCTGAGCAGGTACAGCCCCACAATGGCGGGAATCAGGCTCAGCAGGGCGTTCCGCCCGGGCCTCTGGCCCAGGAAGAGCCCCAAAAAGGGGACGAAGACGATATACATGGCGGTGAGAAACCCCGCCTTGCCTGCATCCGTATACACCAGGCCGGTCTGCTGCAGGCTGCTGGCGGCAAACAGGGCCAGACCGCAGATGACGCCGGACCGCCACAGCGCCGGGTCTGCCCAGCTCTTCCAAAAGGGCTTTCCCCTGGAGAACAGGGCCGAGGCCGGGAAGAGGAACACAACGGCCAGAAAGCACCGGACTGCCTGGAAGGTAAAGGGGCCGATTTTGTCCATGCCCACGCTCTGGGCAATAAAGGCCGAGCCCCAGATCACGGTAGCGCCCGAAAGGGCGATTACCCCCGATAATTGTTTCTTCATACGATCACCCTGGAACAATATACCATAATATGAATAAAAATACAATGCAAAGAATAATTTCCCAGGCCATTGGAAATTTGTGCATTGTGTGGTATAATGGCCCCATAAAAATAAATGGAGGTTTAACCATGTCGAATTCCGAAACCATTCGTGCCCGCGACCAGATCCCCCAGGAGGATACCTGGGCGCTGGAGGACCTGTACCCCTCGGATGAAAGCTGGGAGCAGGCACTGTCCGCCCTGACGGCCAGACAGGCTGAAGCCGCCGCCTTTGCCGGAAAGCTGGGCGAAAGCGGCGAGACCCTCTGCGCATTCCTGCACCTGGTAGAGGACGTGGACGGCCAGAGCGAGCTGCTGGCCAACTACGCCATGCGCAAGGCGGACCAGGACACCCGCAACGCCACCTATCAGGCCATGGTTGGCAAGCTCATGGGCGTGCTCACCGCCGTCGGTGCAGCGTTCAGCTTCGCCACCCCCGAGATCATGGCCATTCCCGAGGAGGCCCTGGAGGGCTTCTACAAGGCCGCCCCTGGGCTGGAGCGGTACCGCCGCTACCTGAACAACGAGCGCCGCAGAAGAGAGCACACCCTCTCCGCCGCCGAAGAGCGGCTGCTGGCCGCCGCCGGGGAGATGGCCAACGCTCCGGAAACCGTTTTCGGCGCCTTTCTCAATGCCGATATGCGCTATCCCGACGCCGTGGACAGCGAGGGAAAGCCCCATGCCCTGAGCCAGAGCACCTTTGTGCCCCTGGAGGAGAGCAGCGACCGGGCGCTGCGCAAGAGCGCCTATGAAAACCTCTATAACACCCTGGGCGGCATGCGCAACACCGCCGCCGGCCTGCTGGATGCCCAGAACAAGCAGCAGAAGTTCTTTGCTGAGGCCCGGAAGTACGGCTCTGCCCGGGAGGCGGCCATGGACCGGACCAATGTGCCCGTATCCGTCTACGACAATCTGATCGAGGCGGTCCACCGGAACATGGACAAGATGCACCGCTATGTCCGCCTGCGCAAGAAGCTGCTGGGCGTGGACGAGCTGCACTTCTACGATGTGTATACCCCGCTCCTCAAGGACGAGCCCGCCAAGATCCCCTTTGCCCAGGCCAAGCAGACCGTGTATGATGCTCTGTATCCTCTGGGCGACGGCTACCGGGCCATTCTGAAGGAGGGCTTTGAGAACCGCTGGATCGATGTCTATGAGAACCAGGGCAAGCGGGGCGGCGCTTACTCCGCAGGCACCAAGGTCCATCCCTTCGTGCTGCTGAACTACTCCGGCTCCCTGGACAGCCAGTTCACCCTGGCCCACGAGATGGGCCACGCCCTGCACTCCTACCTGTCCAACAAGCACCAGAACCAGATCGACTCCGACTATGTGATCTTCGTGGCCGAGGTGGCCTCCACCTGCAACGAGGCCCTGCTCATGGAGTACCTGCTGAAGAAGACCACCGACAAGAAGGAGCGGGTCTTCCTGATCAACCACTTCCTGGACCAGTTCAAGGGCACCATCTACCGCCAGACCATGTTTGCCGAGTTCGAGAAGTTCATGGGCGCAGCCGTGGACGCAGGCCAGACCCTGACCGCCGATATGCTCTGCGCCGAGTATGCCCGGCTGTGCAAGCTGTATTACGGCGAGGACATGGTGGTGGACGATCAGATCGCCATGGAGTGGGCCAAAATTCCCCATTTCTACTACAATTACTATGTCTTCCAGTACGCCACCGGCTATTCTGCTGCCATTGCCCTGTCCCGCCGCATTCTGCGGGAAGGGGAGAACGCTGTGAAGGACTATCTGGGCTTCCTGTCCGGCGGCTGCTCCAAGAGCCCCATCGACCTGCTGAAGGGGGCCGGTGTGGACATGACCAGCCCCGCCCCCGTGAACGACGCTTTGAAGCTCTTCGGCGAGCTGCTGGACGAGATGGAAAGCCTGATGGCAGAGTAATATGGAAGAGAACACCGGCATCTTCCTGCCCACCCTGCACACCTTCGCCATGGACAATATCTTCACCGGCTCCAAGGGCCTGTTCCGCTTCCGCATTGTGCCGGAGGTGGTCATGGCCACGCCGAAGGAGGTAAACTACGAGGCATCCACCCTCCATGCAACCTACTGGCATGGCCTGTTCTGCTACGAAAAGAGCACTATGGAGGAGACCAAGGATTTCCCCCTGACCGACGCAGGCCGGGAAGAAATGCTCCACTGGCTGGAGAGCAAGGTATAAAGCGAATACCCCCTGCCGCATTGCGCGGCAGGGGGTATTTTTCCCCTCCGGGGAAGGGGGACGCACCGCCCGAAGGGGAAGCTTTTTTACTTCACATACCGCCCTGCCAGCACCGCCAGCGCGACCTGGGCCGCCAGGATCGCCGGGATGCCCAGGGTAAATTTTTTGTGGCGGGTCTTGTGGCGGACGGTGTACATTCCAAGCAGGGCT
>UQGU01000094.1 GCA_900540635.1 uncultured Eubacteriales bacterium | reverse complement strand
CTGCTTGAACAATTTTTACTTCAAAATATTGTCTAACTTTTTGGGGTCACTTCATCCTGGGCTGCCTGGGCATTCATTTTCTGCTGGACAGCCTCACTGGTATCCCTCAGTTTCTTTCATCCCAGGCCCTGACCTATTCCCTTGTCTACCTGGTTCTTGCCGTCATGGCAGCTCTTTGCCTGTGGATTCTGAAAAAAATCTCGCTTGCCTGGAGAGAGGAGCCCAACCATGTACAGTAAGAAAACCCGCGTACACTGCTACGCCTTTACCCTGCTTCCCGCACTCATCGGGCTTGTGCTATGGAGCACAAATCCCCAGACTGTCTTTCCGTTGGTTGTGCTGTTCACCCCCGTGCTTCTGGCACTGACACTGGCTCTGTGCCTGCATCTGACCGAAAAGCTGGAAAAGGACCGGGAGAAAAACAAAAAAATCAACAGCGTTGTCATCTGGATCATTCCCGTATTGTCCAATGTCACCTTCTGGATTTCCTATGCCGTTGCGGTGCAGCGCATGGAAGTGCCCGTTCTGCGCATCCTGAGTTGGCTCTTCGCCGCCATGTATCTGGTACTGGGCAACTATATGCCCAAGTGCCGCCCCAACAGCACCGTCGGCATCCGGGTCAGATGGACCGCCTCCAGCGACGAAAACTGGAACGCTACCCACCGTCTGGCGGGGCCATGCTATATGGCCTGCGGCTTTTTGATGATTCCCACCAGCTTTCTGCCGGAAAAAGCGGCTTCGGCCTGCCTGATCGTGCTTCTGGTTCTGGGAAATGCCATTCCCATGGTCTATTCCTATGTCTTTTATAAAAAGCAGCAGCGTCAGGGCGTGACTTTCCGGCCCCAGCCCGCCTGGGAGGGGAAGGTCAATAAGTCGGTGGCAGCCATCGGGGCAGCGATCTTGGTGTTTGTGGCCGTGATGCTCTTCACCGGTTCCGTGAAATATCAGTTTCTGGACACCGCCATGCAGGTGGACGTGACCTATTACGGCTCCACAACCATCCCCTATTCCGAAATTGCCGATGCCGAGCTGCGCAGCGAAAATGTTCCCGGCGCCCGCACCTGGGGCCTTGGCTCCTTCCGGCTGCTGGCAGGCCTGTTTGAAAACGAGGAATTTGGCACTTACACCCGCATGACCTATTATAACCCCCAAAGCGCCATTGTCCTGAAAACGGATACGGACAAGACCTATGTG
Organism: uncultured Eubacteriales bacterium; assembly: GCA_900540635.1. Lineage (GTDB taxonomy): Bacteria > Bacillota > Clostridia > Oscillospirales > Oscillospiraceae > Faecousia. Next base: position 2,487 of record UQGU01000094.1, on the reverse strand, counting down.
CTCAGCGGAAAGGACCCGGCGGAGACCGCCGCCATTTACCGTCAGCTTTTGACCCATATCGGGGAATAATCCGCCGCGAACAGGGGATTATTTTCCGAAAACCCCCGGGAATCTTCTTGACTCCCCGGGGGTTTTCCTCTATAATATGAAAAGCTATGGAAATTTTCAGCTAAGAAAGGATTTTGAAAATGGCTAAGGAATATAAAATCACAAGCCTGCGTCTGGCAGACCTGGAAAAGGAACTGAACTATCTGAAGACCACCCGTGAGCGCGAGGTTGCCGCCATGATCGCCGAGGCCCGGTCCTATGGCGACTTGTCCGAAAACTCCGAATACGATGCCGCCAAGAACGAGCAGGCCAAGCTGTACGGCCGAATCGCCGAGATTGAAGACGTGCTATCCCATGCCGTCATCATCGAGGACGAGAACGAGGCCACCGGCCGCGTGGGTCTGGGCTGCACCGTGGTGGTGGAAGACGAGAACGGCAAGCGCTTCGAGTACAAGATCACCGGCTCTCAGGAAGCCAACCCCATGGAAAACAAGCTGTCTGATGACTCTCCCTTCGGCCGCGGCATCGTCGGCAAGGCTGCCGGTGAGAAGTTCACCGTGAATGCCCCCGCCGGTTCCTTCACCATGAAGGTCATCAGCGTCTCTCGTGAGGGTTAAGCCATGGCAAAGTTTGTACCCCAGGCAGAAATGCCCCTGTCCGACCAGGTGAAGGTCCGGCGGGACAAGCTGGAGGCCCTCCGGGCCGAGGGGCTGGACCCCTTCCAGCAGACCAAGTTTGACGTCACCTCCTCCGCCAAGGAGATCAAAGAGCATTTTGATGCCATGGAAGGGCGTACTGTCACCCTGGCAGGCCGCCTCATGAGCAAGCGGGGCATGGGCAAGGTGTCCTTCTGCGATTTGCAGGACAACACCGGCAGAATCCAGCTCTATGTGCGCTTCGACGCCATGGACGAGGCGGATTTTGCCCGGTTTAAGAAAAACGACATTGGCGACATTGTTGGCGTAGAGGGCGATGTGTTTAAGACCGAGCGGGGCGAAATCTCCCTGCGGGTCCACAAGGCCACTCTGCTGAGCAAATCCCTGCTGCCCCTGCCCGAGAAGTTCCACGGCCTGACGGACCGGGAGACCCGGTACCGCCAGCGCTATGTGGACCTGATCGTCAACCCCGAGGTGAAGGATACCTTCGTCAAGCGCAGCATGATCCTCCGGGAGCTGCGGCACTTCCTGGACAGCAAGGGCTTCCTGGAAGTGGACACCCCCATCCTGACCCCCTTTGAGATCGGTGCTTCTGCCCGTCCCTTCTATACCCACCACAACACCCTGGACATCGACATGGTGCTGCGCATCGAGACCGAGCTGTACCTGAAGCGGCTCATCGTGGGCGGCATGGATCGGGTCTATGAGGTTGGCCGCATCTTCCGGAACGAGGGCATGGACCCCACCCACAATCCCGAGTTTACCTCCATTGAGCTCTACCAGGCCTATACCGATTTTCACGGTATGATGGATCTGGTGGAAGAAATGATGAAAACCGTGGCCATGAAGGTCTGCGGCACCTTGCAGATCTCCTACCAGGGCAAGGACATCGACCTGTCCCACTGGGAGCGCATGACCATGATCGAGGCCGTTAAGAAGTATTCCGGCGTGGACTTTGCCGCCATTTCCTCTGACGAGGAGGCCATTGCTGAGGCCAAGGCCCACAATGTGGAGCTGCCGGAGATTCCCACCAAGGGCGCCATCCTGGCCGAGTTCTTCGATGCCTTTGTAGAGGAGAACCTGATCCAGCCCACCTTCATCTACGACTATCCCGTGGAGAACAGCCCCCTGGCCAAGCGGAAGCCCAATGACCCCGCCTTTACCGAGCGGTTTGAATACTTCATCAACGCCACAGAGTTCGGCAACGCCTTCTCCGAGCTGAACGACCCCATCGACCAGAAGGCAAGATTCGAAAAGCAGGTGGCTGACCGTCTGGCCGTGGACCCCGCGTCCCGTGCCCAGGTGGACTACGACTACGTCACCGCCCTGGAATACGGCCTGCCTCCCACGGGCGGTCTGGGCTTCGGCGTTGACCGTCTGGTCATGCTGCTGACCGACTCCGCCTCCATCCGGGACGTTTTGCTGTTCCCGACAATGAAACCTTTGGACTCCGACAAGAAGGGTTCCAAGGAGGCTTCTGCCCCCGCCGCGCCCGCTGCGGAGGAGAAGATCGATTTTTCCAATGTGGAGATCGAGCCGCTGTTCAAGGATTTCGTGGATTTCGACACCTTCTCCAAGAGTGATTTCCGTGCCGTGAAGGTTAAGGAATGCGAAGCCGTGAAGAAGTCCAAAAAGCTCTTAAAGTTCGTTTTGGACGACGGAACCGGTACAGATAGGGTCATTTTGAGTGGTATTCACGAATATTATGAGCCGGAAGAACTGGTTGGTAAGACCTGCATTGCAATCACCAATCTGCCTCCGAGAGCGATGATGGGCATTGACT
>UQGU01000093.1 GCA_900540635.1 uncultured Eubacteriales bacterium | reverse complement strand
GGCGGCTGCATCCGGGACCCCCTGTCCGGCCGTGCCTATGTGCACCAGGCCATGCGCGTCACCGGTGCCGGGGATCCCCGGACAGCCTTGAAGGACACCCTGCCCGGAAAGCTCCCCCAGCGGAAGCTGTGCCAGACGGCGGCGGCGGGCTACTCCTCCTACGGCAACCAGATTGGCCTGGCCACCGGCCATGTGGCGGAGCTTTACCACGAGGGCTATGTTGCCAAGCGCCTGGAGTGCGGCGCGGTGGTGGCGGCGGCCCCCGCAGGCAACGTCCGCAGAGAGTGCCCTGCACCCGGGGATGTGGTCATCCTGCTGGGCGGCCGCACGGGCCGGGACGGTATCGGCGGTGCCACCGGCTCCTCCAAGAGCCACAATATGAAGTCCCTGACCACCATGGCCTCCGAGGTCCAGAAGGGCAACGCTCCCGAGGAGCGGAAGATTCAGCGGCTGTTCCGGGACGGCAATGTCACCCGTCTGATCAAGCGCTGCAATGACTTTGGCGCCGGCGGTGTTTCCGTGGCCATCGGCGAGCTGGCCGACGGCCTGCGGATTGACCTGGATGCCGTGCGGAAGAAGTACGACGGCCTGGACGGCACAGAGTTGGCCATTTCCGAATCTCAGGAGCGTATGGCCGTTGTGGTTGCACCTGAAGATGTGGCGGCCTTTATTGCCGCCGCCGAGAAGGAAAACCTGGAGGCCTACCGGGTGGCTGTGGTCACGGAAGAGGCGAGAATGGTCATGTCCTGGAAGGGCCGCGAGATCGCCAACCTGAGCCGGGACTTCCTGAATACCAATGGTGCCGTGAAGCACGCGCAGGTGGAAGTGCCTGCTTCCAAGGCTGTGGAAACCCCTGATGCCAGCCTGAAGGAAATGGCCGCTCAGCTGCGCTTTGCCTCCCAGCGGGGCCTGGTGGAGCGGTTTGATTCCACCATCGGCGCGGGCTCTCTTCTGATGCCCTTCGGCGGCAAGAACCAGGCAACCCCGGCCCAGGCCATGGCTGCCAAGCTGCCGGTGCTGCCCGGGCAGCAGACCGATGCTGCCAGCGTCATGGCCTGGGGCTGTGACCCGGAGCTGCTGAGCGCCAACCCCTTTGAGGGCGCCAAAGCGGCGGTGATCTCCTCCATGGCAAAAATTGTGGCTGCCGGTGCAGACTATAAAAAGGCCTATCTGACACTGCAGGAGTTCTTCGAAAAGCTGAGAAACGAGCCTGACCGCTGGGGCAAGCCCTTTGAAGCGCTGCTGGGCGCTCTGGATGCTCAGCTCCACCTGGATGCAGGTGCCATTGGCGGCAAGGACTCTATGTCCGGCTCCTTCCTGGACAAGGATGTGCCCCCCACGGTGATCTCCTTTGCCATTGCCCCCGTCAAGGCGGGAGACGTGATCTCCAATGAATTCAAGGAACCGGGGCATCCTGTGTACTGCTTTGCCTCTGACGGAAGCTATGAGGACCTGAAAACGGTCTGGGAGAAGTTCCATGCCCTGTGCCAGGCGGGGAAGGTAAAGGCTGCCTGGGCGGTGGATGCCGGCGGTGTCTCCGAGGCGGTTATGAAGATGTCCTTCGGCAACGGCATTGGCTTCCGGGGCGAGGACGCGGACTGCGGCTATGGCGACATCATCGCCGAGCTTACCGAGGACTGCAATTTTGGCCGGAAGATCGGCTATACCATGGAGGAGCAGGACATCATCCTGGATGACGAGCAGGTGTCCGTTGAGGAGCTCTACGACCTGAATACCGCTACCCTGGAAAGCGTCTATCCCACGAAAACCGTGGAGACCCGGGAAAAGGTGCCTGCCTTTGATTACAAGGCCACTTCTTACCCTGCACCCGCTGTGAAGACGGCGAAACCCAAGGTGCTGATTCCCGTGTTCCCCGGAACCAACTGTGAATATGACTCTGCCAGAGCCGTGCAGGCTGCCGGTGCAGAGGCGGACATTGCGGTCATCCGCAACCTGACGGCCGACGATGTGGCGCGGTCCGTGGAGGACGTGGCAAAGCGAATTGCCGACAGCCAGATGATTTTCATCCCCGGCGGTTTCTCCGGCGGCGACGAGCCCGACGGCTCCGCCAAGTTTATCACCGCTTTCTTCCGGAATCCTGCAATTCAGGAGCAGGTCATGAAGCTGCTGAACGACCGGGACGGCCTGATGTGCGGCATTTGCAACGGCTTCCAGGCGCTTATCAAGCTGGGCCTGGTGCCCTATGGCAAGATCATCGACACCGATGATACCTGCCCCACGCTGACCTTTAACACCATCGCCCGGCACCAGAGCCGCATTGTTCACACCCGGGTGGCCTCCAATAAGTCCCCCTGGCTGAGCCTGACCCAGGTTGGGGATGTGTACAATGTGCCCATTTCCCACGGCGAGGGCAAGTTCCTGGCAAGCGAGGCCCTGGTCAAAAAGCTGGCAGAAAACGGCCAGATCGCCACGCAGTATGTGGATTTGGAGGGCAAGCCCACTATGGACGCTGCCTTCAATCCCAATGGCTCCGTCTGTGCCATTGAGGGCATTACCTCTCCCGATGGCCGCGTCTTCGGCAAGATGGGCCACAGCGAACGTATCGGCAAGGACCTCTATCGCAACGTCCCCGGTGAATACGATATTCGTATGTTTGAGGCCGCTGTGAAGTATTTTAAGTAAGCAAAGACCTATGAAAAGCCCTTGCAGACCAAACCGGCCTGCAAGGGCTTTTGAAAAGAAAAAATTGAAAAGTGCAGAAAAGATTCTGAAAAGGGGCTTGCACTTTGAAGAAAAAGGTGCTATACTGCAAGCAATAGCGATGAGGGAGACTGACCCCGTTTTGTGTCGGATCCAGAGAGACGCGCACTGAGCTGCAAGCGTGTCCCGGTGCTTTGGGCGATACCACTCCTGAGCTGCGTGCGAGAAAGCCTTTTTGAAAGGCGCAAGCACTGCCGTGTCCGCCCAACGACAGAGGGCTATGAGTGAAAAGTCAAGGTGGAACCGTGCTGATCTCAAAGCACCCTTGGAAAAACCAGGGGTGCTTTTTTGCATCCCGACGCTCAGAAAAGGAGACAAAAACCATGAAAATCATCTACAAAGACGGTACTGTAGCAGAGTGCCCCGCTGAGGAAGCCCAGCACGTTCTGCGGCATACGGCTGCCCACATTATGGCCCAGGCCATCCAGCATCTGTACCCCGATGCGGACTTTGCCTATGGTCCCGCTACCGAGAAGGGCTTCTATTATGATGTGGACTTCGGCGACAAGAAGCTGACCGACGAGGACCTGGAAGCCATCGAAAAAGAGATGAAGAAGATCGTCAAGGCGAACCTGCCCATCAAGCCCTTCATCCTGCCCCGGGACGAGGCCGTCAAGCTCATGCACGACCGTCACGCCAAGTATAAGGAGGAGCACATCGGCGACCTGCCCGAGGATGCCGTCATCAGCTTCTACCAGCAGGGCGACTATATCGATATGTGCGTCGGCCCCCACCTGACCTACACCAAGGGTCTGAAGGCTTTTAAGATCACCCAGCAGTCCGGCGCTTACTGGAAGAACGATGCCAACAACAAGATGCTCACCCGTATCAACGGCGTTGCTTTCGCTTCCCAGGAGGAACTGGACGAGTACCTGAAGCAGCAGGAGGAGGCCAAGGCCAGAGACCACCGGAAGATCGGCAAGGAAATGGGCCTGTTCATGACCGATGAGCTGGTAGGCCGGGGCATGCCCATGTTCCTGCCCAGAGGCTATACGGTCTGGCAGGAGCTGGAGAATTACATTAAGGAAAAGGAGCGCAAGCTGGGCTACCAGCATGTCATGACCCCCTGCGTGGGCACCGTCGCCCTGTATCAGACCTCCGGCCACTGGGCACATTATAAGGACAATATGTTCCCCGCCATGGAAGTGGACGGCGAGAGCTTCGTCCTGCGCCCCATGAACTGCCCCCACCACATGATGATCTACGCAAATCGCCCCCACTCCTATCGGGAGCTGCCCATCCGCATCGGTGAGATTGCCCATGACTTCCGGTATGAATCCAGCGGCACCCTGAAGGGCATTGAGCGTGGCCGTCACTTCTGCCAGAACGATGCCCATCTGTTCGTCACCCCTGACCAGATCAAGGACGAGGTGGCCCGTGTAGTTGGCCTCATCCGGGATGTCTACAAGGATTTCGGTATTACTGACTACCGCTGCGTCCTGTCTCTGCGGGATCCCGAGGATAAGGTCAAGTACCATCCCGATGATGCCATGTGGGAGAAGGCCGAGTCCGCCCTGCGGGAGGTGCTGACCGAGCTGGGTATCCACTTCACCGAGGAAATCGGCGAGGCTGCCTTCTACGGCCCCAAGCTGGACGTGAACGTCAAGCCCGCCGT
>UQGU01000092.1 GCA_900540635.1 uncultured Eubacteriales bacterium | reverse complement strand
CGTCGACCTCCAGCGTGACAGGCTGGCGTGCTAACCGACTGCACCACCGGGCCAGATAATGGTGGGAACAACAGGGCTCGAACCTGTGACCTCCTGCTTGTAAGGCAGATGCTCTCCCAGCTGAGCTATGCTCCCGAACTTGGCCGTCGCTTCCGACTGGTCATCAGCGACAAGATGTATTATACAGGAAAGGCAACGTTTTGTCAAGCAAAATTTGCCTTTTTTTCGAAAAACTTTTCATTCTGTGAAACGGCGGTTTCTCCGCCGTTTCACAGAGAAAATCAAATTTTCTTCAAAAGTTCCTGAATATCCTCCGGTGTGAAGGTATAAACCGTATCGCAGAACTGGCACTCCACCGGGAATGCCTTTCCCTCCCGGGCAATGTCGCCCAGCTCTTCCCGGCCCAGGCTGATGAGCGCCTGCTCCACCCGGTCCCGGGTGCAGTAGCACTTATAGGACACGGGAACCGTCTCCATAAACACCACACCCAGATCGCCGCAGACCTGCCCCAGAATATTCTCCGGAGTCATGCCGCTTTCCAGCATGGGCGTCACGGCACCGGCACGCTGAATGCCGGCTTCCAGCTTATCAATGATCTCATCCGGGGCCCCGGGCAAAAGCTGGATAAGGTATCCCCCGGCGACCTTGACGCTGTGGTCCCGGTCCACCAGCACCCCCAGAGCGCAGGCTGTGGGCACCTGCTCGCTCTGGACAAAGTAAGCCGTCACATCATCGCCGATCTCGCCGGATACCAGCTGCACGGAACCGATGTAGGGCTCCTTCATCTGCAGGTCCCGGATCACCGTCAGAGTGCCGTCTGTGCCCACTGTGGCCCCCACGTCCAGCTTGCCGGGGTATTTCTCCACCAGGGGCACATTGGGCTCCGTAACGCAGCCACGGACGTTACCCACGGCATCGGAGACCACGGTAATGGTCCCGATGGGGCCGCCGCCCCGAATCTGCAAGGTCATGGATCCGTTTTCCACCTTCTGCATATTGCCCATCATGGATGCCGCCGTCAGAGCCCGTCCGAAAGCCGCTGTGGCGTTGGGTGTAGTCTTCTGAATCTGCGCACCCCGGCGCACAAGCTCCGTGGAGCAGATGGCTGCAACCTTCACAAAGCCATCCATGCTCATACCGCGAACCAGATAATCGCTCATTTGATAATTCCCTTTCTTGCTTTGATATAAATGCGCTGCTCTCCCGCCTCAGGAGGTGCCATGCGGCAGTCGCCATAGACGGCAATTTTGGTAAAGCCCGCCTGCTTTAAGTAGTCTACCAGTGTTTCCGCAGAGTAGGCGTACTCCCGGTGCTCCTCAAAAGAGCGGCTCCAGAGCTTTCCCTGCCGCTGGAACAGGTCCATGCCATAGGAGCAGATGTTGGTCTGCCGGTCAAATTCTCCCCGCCAGACACAGTAAACATCGTCATCCTCATCCAGGAATACCTGCCCATCCATAGCGCGGAGCTTTTCCGGGGTGTTCACATCGAAGATAAAGATTCCGCCGGGATTTAAGGCCCGGTACACCCGCCGAATGGCTTCCCGGCAGCTTTTGGGCTCGGTGATATAGTCCAGGCTGTCCAGGGCGCACACAGCCAGATCTACAGCCCGGGGCAGGGCCAGCCGCTCCAGACGCTGGCAGGAAAAGAAGGGCCGGGGCATCAAGTCCATGGTCTTCTGCTGTGCCACAGTCAGCATTTCCTCGGACATATCCACCCCGGTGGTGGGAATGCCCATGCGGGCCAGAATCGCCGTCACAGAGCCCGTGCCGCAGGCCAGATCCACCGCCGTCCTGGGGTGCAGGCCCTCCGCCGCGAGAATCTGCCGGTAAAAGGCCACCGTGGCCTCATAGTCCACATCGTTGGTCAGGCGGTCATAGCTGACCGCCAGCGCTTTGTACGCGTTCATACTGCCTCCATATACTCAGAAGGGGCGGCTGACAGCCGCCCCTGAGTTATTTTTATCGCTTAAAGATGCTGAAGATTTCATCGATATCGCTGATATCGCCGGACTTCACAGGCTTCTGGGTTCCAGCCAGAGGTGCGCCGATATCATCGGCGGGGGTCACAGCGGCAGAAGCCTTGGGCGCGAAGGTGCCATCGGCATTCTCAAAGCCGGTTGCAATGACGGTGACCCGCATCTCATCCTGGCACTCCTCGGAGAAGGTTGCACCGAAGATGATGTTTGCCTCAGGATTTGCAGCTTCCTGCACGATCCCAGCGGCGGTCTCCACATCGTCCAGAGTCATCTCGGCGGAGCCGGTGATGTTGATCAGGACGCCGGTAGCGCCGTTGATGGAGGTCTCCAGCAGGGGGCTGGAAACGGCAGCGGTTGCGGCCTGCTCGGCCTTCTCCCGGCCGGAAGCGGTGCCAACGCCCATATGGGCCCGGCCTGCGGACTTCATGACGGCGGAAACGTCCGCAAAGTCCAGGTTGATGATGACGTTCTTGGAGAAGCCCACCAGCTCGGAAATGGAGGTAACGGCCTGCTTCAGCACATCGTCCGCAATGCCGAAGGCATTGGCAAAGGTGATTTTCTGATCGGTGACGTATTTCAGCCGGTCATTGGGGATGATGATCAGAGAGTCCACCTTACCCTTCAGGTCGGCAATGCCCTGCTCGGCCTGACGCATCCGGTTGGCACCCTCAAACTTGAAGGGCTTGGTCACAACGCCCACGGTGAGGATTCCCGCCTCGTGGGCCAACTCTGCCACAATGGGTGCCGCGCCGGTGCCGGTGCCGCCGCCCATACCGGCGGTGATGAACACCATGTCCGTCCCTTCCAGGACCTGTGCCAGGGCGGAGCGGCTCTCCTCAGCGGACTTCTTGCCGATCTCGGGCTTGGAGCCTGCACCCATGCCGTTTGTCAGCTTCTCGCCGATCTGCACCTTGTTCTTGCAGACGGACTTGTTCAGGTCCTGCTTATCCGTATTCACGGCCACAAATTCCACACCGTTGACACCGGATTCGATCATCCGGTTGATAACATTATTGCCTGCGCCGCCGACACCGATCACCTTGATCTTAACGACGCGATCCTGAATGGTTTCAGACATACATTCTTTCCTCCTATGTATCTTTTTGCAGTTTGAGCCCGACCGCTTCTGCATAATATCCGAATCGTACCTTTCTATTTTAGCTTGTTCTGGGTGATAGGTCAATAGAAAATCTTCGAAATCCACAAAAAATTCATGGAACTCTTTTGGAATGCCCCCGCTTAGGAGCTGAATGGTGTTAAGACCACCTGGTTTTCCCGGATGGTAAAGCTCACATCCAGGATTCCCGTGGTATAGTCCGCCATCTGCAAAATGGCATCGTACATACAAGCGATCTTATAGTTCAGCGGGTGTACAGTGTCCGTTCCGTCGCCCAGATTTACCTGATATTGGGTGCCGTACCAGAGCACGATATCGTCAAGATACGTCACATCGATGCTGGCAATGGAGCCTACAATATCGTTGTCCTCTATGGCCACCAGAATTTGCAGCACAACATCCAGCTTCTCCGCGCCGGTGACCACTGTGGATGCAACCGTCGGCAGCGTCGTCTCCTCCGACGCAGCATCCGTGCCATCGGTGCTTTCCAGCGCGGCCGCAGTACGCTCCGTAGCCACACCAATCTGACCGACAGCAGGATCCGTCAGCGTCACGCCGACGATCTGGGTGTAATTGCTGGCCTTGGAATTATTGGCCATTTCCGTGACCTTTCCATCGGAATTCATCAGCCACCAGATACCCGTATCGTCCTGAATGGCATAGACAACGCTGTCTTCCTTAATTTCAATATTAACCGTATCCGGCAGTTTTATTCCAATTCTAACACTTTTTACATATGGGAGCTTTGCGCGGATCTGGCTGGCGGCACGGGCCCGACTGAAGGTCAGCAGATTGTCCCCCTCCGTAATGCCGGAAGCCTCCTGAATGGAATAGGGGCTGTACACCGTGGCGCCGGAAACCGTAATGACCTTGACCTTAAAGAACACGGAAAGGCCGATCATGAATGCCGCTACCACCGCAAGCACGGTGATGAGCTGGACAATCAGCCGGTCCCGGTTGAAGGACGCAGGCTGCGTATAGATCACGGCAGGAGTATTGAACACATTCTGCTTTCTGCGGCGCTTTTCCGCATCCGCCGCCCGGCGCTCCTTGCGCTGCTTGGCAAGATCGGAATTCTCCGCAAAGCTGTCCTTGCTGTAGCGGACCTTTTCATACCACTTGAGTATAGGATTCTGAGAAGAAAAGAAGGTTTTGAAATTTGTGGACCGCTGGGCTTTCCGCTTCTGGTTGGCCTTGCGGTAGGGCTGGTAGCCGGAATCCCCGGTCTTCGCCTTTGGAGCCTGCCGGCGTCGCTGGGACTCCTGGGCCTGCCGGGGCTTTTCGGTCCGGGTGCTCTTGCCATCTGTGCGGGGCCGCGAAGCAGCTTCCCGGCGCTGTGCAGTGCCTTCAGCCGACGGCTTTCGAGGCTGGGCCGGACGGGATGGCCCAGCAGGCC
>UQGU01000091.1 GCA_900540635.1 uncultured Eubacteriales bacterium | reverse complement strand
CCCCGGCGGAAGACCCCTTTGAGGTAGCTATGCGGAAGCGGGAGGCGGGCTATGCTTGATCTTGCCACTGCGGAATACAGCCTTGTGGGCTGCGTCCTGATCGACGCCCGGTGCCTCCCTGCTGCCCGGGAGATTTTGCCCACGGCGGAGGCCTTTGCCAGCGAACCCTGCCGGAAGGCCTACGCAGCCGCCTGCCGGCTGGAGGACGAGGACAAGGGCATTGACCCGGTCATTGTGGGCCGTGCGGCAGGGCTGAGCAACGACTTCCTGATGCAGTGCATGGACTTGGCCCCCACCTGCACCCGGGCCGCAGAGTACGCCAAGGCCGTCCTGGATGGCCACCAGCGGCGGCAGCTGCAGGCGCTGGGGGAAAAGCTGCAAACGGAAGCCCTTTGCGCAGGCAGCACCGCCGATCAGCTTTTGACGGAGGCCAGAAGCACCCTGGATGATCTGGCAAGCACCCCGGGGCGGTGCAGCGTGAAGAGCGCAAGAGACAGCCTGCTGGACTTCATGACCTTCCGGGCAGAGGTGCAGCAGGGCAAGCGGCAGGCGATCCGGACGGGCTTCCCATCCCTGGATCGCATATTGGGCGGCTTTGCCCAGGGCGGCTTCTATGTCATGGCCGCCCGCCCCGGTGTGGGAAAATCGGCCCTGGGCATTGCCCTGGCGGACATGATGGCAAGGGACCGCAGGGTGCTGTATGTCAGCCTGGAGATGACGGAAGCGGAATTAAATGCCCGCCGGGTTGCCGCCGTTTCGGATATCACATGCACCTTCGGGAAGCTGCTGTTCGGCAAGACAACCGAGGAACAGGATGCCGCCATTGCCAATGCCTGCGGCAAGCTCTATGCGCACAAGCTGCAAATCTCCGCCGTGTCCACGCTCACCGTGCCGGAACTGGAGCTCCAAGCCCGGAACGTGGGGGCCGAGGTGGTGATCGTGGACTATCTGGGCCTGCTCTCCGCCGAGGACAAGCGGCTCAGCGAATACGACCGGGTGACCCGGATCTCCGGGGACCTGAAGCGCCTGGCCAAACGCCTGGGCTGCGTGGTCCTGGCCCTGTGCCAGCTGAACCGGGAGAGCGTCAGCGCCCCCGGGCAGGACACCCGCCCCAGGCTCTCCCAGCTGCGCTCCTCCGGCGCCATCGAGCAGGACAGCGACGGGGTGCTGCTGCTCCACCGCCCGGAATACGGCAGGACAGAGACGCCCCGGGAGGCATCAGCGCCCCAGCAGTTCTTCGTGGACGTAGCCAAGAACCGCCACGGCCGCACCGGCACGGCCGAACTGGCCTGGTATGCCCCGGTGAACCGGTTCGAGGACTACGGCGGAAAATGGACGGTGAAGAGCTGGATGTGAAGGAATTTCTAATCAATGGGGAATTTGTGAAGGTGGCTGTCCGTCTGTCCGGCGGCCCGCTTTTTTAAAACCGCCCCCGTTCGCCGTGGTGGCAGCGGACGGGGGTCATGCCCCAGTTGATGCAGTTGGAGCGGCAGCGCTTGTGCAATTGCCGTGATTCCGGCCAGGCCGCCCGGGGGCGGCCGAAGGGTCAGATAACCCCGGTGTATCCTGCCAAAACCAGGATGGAATTGTATACGCCGTCGATGTGGCTGCGCTCGTAGCCGTGGGAGGCGTAGACACCGGCGCCGATGAGGCCGTGGCGGATGTCGTAGCCCGCGCGCAGGGTGGCTTCCACATCGGAGCCGTAGTGGGGGTAGACGTCTACGGCATAGTCGGCACCGGTCCGCTTGGCGGCGTCGATGAGCTTGGAGACCACATCGTAGCTGTAGGGGCCGCCGGAATCCTTGGCGCAGATGGAGACCTGCCGCTCGGTGCAGTCCAGTCCCTGGCCCACGCAGCCCATGTCCACGGAGATGGCCTCGGTGACACCGGCGGGGACGCTGGCGCTGCCGCCGTGGCCCACTTCCTCATAGACCGTGATATGGGCATAGAGCTTCCGCTCCGGCTCCACGCCACTGCCCTTCAGGTACTTGGCAAAGCCCAGCAGAATGCCCACGGACAGCTTGTCGTCCAGGAAGCGGCTCTTGAGGTAGCCGGAGGCGGTGCGGCGGGTGCGGGGATCGAAGCACACAATGTCGCCAACGGAAATGCCCAGGGCCTTGGTCTCCTGGGCAGAGGACACGTTCTCGTCCAGGACGACCTCGATGGTATCGTAGGTGCGCTTGGTGTCGGAATAGCTGCCGTTGACGTGGACGGAGGCGTCCACCAGCTGGCAGGTGCCCTCGTAAATTTTGCCGCTGCGGGTATAGACCTTCACGTTCTCCGCCTCGGCATTGTTGGGGCTCATGCCCCCCAGGGGGGTCAGCTTCAACCGGCCGTCGCCCTTGATCTGGCAGACCATGGCCCCCAGGGTGTCGGTGTGGGCCTCCAGCAGCAGGGCATTGTCCCCATCCTTGCCGCCCAGCTCCGCCAGAACGCCGCCCTTGGCGGTGATTCTGGCAGGGCAGCCCAGGGTCTCGAAGGCATTCTTCACCCATTGGGCTGCGTTGGCGGTAAAGCCGGAGGGAGAATCCACTCCCAGCAGCGCGGCAGCCTGGTCCCAGGCAAAGTCCGCGTAAGATTTATTGATCACGATAGTTTCCTCCTAACAGAATATAGTGCCACACACCGGCCACCTCCCGCATGAAGTGGTTGATTTTCTGAGAAAGATGGGAGGTTTTTGCGGGAATGCCCACAAATTCCACGCCGTTTTTTTTGGCGAACAGGCTGGCCCGGAACAGGTGATACTCGCTGGAGAGCACCCCTAAGCGGGTGGGGCGGGCGCCGGTACGTGCTTCGATGAGGTCCAGGCTGTAGCGGATGTTTTCCCAGGTGGATTCCGCCCGGTCCTCGGTCCAGATGCGCTCCCCGTCAATGCCCAGGTTGGTCAGCTCCACATACATGCAGATGGCCTCGCTCATGGGCTCGTCCTTGCCCTTGCCGCCGGAGACCACGGCGACGGTGTTGGGATGGGCTTCCAGGTAATCCCGGGCGGCGTAGATCCGGTCCCACAGGGAAACGGAGGGGCCGTCATCCCGGACCTTGGCCCCCAGCACCACCACGTAGTCCACGTCCTGGTCGGGGCTGCCGAAGCTGGCCCTGATGATGATGCCCTCCGTCACGCCGCAGATGAGAAGACCCACAATGAGCACGGCGGTGACGCAGCGGGTGAGCAGCTTTGCCGTTTTCGGGAACCGCTGCCCCAGAAAGGGCATGGCCACATAGAACAGAATCAGCGCCGCCAGGCACAGGCACACCAGGGCGGTGAAGCTGTAGCCCGGCAAAACGAATTTGCAGAAATAATAGACGGTGCCCAGGGGCAGCAGCAGCCACAGAGGCCACAGCCGATTTCTTTTTTGATGGTCCATTTAAACGCTGATCTCCTCGATTTTTGCCAGCTCCTCGGCGGTGAAGCTTGTATTCTCCGCTGCTTTGATGTTGTCCAGGATCTGGCTGGGCTTGGAAGCGCCGATGAGCACGGAGGTGACGGCCTCGTGGTTCAATAGCCACGCCAGGGACATCTCCGCCAGGGTCTGGCCCCGCTGGGCGGCCAGCTCGTTCAGCGCTTTGATTTTGGGCAGCTTCTCCACAACGGCGGCTTCCTTCAGGAACCGGCCGTCGGTGCGGATGCGGCTGTCGGCGGGGATGCCGTTTAAGTACCGGTCCGTCAGCATACCCTGGGCCAGGGGGGAGAAGGTGATGAGGCCCTTGTGGAGCCGCTGGGTGGTTTCCAGCAGACCGTTGTGCTCAATGGTCCGGTCGAAAATGGAGTAGCGG
This sequence comes from uncultured Eubacteriales bacterium, assembly GCA_900540635.1. Lineage (GTDB taxonomy): Bacteria > Bacillota > Clostridia > Oscillospirales > Oscillospiraceae > Faecousia. The sequence continues at coordinate 868 of UQGU01000091.1, read as the reverse complement.
TTCTGGTTGATGACGAAGGGCACATGGAGCTCATTCAGAATGGCCGTGGCCTTCTCCAGCGTCTCGCCGTTGTAATTGGACAGGCCCACATACAGGGCCTTGCCGCTGCGGACCGCCTGCTCCAGAGCGCCCATGGTCTCCTCCAGAGGGGTATCGGCGTCCATGCGGTGGTGGTAGAAGATGTCCACATAGGGAAGCCCCATGCGCTGGAGGCTCTGGTCCAGGCTGGCCAGCAGATATTTCCGGCTGCCAAAGTCGCCGTAGGGGCCGTCCCACATGGTGTAGCCTGCTTTGGTGGAGATGATCAGCTCGTCCCGATAGGGGGCCAGATCCTCCCGGAAGATCTTGCCGAAGTTCTCCTCGGCCGCCCCGGGCTGGGGACCGTAGTTGTTGGCCAGGTCGAAATGGGTAATGCCGTGGTCAAAGGCCGTGCGGCAGAGATCACGCATATTTTCGTAGGGAGCCGTGTCGCCGAAGTTGTGCCAGAGCCCCAGGGAGAAGGCTCCCAGCTTCAAGCCGGAAGCGCCGCAGCGCCGGTAGGGGATCGTCTCATAGCGGGAAGAAACCGCCTGATACATGGAAATCACTCCTTTATTTTGATTTCCCATATTATAGTATAATTTTCGGCGCATTGCAACAGAAAAGCTTTCCCTACGGGCAATGCCATGAACTGAGTCAAATTTGCCATTTCTCGTAGGGGCCAATGCCCACATTGCACCGAAAGGTTCGATTTTTGCTCTTTCGGTACGTTGGAAATGGCCCGCAATTGGCGGTTCCCGTTACATAAAACGCTCTCGTCCATGGGCTGCGGGCCTGTTAGAAAAGTATGTCGCTGCGAACCAGTGACCGACGTCACTACTCCGCGCTA
>UQGU01000090.1 GCA_900540635.1 uncultured Eubacteriales bacterium | reverse complement strand
TTCTTCCTGGGCGCTCGCTCCGTCTGCCCCTCCGTCACCATGGACGTGACCTTCACCGGCTCCTGGTACGATGAGACCGCCGAGAAGGAAGGCGCCAACAAGCTGATCCAGAACGGCTGCGTCCTGATCTCCCAGCACGCTGACTCCATGGGTGCTCCCACCGCCTGCGAGACTGCCGGTGTGCCCAACGTTTCCTACAATGGCTCCACCATCGCCGCTTGCCCCAACACCTTCCTGGTGTCCTCCCGCATCGACTGGACTCCTTACTACGAGATGGCCATCAAGGCCGTTATGAACGGTGAGGAGATCCCCGCTGACTGGACCGGCACCCTGCAGACCGGCTCTGTTGTCCTGACCGAGCTGAACGACGCTGTTGCCGCTCCCGGCACTGCCGAGAAGCTGGAAGAGGTCAAGGCTGCTCTGGAGGATGGCTCCCTGCAGGTCTTCGACATCAACACCTTCACTGTGAACGGCGAGAAGGTTGAGACCTTCATGGCTGATGTGGACACTGATGCCGACTACACCCCCGATACTGAGGTCATTGAGAACGGCGCTTTCCAGGAATCCACCAAGCGTTCCGCTCCTTACTTCACCCTGCAGATCGACGGCATCAATCTGCTGGATCAGGCTTACTAATAATCAAATCCAGGGGCCCCAATCGGGGCTCCTGGAAATGCTGCAAAGGGCAGCGCAGTGATGCTTTCGCCGCGTTGCCCTTTGAAGCATTCAATATGAAAATGGCTTCCCCTGGGGGAAGCTGGCTCGGCGGAACGCCGAGACTGATGAGGGGCGGCAAGCAGAACCGATATAGAACCAGCCTAAGCCGCTTCCAAGCTGTTTACCGGAACGGAATTGCCATAGATTTCTCCTTATCGGTTCTTCGGCCCGCCCCTCATCCGACCCGCCTGCGGCGGGCCACCTTCCCCCAGGGGAAGGCATTTCAGAGAAGGAGTGATCTTTTTGGAAGAAAAGAAAGCCGCCGTACAGATGCGGGACATTACCAAACGGTTTGGCCCTGTGCTGGCCAATGACCGGGTGTGGCTGGATATCTACAAGGGCGAAATTCTGGCTCTGCTGGGGGAAAACGGCAGCGGCAAGACAACACTCATGAATATGCTCTCCGGCATCTATTTTCCCGATGAGGGCCGGATTTTCATCGATGGCAAGGAGGCGCTGATCCGTTCCCCCAAGGACGCCTTTTCCTATGGCATTGGTATGATTCATCAGCACTTCAAGCTGGTGGATGTGCTCACCGCTGCAGAGAATATCGTCCTGGGGCTGAAGGAGCCCGGACGGCTGGATATGAATAAGGTCGCTGCCAAGGTGAAGAAAATCTGCGATGCCTACGGCTTCGACGTGGACCCCAACCAGAAGATCTACAATATGTCCGTTTCCCAGAAGCAGACGGTGGAGATTGTGAAGGTCCTCTATCGCGGGGCGGATATTCTGATTCTGGACGAGCCCACCGCTGTGCTGACCCCCCAGGAGACGGAAAAGCTCTTCAAGGTCCTGCGCAATATGCGCGACGACGGCAAGGCCATCGTCATCATCACCCACAAGATGCACGAGGTGGAGGCCCTGTCCGATCGGGTGGCCATCCTGCGCCACGGCCAGTTCGTGGGCGATATGCTCACCAGGGAAACCAACGCCCAGGAGATGACCAATATGATGGTTGGACGTCCTGTAACGCTGAACATCGACCGTCCCGCCCCGGTCAATGCCAAGCCCCGCATTGTGGTAGAGCATCTGACCGTGAAGGACATGGAGGGCACCCTCAAGCTGGACGATGTGTCCTTCACCGCCAATTCCGGGGAGATCCTGGGCATTGCCGGTATTTCCGGCTGCGGCCAGAAAGAGCTGCTCGAGGCCATTGCGGGCCTGCAGCCCACCCAGTCCGGCTCCATCCGCTATGTGGAGGATGACGGCAGGGAAGAGGAGCTCATTGGAAAGGACCCCACGGCCATTGCAAGCCTGGGCGTGGGCCTGTCCTTCGTCCCTGAAGACCGGCTGGGCATGGGCCTGGTGGGCTCCATGGACCTGACGGACAATATGATGCTGCGTTCCTTCCGCAAGGGCCATTCCTGGTTCACCAACCGGAAGGACCCCAAGCATCTGGCGGAAAAGGTAGTAAAGGAGCTGGAGGTCAATACCCCCGGCGTCAGCACCCCCGTGCGCCGTCTCTCCGGCGGCAATGTGCAGAAGGTGCTGGTTGGCCGGGAAATTGCTGCGGCCCCTACGGTGCTGCTGACGGCCTATGCCGTCCGGGGCCTGGACATCAATGCCTCCTATACCATCTACGATCTGATCAACAAGCAGAAGCAGTCCGGTGTAGCCGTCGTCTTCGTGGGTGAGGACCTGGATGTGCTGCTGGAGCTGTGCGACCGCATCCTGGTGCTTTGCGGCGGCAAGGTCAGCGGGATCGTAGAAAAGCCCGATGCTTCCCGGAAACCGGAAGTGGGCATGATGATGACGCGGCTGGGAGGCAAGAACAATGAATAAGCACGCTGTATTGCATATTTCCAAACGGGATGGGCTGCCCTGGTACGGGGCCTGGGCCATCCGGGGCGGCGCGATTCTGCTTGCCCTGGTGGTTTGCGCCATTGTGACCACGGCGCTGACGGGGGAGAATCCCATCGGTGTGTACAAGACCATGTTCGCCGGTGCCTTCGGTACGAAACGGAAAATGTGGATCCTGGGCCAGAATATCGCCATTTTGCTGGTGGTATCCCTGGCAGTGACCCCGGCGTTCAAGATGCGCTTCTGGAACGTGGGCGGTGAGGGCCAGATCCTCATTGGCGGCCTGGCCACCGCAGCCTGCATGATTTTGCTGGGAGACAAGATCCCCAACTGGCTGCTGATTGTGATTATGGTCTTCGCCTCCATGCTGGCCGGTGCCATCTGGGGCGGCATTCCTGCTATCTGCAAGGCCAAGTGGAACACCAATGAGACACTGTTCACTCTGATGATGAACTATGTAGCCACCCAGCTGGTTGCCTACTTTGTCATCCTTTGGGAGGTGCCCAAGGGCGCCGGTAAGATCGGCATTATCAACCAGTCCACCATGGCGGGCTGGCTGCCCCAGATCGGCAGCTACAAGTACCTGCTGAATATCCTGGTGGCGCTGGTGCTGACCGTTATCATGTATTTCTATCTGACCCGCTCCAAGCAGGGCTATGAGATCGCTGTGGTTGGCGAAAGCGAGCGCACCGCCCGCTATGTGGGCATCAAGGTGGGCAAGGTCATTGTGCGGACCATGATGCTCTCCGGCGCGGTCTGCGGTCTGGCGGGGCTTCTGCTGGTCAGCGGCACGGACCACACCATTACCACCACCATTGCCGACAACCGGGGCTTCACCGCCGTTATGGTGGCCTGGCTTGCCAAGTTTAACCCCTTCTCCATGATTTTCACCAGCTTCCTGCTGGTCTTCCTGGACCGGGGTGCCAGTGAGATTTCCACCATCTATTCCCTGAACCACTCCTTTGGCGATATCCTCACAGGCATTATCCTGTTCTTCATCATCGGCAGCGAATTCTTCATCAGCTACAAGCTGAATTTCCTGAAAAACAATCGGAAGGAGGAAAAGTAAATGTTTGATTTTGTTTCCTTTTTCCCCAGAGCGGTCGTGCAGGGCATTCCGCTGCTCTACGGCGCCACCGGCGAGACCCTGACGGAGAAGTCCGGCAACCTGAATTTGGGCATTCCCGGCATTATGTATGTGGGCGGTATTTGCGGCGTCATCGGGGCCTTCTTCTATGAGCAGTCCGGCCATATGAACGGCTTTCTGGCTGTTATGATCCCCCTGCTGTGCTGCCTGGCAGGCAGCCTGCTCATGGGCCTGCTGTATTGCTTCCTGACGGTGACGCTCCGGGCCAACCAGAACGTCACGGGCCTGGCCATGACCACCTTCGGCGTGGGCTTCGGCAATTTCTTCGGCGGGTCCCTCATCAAGCTCACCGGCGCGGAGGTCCCCTCCATTGCCCTGTCTGCCACCTCCGGCTATTTCCGCAAGACCCTGCCCATTGCGGAGACCACCGGCGTATTCGGCAAACTGTTCCTTTCCTATGGCTTTCTGGCCTACGCGGCCATTGTCATTGCCCTGGTGGCCTCCTATGTGCTGAAAAAGACCCGGGTGGGCCTGCAGCTCCGGGCTGTGGGCGAGAGCCCTGCTACCGCTGATGCAGCGGGTATCAACATCACCCGCTATAAGTATAAGGCGACCTGCATCGGCTCCATGATCGCGGGCCTGGGCGGATTGTATTATGTTATGGACTACGCCTGCGGCGTCTGGTCCAACGATGCTTTCGGTGACCGTGGGTGGCTGGCAATTGCGCTGGTGATCTTCACCATCTGGCGGCCCAATGTGGGCATTTTCAGCTCCATCCTCTTCGGCGGACTGTACATCCTGTATCTGTTCATCCCCACGGGAGCAAACCTTGCCGTGAAGGAGCTGTACAAGATGCTGCCCTATATCGTCACCCTGATTGTGCTTGTGCTCACATCCATGCGCAACAAGCGGGAGAATCAGCCCCCCGAGAGCCTGGGCGTGCCCTACTTCCGGGAAGAACGGTAGCATCTTCCTATTCCATCCCCAGCCCCTGCCGACCCGGCAGGGGCTTCAGACTGTCGAAAAACCCCTTACGGGCTTTTCCGACAAGTTTTTGCAGTCTGC
>UQGU01000089.1 GCA_900540635.1 uncultured Eubacteriales bacterium | reverse complement strand
GAGCGCCACCTTGCCAAGGTGGAGGTAGCGAGTTCGAGCCTCGTCACCCGCTCCAGAAAAGAGATCTGCGTTTGCAGGTCTCTTTTTTTGCGCAAAAGGAACCGGCCCGGTTGATACCGGGCCGGAAATTCACATCTGGAAGATGTTTCCCAGAACGACGCCGTTCTGGGGCTGTTCCTTGGGCTTCAGCTGTTCGTAGGCCAGTGCATAGGTCACTTCCATCCGGTTACGCAGGAAGTATAGCTGGGCAAAGCTGGCAGCCAGGGAGAGAATATAGAATATGGCGAAAACTGCCTGATCGCTTATGGGCAGGGTGACACCGGCCAGAGCCAGCAGCACATCCCCGTAGGCCAAAACAGCAGCCAGAAACGTCAGGGTGTAGTACCACCAGAAGCTCAGGTCCAGCCGGAACAGACGGAACCGGCTGCCACGCATCATTTTGCGGCTTTCCCGCAGAGCGTAAATGGCACCTGCCTCGGGGTGGTCATACAGAACGTAGTCCGCCATGCGGTAGCGGTAGAGGATGGGAACCAGCACCGCCAGGACCACCACCAGAAAGATGACGAGCAGAGGGCCGGATGCGGCGTAGAGCGCATCCAGTGTGCCTTCATCCAGGGTAATGCTGCCGCCGCTCAGCAGGCTGCTGCCGGAGATGGCGGGCGAGATGGCATTCATAAAGCTGTCGGAGAAGGGGCTCAGCATAAACAGGAAGGAAGCCAGATAGCTGGCGGCCAGGGTGAATCCCATCAGGATCGCGGCCAGCAGCAGCTTCAGACGCAGCAGGGGCCAGAAGCGCTCATATCCGGTCTTCAAAGCATTGCGGGAGGCATACTGTCCCCGGGCGATACGGACCATGCCGCCCATGTAGCCGAAGCTCATGCATACGCTCACAATGGCGGACAGAATGGGCAGAAAGCTGGATATGGTGGACAGGAAGCTCCGGCTGCTCATACCGGCGAGTCCTCCCGTCTGGGAGATGCGGCTGGACAGCAGGAACTGGATCAGTGTGCACAGACAGCTGACACCCAGAGTAATGGCGGCGTAGAGTAGGACGATGTCCTTTTGGTTTTTGGCGTTTTGCAGCCGGTCGGCTGCCTTTGTTTTCAATTCACGGCTGGGAAAAGTCATGGCGTAGGATCCTCCTGGTCTGCATAATAATGCATTATGGGTTTAGTTATAAACCATTCCGATAGAAATAGCAAATGAATTTTTTGCAACGGCGGCTTTTTTTAGGAGAAATAAAAATTTTTTGAAAAAGGTCTTTACAAATCGAAAAATATCTGTTATAATCTCACTCGTTCCTGGCCCGGTGGTGCAGTCGGTTAGCACGCCAGCCTGTCACGCTGGAGGTCGACGGTTCGAGTCCGTTCCGGGTCGCCAATCCCGCAGATGGTTTCATCTGCGGGATTTTTTCATGTCCATTCAAAAATCTGCACGAGGGAGGCCCTTTATGCTTACCGCCAATGAATTCTATCGGCAGCGCTTTGGCTGCAAGGTCTATAAGCTCTCTCTGGACGGCGGCTTCACCTGCCCCAATCGGGACGGCGCCCGGGGCACAGGCGGCTGCCGGTTCTGCTCCGGCTCCGGCAGCGGAGAGTTCGCGGCCACAGGGGAGAACATCCAGGCCCAGCTGACCGAGGCGAAGAAATGGGTGGAGAAAAAGTGCAAGGGCGGAAAATACATTGCCTATTTCCAGTCTTTTACCAATACCTATGGCCCCCTTGACCGCCTGGAAGATATGTACCGGGCGGCCATGGCTCCGGAAGAAATCGTGGGAATTGCGGTTGCCACCCGCCCGGACTGCCTGCCGCCGGAGACCGTGGCGCTTCTATCGGAACTGGCGAAGGAGAAATACGTCAGCGTGGAGCTGGGCCTTCAAACGGTCCATGAGAAAACCGCCCGGGCCATGAACCGGGGCTATGATACAGGCGTTTATTTTGACGCGGTGCAGCGCCTCCATGCTGCGGGGCTGGAGACCGTGACCCACCTGATTCTGGGCCTGCCAGGAGAAACAGAGCAGGATATGGTGGAGTCCGCCCGGCAGGTGGCCCAGGCGGGCACAGAGGGGGTCAAATTCCATCTGCTTCACGTCATGGCGGATGCCCCTCTGGCGGCGGACTACGCCCGGGGTGCATTCCGGTGCCTGGAATTGGAGGAATACGGGGAAATCCTTGTGGAATGCCTCCGGCAGTTCCCGGAAAGCACCGTTGTGCACCGCATTACCGGGGACGGAGCCCGGCGGGGGCTGGTCGCGCCGCTGTGGTCCCTGGATAAAAAGCGGGTGCTGAATTATTTGAACAACCTTCTCTCTGCCTCTGGACTTTTGTAGAAAAGAGGTTTATAATAAAGCTACAAAGAAAGGGAGCCGAAAGCGCCGCTTTTTGTGGAAGCAGCTCAGGGCGTTCCCAATAGGGAGGACATCTCATGAAACTCGACACCAAGCGCACAGTCCTGGTGGGCTTCGCTTTCCTGTCCATCTGTGCCTTCTGGCAGATGTATGACAATCTGGTTCCCCTGATTCTGACGAACACCTTTCACCTGAACGAGACCATTTCCGGTGCCATCATGGCAGCGGACAATGTGATGGCTCTGTTCCTGCTGCCGCTGTTCGGCGGGCTGTCCGACAGATGCACCTCCCGCCTGGGCCGCCGCCGCCCCTTTATCCTGTTCGGTACTCTGGCCGCCATCTGCCTGATGCTTCTGCTGCCCCTGTTTGCCGACAGCTACCACGCAGCCCCCGGCGGCGGCAAGATTGCCCTGTTTATCTGCGTGCTGGGCCTGCTGCTGGTTGCCATGGGCACCTATCGCAGCCCTGCCGTGGCCCTGATGCCGGATATCACCCCCAAGCCTCTGCGCTCCAAGGCCAACGCCATCATCAATCTGATGGGCGCGGTGGGCGGTATCCTGTATCTGCTGATCACCACCTTCCTGTACCATGTAAAGAGCGAGACCTATGTCAGCTTCTTCCCGCTGTTCGCCATTGTGGCAGGCATTATGGCGGCGGCACCGGCCGTTGTCATGTTCTTTGTCAACGAGCCGGAGCTGGTAAAAAAGCAGCAGGAATACGAGCGCAAGCACCCCGAGGACGACCTGACGGAGCACACCGCCCAGGGCGACACCCTCCCGGCGGATGTGAAGAAGAGCCTGACCTTCCTGCTGGTGTCCATCAGCCTGTGGTTCGTGGGCTACAACGGCGTATCCACCTGGTTTTCCGTGTACGCGGAGAACATCTGGGGCATGAGCCTGGGCCAGGCCAATACCTGCCTGACCATTGCCACCGGCGGAGCGATCCTCAGCTATATCCCCATCGGTACCGTTGCCAGCCGCATCGGCCGCCGGAAGACCATCCGCTTCGGCACCCTGCTGCTGTCCGGCAGCTTCCTGGCAGCCTTCCTGCTGACCATGGCCCTGGAGGGCTTCAGCCCGGTGCTGTATGTCCTGTTCCTGCTGGTGGGCCTTGCCTGGGCTTCCATCAATGTCAACAGCCTTCCCATGGTTGTGGAGATGTGCAAGGGCAGCGAGGTGGGCAAGTTCACGGGCCTGTATTACACCTTCTCCATGTCCGCCCAGATCATCACACCCATTGTGGCAGGCTGGCTGCTGCGCAATGTCAGCTACTGGGCACTGTTCCCCTATGCGGCGTTTTTTGTATTTGCGTCCTTCCTCACCATGGGCTTCGTGCGCCACGGCGACAATAAGGTCCCGGCCAAGAAGGGCCTGGAAGCCTATGATGTGGAGGATTGATTTTCATACGAAATACTTACAGAAAGGGAAGCGAAAAAAAAGTTTGTTTTGATCCTTTTAATCCTCATTCTCATGACTTTGCACCTGCTCTGTCTCCGGGGCCGGAAAAATCAGCCCGGCATGGAGACCCTTCGGGGCTGGTTCTATGCCCACCGGGGCCTCCACGATGACGAGAAGCCGGAAAACAGTTTGGCCGCCTACAAGGCTGCTCTGGACAAGGGCTATGGCATTGAATTCGATGTCCATCTGCTGAAGGACGGCTCTCTGGCCGTCATGCACGATTCCGACCTGAAGCGGACCACCGGCCGGGAGGGCTTCATGGAAGACCTGACCGCCCAGGACCTGGAAAACTATCATCTGGGCGGCACGGACCAGACGATTCCCACATTCCAGCAGGTGCTGGACCTGTTTGACGGGCAGGCCCCGCTGATCATTGAACTCAAAACCCGAAACGGCAACGCAGACGCCCTGACAGAGGCCGTCTGCCGGGTATTGAAGGATTATACGGGACCCTACTGCGTGGAATCCTTCGACCCCCGGTGCATCCGCTATCTTTACAAGCACTATCCCCAGATCATCCGGGGCCAGCTGGCGGAGAACGCCGTGAAGCGGAGTAAGAGCTTCTCCTGGCCCGTGCGCTTTCTATGCACCTACTATCTGGAAAACTTCCTGACCCGGCCGGATTTCATCGCCTATCGGTTTGAGGACCGGGAAACTACCAGCAATTCCATTTGCCGCCGGATCTGGGGCATTCAGGGCGTCAGCTGGACCATTCGGACCCCCGAGGATTTCCAGACCGCCGTCCGGGAGGGATGGATTCCCATTTTCGAAAATTTCGACCCCAAGGCCCTGGGCCTGGACAAGCAAAACTGAATTGTTCACAATTTCGAATTATTTTGTTTTCAATTCCGCTATTTGCCGTTCAAATCCCCCAGGTACTCTAATAACAGAAAGGTTGCGGAAGCCGTGAGCCGCTCCCTTTCCTCTCCGTAGATCCTCTTTTCTACCTCTCTTCTTTCTATTCCTTTTGCAGGAAACCCCCC
>UQGU01000088.1 GCA_900540635.1 uncultured Eubacteriales bacterium | reverse complement strand
CCAATCGGCTGGGCGTTTTTTAAATATTTTGCCGGAAGAACTGGCGACCGAATCCTAAGCGCGAAGCGCTTTTTGACCAGAGGACTATGACCATACATTGCAGTACAAAAACAGCTCTTGCCTCTTTGGCAGGAGCTGTTTTATAAAATTAGGGTTGCCTGGGTTCCTGCCGGAAACAGTCAGCAATTATGCAACCTATTGCCATGGCGGAGACCGCAAAATTTCGATAGGTCATATACGGATGAATCATGGAGTGATTAGTCAATAAAAATGTCCATATTACCGGCAGAATTGCACATAAAGAGAAAGGAACAATGGAAGAAGCGCGGAATCTCAATCGCCTTTTTTTCGCGATTAAGAGATAGAGAAGGCCAATACACAATAGCAGCAGCAGGAATCCAACAGACGGGTTGATGTAAACCTGAATGTTGCGCTTGAGAACCAAAAGAGGTGAAATGTTGCTGGAGTTAACAGAGGATGAAGTACGCTCCTGCGCACTGCTTAGCGCATCCCGAATAACGTTCTGCTCGGTGAACAGGGTGGCAAGTATCCATTTACTGGCCCACATGCCGCCGTAACCAATCACCCACGAGGCGGAATTGCGTAGAAAACGCTGCAGTTTTCTGGGTAGAGTCTCCTGACAAAGCAGAAGCTCCGTGATCAAAAGGAATCCCAAAGATACAAGCGGATACGTTAGAAAATCAAAATAGGCAACAAGGATGCCAAGCCAAAGGAATAGAAGATAGCCGAAAGCCTTCTGATCCGTTCGGAAATGTAACAGGATCACCTCAAAAATCAGAGTTAAAAGATATACATCGGTGTACTGAAAGCAAAGTGCTGTTGATATCGGGTTCAGGCAAAGCATTGCCGAGGCGAAGGGAATGGCCAAACGGTACCCAGCCTTTTTGTACGCCAGCAATAACGCGAACAACCCCAGAAAAAACTGGGCAGTCATATTGAGAAGCCGGATGTCCGCAGGGCTAAAGATCAGCAGGAGAGGCTTTAGAAGGACCAGATATCCATGCCAGTATCGTGCATAGGTAACTTCTTTGCCACCGGTCTCACCGGAAGCATATTTCGCAAGGGAATCCACAGGAACAGTATCCCCCGGGGTGAACTCCATTCGAGGATTTACAAGTGCATCGTGGAGAGCGGAGAATTTGCTCTCATAAATGGCGTTTCCCAACATAATGCTGTCTGTAAAGCCATCCAGTGCGCTGCTTTTTTGATACGGAGCCCACATATAAGAATCATTTTCGGCTTGAATATAGGTCAAGCTGCGGTTAACATTATAGCGCATTCGTGCTGTTGGCAGCATATAGACGCAATACAGAAGAAAAAGACCGACGAATATTGCAGCAATTAAACTGCCAATAGAGAAATATAGAAATGAAAATATCTTTTTAGAGGACCGGTACTTCATAAATCCAACTCCTTTGCCTTTCCTTGAGTCTACCACAAATTAAGATAAAAGAAAAGAGAAAATTAATATTTGTGTATTTATGAGTACGCATGTGCCGGGGGCCATGGCCGCAAAAAGGAATTGTCAGATATCTGTACTGACGAGCAGGTGTATAAGGCACGATTTTTACGCGGCCTGGGAGCGCAGGGCGGCTTTTGCGGCTTATGTTAAATGCAGCAGCTTTTTGGCGGCCTTGCCCAGGCGATGGACGGTGCTGCTCAGGGGGGAATCTCCGTGGGCGAAGGCCCGCAGACCGTGGAGGAGCCATTCCTGCCACAGCTGACGGCAGCGGCTGCCGAAACGGAGGTGGCCATAGCGCTGGTAGTCATGCATATCCCGCTTGGCGCTGCCAACAAAGTGGATGTTGTACATTTGCTGTGTACCGCCGGAGACGGGGTAGAAGATCGGCAGGCCGCCGTCCTTTGGAATGGTGAATTTTTTCATGCGGGTGCGCTTGTCTACCAGAAATTCATTGTCGCTGTAGTTGACGGCGAACCAGACGGTATTGTTGAAGGACTTCCCATCCTCCGGGACGGACATATTGTAAAAGCGCATTTTGGGCCGGTCCTGAACCCAGAGATAGATCAGGCTCATTTCCGTTACGCCGCCGGGAATATTGTGGGCAACGTGGTAGTTGTATTTTACCCGCAGACGGTCCAGGTGATTTTCGTAGCTGTCCTGCAAAAAGGTAAGAAAATCGTCCAGAGCGTCCAGCGTCCAGTAGGAGATGCCGCAGTTGGCAAACCAGCGCAGACCCTGGGTATCCTCCTTGGAAAAGTGCTGATTTTCGTCGATGCAGCAGGCAAAGTCACATTCCCGGAATCTGGGGAAATCCGTTAAATCCTGGTAGAGCAGAATGTCGCTGTCCAACAGAACTGCCTCGTGGAGGCCGTTTCGGCGCAGATATGTTTCCATCAGGAACAGGCGCCGGAAGAAGATAAGGGAATTGGGGTAGTAGGGGGCCAGATCCACATAGACCCGTTCAAATTCTGCCAGACGGGAATCCTCAAGGGCCTTGGCATCGGCAAAGGCAACGCCCTCCGGAAGCAGGGACTTCCAGTTGGTACTGCCGAGGAGAACGGTATTTTCATTGCAGCGGACGGTTTGGCGAAGGCAGTCCAGCAAATAGCCGTGTGCGGAAGGATCGCCGCATTCGTGGTGAACGATCACCGGCAGAGCTGCACACATATCCATAATATCACATCCCGTTTTTCTTTCATTATAGCATGTTTGCATGGGTATTGCAATTGTCGGAGGAGAAAAGGCGAGACTGGACTTTGATAGGGGAGTGTGCTATAATCGGGCCAACGAAAGGAGCGTATCCATGGAAAAAAATAGCCAATCCCGGTTTCAGAATACGTGGAAGAATTTTCGCTTCGGTGTGGCGGCGCAGATCGTGATCTCTTTGCTGGGTTTTTTGTCCCGGACGATTTTTATTCATGTCCTCAGTGAAGAGTACCTGGGGATCAACGGCCTGTACGCCAGCATCTTGAATGTGCTCTCTCTGACAGAGCTGGGGCTTTCGGACATTGTGGTGTATTCCCTTTATAAGCCTCTGGCCCAAGGAGATGAAAAGCAGCTGACGGCCCTGATGGGATATTACAAGACCATCTATCGGATCATTGCCCTGGCCGTGGCTGTCATAGGTCTGGGGCTGGTTCCGGTGCTTCGGCTGCTGGTGAAATCGACCATCGACCAATATCATCTTGTGCTGTATTATCTGATGTTTTTGGCCAACTCCGTTTGCTCCTACCTTTTGGTGTACAAAAGCAGTATTATCCATGCGGACCAGAAGCGCTACCTTATTTCCAGATATGAGATATGCTTCAAATTTCTCTCAGTGGCGGCGCAGATCATGGTGCTGCTCCTGTTCCGGAATTTTACGGTGTATCTGTTCATTCAGATTGCCATGACCGTCGTGAGCAACCTGTTCATATCCCGGAAGGCAGACCAGCTCTATCCGTTTCTGAAAGAGAAGGCACCTCTGGAGCCGGAAACGAAAAAGAATATCTTCCGGGATGTGCGCCATATGTTCTCCTATAAGGCGGGGGGACAGCTGCTGAACAGTACGGATAACCTATACATTTCCACGCTGATCTCCACGGCCACTGTTGGCCAGTACGACAACTATGTGATGATCCAGGGAATGGTGTCGGCCTACACCACGATCATCTCCCAGTCGGTGCTGGGCTCTCTGGGCAATTTGAATGCCACCGGAGACCGGGCGCAGAAGAAGCGGGTCTTTGACATTTACAGCATGGGCTTCAGCTGGATCGCCGCATTCTGTATGGCGTCCCTGCTGGTCCTATACAACCCCTTTATTCTATTGTGGGCCGGGGAAAAGTGGCTGCTGCCGATGGATACGGTGGCAGTCATCTGTCTGAATTTCTTCCTGCCCAATGTTTTGGTGCCGGTTTGGAATTTCCGCAATACCTCCGGGCTGTTCCGAGAGACAAAAAATATCCTTCTGTACGCTGCGGCGATCAATCTGGTGCTGTCCTATTTTCTGGGAGTCAAATGGGGGCTGACGGGCATTCTGGCGGCGACCTCCATTTCCAGACTTCTGACCTCTTTCTGGTTTGAGCCCTATATTCTCCACAAGAAGATATTCGAGACCTCATGTGCACCCTTCTTCCTGCGGCAGGGAGCGTGCCTTGGCATTGTAGTGCTGTCCTTTGCAGCCATCACCCTGGTCAGCAGCCTTTGCGGCTTGGGTGTGTGGGGGGATTTCTTCCTGCGGGGCGTTCTGTGCCTGGTGATCCCCAATGGGCTGCTTCTGGCCCTCAACTTCCGGACGGAGGCCTTTGGCTACCTGAAGGAAAAACTGCTGAAAAAGCTCGGAGGCTGATATGCGTTCGCAAAAGCTGTTGGAAACCTATGCCGGGGATATCCTCCATTCCAAGGGCATGGACATGGAGAAGCGCTTTTTCCAGCACGGCATGGTGACGGTCTTTGACCACAGCGTGGCGGTTGCGCTGATGTGCCTGCAATTGGCGGCACTGCTCCGGCTGCGGACGGACACCCGCTCCCTGGTCCGGGGAGCGCTGCTCCACGACTATTTCCTCTACGACTGGCACATCAAGGAAAAGGGCCGGCCGCTCCACGGCACCCACCATGCCCGCCGGGCCATGAAAAATGCGGAGCGGGACTTCGGCCTGAACAAGATCGAGCGGAATATGATATTGGCGCATATGTTCCCGCTGAATCTGACCCTGCCCAGGTACCGGGAGAGCGTGCTGCTGTGCACGGCGGACAAGCTCTGCGCCCTGCGAGAGACCGCCCGAGGGGTGCTGCACAGAAAAAAACGCGGGATGCGCCTGAAAAGAAAGGGACTCTCCCACGGCTAAAAATGCGTCCACCGGACGCATTTTTGCGGCAGCTGCGCTGTCGCCGCCCTTTCGAGTCCGCCGCAGATACCAAAAAACAGGACGCCCCCGAAGGGGTGTCCTGTTTTTTGGTGCAACAAGGCAATTCAAATCCGAACCGTTTTTGTTGCTGATAGCTTCCGGCAATTCCGCAAGGGTGATGGTTTTTGTGCCCTCCTTGTAGTTGAAGGTGATCACCATTTTATCATCGTACAGGAAAATCGCGTTGATGAAGGTGTCAATGAGCATCTAGCGGTGGCTTTTCTTCCGCACGTCCAGCTTGCGGAAGCGATGGAGCCAGAAGGTCATAAACTCGGCACTGACCTTGGGCTTTGCCAGCTTTTCGCAGGCAAGCCTGTTCTCAAGCTCGTCGCGGCGGTTTTCCAGTTCCTTCTGCGATCCTTTTGGCGGCGCATCAAAAGCAGCTCTTTGTCCGAACAAGCGCTTGAAAATTTCCGCATTGTCTGGTAGAATGACTGTGTATAAGGATTCACACCGGCAGGAAGTGGCGAAGGCTCATGGGTTTTGTGGGCGGGGCACGCCTTTTGATATGCTTTCACAGCTACACCTGCTAAAAAGGAATCGAGGCAATCAACCAGAACAAAGAAGGAGGCTTTTGCACATGAAGGGGAAGAAAATCGTATCAACGCTCCTTGCGCTGCTGCTTCTCGCCAACCTGCCCGTGTCGGCGCTGGCGGCGGAGTGGGACATCGGCAAGGGCGACATCACCGTAAACGCCGAGAGCGGCGGGCAGACGGTCAGGCAGGG
>UQGU01000087.1 GCA_900540635.1 uncultured Eubacteriales bacterium | reverse complement strand
CCCCTCAGTCTCGGCTGACGCCGAGCCAGCTCCCCTTTCAGGGGAGCCTTTTTCCGAAGCTGCGCGACGCACCGCCGGTGGGGAAGGTTTGGAGAAAGCATACGCCCCCGCAAGCTTGGCTTGCGGGGGCGCTTCTTATTTCACTTCGATCTGCACGGCCCGCATGGCGTTCAGGGCCGTTGCGTGGCTTTCCTCGGTGACACCGGCGCAGCAGGCGCTGTCTACGCTGACCCTTGCCTCCGGAAAGGCGCTTTTCAGGATCATGGCGTTGGAGATCACGCAGATGTCCGTACACAGGCCGCACAGCTCGATGGATTCCGGGGTGCCCTCCTGGGCCAGGAGCCGGGGCAGAGAGATGCTGCCAAAGCTGAGCTTGTCCACCACGTTGGCGGCGAAGGGCTGGAGCTCCTCGCAGATCTGCCAGCCGGGGGTGCCCTGGATGCAGTGCTTCACCGGCAGCTTCCGGCCCTCCTGGGTGTTCAGATAGTTGGGGCCGTGGGTATCCCGGGTGAAGATCACCTTCCCGTCAAAATGGGCGGCCTTTTCCACCACCTTGGGCACAATGGCCTGGGCCATGGCAGACCCCAGGCTGCCGTCAATAAAGTCATTCTGCATATCCACAACGATCAGATAGTTCACGTGCTTGCTCCCCTTTCTTATTTACCGGACCTGCTGCATTTCCCGGGCCTCTTCGGCGCGGCAGTTCACCTCTTCCGGGTCACGGAAGGTCTCCACCGCCGCCTTCAGGGCCTTTCGGCAGGTCTCGTCATCCTCGCTCTTCACCGCCTGGGCCAGGAGCGCCAGCTTTTGGGCGATCTCCTCCGGGGCCAGCTTCTTGTCCCGCTCTATGAAGATCTGGTCGTTCTCCGTCTTGCCCAGGTCCTCGGTCCGCACCAGCAGCTCCTCATAGAGCTTTTCGCCGGGCCGCAGGCCGGTTTCCACAATGTCAATGTCCTTATAGGGTTCAAACCCGCTGAGGCGGATCATGTTTTCCGCCAGCTCCAGAATGTGCACGGGCTTGCCCATATCCAGCACGAACAGCTCCCCGTTCTTGGCAAAGGCCCCGGAGGTCAGCACCAGCTGGGCCGCCTCGGGAATGGTCATAAAGTAGCGGATGATCCGCCGGTCTGTCAGCGTCACCGGTCCGCCGTAGAGGATCTGCCGCTTAAACAGAGGGATCACGCTGCCGTTGCTGCCCAGGACGTTGCCGAACCGGGTGGCAGAGCAGTTCATATTGCCCCGGTGGTTCAGCACCTCCAGCTCGCACATCCGCTTGGTGGCCCCCATGACGTTGGTGGGGTTCACGGCCTTGTCTGTGCTGACCATGATGAACTTGCCGCAGCCGGCGTTTTCCGCAACGTCCAGCAGATTCCGGGTGCCGAACACATTGTTTTTCACTGCTTCACAGCAGTTGGTCTCCATCAGGGGCACATGCTTGTGGGCCGCGGCGTGGATGACCACATCGGGCTTGTATTCCCCGAAGACCCGCTCCAGCTGCCCCCTGTCCGTAATGGTGACGATCTCCACACGGAGATTCAAAAGGGGAAATTTGATTTTCAGCTCCTGCTGGATATCGTAAGCGCCGTTTTCGTAGACGTCCAGGATCACCAGCTGCCGGGGGCCGATCTTGGCGATCTGCCGGGCCAGCTCGCTGCCGATGGAGCCGCCGCCGCCGGAAATCAGAACGGTCTTGCCCCGGTAGTAGGCCTTGGTATCGTCCGTAAGGATCTCCGTGGTCTGCCGGAACAGCAGCTCTTCGGCGTCAAACTCCCGGAGGCTGCGCTTGCCGTTGACGGCCTGGGTGGTGGGGTAGTCATAGGTTTTCAGCTTGCAGCCCGTGGCCTTATAGCGCTCATAGAGCTCCTTCTTTCGCTCTGCGGTGGCTCCCGGAATGGCGAAGACCACCTCCTGAATGTTGTATTCCCGGAAGGCCCGCTCATCGGCCTCCTCGTCGGACAGCACGGGAACGCCGTTGATGGCGCGGCCGATCTTGTTCCGGTCGATGTCCACAAAGAATTTGGCGGCGTAGGCGGCCCGGGGGTTGCTGGCCAGGTCCGCTGCCAGGCCTGCGCCCACCCGGCCGGCGCCAATGATGGCGATGTTGATCCGGCGGCCGCTTCCCCGATCCGCAGGCTCCGCCTGGATGCCGGTGAGCTTCTGGGTGACCATCCGGATCACATTCGCCGCCTTGGAATTCCGGCTGTTGGCATCGTACAGGTACTGGTACAGCTGCCGCATGAGGATATCCCCCAGCAGATTCAGGGCAAACAGGGTCACTGCCCGGAGAAACTCCACATCCCGCAGAGGCAGCAGCCGCTGCAAGAGGAAATACCCCCCGCCGCCCAGAACATCGTAGCAGATGAGGTTTACGTACAGGTTGTTCCCGCCGTAACGCCAGACGTTGTTATAGGAGTTGCCCAGAGCCCGGGCGCCCAGCATACAGGCCGCCGCCAGCAAATAGTGCAGCAGCGCCTCAAGCCTTGTAATGGGATAGTAGCTGCTGGGGTAGAATACCAGCAGCAGCACCGATACCAGGCCCAGCATCACCAGGTCATAAAACATGAGCATTACGGCGTGATTGCCCACGATCTTCTTTTTGTTCTTACGCATGGTTTCCTCTTTCTTCCCGGGCTGTCACAGGCCTAGAAAAATACGAATATAGGGCGTCACGCTGCTTTTGACAGCGGTGAACAGACCAAAGTGTTTTTTCAGATAATAAAACCAGGGACCTGCCGGGTCTCCCTTGACGCTTTCCTTTTTCCGGATGCGCTGGCGGATGGAGAGGGACCTGTCGTGCCAGGTGCCCGTCTGGGGATTGTCGCAGCACTCGCCCACATAGTCCCTGGAGACGTAGAGCTTTCCCCCTGCCTGCCGCAGGGCGAAGCCATAGTCAAAGTCCCCCAGGGAGTGGTGGTAATGCTTATCCATGGAGCCGGTTTTGCGGAAGAGATCATAGGGGATCAGGACGCAGTTGGCATTCATGGTGTCCGCCTCCTGCGCCTCTCCGGGGTTCATGAAGCGGTAGTGAATGCCCTTTTCGTACTGAATGCCGCTGTAGCTGAGATTTCCCCGGGTGTCCCGGGTGGCTCCCACGATCACATCCCTGCCCCCGCTCTGGGTCGCCAGCGCCTCAATGCAGTGGGGGAAGAAGGCCACATCGTCATTCATCATGAGCAGGTAGTCATAGTCGGTCTTTTCCCGCAAAAGGGTGTCCATGCCCAGGCCCATGCCCCGGGAATAGAACAGGCTCCCGTCCCCCCGGAGAATGCGGACGGGGAATTTCTGCAGGGCCTCGGCGGTGCCGTCGGTGCTGCCGTCATCCACCACCAGGAAGGTGAAATCGATCTGGGGGTTGCCGGAAATCAGGCTTTCCACGGCGTGAACCGACTTTTCTTTTCGATTGAAACAGGTAAACAGTGCCAGAACTCTTGTCATGGACTGCCCTCCTTTGTAGTTTTCCGGGGGTCGGCCCGGTTATACACAGGGACCGCAAACCGAAGGTTTGCGTGATAGTTGACAGTTGACAGTGTACAGTTGACAGTTGTGGTGTCCCTACGGGACGATTTTAAAATATTTTCATTCATTTCCGTAGGAAATCCCTTAACTGTCAATTGTCAACTGTCAACTCGTATTCCCCTACAGCCCAAACATCGCCTTTGTGTCCGCTTCCACGGACATTCTTGGGTAGGCATAGGGGCCTTTGTCGAAGTGGGCGTTCCAGGGCCTGCCCGCCACGGCGAAGGCCTTGCGGTAGCCTGCAAAGGCCGTGAGCTTGCGGATATTGTCGTCATACTGCCCGTGGGAATAGGCAAAGAGGTCACATGTTTGCCCCAGCAGCTTTTCCAGAACCTGCTTGCTGGCAAAAATCTCCTCCGCCTGCTCTTCCGGGGTGCACTCGGTGAGGATTCTGTGTTTGGAGCCGTGGACGCCAATGGTCACCAGGGGGTCGCGCTGCATCTTTTTCAGCTGCCCGGCGCTTAAATACCCCGGCTGTCCAACCATATGGCTCAGGACGAACACCGTAAAGGGGATCTGCCGCTGGCGGAGAATGGGATAGGCGACGGTGAAGGTGTCCTCCAGGCCGTCGTCAAAGGTAATGGCGGCCTTCCGGGGGTAACGCTTGTCATCCGTCAGCGCATCCAGGGACACATAGTCCCGCTTTTGGTCCAGGAAGCGAACAAAGTCCTCCGTGTCCAGCTTGCAGCAGCTGCGCTCCACCTCCGGCGTCATGGTCACATGGTGGAACATATAGATATCGCTGGTGGGCTCCAGATGCCAGAAGACATTGAGTACCCTTTTGATGTTTGCCTTGGTCTTGGTATCCATAGCGCGCTCCTTACATACTGCCCTCGTGCCTGAGCACCACAAGCACGGTCTTCACCAATATTTTCAAATCCAGCCCCAGGGACCACTGGTCGATGTATTTCGTGTCCAGCCGGACGATTTCCTCGAAGTCCGTAATATTGCTGCGGCCGGAGACCTGCCACATGCCCGTAATGCCCGGGCGCATGGCCATTCTGGCCCGGTGGTGGTCCTCATACAGCGCCCACTCGTCCTTTGTAGGGGGCCGGGTGCCTACCAGGCTCATATCCCCCTTCAGAACGTTCAGGAACTGGGGGAACTCGTCCAGACTGGTCTTGCGGATGAATTCGCCGATGCCGGTCTTTTTCGTGCCGTCCGGCAGGATTTTGTTGCCGATGATCCGGGGGTCCCAGTCCAGCTTGAACATGAAGCCTCCGGAAACCCGGTTTTCCTTGAGATACTGCTGCTTGATCTCATCCGCATTGGTGACCATGCTGCGGAACTTGTACATCTTAAAAACCTTGCCGTTGCGGCCGATGCGCTCCTGGGTGTAGAAAATGGGGCCGGGGTCGGTCAAATAGATGGCAGGGCCGATGAAGAGCGTCAGAACCGCCGTAAACACACAGCCAACCAGTCCGCCCACAATGTCAAACAGGCGCTTCACCGCCGAGGCCCCAAAGCCAATGCGGTTGCGGTAAACCGTCAGAACATCGTAGCCCCCCAGGTCCTCCACCGTTTTCATGCCGCTGCCCAGCAGGTCCCGGATGTAATCCAGGCCTAAGTGCACCGTAATGCCCATGGAGGTCACGGCGTCGGCAAGCTTCAAAACCGCCTCATCAGGGGCCAGCAGGATCAGCACCTCATCCACCCAGTTCTGCCGAATCCAGCTCTCCGCCCGGCTGCTGTCCGCCACAACCTTCAGAGCGCAGTCCGCTCCCTCCGGCAGGGGCTCGGAGAGGATCAGCCCCGCCATGCGGTAGGTGCTGTACATACCCTTGGCGATTTTTTCATTGAGCCCCGGGATGTTCTCCGGCGCGGCAATGATCAGCAGGGACCGGCCGTTTTTCGGGACAATGCGCTTTACATAATACCACTTATACAGGCACCGGGTAGTGTAGCTGATGCAGAAATAGAACACCACCGTGTAGAAAAAATTCATTCTGGAATAGAAGCCGCCCATTTTCACCACGAAGAAAATCAGGGCCTCCACCGCGAACACCACGGCGGTATTGCGCACCGTGGCGCAGAATTCCGCAAAAGCCCCCCGCTTCTGGACCTCGTTCATGGTATTGCCCAGGACGATGGCCACAAAATCCACCAGGGGCATGCCCAGCAGCAGCAGCATATACTCCGGGCTCTTCGTCAGATTGAAGTCCGTCGGGATATACACATAGTAGGCAGCCACCATAGACAGAACCATGGAAAGCATATCCAGCAGTATAAAATCCCAGTATTTCGTCCACGGCAGCCCTGATCTCTGGTACATACAGCCTTTCCCTCCCGGTGAAAGGGCACAAAAGCCCATAATTACAGTCATTATATCAAATCCCCCCTGCAAATGCAACCGCAAACCGCACATGGCCGCAACAATTGCCGTGGACAAACCGGTCATGAGCCATTTAGGCGGGGAGTTCTGACCGAAGCCCTGTTGAAGATTTCAGCTGGGTATCCCTCCGGGGGCCCCTTTCTTGTCCC
>UQGU01000086.1 GCA_900540635.1 uncultured Eubacteriales bacterium | reverse complement strand
CCGTTATTTTGCGGTATGGTTGTCCTTTTTGCGCTTGCCCACATAGGCCGCAACGCCCAGGGCGGCAGCGCCCATAAGGGTGGCCTCCGGAATGCGCCAGAGGTTTTTTCTGGCTTTGTATTTGTCCAGAAGCATAAGCAGGAAGGCAAGGGCATTGATTATCAATAGGTACAGGACAAGGATTTCTTTCATGGGCAGACCTTTCTGGAGGGGATTTTGGTGAAAAAGCGGATTTTGATTGCAATGCTGGCGGCGCTTTTCCTGGCGGGCTGCGGGAAGACGGAGACCATGGAGACGGTGGCGGACGAAATGGATGTGCCGGTTCTGGCCCAGCCGAGGAAGATCTCCGTGGAGCTGCCCGGCCAGGCAGAGGCGGCCCTGGAAACGGACGCGGGGCAGCTGTATGTGGCGGATGACTACGAAATCGCCCTGGAGACCCTGGACGGGGGAGACCTGAATGGGACCTTACAGGCCCTTAGCGGCAGGACCGCCGAAGAGCTGACGGTGCTGGAGACCCGGACGGAGGACGGCATGAAGCGCTATGAGTTCGTCTGGGCCTGCGCCGGAGAGGAGGGGGACCGCCTGGGCCGGGCCGTGATCCTGGACGACGGGAATTATCACTATTGCCTGTCCGTCCTGCGGCCCGCCGACCCGGAAAGGACCTCTCAGGTGGTATGGAGCCAGGTATTTCAGTCCTTTTCTTTGGAGTAACTCTGAACAAATCGTCTGCGGCTGAGCATCGGATCTTTTGCTTTCATGCTGCGGTATGAAAAATGGGAAATACACAAAGTATTCCCGCATTTTCCATACCTTGCCTGAAAACAAAATCTCTCGATGTCAGCTCTTGCCGATTTATTCAGAGCTACTCCCAATTGTGGAGGGTATACATTCCTTATATTGTTCCAGAACCTCCCGGCACAGCCCCAGGCAGGCCTTCCGGATGCGGGCCGGGTGGAGGATCTGGGCCTTGCTGCCGAAGCCGATGATCCAGCTGTAAAACTGGGGGGATTCCGCCACATCCACGGTGAAGACGAAGTGGTCCTCCCCGTCGGGAAACAGCATGGTGCCGCTGCCGAACCGGTCCATGACCACATTGATCAGGCTCTTGTGGAACCGCATTTTCACGGAGACGGTCTCCCCGTCGAACATATGGAAGCGCTTCTGGGCGTAGTCGTTCAGGGCCTGGCCGGTGAGCTCCGGGCAGGGGGTGCGCTCCCGGGGCAGCAGGGCGATGCTGTTCATCCGGTCCACCCGGTAGGCGGTGACGCCGTGGCGGGGGGAGAGGGCCAGAAGGTAGCAGTTCTCATTGTCCTGGTAGAGGCCGTAGGGGCTGGCGGTATAGTCCCTGTCCCGGTACTTTGGTTTTCCGTCCAGCCCCCAGTCGAAGTAGCGGAAGGAGATCTGCCGGTTCTGGAAAATGGCCTCCTGGATGGTGTCTACATCATAGTAGATGGACTGGTTCATGTTCTTGATCCGCCCGGCCACCACCACATTCCGGCGGACCTGCTCGGCCTCCTCCTGGCTGCACAGGCGGCAGAGCTTATCGATGAGCTCCAGGGACTTCTCCTCGGTGAGGAACCGGCTGGACTGCACCGCGCCGATGAGCAGCTTCAATTCCGGCAGCTGGAACTGGCGCTGGCCGATATAGTAGCCGCCGTTTTTGCCCCGGTAGATGAGGATATCAATGCCGAAGTCCTGCAATGCGGCAATGTCCGAATAGATGGTTTTCCGGTCACAGAGGATTCCGTGGCCCTCCAGCATTTTCGCAAGCTCCGATGCTCTCACCGGGTGATCCTGGTGGGAGTTTTTTTGCAGGTAGTCCAGGATATACAGAATTTTCAGCTTTTGGTTATCCGATTTTGGCAACTGCACCCCATCCTCTCTTGGTTTTGCATACCATTATAGCACAGCTTTCGGAAAAGAAAAACGTTAATTTGATTTTTTGGCGCAAATATGATACCATAGGCAAAAATCAGTGCGCTGCCCCTGCCCACCCGGTCAGGCGGCAGGCAGAAGGGATATACGATGCTTACACTGGGATGCCACCTTTCCGCCTCCAAGGGCTATGCCGCCATGGTGCGGCAGGCTATGGAGCTAAATGCCAATACCTTTGCCTTCTTTACCAGGAACCCCAGAGGCAGCAGCGCCAAGGCGGAAAACCCCGAGGATGCGGCCAGAGCCCTGGAACTGCTGAAAGCCAACGCCTTCGGCCCCCTGGTTGCCCACGGGGCCTACACCATGAACCTGTGCTCTGCCAAGGAGGAGGCCCGGGCCTTTGCGGCAGAGGTCCTGGCGGACGATCTGCGCCGGATGGCGGCGCTGCCGGGGAACTTCTATAATTTCCATCCCGGCAGCCATGTGGGCCAGGGGGCAGAGACCGGAATTGCCCAGATCGCGGCAGCGCTGCGGAAGGCTCTGGAGCCGGACTACCCCGTGGAGGTCCTTTTGGAGACCATGGCCGGAAAGGGCAGCGAGGTAGGCGGCCGGTTCGAAGAGCTCCGGGCCATCCTGGACGCAGTGGACAGCCCCCGGCTGGGCGTCTGCCTGGACACCTGCCATGTGTATGACGGGGGCTATGATATCGTGAACGACCTGGACGGCGTGCTTGCGGAATTTGACCAAATCATCGGCCTGGACAGGCTGAAGGCCCTGCACCTGAACGATTCCAAGAACCCCTTCGCCAGCCACAAGGACCGGCACGAATGCATCGGCAAGGGCTCCCTGGGGGAGGAGACCTTCCGCAGAATTATTAACCATCCAAAGCTCAAGGGAAAGCCCATGATTCTGGAAACACCCAACGAGCTTCCCGGCTACCGGCAGGAAATCGCTCTGCTGCGGAGTCTGGAACGCCTATGAAAAGAAAGGAGGGGGAAGGATGCAGGATCTTCAAACGCTCCTGAACCTGGTGCAGCAGTCCCGGGAGACCTATGCAGCGGTCTTTCTGGCCGTTTCCCGCTATCTTGTGCCCGCCCTGGGGGCCTGGCTGCTGCTGCACTGCGCAAGGCCCCTGATCTCCTTCCGCAGAGAGCCGGAGATCTGGGCCTGGCTGAAATTTACGGACGGCACCCAGGTGGCGGTGACCCACTGGGAGAACGTCATCGGCAGAGCCAAAAGCAGCGATATTACGGTTGCACTGTCCACGGTATCCAGAAACCACGCCGTCCTCACCCGCTATGACGACGGCAGCTGGACCATTACGGACGCCAGCTCCAAAACCGGCACCTGGGTCAATGGGGAGCGCGTGGACATCCGGGCCATCGGCGAGGGGGACGTGATCTCCATCGGCGGCGTGGATATGGAGCTCCAGCCCATTACCAAGCGGCAGGAGCAGCTCCAGTCCCAGCTGCGCACCGGGGGCTCCAGCGGCTGGAGCGGCCTGTTAGGCCTGCTGATATTGACGCTTTTGCAGGCGGTGATGCTCACGGGCTTCCTGCTGAACGGGCCGGAGGAGGAATTTGGAGCCTATTTTCTGGGCTTCGGCGCCGTGGCGGTGTGCCAGTGGGGGCTGTTCTTTTTCTATCTGGCCATTCGCCGCCGCTCTTTTGAAGTAGAGACTCTGGCCTTCTTCCTGTGCACCCTGGGCGCGGCGGCCATTGCCACGGTGAAGCCCGGGGAGCTGGGCAAGCAGTGTGCTGCCATGGTTCTGGGCGTTTTGATGTTTCTGCTCATCGGCTGGTCCCTCCGGGACCTGGAGCGGGCCAAGCGCTTCCGGTATCTGGCGGTGCTGGCCGGTGTGGGCTTCCTGGTGGTGACGCTGCTCTTCGGCAAGGAATACTACGGCGCGAAGAACTGGCTGGTCATCGGCAATCTGTCCCTGCAGCCCTCGGAGCTCAGCAAGGTCTGCTTTGTGTACGCCGGTGCTTCCACCATGGACCGGATCATGAACAAGCGGAATCTGATCCTCTTCATTGCCTATTCCGTGGTCATCTGCGGCCTGCTGGCCCTGATGAACGACTTCGGCACGGCGCTGATCTTCTTCTGCGCCTTTCTCATCATCGCCTATCTGCGTTCCGGCAGCATGGGCACCATCGCCCTGGCCTGCACGGCCCTGGGCTTTGCGGGAGTGCTGGCCCTGCGCATTGCCCCCCATGCCCTGAGCCGGTTCGCCACCTGGCGGCACATCTGGGACGACCCCTTTAATTCCGGCTACCAGCAGACCCAGGCCATTATGTGCATCGCCTCCGGGGGCCTCTTCGGCCTGGGACCGGGCAACGGATATCTGCAAAAGGTCTTTGCGGCGGATTCGGACATCGTCTTTGCAACCGTTTCCGAGGAATGGGGATTGCTGGTGGCGGTGCAGATGGTTCTGGCCATCTCTGCCCTGGGCCTGTTCGCCATCCGGACCTCCCGGGTGTCCCGCAGCAGCTTTTACTGCATCGGCGGCTGCACTGCGGCGGGGATCTTGCTGATCCAGGCGTCTCTGAACTGCCTGGGCACGGTGGATATTCTGCCCTTTACGGGGGTTACCTTCCCGTTCCTCTCCAACGGCGGCACCAGCATGATCGGGGCCTGGGGCCTGCTGGCCTTCGTCAAGGCGGCGGACACCCGGCAGAATGCCAGCTTTGCCGTGCGCTTTCACAAATAGGAGTTTACTATGAACAGAGTTACCAAGAGAACCTGGATGATGGCCGTCTTCGTGGTGCTGCTTCTGGGCGGGATGTTGTTTTTTTTAGGGGAGTATGCGCTGAAAGCAGACAAATGGGCGGTCTCCACCGGTTCGCCCCATGTCTATAACAACAGCAACCTGGGCAACGGCACCGTGGTGGACCGGGACGGGAACGTCCTGCTGGATATCTCCGAGGGGCGGCACTATTCCGACAACGCCGAGACCCGGGCCTCCACCATGCACTGGCTGGGGGACCGGAAGGGCAGCATCCAGGCCAAGGCCGTCGCCAACTACGCGGCATTGCTGGCAGGCTACGACAAGGTCAACGGCCTTTACGATTATGCCGGGAGTACGGGCGTTGAGAAGCTGACCCTTTCCGCCTCCGTGCAGAATACGGCCCTTCGGGCGCTGAACGGGCGGAAGGGGACCGTGGGCGTCTACAATTACAAAACCGGGGAGCTGCTCTGCGCGGTGACCTCGCCCACCTACGACCCGGACAATGTGCCGGACATCGCCGGGGATACCACCGGGGCCTACGAGGGCGTGTACCTCAACCGCTTCCTGCAATCGGCCTATGTTCCCGGCTCCATCTTCAAGATCGTCACCACCGCCGCGGCTCTGGAATGTGTGCCGGATATCGAGAGCAGGACCTTCTACTGCGACGGCGCTTATGAGTACGGCACCGAGGCCGTCACCTGCGAGACGGCCCACGGCACCCTGGACCTGAAGGGCGCTCTGGCCCACTCCTGCAACTGCTCATTTGCCCAGATCGCCAAGCTGGTGGGCAGGAAGAATATGGAGAAGTACGTTGCCAAGTACGGCATTACGGATGCCCTGTCCTTTGATGGCGTGACCAGCGCCAAGGGCAATTATGACATTGCCGATACCGGCGGCGCGTCCTTCGCCTGGAGCTGCATCGGCCAGCACTCCGACCTCATCAACCCCGCCCGGTTCATGACCTTCCTGGGCGCCGTTGCCGCAGGCGGGAAGGGCGTGGAGCCCTATCTGGTGGCCTCCGTGGAGCGGGGGGGAGAGGCAGTGTATACCGCCTCGGCCCAGAGCACCGGACGCATTATGGGGGAGGATACGGCAAAGAAGCTGCAGCAGTACCTCCGCAACAATGTGCAGACCATCTATGGCGACGGCAATTTCCCGGGCCTTTCCGTCTGCGCCAAGTCCGGCACCAGCCAGCTGGGCGGCGGGCAGAAGTCCAACGCCATGTTTGCAGGCTTCGTGATGGACGAAAGCTACCCCCTGGCCTTTATCGTGGTGGTGGAAAACGGCGGCTACGGCAGCGCCACCTGCGTGCCGGTCCTGTCCCAGGTCCTCCAGGCCTGCAAGACAGAGCTGGACAGCCGCCCTTGACCTTCCCCTCCGGGGAAGGGGGACCGCCGCGGCGGCGGTGGCGGAAGAGGGGCGTTATGGAAGAGAGCGGTGCGTATTTATTAGCCGCTCCCGCTCAGAACGCCCCTCCTCAGTCAGGGCTGCGCCCTGCCAGCTCCCCCGAAGGGGGAGCTTTTTTGCCCGAAAGGGGAAGCTTTTAACCTTCCCCTCCGGGGAAGGGGGACCGCGCAGCGGTGGAAGAGGGGCCTTGCGCAAGTGAGCGGCTGGTAAGTCGCGCGTCCTTTTCTTGCCGCTCTCGCCCAGAACGCCCCTCCTCAGTCAGGGCTTCGCCCTGCCAGCTCCCCCGAAGGGGGAGCTTTTAACCTTCCCCTCCGGGGAAGGGGGACCG
>UQGU01000085.1 GCA_900540635.1 uncultured Eubacteriales bacterium | reverse complement strand
TGATGACCTGCTCACGGGAGGTGATGTTGAAGGCCACGCAGGTCTCGGAGTTCAGGCCCAGCTCCTTGAAGTTCTCGACCTTTGCCTTGGAGGCATTGTAGACGATGAAGTCGGGCTTGAAGTTCTTCAGCTCCTCAGCGGAGGGACGGATGAACATATTGGTGACAAAGTGTGCCTGCCATGCCACTTCCACGATGAAGCGGACAGCCATGCGGGTATCCTTGTTGGCGCCGCAGAAGGCATCCACAACGTACAGCTTCTTGTTGGACAGCTCCTTGATGGCCAGGTCCTTCACTGCCTTCCAGGTGGACTCGGACATGGGGTGGTTGTCGTTCTTGTACGCGTCGGAGGTCCACCACACGGTGTCCTTGGAGTTCTCGTCCATGACGATGTACTTGTCTTTGGGGGAACGGCCGGTGTAGATGCCGGTCATGACGTTAATGGTATCCAGCTCGGTCTTCTGACCGACCTCGTAGCCTTCCAGGCCGGGCTTGGTCTCCTCATTGTAGAGCAGCTCGTAGGAAGGATTATGGACAATCTCGGTAGTACCGGTAATGCCATACTTTTCAATTCCGTATGTTTCCATGATTGGTTCCTCCTAGTATTTATTAGCGTTAATTAGAAGCGGCTTTGGCGCTTTTTTAACACAAATTGGTAAACCCACGTTTCCTGAGCCCGTGGTTCACCGCATACATATTAACACAACAAATCCAGATTGTAAACAGATTTTTCGATAATTTTTTACTGCTTGACGCTTTCTCCAAAATGTACAAAAAAAGTTCACATCTTCACAGGAACTTAATAATTACCCCCTTTCTTTCTTCACATCTTGCGGGTATACTAAAGACAAATCAGTTTTGATTTTCATCTTTTTCATTTTCCTCTCCTCTTTTTTGTTGCAGAATCCGCAGCCTGTGTGCTGCGGGTTTTGTCATATGTGCAAAACGTAAAATTGGTAAAAGAAATCCCCGCCGCTTCTGGTCATTCTGCCAAGAGCGGCGGGAATTTTCATCTGAAAAGGCCTTTATGCCTGCCGGGCGATCTTCTCGGCCAGCTCTGTCAGGTACATCCAGCGCTCGGTCTTCTCCTCCAGCTGCTGCTCAAGAGCCCCCTGCTCCGCCATAAGGTCCTGGAGCCTTTCAAAATCCGCGCCGGAAAGGTCCTGCTGCTTCCTGTTTTCCTCCAGCTGCGCTTCCAGGGCAGCAATGTCCCCGTCGATGGTCTCATATTCCCGCTGCTCCCTGAAGGAGAATTTCAGCTTTCGGGCCTTGGGCTTTTCCGTCTCTTTCGGGGCTTTTTTCTCCTGCTTCGGCCTGTCCCCCAGGGATTCCAGATAGTCGGAGTGGCCGCCCACATACTGCCGCACCGCACCCCCGGGCTCCACGGCAAACACCCGGGTGCAGAGCCTGTCCAGGAAGTACCGGTCATGGGACACGGCGATGATGGCCCCGGGGAAGGTTTCCAGATAGTTTTCCAGCACCGTCATGGTGGGGATGTCCAGATCGTTGGTGGGCTCGTCCAGCAGCAGCACATTGGGAGCCGAGGCCAGAATTCCCAGCAGGAACAGCCGCCGCTTTTCGCCGCCGGAGAGCTTGCCGATGAGCCGGTGCTGCATGGGGCCGGAGAACAGGAATTTGTCCATAAGCCTGGAGGCGGTCAGGGTTCCCTCCGGGGTCTCGATCCGGTCTCCCCGCTCCTTTACATAGTCCAGGGCCGTCTGGTTGGGGTCAAGCTCCTTCGCATGCTGGGAGAAGTAGCCCAGTACCACCGTGTCCCCCACCGTGACGGTGCCCTCGTCCGGCGGGATCTCCCCGGCGATCAGATTCAGCAGGGTGGATTTTCCCGCCCCGTTGCCGCCGACGATGCCCACCCGGTCCGTGCGCTGCAAGAGAAAATCGAAATCTTTCAGCACCCACCGTCCGTCGAAGGCCTTGCCCACGCCCTTTAATTCCACGGTTTTCTTGCCCAGCCGGCTGGAAAGGGCCTGGATTCCCTCCAGGCTCTGCTCGGCCTGGGGCGGCTGGGCCGCTTTCAGGGCCTCATACCGTTCCAGCCGTTCCCGGCTCTTGGTGCCCCGGGCACAGGGGCCTTGGAGCACCCATTGGAGCTCCCGGCGGAGAATCGACTGCCGCTTCCGCTCCGAAGCCCCATCCATCTCCTCCCGGCGGGCTCTCCCGTCCAGATAGGCGGAGTAGCCCCCCTCATAGACATAGACCCTGCCGAAGCTGACCTCCAGGGTTCGGTCCGCCACCCGTTCCAGAAAATACCGGTCGTGGGTCACCAGCAGAATGCCCCCGGTGAACCGCTGGAGATAATTTTCCAGCCAGCCGATCATCTCCGCGTCCAGATGGTTGGTGGGCTCGTCCAGCAGCAGCAGATCCGCCGGGTGCACCAGGCAGGCCGCCAGGGCCACCCGCTTGCGCTGCCCGCCGGAGAGAGAACCCATTTTCTGCTGCGTGTCGGTGATGCCAAGCCGCGTCAGGATCTCCACCGCCTCATACCGGGCGACTTCCCGGGCGGTTTTGTCCAGCCCCGCCTCCACCTGCTCCATGACCGTATTCTCCGGGTCAAAGGGCGGGTCTTGGGGAAGATACCCCAGGCGGACATTGGGGTCATAGCTGACGGTGCCGGAATCCGGCTTCTCCCGCCCGGCCGCCAGGCGCAGGAAGGTGGACTTTCCGCAGCCGTTGACACCGACCACGCCCACCCGGTCCCCCTGCTTCATATAAAACGTCACATGATCCAGCAGCGTCCGGTCCCCATAGGTCTTGCAGACCCGCTCCATGTTCAAAAGCATTGCGTTTTCTCCTCTTTCTTTCAACCCCCAACCATCCCCTCCGGGGAAGGGGGACCGTATTACATCAGCCCCCGCAAGGTCTCCACCAGCTTGCGGATGTCCAGGGGCTTGCTCAGGTGGGCGTTCATGCCGGCCTTGCGGGAGCGGAGGACGTCCTCGTCAAAGGCGTTGGCGGTCAGGGCCACAATGGGCAAGGCGTCCGTATCCGGGCGGTGGAGGGCGCGGATGGCCTGGGCGGCCTCGTAGCCGTTCATCACCGGCATCTGGATGTCCATCAGCACCAGGTCAAATTCCCCGGGACGGCTGCGGACCGTATTCAGGGCCTCCCGGCCGTTTTCCGCCGTTTCGATCTCCGCCCCGGTAACGCTCAGCAGCTCCGCGGCGATCTCCCGGTTGAGCGCATTGTCCTCCACCATCAAAATTCGTTTTCCCCGGAGTGCAAGGCCTTTCAGGGCCTCCATGGGCTCGATGGCAGCGCCCGTCTCCCCCTGGCTGTCCTGCCCCAGCAGGGTTTGCAGCCGGGAGCGGAAGATGGGCTTGGTCAGAAAGCCCCGGGCTCCCGCTTCCCTGCCCTGCTTTTCCACCGCCGCCACGTCATAGGCGGTGAAGACGCACTTGGGCGTTTCGTCACCCAGCGCTCCCCGGATGGCTTCCAGGGTCTGCAAAGCATTGGCCTCGGGCAGGTCCCAGTTGAGGAGCATCCAATCATACCCTGCCCCCTCCCGGGCGCAGTTGATGACCCTTTGGGCCGCGCCGGGACCTGTCAGGGCAATGTCCGCCCGGTGGCCCATGTGCTCCAGGTCCGCCGCCACCCGGCGGCAGCAGACCTCATCGGCATCCGCCATGAGGATGTGCAGATGGCGCTCATCGCCCAGATCCTTCTCCGGCTCCGGGCCAAGCTCCAGCTCAAAGCGCACCGTAAAGCGGCTGCCCTTGCCTGGGGCGCTCTCCACGGAGAGATCGCCCCCCATCAGGTCCACAATATTCTTGGAAATGGCCAGCCCCAGCCCCGTGCCGTGGATATTGGTGGTGCGGCTGCTGTCCTCCCGGGCGAAGGGCTGGAAGACCTCCTTCAAAAATTCCGGCGCAATGCCCACGCCGTTGTCCTCCACCGCCAGCATAAAGGCCCCCGTATTGGGGGACTGGGCGTGCTCCTCCTTCAGAAACACCTGAATCTTTCCGCCCTTCGGCGTGTACTTCACCGCATTGGTCAGCAGGTTCAGAAACACCTGCTGAATTCTCGTCCTGTCGCCCATGACGGACTCATGGTCCATCTTTTCCATGTGTACGGACAGGCTGTGGCCACGCCGCCGGACCTCCCCCCGGACCAGGGCCAGGGTCTCATCCAGCAGCTCCGGCCAGCGGAAGGCCTCCCGGGAGAGCATCATCTTGCCGCTTTCGATGCGGCCCATATCCAGCATTTCATCGATGAGCCCCAGCAGCAGCTTTCCGGACCGGGCGATGGTATCCAGGCACTCCGCCATGCGCTTGGGGTCATTCAGATTGCTTTTGGCAATGGTGGTCATGCCCATAATGGCATTCATAGGCGTGCGGATGTCGTGGGACATATTGGCCAGGAACCGGGACTTGGCCTGGTTGGCCTGACTGGCCGCCTCGTAGGCCAGGCGCAGGGACTGCCGGGCCTGTATCTCCGTCTTCTTGCTGCGGGTCATGTCCGCCGTGACAATGAGCACCTGGGTAAGCGTCCCGTTCTCCCAGGCCGTGGGTATGACGGAGAGCATCTTCACGTTCTCCCCGTCCAGGCTGATGCACTCCACCTTATACACATTGGTGTCCTTTTTGATATCCAGCCGGATAGACTCCAGGCTCAGCAGCTCCTTCAGCGGTTTCAGGCCGTCCACGGACCGGTATCTGGCGCAGATCTCGTCCACCAGCTGACTGTAGGGGCCGCTGGTGGTATACCGGTTGGCGTTGGTATTGCCGCCGAACTCATAGTGCCCGGTTTTCATATCCACCGTGCCGAAACGCTCCACCTGCTTCACCAGGCCGGAGATCAGCCGCTGCATATCCACATTTTTCTGCAAAATGCGGTCCCGCTCCTGGGCGCCCTGCTTCACATCCGTTATGTCCCGCAGGAAGGAAACGGCATATCGGGGGGTCTTCCGGCGGTCCGTGTCGCCGTGGAGCACCATATGGCGCAGCCAGCGCTCCTGACCGTCCAGTTCCACCCGGAACTCCACGCACTGCTCCCCTTGGAATTCCGTCAGAACCTTGCGGATATAATCCCGGCTGCAGCTGAGCAGCACCATATCCCGGTATTCCGGCAGCACATATTTTTCGCAGAACGCCTGGGCCAGAGAATCCCAATCGGCGCTGTTTTCCACCAGCTCCCGAAAGGCAGGGTGAATCTTCTCCGATTCGAAGCTGCCGGTTTCCAAATCCACCACGTACTCGCAGATATTGCCGGCGCTGTAGATATCGTGGAACAGCCGCTGCCGCTCGGAGCTGATCTGGGTCTTTTTCCACTGGTCTATGTTCATAAACAGACCCACCATGCGGCTGACGGTGCCGTCGGTGCGGCGGATGGCCTGGCAGCTGAGCTGCACCCACTTGCTGCCCCCGGAGCCCAGCAGCAGGCGGCACTCCGCCGTAAAGCGGTCCCGGCCGGAGTCAAAGAAAAACGCGGTCAGCTCCTTCTGGATGCGGGGCCGGTCCTCCGGATGGACGCGCTCCCCCAGGGCCTTGGAACCGGGCCGGGGCGTTCCGGGCGGGTCTGCCAAAAGGGTACGCAGATCATCGTCCCAGTGGACCTGGGTGACCTGACCGGCAAGGTCGTAGTCAATGTACCACTGGCTGATCTCCCGGATGTCCTCCACCAGGTCCAGATACTGCTCCGTGCGGCTGGGCCGGGCGGAGATCACCCACATGGGCCGCTCCTGGGCGTCCCGGGTGTCCTCCTTGAAGCAGGTCATCGGCACAGCCGCGCCCTTTCGGGTCAGCATATACACCCGGAATTTCCCCCAAAGGGCAGAAAAATCCCGTTTCTCAAAGGGATAGCGCAGGGTGGTGCAGATGATGTCCTCCAGCTTTAGCCCGGGCTCCTGCCCCAGGCGCTCCCGCTCGTAGCCCAGCATCTCCACAAAGAAGCGGCTGGCGCAGACAATGGGCAGCCCATCCGTATAATAACCGGCGGCGATGCCCACCGGGTCGTTCATATCCAGCACAGACTGGACCGTGTCCACGACCTCCCTCGTCAAAGGGCCAAACCCGGGGGCGGTCAGGATCTCTTCCGTAAAATGAATCCCATATTTCTCTTCCATTGGCGCTCTCCTACAGACACATTCCTTCTTGAATGGCGTCATCATAGCACATTTGTGCCCTCGAAATCATAGCACATTTATGCCCTCGAATCAACGGATTTCCTGCCGAAGAAATAAAAATCGTTACAAATGGGTTCTAATAGTTCCGTAAAAAAGCTCCCAACCTTCCCCTCCGGGGAAGGGGGACCGCCGCAGCGGTGGATGAGGGGCGTTGCGGGAGTGAGTGGTACGTATTTTCCAACCGCTCCCGCCCATTACGCCCCTCCTCAGTCTCGCTGACGCGAGCCAGCTCCCCCGGAGGGGAAGCTTTTAACCTTCCCCTCCGGGGAAGGTGGCTCACCGCAGGCGAGACGGAAGAGGGGCGTTGCGGGAG
>UQGU01000084.1 GCA_900540635.1 uncultured Eubacteriales bacterium | reverse complement strand
CTGCTAGCCAGATTTGAACTGGCGACCTCATCCTTACCAAGGATGCGCTCTACCGGCTGAGCTATAGCAGCATTTCCGCCGAATGCTTGGGTATTATACAACGCATTTTCCAGTTTGTCAAGAGTGAAATTCAGAAAAATGTCATTTTCTCGTGCCCCCATCTTCTGTTTGACATTCTGTAACGTTCTGTCTATAATTAGGAGTTAGGATATCTTTACACTTAGAAGAAAATTAAGGCTGGAAAACAGATATGCACAACCAAAAATACAAAACGCTTCTCAATAATACCTTTCTGCTGGGTCTTGGCACCTTTGGCTCCAAGCTGCTGACCTTTTTGATGGTCCGGTTCTATACCGGTGTGCTGCGTCCCTCGGACTACGGCACGGCAGACCTGATCATGCAGACGGCCAATCTGCTGATCCCCATCGCCTCCCTGGGCATTACCAATGGCGTCTTCCGCTTCGCCCTGGACCGGGTCTCTCAGCGAAACACCGTCTTTACCGGCGGGCTGATCACCATTCTCCTCGGTTCGGCAGTGCTGCTGCTGGCCTGTCCGCTGCTATCCTACAGCAGCTCTCTCAAGGAATATGCGGTGCTGATCTGCGCCTATACCCTGGCCTCTAACCTGCACAGCCTGTGCGCCCAGTATGTCCGGGCCGAGGGAAAAACCGGCCTGTTCGCCCTGCAGGGCATCCTCAATACTGCCCTGGTCATCTTCTTCAATATTCTCTTCCTGCTGTTCTTCAGGCTGGGAGTTCTTGGCTATGTGATGTCCGTCGTGGCTGCGGATGGGCTGTGCACACTGTATCTGGTGCTGCACGAGAAGCTCTGGACGGTCTGTACGCCCGATCCGGAAAAGCCCCTGTGGAAGTCCATGCTGCGCTACAGCATCCCCCTGATTCCCACCACCATCTTCTGGTGGATCACCAGCGTGTCGGACCGGTACATGATCGCCTATTTTCTGGGCACAGAGGCCAACGGCCTGTACGCCGTGGCCTGCAAAATTCCCACGGTTCTGACCCTGCTTTCCACCATTTTCCTGGAGGCCTGGCAATTCTCCGCCATTGAGGAAGCCACCGGCGACCGGGAGGTACATATCCGGTTTTACGGTCAGGTCTGGAGCGCTTTTCTCTCCGCCATGGTCATGGCGGGCAGCGTCCTCATCGTCCTGTGCCGGGTAGAGATTCGGCTGCTCTCTGCCGCCCGCTACTTTGAAGCCTGGAAATATGTGCCGGTGCTCAGCATTGCCATGGTCTTCTCCGCCTTTGCCTCCTTCATGGGAAGCGTGTATGTGGTCACGGAAAAGAGCCGTCTCTCCTTCCGGACTACCCTGTGGGGGGCTCTGGCCAACATCCTCCTGAACCTGCTGCTCATTCCCCGCATCGGCATTCAGGGTGCTGCCATTGCAACGCTGGCCAGCTATGTGCTCTGCTTCTCCATCCGCGCTGTCAGCGCCAGGAAGCTCATTCCCTTCCCCCTGCGCTTCACCCGTCTGGTTTTCAGCGCCGCGCTGCTTGGCATCCAGAGCCTGCTGTGCTTTGTAAACAGCCCCATCCAGCCCATCGGGCAGATCGCTGCGCTGCTGCTCCTGCTGGTGGCAAACCGAAAGCCCTTTGTGCAGACCGTGCAGCAGCTGCTGCATCTGGTCAAGCGCAGAAGATAACCAGAAAGCATGAACTCCCGCCCCGGCATTTTTCCGGAGCGGGAGTTTTTCTGGCTTTTATTTCACAGGGATCTCGTAAAATTCCTCAACTGTGGGCTTGCCCTCCGCGTCTCGCTGCCAGTCCTTGAAGAACAGCAGAGACTCCACCTGGCTGGGGTTGAGAATGGCATCAAACATATTGGATTCCACAAAGTAAATCATCTTTTCCTGGTCCTCAAAGCCGCTGGTGCCCGGCACACAGAGATATTGCGCGCCGTCTTTCATACGAACGCCATAGATGGCCTGGGGCAGCGTCACCAGCTCATCCCAGCCATCCCAGAGCGCCGGAACCTGATAGCGGGTGCGGATGGTCTTCTGTCCGATTTCGGCGTCCAGGAGGATGACCCCGGTGTCTCCGATTTCGGCGTTGGGGGCGATGGAAATATTGTCCCCCGTTCCCGTCAACGTCCATTTGAGCGTCCAGTTGCCCTGCACCACAGGATCATACGGGACGGCCATCTGGGTAGAATCAAGGCCAATATCCGGGAACGTCACCTGAATTTCCCTGCCGAAATATCTGCCGTCGGTTTTCTGGAAGGAGATATACTCGGTATACTCCAGGCTTCCGTCACTATCCGCATAGCGGGGAATGACACTGCCGTCCGCATCCCTCTGTACCGGCGTTCCGTCTGTATAAACCCGTTTTCCCTGGGCATTTCGGGTCGTTCCGTCAAAGAAGCTGCCGCTGCAGGAGCTGAAAAAGCCCTCGTCGGACCCATCCAGGGTGACCACCGGCCACACCGCGGGATACCGTCCCTCGGGCAGCTGGAAGCCCTGAATCCGGAAGGTAAGCTCCGCCCGGTAATTATCCACAATGGTCTGCACCAGGCTGATGGTGATCCCCTGATCCGTGACGGACAGCACCTCCCCGGTATTCTCCGCCGTCTGCGTCTCCGAAACCACGGTAGACAGGCCGCTCTTTTCCGCCTGGTCCTTGATCTGCTCCGAGGGCTGGTATCTTGCCTGGGCGGTATTGGACCACCGGGTGTACAGCCCCGCCCCTGTGAGCAGCAGCATAGTGGAAACCATGGCGGCGATCAGCAGGACCTTCAGGTGTCCCGTCTTCGGTTTTCCGCTCTCGGAATTCCCGGAAACGGTTTCAAATTCCGCTTCCTGAATATATTGGGGATTGATAAACGTCAGTCCGATCATCGTTTTTCTGCCCTTCATATAGCGATTCCCTCCCGCTCCAAATAGTCCTTCAGCTTTGCTCTCGTGCGGAGCAGCTGCATTTTTACCTTGCTTTCCGTCATGCCGTACCGTTTGGCTATATCCGCCACCGTATCGGCGTACCAGTACCGTCGCAGGAAAATCAGCCGGCTGTCCTTGGGCAGCTCCCCCAGGAAGCCGTCCAGCGCCTTCCCGATCTCCCGCCCTCGAATGGCATTCTCCTGGCTGGAATCCGGAATGCACAGCTCCAGCTCCTCTGTAATGGGGATGACCTCTGCCTTCCGCTTGGAGGCCTGCTGCCAGTCCAGCAGATTCAGCGCCAGATTCCGGCAAATGGCCGCTAAGTAGGCATAGAAAAACCGGGGCCGTGCCTTGGGGATCGTATTCCAGGTTTTGAGATAGGTGTCGTTCACCACCTCTTCCGAATCCGCCTGGTTGTTCAAGATCCGTCTGGCAAGTCCGTTCAGCCGCCTGCCGTAGGCCGCATCGGTATAGCCAATGGCATCCTCGCTGCGGCTCCAAAAAAGTTCAATAATCTCTGTATCTGTCATAACGCACATCCTTTCCGTTTGGGCCCTTCACCCTTGTAGACAGGAAACAGGAACGGGAGGTCACATTTTGGTGCAGGAAGAATCAAAATATATTATAATACATTTCATGAGGTAAATCGTCAATTGGAGCGCCTCAAATAAGGATTGTCCGCCCCAGGGCTCCCCTGCAAGGGGAGCTGGCTCGCGTAAGCGAGACTGAGGGGTTCCGGCTTTTCTTGTGAAAAGCCTCCGCTGAAAGCGGCAGTGCCGCCCCGGATATGCACAAAGCCCAGTAGTTCGCCTTCGGCGAGGCTTGGCTTTCGCCAAGCCGGAACCCCTCAGTCAGCTGCGCTGACAGCTCCCCTTGCAGGGGAGCCTTGGCACTGCATTTTTCGCTTTTGTAGAACAAACTTTTTTCAAGAAATTGGTGACCCGACGCAAAATTTCTCGTACTACCAGGGTGAGAAGCAAATTGAAAGGATGTGATCTTTCTTGGATGACCAAAAAATCGTTCGTCTCTTCTGGGCCAGAAATGAAGCGGCCATTGCCGAAACCGATGCGGCCTACGGCAGACGGCTCCGGGCTCTGGCAAACCGGATTCTGGGGAATCTGGAAGACGCGGAGGAAAGCGTGAATGACACCTATCTGAAAACATGGGAGATCATCCCGCCCCAGCGCCCCACCTATTTCTATGCCTTCCTCGCCTCCATCTGCCGCCACCTTTCCTTTCACAGGGTGGATTGGAAAAAAGCGGCAAAACGGAACGCGGAAATCGTCACCCTGTCTGAGGAGCTGGAGCTTTGCATTCCGGATACTCGCCGGGAGCAGGAAATGGAGGCAAAGGAAATCGCCCGGGCGCTGAACGCCTTTCTGAACGGTCTTCCCCAGGAAACCCGGCGCATTTTTCTGCGGCGGTACTATCACGCGGATACCATTGCCGAAATCGCCGCTCGCTATTGCCTCACGGAAAGCAAAGTCAAAATGCAGCTCAGCCGCACCCGGGCAAAGCTATGCACCTATCTGGAACAGGAGGGAATTCAGGTATGAACGGTCAGAAAATGTTGATAGCGTTCAGCTACATCGATCGAAAGCTGATTGCGGAATCTGAGCAAAGTGCCCCAGTTTCAATACAAAAGACTCCCCGCCCCACGCATCGGTCCGCGAAGC
Organism: uncultured Eubacteriales bacterium; assembly: GCA_900540635.1. GTDB lineage: Bacteria > Bacillota > Clostridia > Oscillospirales > Oscillospiraceae > Faecousia. The sequence goes on along the minus strand of UQGU01000084.1, from coordinate 2,607 downwards.
ATGTTTGGTTGATTGCCGCTGCCGTTGCGCTGATGCTGCTGTTGGTGGGCTGCGGTGTTCTGTATGTTCTGCGTTTGCAGGATATGAAAATCGGAGAGGAACCCATTTCCCAGGCGCTCCCGTCTGACAGTCCCTCGGAAAGCACAACGCTGGACGTGATTTCCCTTCAAGGAATTCAGGGTTCCCCCACTTATCTGGCGGCCCAGGAGTGGCTTGCCTATACCCAGGGCTACACCCCTTCCGGCGGAGACTACTGGGATAGTGACCCAGAATACTGGGTCTATAGCGTCCAGAACCAGGAAATGGTGGACAAGCTGAATGCCATCTGTGAAAAATATGGGCTAAAAATCATTGGGAAGCCCTGGCATGAGCAGATCGACTGCACGCCGTTCCTTGCCCTTCTCGGCGTTGACAGCCTGCTAAAGCCCAATGCGGACGCGGCCCTTTCCATACCCGCAGGGCGCTTCTTCCCCGGCGGCTCCTTCACCATCTACGGAACGCTGACCCTTTCCGGCGCGGAGTATCCCTTTACGTACCACTGCGTCAAAAAGGACGTGTTTTACGATGTCTTCGGCTATCTGGAGCCGTCTTCCGTATCCCAGCAGAATTATACCACCGCAAACGGCGTAAATGTGCTTCTACTAAAGTCCAGCAGCAGCGGCATGATTCTTGTTGACCGGGAAAATCAGTTCCTCACCCTGGGCATTGATGGAGACGCGCCTTTGGAACAAATTGCGGAATGCTTTGACTTTACCATCCACCCCAACGCCCCGGATGCCGCTGCCGCCGATGCCCGGGAGCAGGCCTCCCAGAAGGAAATGCGCAGCCGCATGGGCGACCTCAACATTGGCCGGCGTCCTACCTACGCAGAATATGTGCAGGATTTGATTCGCGGCGATGAGATGAACCGCTCGGAGGACTACACGCCGCCCGTAAGTAGCTACACCTTCTACGACCTGGACGGAAACGGAACCGAGGAGCTGCTGATTTTCAGCGGTGACGATATCATCACCAGCGTTGTCGGTATGAAGGACGGCCTTACAAATGAAGGAAAAGTTTACAGTATGTATCTATGCGATGGCAACGTTCTGGTAGATTACGATTCTCAGCCAAACGCTTTGGGAGAACGCTGGTATCACATCTTCCGCTTTGCCAATGACGGTGACCCGGTTTTCTCCAACCCCAAGGAGCAGAGCATTGTCCGCCTGAAACAATGCAAAGATGGCACCTGGTGGCGCACCTCCTCCACAGACCACTACGCCGAATTCGACACCGAGATCTCCGAGGAAGAGGCCATGGAAATTCTGAACAGCTACAAGCCAGTGGAACTGCAAACCATGCCCTTGACACAGTTCGAAGAGCCGTAAAGTCTGCCAGGCAATAGCGGGAATTGCAGATTATTCGCGCAAAAAGCGGGCCGCCGAAGCGACCCGCTTTTTTGCTCTGAAATCCTGTTGTATGGAAGCTCTTCTTACTTCTGCGCCAGAATCAGGTTGCGGTAGAACCGCACCGCCCCGGGCAGGCAGTTGTACTCGAGGAATCCGGTACTATTGACTTTTGCAAGAGCTGCGAGTATGCTATTCTTATGGAAGAAAATCGAGTCCAATTTTTAGGGAACAATTTGACACAAAAGGCAAACCGATCGGATAGCAGGAGGATATTATGGCCTTTGATTTTAAGAAAGAATACAAAGAATTCTACATGCCAAAGAGCAAACCGGAGATCGTCCAGGTGCCAAAGGCAAATTATATTGCCGTCAGAGGTCAGGGAGACCCAAACGAAGCCGACGGAGCCTATCAGCAGGCGATCGGGGTGCTGTATGCCGTTGCGTATACCCTGAAAATGAGCTATAAAACAGATCACAAGATGGAGGGATTCTTTGAATACGTCGTTCCCCCGCTGGAGGGCTTCTGGTGGCAGGAAAATACAGACGGCGTGGACTACGCGGACAAATCCGCCTTCCATTGGATCTCCGTGATCCGCCTGCCGGATTTTGTGACGCAAAAGGATTTCGCCTGGGCCGTGGAAACAGCGTCGAAAAAGAAAAAGCTGGACTGCTCCTCTGCGGAATTTCTGACCGTCGACGAGGGGCTTTGCGTACAGATCATGCACCTGGGGCCCTTTGACGAGGAGCCCGCCTCCGTCGCTCTGATGGACGCATACCTGGCCGAAAACGGATATACAAACGATTGGAGCGAGACAAGACTGCATCACGAAATCTACCTGTCGGACGCAAGAAAGGTCCCGCCCGAAAAGTGGAAAACCGTCATTCGGCATCCGATTCGGAAGTGCTGCAGAATATGAATATGAAAAAGATATCCAACGGAACTGTTGACCTTATTGGCAAAGATCGGTCCCCTGTAAAAGTGTGTGATGTAATAAACGGAAGGCCAAAAGTAACGCAGATAATTGATTTATGATTGAGCGAGAAAGTCCGGGCAGAAAACCGTCCGGACTTTTCTCATACAGTCCAAAGTTGCGGTAGAATTGTTCACAAGTTTTATGGTATAATTTGAATACGAAATTGAGAAACAAATCGGAATTTGAAAGGGTGATGATATGATGGATAAATTAAAAAAGAACATGGTTTTCTACCTACTGTTGCTG
>UQGU01000083.1 GCA_900540635.1 uncultured Eubacteriales bacterium | reverse complement strand
AGGGGGAAAGAATGCGGCTTAAGGAGGCACTGAAAGGTTTGCTCCCGCAAACCAATCCGTCCTCCTTAAGAATTCTCCCGGCCCGCACTTGGTATAGAGAAGCAGGGTTTCGGCACTTTCTACGGAAGCATCCCCGCATTCAACTCATTCCATGCCAGTGTGCGCACTGGCGCGGAATAGAAGACCACTTCGGCTTTTGAAAACGATTGCCAGTGGCAATCGCACCTTGAGCCGCATTCTTGCGGAGCTTCTTGGCGGGACAAGAAAGGGGCCCCCGGAGGGACACCCAGCCCAAATCTTTGACAGGGCTTTCGATAAACGCCGTCCAGTCGGCGTTTGGCGGCAGTCCGCCGGACTGGCAGGGCGAGGCTTCCATAACGTGCAAAAGTCCCCGCCGCAGGTCATTGAAGAACAGCCTGGGCGGGGATTTGTTATGCCTTAAGTCTCCGGCAGCTGCAATTGGTCTTGCAGCTCGTTCAGTTTCCGGGCACCGGCGCTGCCTGTCAGGGTTTCCAGCTGACGCACTGCCATTTTGCGCAGCTGTTCCAGGCGCTCCCGCTGTGGGAGACCCTGTTCCAGCAGGAGGGCATTGACGGCCTCCAGATTGGTCATGACCAGCAGCTGCTCAATGGTGGCGTAGTCCCGCATATTGCCTTTGCGTTTGGGATTTTCGGCCCGCCACTGCTTGGCGGTTTTGCCGAACAGGGCCACATTCAGGACATCCGCTTCATCGGCATAGACAAAGCCCTGCTGATACTTGGGAAGCTCCGGCGGAATCAGATTCTCTTTGATGGCATCGGTGTGAATCCGGTAGTTCGTGCTTGCCAAGATTCGCTTCACGTTCCATTCCAGGGCTAGCCGGTGACTTTCGTCCCCTTTGAGCCGCTGGTAGTCCTTGATGATATAGAGCTTGAATTCCGGGGACAGCCAGGAAGCGAACTCAAAGGCAATGTCCTTGTGGGCAAGGGTACCGCCACCATACCGGCCAGACTTGGAAACCAGGCCGATGGCGTTGGTCTCCTTGACCCATTTCTGGGGCGACATGACAAAGGCATTGGAACCGGCATCGTTTTTAAACTGGTCGAATTCGACCAGTTTAAAGTCTGGGTTGTTCATCTGCTCCCACAGCCCCAGAAATTCGATGGTGCTTCTCAGCCGTAGCCAATTCTTAACCACGTCCGCCGGAAACTCCGGGTTTCTGTGGCGGGCCATATCGGTCAGGGAAATGAAGTCGTCTTCGCTGCCAATGGTTGTGACCACGGAGATATCCACGCCGTCAGCGTGAATCACGCTCTGCACATTCTTCGCTTTCACCGCTCCACCGCCTCTCTGCCACCGTTATCTTGTTCAATGACTGTTCTAGTATACCACAAAATAATATCGGGTACAATATAAAAAAACACATATTGGGTACGATTTGTTTGTACACGCGGACATTTTTACGGCAGCTGCCCTGACCAGGCCCAACCGATGTACCGGGAAAGCGGTGCATCCGGGCGGTGCGCCAGAAGGGACTCGGGACGTTATAGAGCAAACGCCGTCCAGCCGGCGTTTGGCGGCAGTCCACCGGACTGGCAGGGCTGTACCGCAGGGGGCTTTCCTTTCATCCACATCCCTAATGGGATGCGTCTGAAAGGAAAGGGACTCTCCCACGGGCTAAAAAAGAGTCCACCGGACTCTTTTTTACGGCAGCTGCGCTGCCGCCGCCCTTTCGAGTCCCAACTGATGTACCAAAAAAGAGGCCATCCTGAAAGGATGACCTCTTTTTTGGTACGCCAGAAGGGACTCGAACCCCCGACCTACTGATTCGTAGTCAGTCACTCTATCCAACTGAGCTACTGGCGCATACGTTCGCTGAACGCTTAGATATAGTAGCACAGGGGAACAGAATTGTCAAGCAGTTTTTGCCGGAATCGGGAAAATTATTTTTGTTTGTGCAGAAGCATCCAGGCGGCCCCGGCGGTCAGGAGCAGGGCGGCGGCCAGGATGGCGAGGAGGGCGCCTCTGCCGGGGGCTTCCTGGGCCTGGGGCGCAGGCTGGGTCGTCTCGGCGGCGGCCCGGCTTTCGGCGGCCTCACTGGCGCGGCGGGCTTCCTCCGCCTGACGGGCGGCCTCTTCTTCTGCCTGACGGGCCTCTTCCGCCAGGCGGGCCTCCTCGGCCGCCTTTGCCTCCGCCTCTGCCTGGGCCTGCTGATCGTAGGTCAGCAGGTTTTCGAAGAAGTCGTTCTTCTCCACATCCTCCCCCACGGTGGAGCGGTAGAGGCCGTAGTTGCAGGGGCTGTAGCGGCGGATGTCCGTGGCGTGGTCCTCGGTGCCCAGGTTCCAGTTGAAATACCAGTAATACTGCTCCGTCTGGCTGGCGTGGCAGGGGAAGCCCAGCTGCTTGGTGACCTGGTAGGCGGACATGCCGTCAAACCGGCTCAGGGGCCGGTCCCAGTCCATGACGATGGGGTTTTCCTCGTACAGGTGCAGATAGGTCTTGGGGGTATCCCAGACCCCGTAGCGCCGGGCGGACTCCGGAAATTGGCTCTCGTCTGCGGCGGCCTCCAGGGCCTGGGTCAGCAGGTCCGCATAGAGCATATGCGCCCCGTGGCCGTATTCGCCGTTCAGGTCGTGGCCCAGGGCCACCAGGGGCCGGAAGCGGCGGAGCTGCTCCGTGACGTAGCCCAGCAGGTCCTCCTGGGTGACATCGTGCTGCGAGAATATGGACAGCTCGTCCTCTTCACTTTTGGCGAAGTAATCGGCGAAGCTGCCGAACACCGGGTAATTCCGCACCCCCACGGCCCAGAGGCCGTTCAGAGCCTCATGGCAGCGGATATGGGTCAGGTTCCGGTGGTTCGTCAGGTAGACCACCTGCACCCGATAGCCCAGCTCTCCGGCGTAATAGGGCAGCACCCCGGCAAAGAAGAGCTGCTCGTCGTCGCAGTGGGTGGAGAAGAGCACCAGGTCCGCCCCGTCTTCCACGGGCTTCTCCCAGCGCTGCACCCAGTCCGGCACCTGGCCGGGGGTGAAGAGGTACAGATCCGCGATTTTCACCTGCCCCGCTTCAAACCGGAAGGTCAAGGCCTGGGGGCAGCGGCCGAACAGAGCCTCCAGGTCCAGATAGTGGTGGAGTATCCCGGCGGCATCCACGGTCACCGCCGTGCCGGTTTCGTCGTCGGTTACGGTATATTCACCGTATTCCTCATCGAAGAGCAGATAGGCGCTCCCCAGACCTTCGGGCGCGGTGACGGAGAACGCGCCGCCGTCCGTTGCCGATATGCTGACGGACCAGAGCTTCTCATCCAGAACAGACCCGGGATTCGAAAAGCCGGTGCTCTGGGCGCAGGTGCATTCTTTCGTCACATCCCGGGCCTCCTCGGCCCGGGCCAGCACCGGCAGGGTCAGCAAAAGGCAGAGCAGGAGGAGGGTGTTGATCAACTTTTTCAAAGGAATCACCGCCTGAATTATTTCTGCATTGATTATAGCCCGGATTCCATAAAAAGTAAACAGGCGTTTTTTCCCTAACCTTCCCCGGAGGGGAAGGTTCGCCCTTGACAAAAGCGGTATGATAGAAGTAGAAAAACGCGAAAGGAGAGATCTGCCCTATGGACGCCCGAACGCTTTCCCCGCAGCTGCCCCAATGGCTGCTGCCCTGGTATGAACAGAACAAACGGGACCTTCCCTGGCGGCGGGACCGGAATCCCTACCACATCTGGGTCTCCGAGATCATGCTCCAGCAGACCCGGGTGGAGGCCGTGAAGGGGTACTATACCCGCTTTCTCGCCGCCCTGCCGGATATCCCCGCCCTTGCCGCCTGCGGCGACGACGCCCTGCACAAGCTCTGGGAGGGCCTGGGCTACTACAGCCGGGTGCGGAATCTGAAAAAGGCCGCCCAGCAGATCGTTTCCGCCTATGGCGGGGTCTTCCCCCGGGACTACGGCAGCGTCCGCGGCCTGCCCGGCATCGGCCCCTACACCGCCGGGGCCATCTGCTCCATTGCCTTCGACCTGCCCACCCCCGCCGTGGACGGGAATGTGCTGCGGGTGGTATCCCGGCTGTGGGACGACGGCACCCCCATCGACACCCCGGAAATGAAGCAAGCCGTGACCCAGGCCCTGGAAGCCGTCTACCCCGCCCAGGCGGGCCTGTTCACCCAGGCGCTGATGGAGCTGGGGGCCACGGTCTGCGGCCCCAACCGGACGCCGGACTGCCCCCGCTGCCCCTGCGCGGCCCATTGCCTTGGCTATGCCCACGGCACCGCCGCCGCCCTGCCCGCAAAGCTTCCCAAGCGGGAAAAGCGGCAGGAGGAGAAGACGGTTTTCATTCTGCAATGCGACGGCTGCTTTGCCCTGCGCAGACGGCCGCCTAAGGGCCTGCTGGCGGGGCTGTGGGAATTCCCCAATGTGCCGGGGACCTTGACGCCGGAGGCGGCCATCGGGCTGCTGGGTGACTGGAGTCTCCGGCCCTCGGAGCTGGAAAAGAGCATCACCCGGAAGCACATCTTCACACACATCGTCTGGGAAATGCGGGGCATTTATGCCCAGGTCCGGGAGAAGACCCCGGAATTCACCTGGATGACCCCCGGGGAAATCGACACCCAGGCCGCGCTGCCCACGGCGTTCCGCCTGTTCTGGGAGGAGACAGAGCATGTTTGACTACCATATGCACTCCATCGTGTCCTTCGACGGGCACAATACGGGCCTGGAGCTGGCCCAGGCCGCCCGGGACCGGGGGCTGAAGGAGATCTGCTTTACGGACCATGTGGATTTTATCCCCCAGGCGGCGGTGCAGACCATGGTCTTTGACGTGAAGCGGTACGGTCTGGAGTATGACAATCTGGAAGTCCCGGGGCTGAAGATCCGGCGGGGCATGGAATTCGGCCTGACGGATGGGAATCAGTCCCTGCTTTTACAGCGCCTGAGCCAGCGGCACTACGATTTTGTGCTGGGCAGCGTCCATTTTGTGGACGGGGTAGACGTCTATTTTAAGGAGTACTGGCAGGACAAAATCCCCGCCCAGGCCCAGAGCCGGTTCCTGGAGCAGACCCTGGCCATGGTCAGCGCCCACCAGGACTTTGACGTTCTGGCCCACATGACCTTTCTCATGAAGTCCCCCTTCAACCCCGTCCGGGCACCCCTGTCCTTTGAGGCCCACCGGGAGATCATGGAGGAGATTCTGAAGGTCCTGGTGCGCAAGGGCAAGGGCCTGGAGATGAACACCAGCGGCGTGGACCGCAGCGTGGGGTTCCTGCCCACCGTGGATGTGTTCCGCCGCTTCAAAGAGCTTGGCGGCGAGATCGTCACCGTGGGCTCCGACGCCCACCGGACAGACCGGGTAGGCCAGTACTGCACCCAGGCAGCGGAGATGCTCTCTGAGATCTTCGGCTGCGTGTGTACCTTCCAGGACCGGGAGCCGATTTTTCATAAGGTCAAGTAAAAAGCTTCCCCTCCGGGCAAAAGCTTCCCCTTTGGGCAAAAGCTTCCCCTTCGGGGGAGCTGGCTCGGCGTTAGCCGAGACTGAGGAGGGGCCTAATGGGCGAGAGCGGCAAAATAAATCCGCGCAACCTACCTACCGCTCACTTGCGAAACGCCCCTCTTCCACCACCGCCTACGGCGGCGGTCCCCCTTCCCCGGAGGGGAAGGTTAAGAAGGAAACTTGGGGCTTTTACATCCTTTCTTGACAAATGCACACATACAAACTATACTAATATACTAGATATGTGGGGAACTTTTTTCCCCTTTTGGAGGACTTATTTATGATCATTACTTGGAATTTGACCATCCCCCAGCTGTCCGGCGACCAGACCCGCCGGGCCTATGTGTACGTTCCCCAGAGCTATGGGGAAGATCCGGAACGGCGCTACCCCGTCATGTACTTCTTTGACGGGCAGAACATTTTCTTTGATGACGATGCTGCCTTCGGCACCTCCTGGGGCATGGAGGGCTATATGCTGGAAAGCGAACGGGAGCTGATCCTGGTGGCTATTGAATGCAACCGGGAGAGCAGCGGCCGGCTGGAGGAGTACAGCCCCTTCACCTTCGAGAATTCCGAGCTGGGCCGCATCAAGGGCCGGGGCAAGCAATATATGCACTGGCTCATCAAGGAGCTGAAGCCCTATATCGACGAGACCTACCGCACACTGCCGGACCGGGAGAACACCATGATCGCCGGCTCTTCCATGGGCGGGCTCATGGCGCTGTACGCCGCGACCGCCTTTAACAGTGTATTCCAGCGGGCCGCCTGCCTGAGCCCCAGCCTGTGGGTCGCCCCGGGGAAAATTCTGGAGCTCATCGCCCGGGCGCACATCCGCCGGGACACCTGTATTTACCTGGACTACGGCGCCAAGGAGATGTTCAACCACGCGGCCAACGCCGAGGCTCTGTTCTCCACCGCCCATCTGCTGATGACCAAGCGGGTGAACCTCACCTTCCGCATCGTCCCAGACGGCACCCACTGCGAAGCCAGCTGGGCCAACCAGGTGCCGATTTTTATGGAGTGCCTGGACGTTTAAGGTAAGAAAATCGCAAATCTTGGGTTGCTTATGAGTTGACAGTTGACAATTGACAGTTAACAGTTAAAGAATTATTGGGAATGAAAGAGCGAAAATTCAATTTGTCCCGGAGGGACACCATAACTGTCAACTGTACACTGTCAACTGTCAACTCGTCCCCCGCAAGCTCTAATTTATCAAATAAACGGAGTATTCATATGGAAGTACGTTATTTCAAGCACTACAGCGCAAACCTGAACCGGGACATGGAGTTCAAGGTCTACGGCTCCTGCGGAAAGCCCGTGCTGTTTTTCCCCTGCCAGGGGGGGCGGTTTTTTGACTTTGAGGGCAACCACATGCCAGAGACCTGGTCCCCCTGGATCGAAAGCGGCAAATGCACGGTCTACTGCGCCGATTCCATCGACAACGAGGCCTGGGCGGCCCTGGGGGCGGACAACCGCTGGCGCATCGAAAACCACGAGCGGTGGTACCACTACATTGTAGACGAGCTGGTGCCCTACATCCGCCATCTCTCCGGAGCGCGCAACGGGTATGATCAGGGAATTATGACCTTCGGCTGCTCCATGGGGGCCATGCACGCGGCGAACCTCTATTACCGCCGCCCGGACCTGTTCGACGGCTGCTTCGCCATCTCCGGCCTGTACGACAACAAGGAGTTCTTTGGCGACTACTGCGACGATCTGGTCTACAACAACTGCCCCGTGCTGTACCTGAACAACATGCCCGCAGATCACCCCTATATGGGCCTTTACAACAGCCAGAAGTCCCTGATCGTGGTGGGTCAGGGGGCCTGGGAGGATGTGCTTTTGGAGAGCACCCGCCGCTTAGACGAGGTCTGCTGCCGTAAGGGCATCCACACCCGGTTTGAATACTGGGGGTTGGATGTGAACCACGACTGGCCCTGGTGGCACAAGATGGTGCAGACCTATCTGCCCTGGCTGCTGGGGTAAAAAGGCTCCCCTACGGTTAAAAAGCTTCCCCTTCGGGCGGTGCGTCGCGCAGCGAATTGAATCTAACATAGCT
>UQGU01000082.1 GCA_900540635.1 uncultured Eubacteriales bacterium | reverse complement strand
CCACACCAGCGTGCGCGCTGGTTCGCAATGACAGAGCGTTTTCTAACAGCCCCTGGCTCGCGATAGCGAGACTGAGGAGGGGCGTTCTGGGCGAGAGCGGTCGGTAAATACGCTGTATACCTACAGCTCACTTTCGTAGGGCCCCTCATCCACCGCTGCGGCGGTCCCCCTTCCCCGAAGGGGAAGGTTGGGGAAAAGCTTCCCCTACGGGCGGTCCCCCTTCCCCGTGGGGGAAGGTTAAGAAGCTTCCCCTACGGCCGGTGGGGAAGGTTAAAGATATATTTGACACTTTTTCTAAATTTTCAAAAAGGCTTGACTTTTTTCATGGAATCGTTTATGATGAATCCGGTATATTAGAATGAATTCTAAAAACTACAGAAAGAAGGCGGTCCCCATTCGTACCCGTTATGACCGGCAGGCTACGGAGCAGCGTATCCTGTCCACCTGTGTGAAGCTCTTCCTGGAGCAGGGCTTCAGCAACACCCCGCCCAAGCAGATCTTTGAGGAGGCAGATGTCAGCGCCGGCACCTTTTACCACCTGTACAAGGCCAAAAGCGACGTTCTGAAAGAGTTCATCGGCTTCATGTTCTCCAACCAGTTCGGCATCGCCGGAAAGATCATCGGCAAGGATGCAAGCCCTGTGATGCTCTATGCCGTGGAGACCAGCATCCAGCTGACCCTGGTAGAGCTGAACGAGAATCTGCGGGAGGTCTATGTAGAGGTCTACACCCAGCCGGATCTGCTGGATCTGATCCATCAGCACACCACCGCAGAGCTCCAGAAGATCTTCTCTTCCTATCTGCCCAAGGCCACCGTCAGCGACTTCTATGAGATAGAAATCGGCACCGCCGGGATCATGCGCTCTTACATGGCCCACCCCTGTGACGTCTATTTCACTCTGGAGCGCAAGCTGGAACGGTTCCTGCGGACCAATCTGCGCATCTTCGAGGTGCCCAAGGAGGAAATCGAGGCCGTCATCGCCTCCGTGCTGTCCCTGGACATCCGCACCATTGCAGACGACGTCATGCAGCAGCTGTTCCGGGCGCTGGAAATGCAGTATTCCTTTACCCTGAACAAGAAGTCCGTTTTCAAGACGGAGGAATAAAAAAACGGGGCTGTTCAATGCAACAGCCTCGTTTTTGCTTCCTATTTTACTTCCCAAACAGCTTCCCAAAGGCGGCGCTGGTTTTTTCCATTTGGGCGGCGGTCTTCTCCAGGGCGGCGATCAGGTCGTTCAGCTTCTCGATATCCAGGTTCTGCAAATTCCCGGCGGCGTCGGTCAGGGCTTCGATGCCATCGTTGACGGCGTCGATGTCGGCCTCGGCCAGCTTCTGGGCCGCGCCCCGCAGGGCCTCCACGGTCTTGCCCGCCCCTTCCATATCCAGCTTTTCCAGCTCTGCGGCGATGTTGCTCAGGGACTGCACGGCGGCATTGATTTTATCCATATCCAGGCCGTCCACCACGCGCATGGCCTTGTTCACCTGCACGGCGGCAAAAATACCGCCCACCACCAGCAGCAGCACCAGCACCGCCACCAGAGCCGTCTGGATCTTCACAAACAGCAGCAGGTCGCCTTTCTTCTCTGCCGTCTCTGTTTTTTTCGCCAATTCCTCCATTGCAGGGCCTCCTATGTCGTAAAAGATATTTCTATCATACCCCCGCACAGGCCCTTTGTCAAACCCAACGGATAAATATTGACATTTCTTTTATGCTGCAATGGCTTTTGTTCATCAGAATAAACGCAGAATAGGCACACACGGGGCATATCGCTGCATGGCTGCACCCGATATGCCCCGCTTTTTTCTTGCATTTTCTCGAATCCTGTGTTATTCTGTAGTCGGTGCTACCAGTACCCCGGTAGGCGGTTCTCCTCGATCTTTTTCGGGGGTGATATATTCTCTTTTACCCCCAATCGCAGATGAGAAGGGGCGGTGCGTCGCGCAGCGAATCTAATAAACGATTGCCGGTGGCAATCGCACCTCTATTTATGGCAGTATATGGACGTTACATGGGAAGGAATTTTTCAATTCTGCCTCGTCATTATTGCCGTCATTGGCTTGGTTCTCCAGGTTAACAATAAAGAGAAGTAACCGCTAACTCCTACATTCCCGGTTACTTCTCTTCCAACATGTGGGGGAGCCGACCTACTGGTAGCACCCTTTGTAGTCATAGTATACACCGATTTGATTTTTTTGTCAATAGCGCCGCATCCCGGTGGTGGATGCGGCGCTTATATGTTTTACGTAATATAGAAGGAAAAGATCCGCTGACTGTCGCAGACGAATTGTGCGGTGCAGCCCTATAAATTACTTGATGAACTTCACTTCGGGATAGATGGCCTGCTTGGCCTTCTCCTTGCGCTCGTTGTAGATGACCTTCTGCTCCTCGAAGAGGTTGTTGCCCTTGGCATCGATGGAGACGATCAGGGGGCCAAACTCCTTGACCTTGTTGCACCACAGGGTCTCGGGCATGCCCAGCTCATCCCAGTGATGCTCCTGGATCTTCAGCACCTCGGTAGCGGCAACCACGGCGCAGCCTGCGGGGAACACGCAGTGGATGGCGCCGAACTCCTTGCAGCCCCGCTCGGTATTGGGGCCCATGCCGCCCTTGCCCACGATGACGCGGACGCCGGTGTGCTTGATGAACTCGTACTCAAACTTCTCCATACGCATGGAGGTGGTGGGGCCGACGGAGACCATCTCGTAGTCATCCTCGGTGCCCTCGATCTTGCGGACGATGGGGCCTGCGTGGAAAATAGCCTTGTTGCGGATGTCGTAGGGCAGCTCACGGCCGTACTCGATCAGGCGGCGGTGGGCCACGTCACGGCAGGTCATCAGATCGCCGTCCAGCCAGACGATGTCGCCAATCTTAATGTCAGCCAGATCCTCGGCGGTGACGGGGGTCACCAGGACCTTCTTATCTCCTCTGATTTCAACCATAGCTAATAACCTCCCTTAACCGTTGAACTTCCAGGTGGAATGGGTGTCGCAAGTGACGTTCAGATCCTTGTCCACAACGATGTGGCCACGGCGGTGAGACCAGCAGCCCACGTTGACGGCAACGCCGATGGTGGAAGGATGGCGGGCAGTGTTCTCAATGTTCACGCCCAGCACGGAGAACTTGCCGCCCATGCCCTGGGGGCCAAGGCCGATGGCGTTGATGCCGTCTTCCAGCAGCTTCTCCATCTTAGCGGCGTTGGGGTTGTCGTTGTGGGAGCCGATGGGCCGCATCAGAGCCTTCTTGGACTGCAGGGCAGCGGTCTCAATGGAGGTGCCCACGCCCACGCCAACCAGCAGCGGGGGGCAGGCGTTCAGGCCGTAGGTGGTCATCTGGTCCAGAACGAAGTCGGTAACGCCCTCGTAGCCCGCGCCGGGCATCAGGACCATGGCCTTGCCGGGCAGGGTGCAGCCGCCGCCGGCCATATAGGCATAGATCTCGCACTGGTCGGAGTTGGGGACGATGTCCCACCACACGGTGGGGGTGCCCTTGCCGACGTTGCGCTTGGTGTTGTACTCGTCGAAGGTCTCAACGGAGTTGTGACGCAGGGGGGCGGTGAAGGTAGCCTGAACGGTGGCCTCCTTCAGCAGGGCCTCCAGCTCGTTGATGAGGGGGAAGGCAGTACCGCACTTGACCCAGTACTGCAGAACGCCGGTGTCCTGGCAGCTGGGACGGTCCAGCTCCACGGCCAGCTTCTGGTTCTTGGTCATGGTCTCATACAGGACCTTGGGCAGAGGAGCGGTCTCCTGACGGCCCAGCTCCTCCAGCTTGGCGACAACGTCGTCAGGCAGCTTCTTGCTGATGTGGCACACAAAGCTTGCCACAATGTCGGTGAGCAGCTTTACGCTTTCTTCATTTGCCATTGGAAATTCCTCCATTTATTATGTTTCCGATATTTCCGCAGGCGGCAGCTGCCGCCTGCGGAACTGATTTTTTAGCCGTAGAAGGGGAACAGGATGGGCAGCAGCACGATGCAGACCACAAAGGACACCGCGATCAGGGGCAGGCCGGCCTTCACATAGTCCTTGAACTTGTAGCCGCCCAGGCCCACGACCATGGTGTTGGCGGGCATGCCGATGGGGGTGGCATAGGCGCAGGAGCAGGCGATGACGGTGGCGATGATCATGGAGCGGGGGTCAGCACCCAGGCTCTCGGCAAGAGAGGTGGCGATAGGCACCATCAGGGCGGTGGTAGCGGTGTTGGACATGAAGTTGGTCAGTGCGCAGCCAACCACGAAGATGACCACCAGCAGGACCATGGGGTTGGGGTTGGAGCCCAGAGCACCCACGATGGCATCGGCAATGAGGCTGCCGGCGCCGGTGGTTTCCAGCGCCTTGGCCAGGGCCAGGGAGCCGCCGAACAGCAGGACGACCTTCAGATCGATGGACTTCAGAGCTTCCTTCTCGGAGATAACACCGGCGAGCACCAGAACAATGGCGCCGATGCAGGCGGAGACCTGGATCTTGATGCCGATCTTTTTCTCGAAGATCATGGCCAGGATGACAACGACCAGGACGACCAGGGAGACGATCTGCTTCCAGGCGGGCACACCGGAGTAATCCTTGGGGGCCTCGGGGGCTTCACCGCCGTGGGTGCCGTCGGGCAGCAGCTTGTAGCCGATGACGGCATAGAAGACGATGCCCAGCACCAGCATGGGAACGCCCACAGGTGCATACATGAAGAAGCTGGTGGCAATGCCCATTTCCTGCAGGGCATTCACGCCCATCAGGTTGCCGGGTGCGCCGATGATGGACAGGTTGCCGCCCAGAGCGGCAGCGAAGACCAGGGGCATCAGCAGGCGGGAGCGGGAGTAGCCGGACTCATCGGCAATGCCGCAGACCACGGGGATCAGCACGGCGGCGGTGCCGGTGTTGGACAGGAAGCCGGACATAATGCCAACGATGGTCATAACGGCCACGATCAGCATTCTCTCGGACTTGGCGAACTTGGTGACCAGGCCGCCGATCTTGTTGGCCATGCCGGTCTCAAACAGGGCCTGGCCCACAACGAACATGCCCACGCACAGGATGACGTTGCTGTTGACATAGCCTGCGAAGGTATCGGAGTTGCTCAGAACACCGGTCAGGTTCAGGCCGATGGCCACGATGGTAGCGGTCAGGCCAAGGGGAATCTTTTCAAGAATGAAGCTCACAATGGCGAAGGCCAGGAAGAGCAGTGTAATGGTACTGGGAGACATCTTTGTTTCCTCCTATTGAATTCCTTTTCTTTCGGTTACGCGCATTGCAGGAGAACCGGCCGGTAGTCATCTGCTTTGTGACCTAAGTGTAACATTTTTGGAAACGAAAGTAAAATCAGCGTTTAAAATGGGGGTATCAGCAGAATTTATAATGTCAAAAGAATTTACTTATAGGGGGATGTGTGGTAGTATATAGCAAAGAAGAGAAAGGAGTCCACCCATGAAACTGACACAACTGGAGTATTTCTGCACCGCCGTGGAATGCCAGAGCATTACGGCGGCGGCGAAAAAGCTGTATGTGACCCAGCCGGCCATTTCCGGGGCCATCCGGGAGCTGGAGAAGGAATTTTCCGTCAGTCTCTTTTCCCACGCCCGGAACAAGATGACCCTGACGGACGAGGGGCGCATCTTCTATGAGCGCTCTGAGCAGCTTCTGCGGGAGGTGGAATCCGCAAAGCAGCAGCTCAGCGACCTGGGCAGCGCCCAGCAGAACGTGAAGGTGGGCATTCCGCCCCTGTGGGGAACCACCTTTTTCCCGGACCTGCTCCATGATTTCAACGCCCGCCACCCCAATATCCGGCTGACCTTCTACGAGTACGGCTCCGCCCGGGCGGCGGCGCTGGTAAAGGAAAAGGAGCTGGACATTGCCCTGGCCAACCTGAACCAGGACGACCCGGAGAGCTTCCAGTCCGCCTGCATCGGGCGGGACCACTTCGTCATCGTGGTAGACCCGGCCCATCCTCTGGCCAAGCGGGACAGCGTTGCATTGGAGGACCTGGCCGCCACGCCGCTTGTGATGTACAATACGGATTCCGTGCAGAACAATGCCATTCTCTCCCGGTTTGAAAGCCTCGGCATCACGCCCTACATTCAGATCTACACCAGCCAGATCTACACCATGAAGGGCATGATCCATAATTCCACCTGCGCCAGCTTCTTCTATGCCTCCCTGCTGGAGGACCACCCGGATCTTGTGGGCATTCCCATCGAGCCCCGCATCGAGCAGAAGGTAGGTCTGCTCTGGCGCAAATCCAAGTACACCCCCAGCGGCGTGGAAAGCTTCATTTCCTTTGTCCGGGACTACCCCCTGTTCCCAGAGGAGCCGTGAAAAGCCTATGGAGGACAGGAATATTCTCATGGCCCGGCAAATTGCCGCCGCCGTGGCCCAGGCCGGGGGCAGAGCCTACTATGTGGGGGGCTTCGTCCGGGACCGGCTGCTGGGGATCGACACCAAGGATGTGGACATGGAAATCCACGGCGTCCCCGCCCCCGCCCTGGAGGCCATTCTGGACCGCCTGGGCACCCGTACCCAGATGGGGGCAAGCTTTGGCATTTACGGCCTGCGCCACTATGACATCGACATCGCCCTGCCCCGGAAGGAGCACCTCAGCGGCCGGGGGCACCGGGATTTTGCCGTCTTTACAGACCCTTTTCTCGGCCCGGAAAAGGCGGCCATGCGCCGGGACTTCACCGTCAACGCTCTGATGGAGGACGTGCTGACCGGGGAAATTCTGGACTTTTTCCAGGGCCGGGAGGACCTGGAAAAAGGGATTCTCCGCCATGTCAGCAGCCAATCCTTTCCGGAAGACCCCCTGCGGGTGCTGCGGGGCGCTCAGTTTGCGGCCCGGTTCGGCTTTTCCGTGGCCCCGGAGACCGCCTCATTGTGCAAAACCATGGATTTGGCCGCCCTCTCCGGGGAGCGGGTCATGGCCGAGCTGGAAAAGGCCCTTTTGAAAGCGCCCCGGCCCTCCGTATTCTTCGAAACCCTGCGGCAAATGGAGCAGCTGGGCGTCTGGTTTCCCGAGGTGCAGGCCCTGATCGGCGTGCCCCAGGAGCCAAGATTTCACCCCGAGGGGGACGTCTGGAACCACACCGTGCTGGTGCTGGACCGGGCCGCAGCCCTGCGCGCCCAGGCAGAGCACCCTAGAGAACTGATGTTTGCCGCACTGTGCCACGACTTCGGCAAACCCGATACCACCCGGCGGGACGGCACCGGCCGTATCCGCTCTTTCGGCCACGAGGCGGCGGGTCTGGCCCCGGCGGAAGCCTTCCTGGCCCGCATCTCCCGGGAGAAGCAGCTCAGGTGCTATGTGCTGAATATGGTTAAGCTGCATATGCGGCCCAATATGCTCGCCGCCCAGCATTCCGGGCAGAAAAGCTGCAATAGGCTCTTTGACGAAAGCCTCTGCCCGGAGGACCTGCTGCTGCTGGCCAAGGCCGATGCCACGGGAAAGACCGGCTTCCCGGACTATGCCCCCACGGAAAGCTATCTGCGCGCAGCCCTCGCCGCCTACCGAGCCCTTCTGGCCCAGCCCTATGTCCAGGGCGCGGACCTGGTTGCTGCCGGTTTTGCCCCGGGCAAGGATTTCGCCCCCGCCCTGGCCCTGGCCCACCGTCTCCGCCTGGCCGGGGTGCCCAAGCAGGAAGCCCTGGCCCAGACAGCGGCGTTTTTGCGGAAGGGGCGAAAATAAAAGCCTCCCCTGAAAGGGGAGGTGGCCGCAGGCCGGAGGGGTTCGGCGG
>UQGU01000081.1 GCA_900540635.1 uncultured Eubacteriales bacterium | reverse complement strand
AGTGCCGGGTGGCACTGGCTACTGTGCTGATAGGGGGAGTTTTCTAACAGCCCCCCTAAAATTATTTTATTTTTGTCCCTACCCCAACTATTGACATAGAGCCAAGAAAAAGCACGATAGTTTCAGATACGTTCGTATCAAAACTATCGTGCTTATTTGGTCCGAGTGACAGGATTCGAACCTGCGGCATCCTGCTCCCAAAGCAGGCGCGCTACCAGCTGCGCTACACCCGGATACGGGAGACATTATACAGGATTTCCCGTGAAAAAGCAATAGAAATTTCTTTGGGGTTTGCGTTTTGGGACGGCGGCTGGTATAATGGGCGCAAAAGGAGGGATGATGCGTGGAAAAGAAGGGTGTCCTTTGCCAGGAGGAGCTGAAGCTTGTTGCCTGCGTGACCATGCTGATCGATCACACGGCGGTGGTGTTTGGGCTGCCCATGTGGCTACGGGTGATCGGGCGGCTGGCATTTCCCATTTACTGCTTCCTGATCACCGAGGGGATCGCCCACACCGGAAGCCCCGGGCGGTACTTCCTGCGGCTGGGTATTATGGCGGTGATCTCCGAACCGATCTACGATTTCGTCCTATACGGCGGCAGAAGCCCCTGGGCCCACCAGAATGTGCTGTGGCTGCTGCTTCTGGGCGCGGTTATGGTAGAGGGCATGGGCCGGGTGAAGCAGCCGGTGTGGAAGATTCTGCTGATCGTGCCATGCTATTTCATTGCAGATGCGCTGCACCTGAGCTATGGGGGAAACGGCATTCTGCTGATGGCCCTGTTTGCCCTGACCCGGGAGCTTCCCGGTGGAAAATGGATTCAGGCCGTCGGGATGGTGCTGATCAACGGGATCATGCCCAGCGCCAATATTCGGATATTCGGCCTGTCCGTCTCCGTCCAGCTTTTCGGGGCCTTGGCCATGGTCCCCATCGCCCTCTATTCCGGTCAGAAGCGCACAAGGAGCAAAGCGATCTCCTGGGGCTTTTACATCTTTTACCCCCTGCACCTGCTGGCCCTGTACGGACTTTTCCTGTGCATTCATTAAAGCGCCGATTTTCAAAGCCCAGCCATGTCCCGGCTGGGCTTTTTGTTCTGCGATTTTTTAGACGTTGAACAGGAAGTTGACGATGTCGCCGTCCTTCATAACGTAGTCCTTGCCCTCGCTGCGGACCAGACCCTTTGCCTTGGCGGCAGCCATGGTGCCGCAGGCCTTCATATCCTCAAAGGCAATGACCTCGGCGCGGATGAAACCCCGCTCAAAGTCGGTGTGGATCTTGCCGGCGGCCTGGGGGGCCTTGGTGCCCTTTTTGATGGTCCAGGCCCGGCACTCGTCGGAGCCCGCGGTCAGGAAGGAAATGAGGCCCAACAAGGTGTAGCTGCTGCGGATCAGCCGATCCAGGCCGGATTCCTTGACGCCCAGCTCCTCCATGAACATGGCCTTCTCGTCGGGGTCGTCCAGCTCGGCAATGTCGGCCTCCAGCTTGGCGCAGATGGGGATGATCTGGCTGCCCTCGGCATCGGCCAGCTGCTTCACGGCCAGATAGTGGCGGCTGCTCTCCGGGTCGTTGACCTCATTTTCCGCCAGGTTGGCAACATAGATAGTCTTCTTCAGGGTCAGCAGGTCCGAGGTGGCGATGAGGGCCATGTCCTCCTCGCTGCACTCGAAGGTCCGGGCCAGCTTGCCCTGGTTCAGGTGGGCCAGCAGGTCCGTAAACAGCTCGGCCTCCTTGAGGAAGCGCTTGTCGCCGCCCTTGGCCGCCTTCTGGCACTTGTCAATGCGCCGCTCCACCATTTCGATGTCCGCCATGACCAGCTCCAGATTGATGATGTCAATATCCCGCAGAGGATCGGTAGAGCCCTCCACATGGGTCACGTTGGCATCCTCGAAGCACCGGACCACGTGGACGATGGCGTCGGTGGTGCGGATGTTGCTCAGGAACTTGTTGCCCAGGCCCTCGCCCTTGGAGGCGCCCTTTACCAGGCCTGCAATATCCACGAATTCGATGACAGCAGGGGTGACCTTCTTGGGCTGATGCAGCTCGGCAAGCCAGGTAAGCCGCTCATCCGGCACGGAAACCACGCCCACGTTAGGGTCGATGGTGCAGAACGCATAGTTGTCCGCAGGCACACCGGCATTGGTAATGGCATTAAACAGAGTGGACTTGCCC
Organism: uncultured Eubacteriales bacterium; assembly: GCA_900540635.1. Lineage (GTDB taxonomy): Bacteria > Bacillota > Clostridia > Oscillospirales > Oscillospiraceae > Faecousia. Next base: position 5,864 of record UQGU01000081.1, on the reverse strand, counting down.
ACATTGGGCAGGCCTACGATACCTAATTTCATCTTTTCAAAATCTCCTTTATTCTCTAGAGTGTTTTGGATTAAGGGGGTAGCCACCGCACCAATTCCGCACCAATTTTTCTGCGGCGCACCATTTTTAACCTGCTAAAACGGTGGCCTGTTCAAACTGTTGGACGGCAATGGTCAAGGATGCGTCAGTCACATGGACGTAACGATCCATGGTGGTTTTGATACTGGAATGACCCAGCAGCTTTTGCAATACTTTCGGCATGACACCGCGCTCAATGGCCCGCGTGGCATAGGTGTGTCTCAGAGCGTGCATACTAAACCGCTTGATCTTCGCCTCATCGCACAGCTTGTACAGATGGGTATCGTAGGAGCTGTTCTTAGCGGGTTCGCCGGTGCGGTAATTGATGAACACCAAATCCCGCATACACAGGTACCTGGTCTGGCCTGTCCGCCGATCCACATAATCCAGAATCTGGGACAGCAGTTCCGATTCCTTACGGATGTGGCGTTCATCGTAGCACATTTTTAACACATCGTAGGCCCGAGTTGTCAGTGGAATGGTGCGGTAGCTGCTTACGGTCTTTGGGGGACCGGCACGCCAGATACCTTCACCGTGGCGATATTCCAGAGTTTTGCTGACGGTCAATGTCCGCTTTTTCCAGTCGATGGCGTCCCAAGTGAGTCCAATCATTTCCGAAGTGCGCAGTCCGGTCTCTAACAGCAGTACATACTGCCTGTAGTTGTGAGAGCGTTTTGCTACTTCCAGAAATTTTTCCTGTTCGTCTACGGTTAAGAATTTTATGTCGTCCACAGCCCGAACAGGTTTCGTATAACGAACGCCGTTCATAGGGTGCTTTGTCAGCATGTCATTCATAACTGCGGCCCGGAACATGGTTCCCATGGTGATATATGCCTGACGAATGGTAGACCCTGCGTAGGTTGCCTCCATTCGATTCAGAACGATTTTGCAGTGCATGGGTTTGACATCGCACAGGCGCATCGTCCCAATCACCGGCTGGATGTTGATCCGATACCGTTCCCGGTAATTCCGTTTGGTATTGGGAGCCAGATCTGCGATGAGATTTGTGATCCAGAACTCAAACCAGGAATCCACAGTCATATCCGAGTTGGCTGCGGTCAGATCATGCTTCTCCTCGTACTGCACATCGGCCAGCCAATTGCGAGCCTCTGGAAGCGTATCGAAATGCTTTTCTTTGCGGGAACCATTCTTCGACGTGTATCTTGCGGCGTATTTACCGTCTTTTCTCTGGCAGATGCCTTTGCCGCATTCTCTGCCTTTTAGGTTTTTTCCCATTTAGTGAACTCCTTTCCTGTGTGCAGGAAACGTAGGTTCACCACGATGCCTTAGTATACCATAAAACCAAGATTCTTTCAATAACTTTTGGCCTTTTTGGTGCGCACCAATTTGAAAAGATCGGTGCGCAGCAGAGGGAAAGACGCTACTGTTCAAATTGCGACCTTCCCTTCGATGTACGCCTCGAATGCCTTGCGCTTTACAAGCTTTTTCGTACCGACGAATGGTACAAAAGGGCAATTGGGCTGTTTCAGCAATTCATCAATTTTGTTAATTCCAATGTTGCTGTATTCTGCTGCTTCCCGGATGGAAAGCAGCATTTTCCGGTCGATAGGCAGGAGCATTGCCTGCTGTTCCAGATTTGCCATAGGCAGAAATAATTCCTTTCTTTCAGATTTTTATGATTGGAGCCGCCCAATCAGGATGGCTTCACAGATGTTTTTGGTGTTTACGCCATCATCTTTCGTGCCTTGTTTCGCTTCTGAGCTTTTCAAGGCTCCTGTTCTTTCCGAAAAACCGCCCCAAATCATGCCGGTCAATGATGAGATTATAGACCCGGAGTTTATCCCGGAGATCAAAATTTTCCTTTTCGATTTTATGGAGCTTCATTTGAAATTTTGGAGAGCGGTAGTAAGATAGTTCTTCTCGTAGAGAAGCGATCTCCGCCTTCAGCTCGTTAATCAGGCCCTTGGCAGCATCCAGTGCTTTTTGAAGAACGCCCTCCCGCTTCTCCTGGGCAATGTACTTTTTCGCTGTTGCCTTCAGAGCTTCGTACTCCTTGCGTTCCAGAATCACCTTTGTAGAGGACAGGGGAACGGGTTTGGCTTCGATTGCATCTACTTTCTGAATGGCCACTTCCTGCTTCTGATAGCGTTCGATTTTCTTCCCTAGAACCGCAGCCTCCTGGGCTTTCTGGGCTGTTTGCTCTGTCAGGCCCTTCAGACGTTTCTGCTCCCGCTCTACCTTGAATTGGGTCACAGTCAGATGTTCCTCAGAGCTGCCACGCTCGCCACGCTCCAGGTCTGTGTATCCGGCACTGCGCATGGCATTGAAAAAATCGTCCTGTAGAACGGAATAGGACTTTTTCAGAACAGGCTTACCGGACTTGGTGAGCAGTGGCTGTCCATCCTCTCCGATTGCCGGCTGGGAAGCCCACTTCTTACTCATACTGACCTGGTGAATCCGCTCCTTAACGGTTCCCACCAGGGCCGGGTCTTTGCAGCGTTTTGTCCAGCGGACTTCTTTTTCTACCACAGGAATATAGACCACATGGAGATGGTAATGGTAGACATCCTCTCCCAGCTTCTCAGACATGGCCCGGTTCCGTTCATCGGCGTGCATCACCGCCGACAGGATATACTGTTCACCGCCCACGATGCTCACAGCGGCCTTGTAGGCATCTGTGTAGAACTTCTTAGCAAAGTCATAGCCGCCGTGGTTGTAGAAATAGGCAGAGTTTACATCGAACACCAGCTCTCCGAATTTCTCCGCATCAGCTTTTAGACCACGGGTGGAGATTGCACCGGATTCTACCATCTGATCGAACATTTCCATATAGTCCCCTGTGGGAGATTTGAAGTGGACATTCTTTTCCGTTCTCTCTGGGACTATATCTTGATTTACATAACTTTCTTTCTGCCGCTCATTGTGGGCCTGTGCGTTGCCCACTTTGGCGGCTGTCATCTTTGCGTTTCTTGCGCTGGTACGGTCAATACCGTCGCCTCTTGCCATAGGCAAAATACCTCCTGATTTTAGATTTTTGAAGAATGTAGGTTGCGGGGGAACACTTCTGCGGAAGTGTAATAACCCACTATGACACTTTCATCCTGCGGCTGCAAAGTGCCGTGGGCTCTCCGAGGGGGAAACGAGGAATGCGGCTCCTGCGGGAGCCTTGGCTGCAGCGACGATACACCGTATCATCGACTGCGGCATGGGTGCCATCGTCTCCGCACATCCTGTGCTGCACCGCTACCACCCACAGCCAAGGAGCGATTTGCTCCCTGGCTGACCATCTTCCGGTCTGCGGACCGCCCGATGGGGACGGGGGATGCGCAGAGACTAGAGCGACGACTGCGGTACCCGGATTCCATCACGCTTGTCTCCTCTTTGATAAGTAATGCGGGCATCGAATAAGAATGGCGCGGAAGCTCTGCTTGCAGTCCCTTTCACATTTCCTACAAAGCTCGTTATATTTCTTTCTGCCGCGTGCATCAAGAAAGAATGCCCATTCTCTCTTAAGATATTTAGGCATACGGGGTATCGCGGACACCTCCTTTCCTTTGGCAGTTTTCCGTGAAGTACGGAAACGTCTAAAGCCAGTTTCTACTGTATGATTTCGGGGCGATTTTGGGCGTTTTCGCTCGATAGGAATGGCTTTTCCATGGCAGCGGTATATTCCTCCCATCCACTTTTTCAAACCCGCTATTGTCGTGCCTGGGTATCAAAAAAGCACCGTATTGCTGCGATGCATTTCCCCAATATACGGGCAAATGGGGATTTTGCTGTGTACATACGTACCGTGACCTCAATCATCCCAGCTTCCCGGTACGTACGTACGCGCCGATTCACCACAAAAGCCGTTTATGTCGGGTCTGGCAACTGCTTCAATCCCCATGAAGCCCCATACCCGCCGTCCGGCTGGATTGGTAACATTGTTGCAGTGTTCCAGATTGTATCTCTGTGCGTTGGCAACAATCGCATCGCTAAAGCTGCGGGCTTTCAGCGGTGTTAAAGAGTTCTCGTCACACCACATCCGATAGACAGCATATAGCTCTTTGGAGCTGATGGAAGAATCTGCTTTGAGGCGAATATAACCATCGGATTCCAGGAAGGAATAGATGTTGTTATAATCCCTTCTGGCAGATTCCCGGTTTTCCAGAATGCGGAAGCTCTCCGTAAACTTGAAGTTGTTGGCAACCAGCCGCTGTAAGCCTGCAAATGCCCAGAGGAAAATCCCCTCTGCCTCAGCTTTCAGCTTTTCTCCCAGGTTTGGGTCATCGATTCTTCCAGGATTTTTCCGCTTGGTTGTCAGCACAAGCTGTCTGCGGTAAAAGCCATCGCTTCGATCATAGAGTGCCTGCAAGTCTCCATTGCTGAATGCCAGCAGGCGGGCAAACATCCATCCCTGATAGCTTTGGGTTCCCTTTCGCTCCAGGTCCATTTTCCCCTGTGCTGTGACGATGGATTTGATATAATTGGTCTGTTTCAGCGCCTCTATCTTCATATCATCATCTACACACAGGAGAATGTGCTCCAAATCGGCACGGGCAAACCGGTTTTCGGATATTTTCCCGATACTGCCGTCCTTCATATTGGTTCCGAAAATGCTTTCAAGCACTGTCCCAATTTGCGTTTTCCCCTCGCCTCCGTTGCCCTTAATGACCATCATCCGCTGCCCCTTATTGCTGGGAATCAGGCAGTAGCCAATAAATTCCTGGAGCGTGGGAATGTCCTCTGGGTACAGCAGATCATCCAGAAATTGAAGCCAGCGAGAAGGCTCTGGGGCACATGGGCAATACGCAATCGGGAGTCGACTGCGTACAATTTGTGTCTTGCCCTCTGCAAATCGTCCGTCCAGGAACAGCGTTCCGTTTGCCAGGTGAATCCGATCTGTTTCCGGCGGAAAATCGTTTACCTGGGCTTCCAGCTTCATGACTTCCAGAATGTTGTTGATTTTTCGAGGAATGTTATTCACCGCACAGCATTTCAGCTGTTCATAGATTTCTCCCCGAAGCGATAAATCATCGGTCAATCGCCCATCCGGGGTGAAAAAGGCTCTGTTTGTATAGATGATTTTGTGCTCCCGCAAAAACTCCTCACAGAACAGCGCCTCGTTAATGCTGGTTCCGTCAAACCACACAGGGTGAGTTCGGTCAGGTAATTTTATCTTCTTGGTAATAGCCGTTTTCCTCCTTGTTCCGTTTTTCTACATAATCCCGCAGCTCGTAGATTGTGCTGTCCTTTTGGAATGCCTGCAAAATCCATTCCCGCTGTGCGGCATCCCCGGTAACCAGAGTATCCTGGAAAAAATCGACCATGGATTCCATTCGGATACTCTCCACAAAACGTTCATCCAGATCACTGCCAAGGGTGACGGGTGTATATCGCAGCCTCCAGATTTGCAGCAGTCGAAGATACTCCTTGAGAACGCAGATACAAAGCTGTTCCAGATTTGGAGCAGCGGCCGGGAAAGTAGGGAATGGAATGGGCATTTGTCCCGTTTCAATTCCAAAATCGCCTCTCAATTTTTCAACGGCTTCCTGCGCGGATAGGCCCCACAGTCTTGCGGTAAAGTCAATGACATCTCCGTGGGCATTGCAGTCGAAGCAGAAGAAATAGTCCTCGTTTAGCTTTAGGCTTGGGTGATGGTCATCGTGGAATGGGCAACAGGCCATGCCGTTGGGCAGGACCCGTAGCCCGTAGTGTTCGGCAGCTTCCCGCATGGGAACAGCTGCCTTGATTGTTTCAAATACATTCATATAATATCCTCCATAAGTGTTTATTTTTGTTGCCGCCCTATTCCAATGCCGTTCCTGCCCCGGTGTCTCCGC
>UQGU01000080.1 GCA_900540635.1 uncultured Eubacteriales bacterium | reverse complement strand
CACCCTGCTGCTGGCCGTATTTGAGGCCGTGGCCGTGAGTCTCTGGCTTGGAAAAGGAAACATATTCTATCTTCTGAATTTCAGCTACATCGGCATTTCCCTGGCACTTGGGGTGTTTCTCTTCCTCCGCGGTGTTCCCCAGGCCCGGCGGGTCTCCCAGCTGTTGGTTGGTACGTACATGCTGGGATATCTGGGGATCCTCTGCCGGGAAAACATGCAGCTGGAGGGCTTTTGGTACTATCTGTTCAGCGGCAGCTTCACCGCCGCCACCATTCACTATGCCGTTGCCAAAATCTTTGGACCTCTGGTTTTCGGGCGGGGCTGGTGCGGCTATGCCTGCTGGACCGCTATGGTGCTGGATTTTCTGCCCTACAAGACCTCCCCCGGCCCCCGAAAAAGCTTTGGGTGGATACGCTATATCGTCTTCGCCGCCTCCTTTCTCTTCGTCGCCGCCCTGTTTTTGCTGGGCATCCAGAACAAAGAGGCCATTCTCTTTTGGGCCTTTCTCCTGGGCAATGCTCTTTATTATGCCGTGGGCATTTTTCTGGCGTTCCGGCTCCATGACAACCGGGCTTTCTGCAAGTATATCTGTCCCATTACGGTTTTTCTCAAGCCCATGAGTTATTTCTCCCTGTTCCGGGTAAAGTGCGACCACAGCAAATGCGTCTCCTGCGGCAAATGCAAAAAGGTCTGCCCCATGGAGGTAGACGTTACCGACAATTCCCGCCGCCGCAAAAACGGCACGGAGTGCATTCTGTGCATGGAATGCGTGAAAAGCTGCCCCAAAAAGGCACTGTAATGCAAAAAAGCCCCACCGCCCAGGGGCAGCACGGCAAAGATCCTTTACACGCAAAGGCCCCCTCCGGCGATGCCGGAAGGGGCCTTGGAAATTTTGGCAAAATAAAAACGCTGCCGGAGTATCGGCAGCGTATTTATCAGCCACGGAATCAGACGGTCCGCTCAAAAGGGACCCGAAAGGCAGAAATCAAACTGCTCTCTCGACCTTGTTGGAACGGAGGCATCTGGTACAAGCGTACACATGGCAGGGAGTTCCATTGACAACAGCCTTGACCCGCTTCACATTGGGCTTCCAGGCACGGTTGGAACGTCTGTGGGAGTGGGAAACCTTAATACCAAAGGTTACGCCCTTGCCACAAAAATCACACTTCGCCATTCATTGCACCTCCCATCCGGACAACTCGTTAAACTCTTGCGTCTCATTCGAACGCCTAGATATAATAGCAAAGATTGAAGAAAAAAGCAAGTCTTTTTTTCACTTTTTTCTTTTTATTTTTCGGTTGATATTCTTTTGCACTCTGGTATAATGAAAGGTAGCTTATGAAAGAGGAGTGTGGCAGGTGTGAGCGAATTTAATGTAACGCTTCCTTCTATCACAAAAGAATTCCAAATGGAGGTTATTTTCGCCTCCACTGACTATAATTCCATCCGTCTGACCGTGGAGGACGTGGCCCGCCCCGGTCTGACGCTCTCCGGCTATTTTGACCATTTTGAACCCCGGCGGCTCCAGGTCCTTGGCAACATGGAATGGAGCTATCTCCACAAGAAGACCCCCCAGGAGCGGCTGGTGATCTTCGACCGGCTGTTTGACTACAAAATTCCCGCCCTGCTGATTTGCCGCAGTCTGCCGGTGGACGAGGAATGCCTGGCCATGGCGAAGAAGCACAATATTTCCATTCTCCGCTCCAGCGAGGCCACCAGCAGCTTCTGCTCCTCCCTGATCTCCTATCTCCGGGCGGAGCTGGCCCCCATGGTAACCCGGCACGGTGTGCTTATGGAGATCTACGGCGAGGGCGTGCTCCTCACCGGCGAAAGCGGTATCGGCAAAAGTGAGGCCGCCCTGGAGCTGCTGAAGCGGGGCCACCGGCTCATTGCAGACGATGCGGTAGAAATTCGCAGGATCAGCACCAATACCCTGGCCGGCAGCGCTCCGGAGCTCATCCGGGACTATATCGAGCTGCGGGGCATCGGCATTGTAAACGTTGCCAAGCTCTTTGGCATGGGCTCTGTGCGGTCCCGGAAGACCATCGATCTGGTGGTAAATATCGTTCCCTGGAACAACCAGGACGCCTATGACCGGCTGGGACTTGAGGAGCAATATATGGAAATCCTGGGGGTGAAAATCCCCATGAACACCATCCCCATCACCCCCGGCAGAAATCTGGCCGTGATTCTGGAGGTTGCCGCCATCAATATCCGGCAGCGAAAGCTTGGCTACAACGCCGCCCAGGAGTTCACGGACCAGATCAACAGGCACTTTGCAGAACTTGAGGGAAAAGAATGAAAGAACTGACCATCGGCCAAAATGATGCCGGTCAGCGGTTGGATCGGTTTCTGGCAAAGGCCGTTCCCCTGCTGCCTGCCTCGCTGGCTCAGAAATACATCCGATTGAAGCGCATCAAGCGCAACGGCCAGCGGGCCCAGCGGGATACCCGGCTGGAAGTGGGCGACAAGCTGCAGCTCTACATCAACGACGAATTCTTCGACACCCCCCGAGAAGACAACGCCTATCTGACCGTTGCCGCCCCCAAGCTGAACATCGTCTATGAGGATGAGCACATTCTCCTGGTGGACAAGCGCCCGGGCCTTGCGGTGCACCCCCACGACGGGGCGGAATACGGGCGGACGCTCATCGACCAGATTCAGGCTTACCTGTACCAGAAGCACGAATGGCGGCCCCGGGAAGAGCACGCCTTCACCCCCGCCCTGTGCAACCGCATCGACCGGAACACCGGGGGCATTGTCATCGCAGCCAAAACCGCCGAAGCCCTGCGGGTCATGAATCAGAAGATCAAGGACCGGGAAATCGACAAGCGGTATCTGGCCATCGTAGAGGGCACCCCAAAGCCCAAGGAAGGGAGCCTCAAGGGCTATCTTTTCAAAGACGCCGTCAAAAACCGTGTTTTCGTGACGGACAGCCCCGAGCCCGGGGCCAAGACCTGCCAGACGAACTACAAAACCCTTGCCGCCCGGAACGGCCTGTCTCTTGTGGAATGCGAGCTGATCACAGGAAGAACCCATCAGATCCGCGCCCAATTTGCCCACGCAGGGCACCCCCTGCTGGGAGACGGGAAGTACGGCAAGCTGGACAAGCGGTATGACCGGACCTATCAGGCCCTCTACTCCTACCGGCTGACCTTCCTGTTCACCACGGATTCCGGGGCTCTGGAATATCTGAACGGGAAGTGCTTCCAGGTGGAAAAGGTGGACTTTGTGGAGGAGTATTTCCCCGGATTTGAGATTGGAGGAAAAAGATGAAACTGTTTATTACCAGCAGCCCCTTTGCTGTAGACGGGCCGGTTTTTTCCAACGCCAACGGCTTTGTGGACCGTCTTCGCGCAGCACTGCCGGAATGTCCCAGCGTTACCGTGATCGCATCCAGCCCTGAGCGCCACGACCTGACCTGTCAGTTTGGGGCGGATGACTTCATTGCTCTGGCAAACGCCGGCATCTACCCCAGCCGGTGGAATATCCTCGACGGTGTAAATGCAGAGGACGCGGCAGAGCTTGTGTCCTCCAGCGATCTTCTGATCCTGTCCGGCGGCCATGTTCCCACCCAGGCGGCCTTTTTCCGGGACATTGCCCTGGACGTGCTCCTGCAAGACTATCCGGGTGTAGTCATAGGCATCAGCGCCGGGTCCATGAACATGGCACAGACGGTTTACGCCCAGCCGGAAGAGCCCGGCGAAGGGATTGACCCGGACTATGTCCGCTTCTTCCCGGGGCTTGACCTGACAGAGGTCAACGTTCTTCCCCATTATCAGAAAGTTAAGAACGATACCGTAGACGGCCTGCGGCTCTTTGAGGACATCACCCTGCCGGACAGTCAGGGAAGGTGCTTCTTCGCCATTCCGGATGGCAGCTATTTCTATCAGGATGAAGGCTGCCTGCTGCTGTGCGGGGAAAGCTACCTGGTGCGAGACGGCGTTCTCTCACCGCTGACCCAGGATGGAGAGATCCTGGACATGGAACATTTCGAGTAAAATACCAGCCTGGAAGCGGAAAATGGCCTCCAGGCTGGCTCTTTTTTATGCAATTTTCGGCAGTGCCTTTCCTGTAGCATAGTACACCGCAAACAGGGCAAACAGCAGCAGATTGTGCCCGATCATGCAGCCCCAGGCGGCTACCAGGCCAAGCCCTAAGAACCGGGTGCAAAGGAAGGTTCCAAGGATACGGACACACCACATGCCAAGGATATTGAACACAAAGGGCGGGACTGTCCGGCCTGTGCCCTGCATGATGCCCTCCAGCACAATGGGGACACCGTAGAAGGGCTCAGAAATCGCAACCATCCGCAGCACCGTGGTACCCAAGGCCTTCACCTGGGGGTCCTTGGTAAAAATGGAGATAAGCTGGGGCGCAAAAATCAGCAGCAGCCCGCCGGACACCACCATAAGCCCCACTTCCAGAGGAAGCAAGGTGCCTGCCAGACTTTTTAGCTTTTTCTCGTCCCGGGCTCCCAGGGCATTGCCTGCCAGGGTAGCTGCGGCGGTCTGCATCCCCCAGCCGGGAATGTAAAACAGGGATTCCACCGTATTGGCAATGGTGTGGGCAGCTGTAGCGGTATCCCCCAGCGCATTGATCATGGCTGCAAAGGCCACATAGCCCAGGGATGTTCCGAAGCGCTGGAGCATATTGGGGAAGGCCACCTTCCAGCAGGGCTTCAGGATCTCCCCATCCGGCAGGAACCGCTGGCCCCTGGGGGACAGATCCGGGTGCTTCCACAACCGCAGCGTCATGGCAATACCGCCATAGGTATAGGCAACGGCACTGGCCGCCGCCGCGCCGTTAATGCCCCAGCCCGCACCCCAAACCGGCAGGGTCAGTCCGAACAGATGCACCTCCCGGCTGGAATAGATCAGCAGGAAGTTCAGCACGATGTTCACCAGGTTCATATTCAGGCTGACCCGCATAGGGGTTTTGGTATCCCCCACGGCGCGCAGAACCGTGGCAAATATAATGCTGGCGGCGCGGAAGAGCATCGGGCTATAGAGGATGAGGAAATACTGGGATGCCATATCCCGGATGGACACATCCACCTGCATCCACTGGGTGATTTTCCCGCTGAGGCTTGTGGTGATGGCGGTGAACAGCAGCCCCACGATCACAGTCATTATGACCGCCTGGGCAGAGGCCCGCCTGGCCCGCTCCCGGTCCCCTGCTCCATAGCTCTGGGAGATCAGGGCCAAGAAGCCAACGCCCACCGCTGAGACCGTACTGCCCACCAGCCAGGATACCGTTCCCGTGGCCCCCACCGCCGCCGTAGCCTGGGTGCCCAAGGTGCCAACCATAGCGGTATCCATATATTGCACCGCTGTCTGCATCAGCTCCTCCAGCATGGTAGGCCATGCCAGCGCAAAAATGACCGACAGCATATTTCTATCCAAACGCTTGCTCATCTTTCTGTTTTTCTTTCCTTCCCTGGGTTTTCTCGTGAAAAATCATTATAGCACTGTACCCCGGTGGTTCGTCAAGATAAATTTAACGTGCTTCCGTTTTTTCCTCAAAATGCCCGAAAACCGTTGCCCGGAGCACCGCCTTTCCATCCTCCAGCAGCAGATGGGGCAGCGTTTGCAGATAGCAGCGCCGCTCCCCCAGGAAGCCGAATTCCCCCAATCTTTCCCGAATGAGCACCAAGAGATCACTTTGGCCCGAGGGGATCTCCAAAAAGAATTGAATGGCCATTCCCTCCCGGCACTGCCCCTCAGGAACCTCTTTCATGACGAATACGCCGCCGCTTTCATCAATGCAAAACAGATCATAATCCCCATCCTGCAAAAATGAAAAGAAATGGTTCCCCGCATCCACAGCCTTTTCCGCATATGTAAAGCGGCAGAATGCATATTGGTACGGAACCCCGCTGTCTCGACTGCGGCAATAGACCTGCCAGAGCTGCTGCTTTTTCTCAATATAGCGCTCCATCCGCCGCAGCTCCTGAATTCTCGCCTCCAGAGATGCCTTGGAGGCAAAAAAGTCCGCCCGACGCTGCTCCGACGGTTTGGCAATGATCTGCTTGATTTCCCGCAGTGTAAAGCCCGCGGCCTGCAAAACCTTGATCATGTCCATGATTTCCAGCTGGCTTTCGGAAAACTCCCGGTAGCCATTTTCGTGGACGGCAGCCGGTGTCAGCAGGCCCATTTGCTCATAATGGAAAATCGTCCGCTTTTCCGTTCTGCAGCGCTTTGCAAATTCTCCTGTATTCATAAAATTTCCCCTTGACTGTTCCCTTACGTTATCCTTTATAATACAACATAGCAAAGAAAAGGAGCTTTGTCAATGCGCACGAAACTGGAAGTCAATCCCTTACAGGGCAGCATTCTAAAGGGAATGCTGATTTTTGCCCTGCCCATTTCCCTGTCCGCCCTGCTGACCATGCTGTTCTCCTGCGCCGATACCGTTGTGATCGGCCGGTTTGGGCACGACGGTGCCATTTCCGCCATTGGTGCGTCCGCATCCATCCTGAATTTCCTGGTTAGCGGCCTGACCGCCCTGTCCTCCGGCATCACCGTGGTCTTTGGGAAATACTACGGGGAACGAAAGCCCGAACAGGTCACAAAGCTGCTGCACAGCCTGCCCCTCACCGCCCTGGTGCTGGGCGGCGGACTGAGCCTGATCGTCATCGTCTTCTCTGCGCCGATCCTGCGGCTGATGAACTGCCCGGAGGGGATTCTGACCGATGCACTGGTCTATTTCCGGATCTATTTTCTGGGTGTGCCCCTGACGCTGCTGAGCACCATGCTCTCCGCTGCCCTGCAGGCCAAGGGCAATGCCTATGTTCCCTTCTTCCTGGAAATCGGCGCGGCCAGCATCAATATTCTTCTGAACCTGGCATTTGTCATCGGACTGGACTGGAATGTGTTTGGTGTGGCTATTGCCACCGTCCTTTCCCAGCTTCTACTGGCAGGAGCAACGATGCTGTTCCTGTGCCGACAGGAAGATGAGTTAAAGCTCGATCTGGGGAAGCTGATCCTTTTTGCCGGACTGAAGCCCGTATTTCAGGTTGGTATCCCCGCCTCTCTGGAAGGAATCATTCTGAATCTCTCCGGCGTGATCATCGCCTCGGTCATCAACCGTTTTGACTGCGCCGTCATCGCCGGAAACACCGTGGCAACCTCCCTGGAGGGGCTTATGGTTATCACCTTCACGGGTTTTGCCAATGCCTGCACCGTATTCACCTCCCAGAATTACGGTGCTAAAAACATGAGCAGAGACCGCGCCGTATACCGCACCACCATGCTGGCGGTTTTCTCCGCTGCAGAGCTTGCGGGAATCGTGCTGTATCTTCTCTCGCCGCAGCTCGTGTGGCTCTTCACCACGGATGCCGCTATCGCCCACTACGCACGGATCCGGATGTTCTATATGTGCCTGTTCTTCGGTCTGTGCGGCACCATGAATGTGGTCAGCGGCTGTGAACACGGCCTGGGGGATGCAAAAACACCGCTGTATATCTCTGTCATCTGCTCCGTTGCCTTCCGCCTGACATGGATTTTCACCTATGCCGCCCACGCAGGCACCATTGAGGCCATCTATATGTCCTATCCTCTTTGCTGGGGCCTGTGCATGCTTTTGAATCATCTCGCCTTTTGTCGGTTATTCCGAAAAAAGCAAACGCAGCTGCAAGCATAACAAAAACCTTCCGGGCAAATCCGCTCGGAAGGTTTTTCGTTTTCAAAAAATCAGTGGGCCCGGGTCTCGATCTCGTGCTTGACCTTGGCGATGAAGTCATCCAGCTTCATGACAGAGGTCTCATCGGTGTCCCGGTTGCGGACGGAGATGGTACCCTCCTCGGCCTCCTTGGTGCCCAGGATCAGCATATAGGGTGCCCGGTCGATCTGACGGGCCTCCCGGATCTTGTAGCCGATCTTCTCACTGCGCTCGTCCAGCTGGGTGCGGATGTTGGCATCCTCCAGAGCCTGGTTGACCTGACGGGCATAGTCCATGGTCTTCTCGGACACGGGCAGCACCTTGACCTGCAGGGGGGCCAGCCATACGGGGAACTTGCCCTTGGTCTCCTCGATCATATAGGCCATGAAACGGTCCAGGGAGCCCAGGATCGCCCGGTGCAGCACCACAGGGGTCTGCTCCTTGCCGTCGGAATCCACATACTTCAGGTCAAACTTGGCAGGCAGACAGAAGTCCAGCTGGCAGGTGGACAGGGTGTACTCCGCGCCAACGGCGGGCTTGACGTTCACGTCCAGCTTGGGGCCGTAGAAGGCAGCCTCGCCGA
>UQGU01000079.1 GCA_900540635.1 uncultured Eubacteriales bacterium | reverse complement strand
AAGTTGGCAAAATTGCGCCAAATCTGTTAAACCGGGACTTCCGCGCCGAAAAGCCAAACCAGAAGTGGGTCACCGATGTGACAGAGTTCAGTTTGTTTGGCGAGAAACTGTATCTGTCTCCAATTCTCGATCTGCACAGCAGCGATCTGGTCAGCTATACCATATCGGATCGCCCTGTGCTCAGCATGGTGACAACTATGCTGAACGAGGCATTTGCAAAAATTCCGGACGGAACAAACCTCATTCTCCATTCTGATCAGGGCTGGCAGTACCAACATAAACAGTATCAACGGATGCTCCGAGAGAAAGGCATCCGACAGAGCATGAGCCGCAAGGGGAACTGTCTGGACAATGCTGTGATAGAAAATTTCTTTGGGCTGCTCAAAAGTGAGCTGCTATATCTGCAAGAATTTCAGTCCATGGAGCACTTCAAACAGGAACTCGTTGAATATCTGGATTACTACAACAACCGCAGAATCAAGGCAAAACTGAAGGGCTTGCCGCCTGCAATTCACAGACAGCAAGCCCTTTCAGCTGCTTGAACAATTTTTACTTCAAAATATTGTCTAACTTTTTGGGGTCACTTCATAGCCCGAGCGCCGGGGAATTTTCTGATTTATTGGGAGCGGAGAACGGCCTTACTCTGCACGCTCCATGGCCAGCTGGAAGTCCCGGGTATCGGTGAAGATCTCGTTCTTATAGGGATTCTTCTTCTGCTGGATGGCCCGGCGGATGATGATTGCCAGAGCCAGTGCGTTAATGGCCAGAGACAGCACGGAGATCACGCCCTGGGCGGTGGGGTTCGCAGCGGTGGGACGGACAGCGGCGTCCATGAAGCCATCGGCGTACAGCACGGGGATGGTGGTGAACACGCTGCGGTCCTGGAACAGGGGGAATACCTGGGCGAACATGCACCAGATGGCCAGGGTATTGGCACGGTTCTGAATCCAGCCGCCCTTGTTCCACAGGGAAGCGGCCACGGTGGGAGCCAGCAGCAGGGCCAGACCGCAGTACCAGGCGTGGGTAGGCAGGTTCAGATAGGTATACTGGAAGTTCCACACGTCATAGGCCAGAATGTACAGCCAGATCATGTCCGGCCAGAGCATGTCGTCCTTCTTCTTGGAGGAGTAGATGCCCCACCAGCCGGTCATGCAGAAGATGTTCAGCAGGCCTGCAATGCCGTTGAGCCAGTTCCACCAGCCGCCGTACAGCCAGACGTTTTCGCTGGACAGCCACCAGCCGTCCACGGAAAGAGCGCCCTTGATGGCAGACTCAAAGTCACTGCCCACGGCGATGAGAATATTGATGGCAACGATGACGAAGGGGAAGGGCTTGAACCAGTCCTTCTTGCCAATGCCCCACTGATACTTGATCATCATGAAGCCGATGCAGCCGATGGTGGCGGCATAGAGCTTGGCATAGTGGAACCAGCTGTTCATGTACAGATAGGTGGGGTTGTTCTCTGCCCAGCCCGCGCCCATGGCAGCGCCCACAGCCACGGCGATGAAGTACACCGTCAGTGCCCCCGGCAGAGCCAGGAAGAAGAAAATGCCGCCCTTTTTGGTGCGCCGGGCAATCTCGTTGGTGAGAATCAGCCCCAGGAACACCAGCAGCCAACCCAGCAGCTGGTAGCCCGCTTTGTCTCCGTAGATTTGAAATAACATACCGTTTGCCTCCTGTTTGTCTATTTGCCCCGCCCTACAAAGCCGTGATGCAGAAGAGAGGGGCTTATAAAATCAGTATAGCAGGTGTTGAATGGGATGTCAATTCCAAATCGATAGGTTTGGAACGATTTACTGGGAAAAAGCCTCCCCTGAAAGGTATGGAGGCCGTTGCCGCAAAAGCGGCTTACGGCCTCTTAATGCACTGCTGGAGGTGACCTGTTAGGGCCGGAGGGGTTCTGCGGTATAACCCCTCAGTCTCAGCTAACAGTGATCAAAAAGGAAAGATTAACGGGAAGCGCGCCACCGCAGCGCCAGGCCGATCGTGAGCCCAAGGGCGGCGGGGAGAAGCCAGCCCAGGCCATAGGAGAACAGCGGAATATAGCTGTTGGCCCAGCCCAGCAGTCCTTCCAGGTGCAGGATGCTTTTGGCGCCTTCGGGCAGGGCGGCGAGGAAATCCAGCACTGCCGCTGCCAGGGTGAGCACCGTAACGCTGACGAATACCCGGCGGTCCCGGCCGAAGAGCCCGCCCAGCAGGCTCAATAGGATCAGGGTGATGGACAGGGGATACAGGAACATGAGCACCGGCAGGGAGAAGCTGATAATGGTGGTGAGGCCCAGGTTGGAAATGGCCAGAGGAAACAGACTGAAAATCCAGGTCCAGGCCTTATAGCCGATGCGCGGGTACAGCAGGTGAAAGGTCTCGGCGCAGCTGGTCACGAGACCGATGGAGGTTTTCAGGCAGGCCAGGGTCACCGTGGCGGCCAGAATCAGCTGACCGGCCCGGCCAAAATAGTGGTGGGCGATGTCCGCCAGAGCAATGCCGCCGTTGGCGCTCAGGGGATAGGCTCCCCGGCTCTGGGCACCCATCCAGGTGATGAGGGCGTAAATCAGAGCCATAAGCAGACAGCTGAACACACCGGACAGGCAGGTCCCCTTGGCGATGTCCTCCGGGCGGCGCAGGCCCAGCTGCCGCAGGACCTGGACGATGGTGATGCCGAAGGCCAGAGCTGCCAGGGTATCCATGGTGTTGTAGCCCTCCAAAAAGCCCGTTAAGAAGGGCTGGGTGACATAGTCCCCCTCCGGGGTTATCTGGGGCACGGAAGCCATGGGGTTTGCGAAGGAGGCAATCACCAGCAGGGACAGAAGAATCAGAAAAACCGGGTTGATGACCCGGCCCACCCAGGTCAGAATGCCGCTGGGCCGCAGAGAGAAGAAAAGCACCAGCAGGAAGAAAACCAGCGAGAACCCAAGCAGCCACAGCCTGTCGTTGCCGGTCAGCAGCGGCTCCACACCTACGGTGAAGGAGGTGGTGGCGCACCGGGGAATGGCAAAGCAGGGGCCGATGGTCAGATACAGCAGCACGGTGAAAAAGCGGCCGTAGCCCTTACCCACCTGCCCGGCAAGCTGGGCCAGGCTCTCACTGCGGCTCAAGCCCATGGCTGCCACACCCAGCAAAGGAAGACCTACGCCGGTAACAATAAAGCCCATAGAGGCTACTACATAGTTCCGTCCGGCAGCCTGTCCCATATGTACGGGGAAAATCAGATTGCCGGCTCCGAAGAAGAGGCCGAAGAGCAGACTTGCTACGGCCAGGGTTTCCTTTGGGGTCAATTTTCGTTTCATAGTAATGTCTTCCTTTCTTAAGAATGTTTGAGAACACCGGTTCGCCCTTTGAATGCGAATTGGAAACAGTATACCATTCCGTTCAAAAATTGTAAACAAAAATTTTCAGAAAACGGAATGTTTTTCTGAAGAAAAGAAGACGAAAACGCGGAAATATGAAAATTTCTGAAAATATTGTGCTCCCCAAAAGGACAAATGTGCGCAAGAAGACAAAACAGAAAAATTTCCCGCAGAAAACAAAAATCCGGGAACCTGCGGCGGTTCCCGGGATATGATTGAATTCAGGTCTTTCGGATGAACTTCTCCCTGCATTTGGGGCAGGTGATGGAAATCTTTCCCTTCCCCCGGGGAACCCGGACGGTCTGGCGGCACTTGGGACAGTTGAAATAGCGGTTGTTCCGGTCCTTCAGACGGTCGAAAATCAGAAGAAACTTCCGGTTCTCCTGATACCGCTTGTAGGTATTCCGGGAAAGCGCCCGATAAATGGCCCAGAACATCAGTGCATAGCTCAGCACAAGGAAAATCATCCGCACGGTCAGATTCCGGAACAGGGAGGAGAAAATACTGGCAATCAAGCCTGCGCACAGAATGGCCATGTTCAGCCGGTCGGAGCCATACCGCCCGGACATAAAGCTGCGAAGCCCTGCGCTCATGCGTGCGCCGGCCTGGTGCAGCCAGAGAGAAAATTTGCTCATAAATATCCACCTTTTCCCCAGGGAAAATAAAATCATTACCAATATTATATTGCGTATTTTGGGAATTTCAACACTGCTGCCGCAGAATTAACGGATTGTTTAAGAATGTCAATTTGTAAAAAATTAAAAATGCTATTGGCGAAACTGGGGAAATATGATAAAATAGGGCAAAACTTTGACGGAAGGGGGCAGCCTATGAAGCCGCAGCACAGTGCCAGGAAGCACGGAAAGCCTATGAAATCGGAGCTGGTCATGATTCTTGTGGCCATGGCCAGTGCGCTGGTACTTATGGGGATGCTCATTGCCTGCATTCCTTATTATGATACCGGCACCCGGGAGATAGCAGACCCGGAGCCGCTGCTGCAGCAGCAGCGGGAGCAGGAGCAGGAGGAGCCGCCGGAAGAGCCCCCCACGGAGGAAACCCAAATGCCCACCGTTCCGCCGGAAAAGAATCCCTACAACAGGCGGGATTTCCAGTTCGACAGCCACAATTACCTGCTCTGTACCCAGCAGGACAGCTATCCCGGCATTGACGTGTCCTCCTTTCAGGGGCTCATCGACTGGCAGAAGGTGAAGGCCTCCGGCATCCGCTTTGCCATGATCCGCCTGGGCTACCGGGGTTACGGACAGGCAGGCAACATGGTGGAGGACGACTATGCCCGCCGGAATCTGGAGGAGGCCAGGAAGGCCGGCCTGGAGATCGGGGCCTACTTCTTCTCCCAGGCCACCACCATTGACGAGGTGGACGACGAGATTTTCTTCTTTATGAAGATCCTGGGGGACACGGAGCTGACCATGCCCATCGTCCTGGACTGGGAGCGGGTGGGGGTGGAAACTGCCCGGACCAACAATGTGGACGCCGAGACCCTGACCGCCATGCAGAAGCACTTTTGCAAGACCATGGTGGACTTTGGCTACACGCCCATGGTCTACTTCAACTGGCATCTGGCGGAGAGCAGCCTGTATCTTTCCGAGCTGGAGGACTATCCCTTCTGGCTGGCCCTGTACCAGAACTATATGACCTATCCCTTCCGGGTGGAAATGTGGCAGTATACCTGCACCGGCCGGGTCCCCGGCATCCAGGGGGATGTGGATATCGACGTCTATATGCCGGACCCCACAAAAATCCAATAGTCAATAAAAGCCCCCCGGGAGCACCGAAATGTGTTCCCGGGGGTGTTGCGTGTAGGGCTCCCCTTTCAGGGGAGAATTAGTTTTCGGGGGAGCCGTTTCCTTTCAGCCCGAAGCACAGGCCTCCGCTCAGGGCGAAAACGGCGGCGGAGAGATTCCGGTAGGTCATCCAGCAGTGGACCAGGGAGTGGTTGCGCAGCAGGAAGTACCAAACAAAGGGCACGGCAAAGGCAATGGCCAGGCTCAGAAGGCTTGCCCGTTCCAATGCGAAGCGGCAGCGCTTGGTGACCAGCAGCCACACCAGCAGGCCCAGCAGCGCCAGAACGATGACTGCAGCGGCAGGATTGGCGAGGACGCCCAGATTCCGGCTGAGAACGGCGCCGAAGGTAGCATTGACCCCGCCTTCGGCAGCGGTGACTTCGCCGCCGCTGCGGTACTGGGCCTGCTCTACGGCATCACGCATCACGCTGTTTCCGGTGATCAGGCTGGCGGCCAGCCACTTCCCACTCCACATTCCGCCATAGCCGAAGGCCCAGGCTGCGCCGGAGCCGACGGTTTTCAGCAGCCGCGTCTTTCCGTCTGCCCGGCTCATGAGGGCTTGAAGCGCCAAACAGGTACCAACGGCGCAGGCGGGATAGGTCAAAAAGTCAAAGAAGGCTGTGCCGATCCCGAGGAACAGGAATACCAGATACCCCCAGGACCTGTCCCAGCTTTCCGTGAGAAGCATAATGAGAAGCCCAAGCAGCGTCAGGTAGTAGATGCTGGAAAACTGCATGCTCAGGGCGGTGGAGACGGGATTGAGCACCAACAGAGCAAGACCCATGGGCAGCGCCAGCCGGAGCCCCCGCTTCCGGAAGGCCAGCAGCAGCACCCCGGCGGCCAGAATCAGCTGCAAGGCTGCATTCATCATCCGGATATCGCTCAGAGAGAAAAACAGCAGCAGAGGCTTGAGAAAGAGCAGGTAGCCATGCCAGTACCGGGCATAGTCCACCACATAGCCGGACCGGTCTCCGTAGACGTATTGCTTCAGAGAGCCGGCAGGGTCGAGCTTTCCTACGGTGAACTCCATGCGGTCATTTTGCATGGCGGCCTTCAGGGGGTCCGCATCCCGGATGTAGACGGCAATTTGCATCATGATGGCATCCGTGAAGCCGTCCAGACGGGCGCTTTTCTCCTCCGGGGCCCAGCAGAAGCTGGTACCCTCGTTTTCAAAGATGGGCAGACTCCTGTCTGCCTGGGTCAGCATCCGCCCTGTGGGAAGAATATACACGCAGGTCATGAGAAGAATGCCTGCCAGAACGGAAAGCAGCAGGCAGACAAAGCATTTCAGCCCCGCTTTGCCGAAAGATTTTCGTGTCATAGTTGCCGGAAGTCCTTTCCTTTTTCGCCTATTATACCATAGCCGGGCTGAAAATACCAGCCCGTTTTCCGATGCCCTGTGGAGAGGCGTTGAACAATAGTGTCAAAGATGGGGCGGCTTTGAACGGAATTTTTGCTGATTTTTACTTGACAATTGTCTTTCGTGCCGATACAATAAGACTTGATGTGGGCCGTCTGCTTTTAGGCGGCTCCTTTACCGGCGCGAAAGCCGGGAGTTGCGTTTTGCGCCTTGTGGCGTTTTGCGATAGAATGGCATTTGCCAAAATCATCTCAATTTCACATGGGCCGCTGCGCACCCTGCCGCGCCAATTTTATGGAAGGAGGTGCGTTGTGGAATTATGGAATGGTATACGATTCTTGCAATCGTTCTGGGCGTCCTGATCGGTATTGGCGCCGGTTTTGCCGGTGGTGTTCTCTACCGGAAGAAGGTTGCCGAGCGGGAAATCGGCTCTGCGGAAGCAGAGGCTACCCGCCTGATCAATGAAGCCATCCGAAACGGTGAAAACCGGAAGAAGGAAATGCTGCTGGAAGCCAAGGACGAAATCCATAAATCCCGCACAGAACACGACAGAGAAGTCAAAGAGCGCCGTGCCGAACTGACCAAACAGGAACGCCGGCTTGAGCAAAAGGAAACCACCCTGGACCGAAAGACCGAAGCCTTTGAGCGCAAGGAAGAGGACCTGAACAAGCGTCTGGCCAATGCCGCCCAGACCCAGGCCGAGGCCGAGAAGATTCGCCAGCAGCAGCTGGAGACTCTGGAGCAGCTGTCCGGTCTGACCCAGGACCAGGCAAAGCAGTATCTGCTGGACAGCATTGAAAACGATGTCCGCCATGAGGCCGCTATGAAGATCAAGGAGATCGAGCAGCAGCTGAAGGACGAGGCCGAGGAAAAGGGCCGGGAGATCATCGCCACCGCCATTCAGCGCTGCGCGGCGGATCATGCCGCAGAGACCACCGTCTCCGTGGTGCCCCTGCCCAACGATGAGATGAAGGGCCGCATCATTGGCCGGGAGGGCCGGAACATCCGGACTCTGGAGACCATCACCGGCGTGGACCTGATCATCGACGATACCCCCGAGGCCATTACCGTCTCCAGCTTCGATCCCGTCCGCCGGGAGGTTGCCAGACTGGCACTGGAGAAGCTGATTGTAGACGGCCGGATTCACCCCACCCGCATTGAGGATATGGTGGAAAAGGCCCGCAAGGAAGTGGACCGCACCATCCGCGAGGAGGGCGAGCGGGCCTGCTATGAGACCGGCGTGCACAACCTGAACCCGGAGCTCATTAAGATTCTGGGCCGCCAGAAGTACCGCACCTCTTACGGCCAGAACGTGCTGAACCACTCCATCGAGGTTGCCCATATTGCAGGCCTGATGGCCGCGGAGCTGGGCGTGGATGTGGCTATGGCCAAGCGCGCGGGCCTGCTGCATGATTTGGGCAAGGCCATTGACCACGAGGTCGAGGGCAGCCATGTGCAGCTGGGCGCAGACCTGGCCCGGAAGTACAAGGAGAATCCCGTCATCGTCAATGCCATCGAGGCCCACCACGGTGACGTGGAGCCCAAGACCGTCATTGCCGTGCTGGTCCAGGCTGCCGACGCCATCTCCGCCGCCCGTCCCGGTGCCCGCAGAGAGAACGTGGAGAACTATATCCGCCGGCTGCAGAAGCTGGAGGAGCTCACCAGCTCCTACCCCGGCGTGGAGAAGTCCTATGCCATCCAGGCCGGTCGGGAAGTCCGGATCATGGTCAAGCCCGAGGTGGTTTCCGAGGACAACATGATCCTGCTGGCCCGGGATATTGCCAAAAAGATCGAATCCGAGCTGGAATACCCCGGTCAGATCAAGGTCAATGTCATCCGGGAAACCAAGGCTGTGGAGTTTGCAAAGTAATCAGAGCGAAAGTTATGGAGGCTGCCCGATTCGGACAGCCTCCGTTTTTGCGCAGGGAAGGTTTCGTTATTATTGTCGGGATATGCCATAAAAAGTGCTTGACAAATAAAAGAAACCATGCTAGAATATCAAAGCTGAATCGCTCAGGTAAGGGCTTACGCGGGTGTAGTTCAATGGTAGAACACCAGCCTTCCAAGCTGGATACGCGGGTCCG
>UQGU01000078.1 GCA_900540635.1 uncultured Eubacteriales bacterium | reverse complement strand
CGCCCCTCATCAGTCACGGCCCAAAGGGCCGCGACAGCTTCCCCCAGGGGAAGCCACTCTTTCCAATCATCGATTAAAGGACAAAACCATGACTACCTACATCTACGCCCTGGGATTTTTTGACGGGGTGCATCTTGGACATCAGGCGCTGCTTCGCGCCGTGAAGACTCTGGCGTCGGAAGGCTGCCGGGGTGTCGTCACCTTTTCCGGTCACCCGGATACCCTGGTGCTGGGCACCACCCCGGCGCTGATCAATACGGCCGAGGATCGGGAAAACTTACTTCGAAATTACGGCATGGATCGAGTCGTGACCCTGCCTTTTGATAAGAAAATGCAGTCCACCCCCTGGGAGGACTTTCTGGAGGAGCTGCGCAGGGACTTCGGCGCCGGGGGCTTCGTCTGCGGGGAGGATTTTCGGTTCGGTGCCATGGGTACCGGTACGGCCTCTCTTTTGCAGGATTACTGCGAGAAGGAGGGCCTGCCCTGCGCCGTGGTGCCGGAACAGGAAATGTCCGGCGTTCGTATTTCCTCCACCTATATCCGGGAATTGCTGACCCAGGGGCGCATGGCCGAAGCGGACACCTTTCTGGGCCACCCCCATGTGCTCTCCGGCACCGTGGTCTCCGGCCGTCATCTGGGCCGGACCCTGGGCATTCCCACTGCCAATCTGCACCTGCCGGAGGGGGTCATCGTCCCCCGATTTGGCGTCTATGCCTGCCGGGCACTGGCCGAGGGAAGGGCCTACCCAGCCGTTACCAACGTGGGCACCCGCCCCACCGTAGGCGGCCACCATATCACTGTGGAGCCCTGGCTGCTGGATTATGACGGAGACCTGTACGGTAAGAAAATCACCCTGGAATTTCTGGATTTTCTCCGCCCGGAGCAGAAATTTGATTCCCTGGAGGACTTGAAGGCCGCGATCCTGAAAAACGCGGAACAGACAAGGGAGATTGTAAAGCTTAAAGCTTCCCCTCCGGGGGAGCTGGCAGGGCGCAGCCCTGACTGAGGAGGGGCGCAACGGGCGAGAGCGGTAACTAAAAAAGCGCACAAGCTACAAACCGCTCTCTTCCGTGGGACCCCTCTTCCACCGCTGCGGCGGTCCCCCTTCCCCGTGGGGGAAGGTTAGGGGGGAAAATCGCACTCTTAAAGAAGAATTCAAAATTGGAAACTTGTTTTATCCCTGAAAATCCGTTATAATAACAAAAACAACTCACGAAAGGGGTGACGGCTGTGGCACTGGATCGGGAAGATATGGAGAGGCGGCGGAAGAAGCGGGAAGCGGCCAGGAGGATGCAGCAGCGGCGGCGCAGAAGAATGCTTCTGTTGACGGCTTGCGCGCTGGTGGTCCTGGTGGGCTGCGGTGTGGCGATTTTCAAGCTGGCCTCCGGCGACAAGACAACGCCGGTGTCCTCCATCAGTGAAACAGCGGCCACCACCGCAGCCACCACCGAGGCGGCCACCGAGCCCGGCCGCAGGACCAAGGACCCCATTACCACCATCCACATTCGGGCCGTAGGCGACCTGAATGTCACCAATTCCGTAGTGGACTCCGGCATCGGCCCCACGGGCTATGATTTCAGCCGGGCTTTCGTGGATGTGGCTGCCGAGCTGGCGGTGGGGGATGTGACGGTTATGAACGTGGAGGGCAACTTCTGCGGGGAGCCCTACGGCTCTGAAACCGCTTCCGCCCCCACGGAACTGCTGACCTATCTGAAAAGCGTAGGCGTGGACCTGGTTCAGATGGCGAACTCCTATTCCGTCTATAATGGCCTCATCGGCCTGAACTCCACCCTGAATAATATCCGCGCTGCGGGCATGGAGCCTCTGGGAGCCTACGCCACCTCCTCGGACTTCAACAAAACCGGCGGCTATACCATCTGCGATGTCCAGGGCATTAAGGTGGCCTTTGTGGCCTTTACCAAGGGCCTGGGCGGCATGGGCCTTCCGGCGGGCAGTGAGGACTGCGTGAACCTATTGTATACCGACTACGATTCCAACTATAAGCAGGTGGACAAGAAGGGCATTACCGGCATTCTCAGTAAGGTTGCCGCCGAGAAGCCGGATATCACCGTGGCTATGCTCCACTGGGGCAGCGTCAACAGCGACGAGATCAGCAAAACCCAGACCCAGATTGTGGATTTGATGCAGAAGAACGGTGTGGATGTGATCATCGGCTCCCACCCCCATCTGCTGCAAAAAATAGAGCTCAACGAGAAGACCGGCAAGCTGGTGGCCTATTCCCTGGGCGATTTTTATGGCGACGCCCAGCTGGGCGGCTCCAACTATTCCGTGATCCTGGATATTGAGATCACCAAGGATGCAGACCTGAAAACCACCAAGGTCACGAATTTCAGCTACATCCCCATCTACACCGAGAAGGAAACGGAGTGCGACGGCTATCGCCGGGTGGTCCGCATTGAGCAGGCCATGTATGCCTATGAAAATAACTATGTGGACAAGGTGACGGCGGACAGCTATACCGCTATGCAGAAGGCCATGAAGCGGATCCCCGAGCGCATCACGGGAACTAAGGCGGATTCCACCACCACTTCTACCACAGCCGCCACCACAGAGGCTACTACCGAGGCCACAACGGAAGAAACCACGGAAGAGACAACCGCCGAGACGACGGCGGCGGTCACGGACGCAACAGCGTAAGGAGTGAGAAAGTATGAATAAGGATTCTCTGCGGGAGTATATTTTTGCAGCCCAGCGGGGGGACCGGAAGGCCCTTGTAGAGCTGCTGACCTATTCCTGGGGCATTGTCCACTATCAGTGCGGCAAGCTGCTGCCCTCCCGGCAGTCAGCGGAAAAGATGACCACCGTGGTCCTGAAAACCGTGGCGGAAAAACTGGATTCTCTCCAGGAGCCGGAGCGGTTCTATAACTGGATGGGCCATCTGACAGCCATGCGCTGTATGCGGGTCCGGGCCACCCTGCTGGAAAACGGCCAGGCCGACGCGTCGGAGGACAAGAAGAGCTTTTCCTTCCCCGGCATGGACCTGAACAAGGCGGAAACCGCCCAGGTGGCCGTCATGCTGGCGGATATGCTGGAGGACCGGCAGCGCCTGAACCTCTATCTCTACAGCCTCAGCGGCCTCAGCGCCAAGGCCATCTCTCAGCTCACCGGCTATACCGAGGCGGCCATCCAGGCAGACCTGCAGGATGCCCAGACCGCCATCCAGAAGCAGATGCACTACTACGCTTCCCAGGGCGTCCATTTTACCCAGGCCGAAAGCCTGCCCGCCCTGCTGCGCACGGATATGCTGCTGCACCAGGACCCCGAGCGGGCGGCACAGGTGGTCTATGAGATGCTGCCCTCGTTGACCCTGCCCGCAGCCAAGCGGCCCGCGGCCAAGACGGCGGGAAGACCCGCTGCCCCCCGGCCTCAGCAGCCCAGCCGCCCCCAGCAGAGTCAGCGCCCTCAGCAGAGCCCCCGTCCCCAGCAGCCCCAGCCCAGGGCAAAGAGTAAGGATGCAGGCCTTGTTAAGGCCCTGGCCCTCATCGCTGCCCTTCTGGCGGTGGTGCTCATTGTCTCCGTGGTGATTCTGGTGGTCCGTACCCGGGGCGGCAGTGCGGCTGCCGCAGCCTATGCAGCCGGAAGCCAGACTGCACGGCGCCTATTGGGTCTGCGGACTGCATTCGGCAATGCGCTGATATGGTAATGACACACGCCCCGGAGCAATTTCCCGGGGCGTGTTTTGGTATCATTTCTTCTCAGTTTAGAATCGTGGAGTATCTTGAAAGAAAAAAGAAAGGCGGAACCACTATGCAGAAAAAGACGGCGGCGGCCATCGCCCTGGGGGCTCTGGCCGGTGTGGGCGTGGGCGCTGCGGCGGTGAGCTGCGGGGTCAGCAAGGCTTTGACCGATCTGGCTATGGATCGGAAGATCCCCGGCTACAGCAAGTATTTCAACGTGGCGGGCAAAAAGGCGGACGGCAGCTTCAATGCCAGGCGTAAGGCGGCCCAGGAAGCACTGGAGAGCTACCCACGGCAGGATGTAACCATTCGCTCCTCTGACGGCCTGACCCTGAAAGGCCATCTGCTGAAAAGCAAGTACCCTAGGCGGCTGATCATTGCCTTCCATGGCTGGCGCTCCTCCTGGGCCCGGGATTTCGGAGCCGCAGCGGCCTTCTGGTTGGAGAACCACTGCAACGTGCTGCTGGTGGAGCAGCGGGCCCACGGGGACAGCCAGGGGGATTACCTGGGCTTCGGCCTTTTGGAGCGCAGCGACTGCCGGCAGTGGGCGCAATGGGCGGACGGGCAGAATTTCGGCCTGCCCATCTATCTGGCAGGCGTTTCCATGGGCTCCACCACGGTGCTCATGGCGGCGGGCATGGAGATGCCGGAAAGCGTCCGGGGCGTGATTGCCGATTGCGGCTTCACATCCCCCCGGGACATCATGATGCACGTGAGCAAAAAGAATCTGCACATGAACTATACCTGGCTGAGGGGCTGGGTGACGGACAAAATTTTCCGTGAAAAGATCCACACTGCCTCCGACAGCTATTCGACCCTCACGGCGATGAAGCAGACGAAGCTGCCTATTCTCTTCATCCACGGCACCGAGGACCACTTTGTACCCATTGAGATGACCTACCGGAACTATCGCGCTTGCACCGCCCAAAAGCGGCTGGTGGTGGTCCCCGGCGCAGGCCATGCCATGTCCTATTACGTAGACCCCGCTGCCTGCCAGCGGGCCATGAAGGCCTTTTGGAAGGACTTTGATTTGACGGAGTAGGGCGGCCCAAACCTTCCCCTTCGGGGAAGGTGGCTCGCCGTAGGCGAGGCGGAAGAGGGGCGTTGCGGGAGAGAGCGGCTGGAAATATGCGCGTTCTTTGGTTTCCCTGAAAGGGGAGTCCAGGTACGCATTTTCCCACAGCTCTCGCTCATTATGCCCCTCTTCAGTCTCGCTGCGCGAGCCAGCTTCCCCGCGGGGGAAGCTTTTTTGTTTATGTACTCTCCCGCTCTACCAGGGTATGGGGAAACGAGATATGCACCGGGCTGTTGGGCTTTCCGGCGGCGGCTGCTTCGATGTCGGAGATCAGCATCTGGGCGGCTTTTTCGCCCATTTGCCTTGCGGGTATTTCCAGGGAGGTCATGGAGGTTTGCAGCATCCCGCCCAGGTGGTGACCGGTCAGACTCATGACCTTGATCTGCCCGGGCATTTCTATGCCCCGGTCCTTTAGAGCCCGGATGACCCCCAGGCCATGAATATCCAGGGCGGCAATGATGGCATCCAGCTCCGGATTCTCGTCCAGCAGCTGCATAGTGCACTCGTAGCCGTACTGGAAAGTATTCACCTGCTTGTCCGACTCGCTGAAAATCTCCTCCAGGCCGTACCGGGCCACCCCCTCGCAGTAGCCCTTCCGCCGCCCGGCATAGGGGCTCAGGTGCAGGGCCCCGGCTACCAGGCCGATGTGGCGGCAGCCCCGGCCATAGAGATATTTCACGGCGTTGTAACCGCAGGATTCATAGTCGCCCACTACGCTGCTGATCTTCGGATCCTGGCAGCGGATCATCTGTACCAGGGGAATGCCGCTGGCCTTGATGTCCGTAATGAGCCGGTTGTTTCGGCCTGTGGAGTTCACCACAATGCCGTCCACCAGGCCATTGCGCATCCGGGTCAGGCATTCCTTTTCAATTTTCGGGTCGTCGTCCGTCACGGAGATGATGGTGCTGTAGCCCAGGGCCAGGGCCTCGTGCTCAAAGCCCTGCAAAATTTCCGCGAAAATGGCCAGATCCAGCCGGGGGACCACCATGCCCAGGGTGTGCCGCCGCCCCTGCCGCAGGGCCTGGGCCATGATGTTGGGATGGTAGCCCAGCTCCTTGGCGGCAGCGTAGACCCGGGCCTTGGTGTCCGGGTGGACATAGGATGTATTGTTCAGGGCCCGGGAAACGGTGCTCACATCCACACAGGCAAGCTTTGCCACATCCTTTAAGGTTGCCATTGCAGTCACTCCTTTGTGCAATCGTTTGTTTATATGGCGGAAAAACCGTCGCTTTTTCTTCTGAATAGAATTGTAGCACTTCCGGTGCGTCAATGCAAGTCCCTCTCTAGGAAAAAGGAAGCAGCGTGGAAAAAGCAGGCTCTGTCCTTCAAAATATACAAATACAAAGGTTTGCATATGTGCAAAATGACATTTTGCGCAAAAAATTGCAGCCCATATGCAAGATATTGCAGAGCAGGCCAAATCGGTTGACAGGGGGGAATTGCCGTGATATAACTAAGGCACAGCAAAGCAAACGATTGCACAAGGAAATGCAAAACCCCGGCGCGCGAGGGGAGATGCAGAGCCGCGTGCATGCAAACGAAAATCCATTTACAGAATTAGATTTTAAAGGAGATATTTATCATGGCTAAGGTTAAGACTTTCAAGACCATTTTCCCCGCTGTTTCCGTCCCCCTGAACGATGACTACTCCATCAACGAGCCCGAGTTCCGCGCTTACCTGCGCTGGATCAAGAGCTTCTACGGCAAGGGAATCGAGGGCCTGGTTTGCAACGGCCACACCGGCGAGATCACCGGCCTGACCCGTGCAGAGCGCAAGCGCGTCGTTGAGATCTGCGCCGAAGAGTGCGGCGACAAGATGACCATCATCTCCGGTGTCAACTGCGAGAACACCGCCGAGTCCATCGAGATGGCCAAGGAAGCCAAGGAAGCCGGCGCTGACGGCATCCTGCTGATGCCCCCCCACATGTGGCTGCGCTTCGGCATGAACCCCAACGCTCCTTTCGAGTACATCAAGGACGTTGCCGAGGGTGCCGACATCGATATCATCATCCACCTGTACCCCGCTACTTCCAAGGCCTTCTATCCTGTTGAGACCCTGATCAAGATGTGCAAGGAGATCGACCATGTCAAGTGCATCAAGATGGGCACCCGTGTGACCTCCATCTACGAGCACGACGTCCGTCTGCTGCGGCAGGAGTGCCCCGATATCTCCCTGATCACCTGCCACGACGAGACCCTGTGCGTCAGCTGGTTCCCCGGCATGGACGGCGCTCTGATCGGCTTCGCCGGCTGCGTGCCCGAGCTGATCTGCCCGGCATGGGACGTGTTCTCTCATCCCGAGAAGCACACCCTGAAGGAAGCTCAGGATTGGTCCAACCGGATCTACCACATCTCCCAGGCTATCTACGGCGGCGGCCAGCCCTCCGGTGAGGCCCATGCCCGTCTGAAGGAAGCCCTGTACCAGAGAGGCATCTTCACCTCCGCTCTGATGCGCAAGCCCGTTCTGCCCCTGAACCAGGAGGAGAAGGACTGGGTCTCTCTGGGCCTGGAGCGCAGCCAGCTGCCCAAGGTCGACATGGAGCAGTACAAGTAAGCATCCGTTTGAGTTCCCATTGATTTGTCGGGGGCGCTGCCGAAACGCGCAGCGCCCCCTTTTTTTCTGATTTAAATAGAATGGAGAATAAAAATGAGCGAACAGAATAATACCCAGGTCATCGGTGCCGACGTCAAGCGGCTGCCCTTTAAGGACCTGATCAAGCGCATCGGCCCCGGCCTGATCGCCACCGGTATTGTCATCGGTCCCGGCGCCGTTACCACCGCCGCCATGCTGGGCTCCAGCTATGGCTACAGCCTGATGTGGCTGGTATGGCCCATTATCTTCATGGGTATGACCTTCATGATGGTCACCAACCGTCTGGCCATTGTCACCGGTATGCCCACCATCCACGCCATCCGCAAGTATTATGGCCCCGTGGCCTCCGGCATTGTGTCCATTGCCACGTTCCTGGCCTGCCTGTTCTTCACCATGGGCAATATTTCCGGCACCGGTGCCGGCATGAACCTGATCTTCGGCATCAACTGGAAGGTTGGTTCCGTGATCCTCATCGCGGTCGTCCTGTACTGCTATTTCGCAAAGAACGTCTATTCCAAGGTTGAAAAGCTGATCACCGCCTGCATTCTGGTCATGATCGTCTCCTTCTATGCCACCCTGGTTGGCGTGGGCGGTCCCGAGTGGGGCGAGTTCGGCAAGGGTCTGGTAGGCTTCCGGCTGCCTGAGGGCAGCCTGGGCACCGCGCTGGCCTTCATCTCCACCAACGCTGCCATCACCGCCGGTATTTACAATACCTACCTGGGCAAGGAGAAGAAGTGGAAGAAGGATGACCTGTTCAACGGCGTTATGTTTACCGACGCTCTGGTCCACATCCTCAGTGTGGTGCTGATTTCCGGCGCGATCATGGTTGTGGGTGCCGTTGTGCTGCACCCCGAGGGAAAGACCATCAAGGCCCCTGCCCAGCTGGCTGAACTGCTGGTGCCCATTATGGGCGGTGCAGCCAAGTACATTATGGGCTTTGCCCTGGTTGGCGCCGGCTTCTCCTCCCTGCTTGCCAATACCCAGCGCGGCATGGTGCTGCTGGGCGCAGGCTTCAACAAGGACGTGTCTCTGGAGAGCAAGTTCATCAAGTGGGGCTGCCTGGCCTGCCTGATCTTCGCCATGGTCGTCTGCTACAGCTACGGCGGTTCTCCCACGCAGCTGATCCTCATGGCCAACATTGCCACCTCCGTGGCTACTCCCTTCGGCGGCCTGTTCGTTCTGCTGCTGCTGTGGCGGAAGGACGTCAACGAGGGCTACAAGAAGCCCACCGCTCTGCGGATCTGCATGACCATCAGCTATATCTTCGTGCTGTTCATGACCTTCTCCGCTCTGAGCACCTCCATTCCCAAGTTCCTGGCCTCCATCGGCCTGGGCTAAGGCAAATATCGAAAAGCTGCCTCCATCGGGGCAGCTTTTCTCGTACCTTCCCGATCCGGGAAGTTCTTTTGTACAAAAACCGGGCCGCCCCATT
>UQGU01000077.1 GCA_900540635.1 uncultured Eubacteriales bacterium | reverse complement strand
GGAAGCGTCGCGTGTGGATGGACCGGTGCTGGTGCATGTCATTACGCACAAGGGAACAGGCTATGCACCTGCCGAGCGGCATCCGGCGCGGTTCCACGGGACGGAGCCGTTTGATATCGAGACGGGACTTCCGAAGCATCCGCGGGTAAAAGCAAACTATACCGATGTTTTTTCCACGGTGATGCGCAAGCTTGGCGACCGTGATGAGCGCGTGGTGGCAATCACGGCGGCGATGACCGACGGAACGGGATTAAAACGTTTTCACAATATGTTTCCGGAGCGCTTTTTTGATGTGGGCATTGCGGAGGAGCACGCCATTTCCATGGCAGGCGGCCTTGCCAAGCAGGGCATGATTCCCGTTGCGGCCATTTATTCCACCTTCTTGCAGCGGTCCTACGACCAGATCATGCAGGATATCTGCCTGATGCACCTGCATGTGGTGCTGGCCATAGACCGGGCGGGCCTGGTAGGGGACGACGGCCCTACCCACCACGGCGTGTTTGACGTGGGCTTTCTGCGGCAGATGCCGGGGATGCTTATTCTTGCCCCGGCAAGCCTGACAGAGCAGCAGAAAATGCTGCGCTGGGCCATTGAAGAATATGACGGCCCCGTGGCTGTCCGCTATCCCAGAGGCGGGCAGGGGAGCTATACCGGCTCCGACTGGGAGCCGGGAAAGGGGCTGTGCTGCCATCGGGCGGGCACGGATGTGGCCCTGGTGACCTATGGCACCCTGGTGAACAATGTGCTGGATGCGGCAGAGCTTCTGGAGCACTCCGGTATCCACGCCTGTGTGCTGCGGCTGCCGGAGCTGCGGGAGCTGCCTGCCGGAGAAATTCTGGCCCGGTGTTCCGGCCCTGTTGTGATCGTGGAGGAGGCCTGCACCGGCAGCGGCATCCGGGAGGCTTTGGCCTGGAATATCGCCGCCCTGGAGCCGGACCGTCGGGTCTATGGCATTGACCTGGGGCCGGATTTTGTGCCCCATGGCGCTGCGGACAGGCTCTATGCCCTGCGGGGGCTGGACAGCGCCGCCATTGCGGAATATGTAAGAAGGGTGATCCCAGATGAAGATTAAAAAACGGCTGGATGTGCTTCTGACGGAGCGCAAGCTTGCGGAAAACCGCACCAAGGCCCAGGCAATCATTATGAGCGGCATTGTCTATGTGGACGGCCAGAAGGCGGACAAGCCCGGTGTTTCCTATGAGGAGACGGTGGATATCGAGGTCCGGGGGGCGGCCTGCCCCTATGTGAGCCGGGGCGGCCTGAAGCTGGAAAAGGCCCTGCGGGACTTTGGCGTAAAACCGGAAGGCTATGTGTGCAGCGACTCGGGAGCCTCCACCGGCGGCTTTACGGACTGCCTGCTCCAGCAGGGGGCGAAGAAGGTCTTTGCCATTGACGTGGGCTATGGCCAGCTGGACTGGAAGATCCGCTCCGACCCCCGCGTGGTGGTCATGGAGAAGACCAACATCCGCTATGTGACCCCGGAGCAGCTGGGAGAGCCTCTGGATCTGTCCGTGGTGGATGTGAGCTTTATTTCTCTGAAGATCGTCCTGCCCGCTATCCAGAAGCTCCTGAAGCCTACGGGCCAGGTGCTCTGCCTCATCAAGCCCCAGTTCGAGGCAGGACGGGATAAGGTGGGCAAGAAGGGCGTTGTCAGAGAGAAGAGCACCCACAAGGAGGTGCTGGATGATTTCGTGGCCCTGGCAGACAGTCTTGGCTTCAAGATCCTGGGCCTGACCTTCTCCCCGGTGAAGGGGCCGGAGGGCAATATCGAATTTCTGGGGCACCTGAGCCTAGACGAGGTCGTGGGCATTCGCCCGGACACCGCCCTGGTGGTAGAGCAGGCCCATACCGCTCTGGACAAAGGAGCGGACCTATGAAAAATGTGATCCTGACCCCCAATCCCTATCGGGACCGGAATTTTGCAACGGTCAGAAGCGCCATGCAGATCTTAAAGGATGCGGGCCTGCGGGTCAGCCTTTGCCTGCCCTTTGAGGTGGACCGGGGCTATGAGCTGCCCAAGGATCTGCGGTTTTCCCGGCTGGACCGGGAGCTTCCCAATGCGGATGCCATCGTGTGCTTCGGCGGCGACGGGACCATTCTGCATACGGCCAAGGCGGCTACCCGCCGGGGAATTCCAATTCTGGGCGTCAATATCGGCACCATGGGCTTCCTTGCAGAGCTGGAGAGCAGCGAGATCGGCGAGCTGAGCAAGCTCGCCACGGGAAACTATAAGCTAGACCCCAGAATGATGCTGGACGTGACAGTTCAGCGGGATCGGGATATCATTTTTCACGACATTTGCTTAAATGACGTGTGCATTACCAAGGGGGCCGTGGCCCGGATCGTCTATCTCAGCGTGGAGTGCGACGGTATCCAGGCGCTCAGCTGCGGGGGAGACGGCGTCATTGTGTCTACCCCCAGCGGCTCTACGGCCTACAGTCTTTCGGCAGGCGGCCCCATCGTGGAGCCGGATGCCCGGAATATGCTCATCACCCCCATCTGCGCACATGATATGGCCAGCCGGTGCATCGTTACGTCCGATCGGCGGGTGATTACCGTCCGCATGACCCAGAACGCCCGCCGGAACGCCTTTGTCTCGGTAGACGGGGGAAAATCGGTGCGCCTGAACATGGGCGATACCGTGACCATTCGCCGCTCCAGGCTGGACACCAAGCTGCTCAAGCTGAACGACCGGAGCTTCTACGATGTGGTCAATGCAAAATTTCAAGGGAAATAGGAGGCATGCATATGAAAGCACAGAGACAGGCAAAGATCGTTGAGATTATTTCCAATGCCAATGTAGAGACCCAGGAGCAGCTGCTGCAGGCGCTGACGGATCAGGGCTTCAGCAGCACCCAGGCGACCATTTCCCGGGATATCAAGGAGCTGCGTATTGTGAAGGAGCTGACAAGCCTGGGGACCTATCGCTACTGTGTGCCGGAAAAGGACGCGCCCCCTGCGCTTTCCGACCGGCTGAACAACATTTTCCGGGAGTGCGTCATCAGTGTTGACTATGCGGAGAATCTGGTGGTAATCCATACTCTGCCAGGTATGGCCAATGCCGCCGCCTCTGCACTGGATGCCATGCGCAGCGGCGCGGTTCTGGGCACCCTGGCAGGGGATGACACCGTGGTGATCGTCATGCGGGAGGGCCATGCAGCCGCTGCTTTCACCGGAGAGATCAAGGCGGTCATTCGAAAATAAGGAGCGTGTAAGCTTTGCTGAGCCTTTTGCACATTGAGAACATCGCGGTCATTGAGCAGGCGGATATTTCCTTCGACAAGGGCTTTAATGTCCTCACCGGTGAGACCGGCGCGGGCAAATCCATTGTCATCGACGCCATTTCCGCCATCCTGGGCCAGCGGGCTTACCGGGATATGATCCGGACCGGGACCAGCAAGGCCTCCGTCCGGGCGGTCTTCACAAAAGTGCCGAATTTTCCGTGGTTCGAGGAAAACGGCGTGGAATATGACGGGGAGACCGTGATCCAGCGGGATATCTTCCTGGACGGTAAAAACGTCTGCCGGGTGAACGGCACTCTTGTGACCGTGGCGATCTTGCACAAGCTGGGCATTCAGCTCATCAATATCCACGGGCAGCACGATTCCGCGTCTCTTTTTGATGAGGAGAACCATCTGCGCTTTTTGGATGCCTTTGCGGATAACGGAGGGCTTCTGGCCGACTACCGGGAGAAATTCGCAGCCGTTTCCGAGCTGCGCCGCCAGATCGACCGGATGACCATGGACGAGGGCGAAAAGCTGCGCCGCATGGAAACTCTGAAATACCAAATCGCCGAGATTGAAAAGGCGGACCTGAAAAGCGGGGAGGACGAGGTTTTGGAGCAGCGCCGGAAGCTGCTGCAAAATTCCGAGAAGCTCTCCCATGGCCTGGAGGAGGCCTCCGAGGCCCTGCTGGGCGGAGACGACAGCGACGGCGCTGCGGCGCTGCTTGCCCAGGCGGCCTATGCCCTGTCCCGCATCGCCCGGTATTCCGATGACTATACCGGCTTCCAGGAGCGGCTGACGGACCTGAAATACCAGGTCCAGGACATTGCCGATGAGGTCCGGGATTCCCTGGATGAGCTGAGCTATTCTGCCGATGAGCTGGAGACCATCGAGGCCCGGCTGGACATCATCCACCGCCTTCGCCGGAAATACGGCGCGGACTGCGATGAGATCCTTGCCTATCTGGACAAGGCCCAGAAGGAACTGGACGAGATCGAGTTCGCGGACGACCGGGTGGAGCAGCTGAAAAAGAAGCTTGCAAAGCAGGAAAAACAGGCCTGGGATGCAGCCCTGGCCCTGCGGAAGAACCGGCAGGAGCAGGGGGCCGTCATGGCGGAGAAGATCCTTTCCGAGCTGAGCCAGCTGGATATGCCCCGGGTGCAGTTCCAGTGCCGCTTCCGGGAGACGGAGTTGACGTCCGAGGGCGCCGACGGGGTGGCCTTTTACCTGTCCGCCAATGCGGGCGAGGATCTAAAGCCTCTGAGCAAGGTGGCCTCCGGCGGCGAGCTGGCGAGAATTATGCTCTCTATGAAAAATGTCCTGGCGGAAAAGGACGCAGTGG
Source organism: uncultured Eubacteriales bacterium (assembly GCA_900540635.1). GTDB lineage: Bacteria > Bacillota > Clostridia > Oscillospirales > Oscillospiraceae > Faecousia. The sequence continues at coordinate 4,663 of UQGU01000077.1, read as the reverse complement.
ACACCCTGATCTTTGACGAGGTGGATACCGGCGTTTCCGGTCGGGCTGCCCAGCGCATTGCGGAGAAGCTCAAGTCCCTGGCAAAGCACAAGCAGGTGCTCTGCGTGACCCATCTGCCCCAGTTGGCGGCACTGGCGGACACCCATATGCTCATCGCCAAGTCGGAGCATGACGGCAGGACCTATACCACCGTCACCCCCCTGGACCGGAAGGGCAGGGCCATGGAGCTGGCGAGGATCATCGGCGGCGCCCACATTACGGAAACGACCCTGAAAAGTGCCGAAGAAATGCTGTCCGCCGGAGAATAAATGGGCTATTTTGCTGCTTGACATTTGAAAAATGTTCTGCTAGAATACGTTACAACGCAGTGATGGGAACAAGTACGCAGAGCTCCCTTCTTTCAGAGAGCCGCCGGAGGGTGCAAGGCGGCAGAAGTCTTTGCGGAAAATACCTCCCGGAGCGGCCTTCCCGAACGCATAGTAGGGGAGGACGGGTGCGCCCGATACAGCGTCGCCGCCTGCGGGGCGGCTTGAGGGAGATGGCCGTAAGGCATCTCCAAACTGAGGTGGTACCGCGCTTACAAGGCGTCCTCTGTCTGGTTTTCAGGCAGAGGGCGCTTTTTTTACTTCTCTGCCCCAGGGAAGAAACAAAACAGGAAAGGAATATGATTCGATGAAAGTTTATGACGAGCTGGTTGCCCGGGGGCTCATCGCCCAGGTGACAAATGAGGAAGAGATCCGGGAGATGGTAGACAACGGCAAGGCCACCTTCTACATTGGCTTTGACCCCACGGCAGACTCTCTGCACGTTGGCCACTTCATGGCCCTGTGCCTGATGAAGCGGCTGCAGATGGCGGGCAACAAGCCCATTGCCTTGATCGGCGGCGGCACGGCCATGATCGGCGACCCCTCCGGCCGGACCGATATGCGCTCCATGATGACCAAGGAGACCATCGACCACAACTGCGCCTGCTTCAAGAAGCAGATGGAGCGGTTCATCGAGTTCGGTGAGGGCAAGGCCCAGATGGTCAACAATGCGGACTGGCTGCTGAACCTGAACTACATCGATTTTATCCGGGACATCGGCGCCTGCTTCTCCGTGAACAATATGCTGCGGGCTGAGTGCTTCAAGCAGCGCATGGAAAAGGGCCTGAGCTTCCTGGAGTTCAACTATATGCCCATGCAGTCCTACGACTTCTACTACCTGTTCCAGCACTATGGCTGCAACATGCAGTTTGGCGGCAACGACCAGTGGAGCAATATGCTGGGCGGCACCGAGCTGATCCGCCGGAAGCTGGGCAAGGATGCCCACGCCATGACCATCACCCTGCTGCTCAATTCCGAGGGAAAGAAAATGGGCAAGACCGCCAAGGGCGCGGTGTGGCTCGACCCCAACAAGACCAGCCCCTACGAGTTCTACCAGTACTGGCGGAATGTGGACGATGCGGATGTGATGAAGTGCATCCGGATGCTGACCTTCCTGCCTCTGGAGCAGATCAACGAGATGGATTCCTGGAAGGATGCCAAGCTCAACGAGGCCAAGGAAATTCTGGCCTTCGAGCTGACCAAGCTTGTCCATGGCGAGGAGGAGGCCCAGAAGGCCCAGAATGCGGCCAAGGCCCTGTTCGTCGGCGGCGGAGACGATGCCAACATCCCCACCACCGAGATCACCGAGGACCAGCTGACGGAGGGCAAAATCGGCCTGCTGAGCCTGATGGTAGCCTGCAAGCTGGCAACCTCCAACGGCGATGCCCGGAAGAACGTGACAGGCGGCGGCGTCTCCGTCAACGATGAGAAGATCACCGATGTGAAGTTCGAGGTCACCAGGGAGATGCTCAAGGAGGGCGTGAAGCTCCGCAAGGGCAAGAAGGTCTTCCACAAGGCAATTTTGAAGTGAGGTTTTGCCGCGCCGGGTTCTCCGGCGCGGCAGCTTTTTACAGCAGTTCCCGGAGTCTTGTCAGGGTTTCCGGGCGGATGCTGCCCACCGGCAGGCGGCATTGGCCGCAGTCATAGCCAAGCAGGGCCATGGCTGCCTTCACCGGGGCAGGGTTTACCTCCCGGAACAGGGCCTCGATCAGCGGCAGGAGCCCCAGCTGGATGTCAGAGGCGGTGTCGAAGTCCCCGTCCAGTGCTGCCCAGACCATGGCCCGGGTTCGCTCCGGCTCCACATTGGAAACCACGGAGATGACCCCCAGAGCCCCCAGCGCCATGGCGGGCACGGCCAGATCGTCATTGCCGCACCAGACGAAGAAGTCCCGGGGGCACTCCCGGCGGATTCCGGCGATTTTCCGAATGTCCGGAGAGGCCTCCTTGACGCCAATTACATTGGGCAGGGCGGAGAGCGCCTTGTAGACGGATACCGGAATGTCCAGCCCTGTGCGTCCGGGCACGTTGTAGAGCACCACCGGGATATGTACCGCCTGGGCAATGGCTTCATAGTGCCGGTAGAGCCCATCCTCCGTTGCCTTGTTGTAGTAGGGGCTGACCACCAGCAGCCCATCCGCCCCGCAGCCCTCCGCCGCCTGGCTGAGCGCTACGGCATGGGCGGTGTCATTGGAGCCGGTCCCGGCGAGAAAGGCCATGTTCTCCGGAATGGCCTCCCGGGAAACCCTGAAAAGCTCTGTTTTTTCACCATCGGACAGAGTCGCAGATTCGCCGGTGGTTCCGCAGATCACGAGCCCATCGATTCCCGCCTGTTCCTGGCGGCGAATCAGCTGCCGCAGCATGGGGGTATTGAGTGTTTCGCCCAAAAACGGTGTGACCAGGGCGGTGCACACCCCTGTGAAGATCGGTTTTTTCATAGAATCCCTCCCGTGCAGTCTATGCCCGGGAGCTGCCTTTTGCCTGTTGCAAAACGGCGGGAAATGGGTTATACTATATAAAGAGATTTTTTGCAATATTTCGGAGGAAATACCATTGAAGACCCATGATTTTTATTATGATCTGCCGGAAGAGCTGATTGCCCAGACCCCTCTGGAGCAGCGCGACGCTTCCCGGCTGATGACTCTGGACCGGGTGACCGGGGAAGTGGCCCATAAGCATTTTTACGACATTATCGATTACTTAAATCCCGGCGACTGCCTGGTGATGAACGATTCCCGGGTGCTGCCCGCCCGGCTCCTGGGCCACCGGCCCACCGGTGGTGCGGTGGAGGTTCTGCTGCTGCGGGACCTGGGGAATAAGTGCTGGGAGTGCCTGTGCAAGCCCGGCAAGAAGATGCAGCCGGGGAACGAGGTTTCCTTCGGCAACGGTGAGCTCACCGCCACGGTGAAAGAGGTCCGGGAGGACGGCAACCGGGTAGTGGAATTCCACTATGAGGGCATTTTCCTGGAGGTGCTGGAGCGGCTGGGCAAGATGCCCCTGCCGCCCTATATCAAGGAGGAGCTGCAGGACCAGGAGCGCTATCAGACCGTCTATTCCCGGGAGCTGGGCTCTGCCGCCGCCCCCACGGCGGGGCTGCACTTCACCCAGGAGCTGCTGGAGAAGATCCGCGCCAAGGGTGTGAAGACCGCCTTCGTCACCCTCCATGTGGGCCTGGGCACCTTCCGCCCCGTGAAGGCCGAGGAGGTGCTGGAGCACCACATGCACAGCGAGCTGTGCATGATGAATGAGCAGACCGCCCGCATTCTCAATGAGACCAAGGCCGGCGGAGGCCGCATTGTCTGCGTGGGCACCACCTCCTGCCGGACGCTGGAATCCCTGGTAAATGACGACGGCACCTTCGAAGCCAAGTCCCGGTGGACGGATATCTTCATCTACCCGGGCTACCAATTCAAGGCTATGGATGCCCTCATCACCAATTTCCACCTGCCGGAAAGCACTCTGGTGATGCTGGTCTCCGCCTTCGCCGGAAGAGAGCACGTGCTGAACGCCTACCGCATCGCCGTGGAAAACCGGTATCGGTTCTTCAGCTTTGGGGATGCCATGTATATTGGAGACACAAAGGAAAGAGGTAATCTATGTTTGAACTGCTGAAAACCGAGGGGAAGGCCCGGCGGGGGGTGTTTACCTGCGCCCACGGCACGGTGCAGACCCCGGTGTTTATGAACGTTGGCACCCAGGGTGCCATTAAGGGCGCCCTCAGTGCGGAGGACCTGAAAAATATCGGCTGCCAGGTGGAGCTGAGCAATACCTACCATCTGCACCTGCGGCCCACGGATACGGTGGTGCGGCAGATGGGCGGCCTGCACAAATTCATGACCTGGGACGGCCCCATTCTGACGGACTCCGGCGGATTCCAGGTGTTCAGTCTGGCCTCCCTGCGGAAGATCAAGGAGGAGGGCGTGTATTTCGCCTCCCATATCGACGGCCACAAGATCTTCATGGGGCCGGAGGAGAGCATGCAGATCCAGTCCAATCTGGGCAGCGACATCTGCATGGCCTTTGACGAGTGCATCGAAAATCCCTCTCCCCGGGACTACGTCCAAAAGAGCGTGGATCGGACTTACCGCTGGCTTGTCCGCTGCAAGGCGGAAAACGCCCGGCTCAACAGCCTGCCGGATACGGTAAATCCCCACCAGATGCTCTGGGGCATCAACCAGGGCGGCACCTATCCCGATATCCGCATTGACCACATGAAGCGCATTGCAGACCTGGACCTGCCGGGCTACGCCATCGGCGGCCTGGCCGTGGGAGAGACGGCTCAGGAGATGTACGACATCATC
>UQGU01000076.1 GCA_900540635.1 uncultured Eubacteriales bacterium | reverse complement strand
GGCATAACCACACGCACCTCAAACGTGCTTGTCTACCATTCCAACACTCTCGCAAGTGCTTGAGTATTATACCGTATCTTCCTCATTTTGTCAATCCTTTTTTCAGGGAACCGGGCGGAAGGCATTTCCCTCGATCAGGTAGCCATAGCCGGGGGCGGGCTGCCACTGGTAGCGGCTTTTGTTCTCCTCCGGGAACAGGTGCTCCAGGATGGCGGCGATGACGCCGCCGTGGGTCACCAGCACCGTATCCTCTTCCAGAAGCTCCGGCAGGGCTCCCAGAACCCGGGCGAGCATCTGGTTCCCACTCTCCCCCTCCGGCGGAATGTTGGCCATATTGTCCCCGGTGATCCAGGCTATATAGGCCGGATCGTCCTTCAGTTCCTCGTAGGTGTGCATTTCAAAAATGCCGAAATCCACCTCCCGGAAGGCGGGGCGCTGTCCGTGGGGTACGTTTCCAAAGAGGATGGCAAGGGTCTGCTCCGTGCGCAGCATCCCGGAGGTCAGGAAGCGGACGGGGCCGACGTCATATTGGAGCTTTTCCAGGGCCTCCCGGCCGGGCTGGGACAGGGGCAGGTCCGTGCTGCCGCAGTAGCGGTGCTGCAGGTTGGCCTCGGTATTGCCGTGACGAATCAGGTAGAGTCTGCTCATTTCAGTCGCTGCTCCAATCCGCAGTAAATCCGGTGGACGCTGTCGGCATTCCTGGCCAAATACTGGCAGACAAGCCCCGTGGTGTGCCGCCACAGGCGCATGGTGGCATCGATGGGCACCACGCCGCAGAAAATATCCATGCAGATGATCACCTTATCCGACAAATCCTGCCCTTTCAGCTGCTCCATAGGGTCAATCCCCGCCCGGACGCAGGCAAGGACATAGTCCTCGAGCCTGTCAATGCAGGGCTTGCTGAAATCGATATGGGTACCCTCACAGGTGAAAATCTGCGTTTCGGGAATGCCAAGCTTTTCCATGGCAAAGGCGCGCTTTCCCTGATACGCGCCGCCGATAATCAGTTCCATACTTGCCTCCTTACAAAATCGCCAACGCCCCAAGGGCGGAAAGCTCCGAAAGAGTCAGGGCATAGCCGGAAATATCGCCGTTCATGCCCTCCAGAGAGCGGTAGGCCTTGCGCAGCGCCAGCCCATAGCCCGCAGCCTGCACCAGAAGGACCAGACCGCAGCGGAAGCGCAGTGAAAAAGCAAAGGCAATTGCCCCCGCCAGAAACGCGCAGGGAATCCAGATATCCGCCGCCTTGGCCTGCTTGCGTACGTACTGGCTGGTGGACATTTTGGGAAGCAGGGCCACCGCCAAAGCGCTGCCGCAGCGGCTGACCACCGGAATGACGATCAGAACACGAATGTCCGTTTTCTGGTTAAAAGAGACACAGAAGGCGAACTGGCACAGGATCAGCAGCACCACACCAATGACCGCAAAGGAGCCCACATGGGAATCCTTCAGAATCTCCCGGCGCTTTGCCAGATCCCGGCAGGAGCCCACCGCATCGGTGACATCCATAAAGCCATCCAGATGGATAAAGCCCGTGGCGAAAAAGGGCATGGCACACAGGGCAATGCCGCTCACCGCCTGGCTAAGCCCTAAAAAGCGGCACAGCAGACCGAGGCACCACCACAGCAGGCCAATTTCCAGTCCCACCAGGGGCAGGCACCAAAGGAGCTTATCCCTTGCATCCTCATCCCAGATTTTGCAGGGACAGGGAATGGCGCAGAACATGGACTGGCACATAAAAAAGGCGTGAAAAAAAGACTTCATAGCTTTCCTTCTCCTTTGTGGAAGATATGGCTCCCGGCGCTGACCTCGATAACCGCATCCGCAATTCCCGCCAGAAAGCGGTCCAGCTGGGCAAGGCCCCGGCGATAAACTTCCGTCTCTTCGTCGTATTTGGCTGCATCAGAATAGATATAATCGCTGACCAGCACAATATTTTGGACCTGATTGCAGAGCGTCTCCAGCCCCTTTTGGCAGCGGTCGGGAGCGTCTGCATCCAGCTTCCAGGTGGTAGGGTCTGGGTAGAGCTCATTGAGCAGCAGCGCCGTCACGCTGTCCAGCAGGAAGGTGCCTTCCCGGTCTGCCCGCTCCAGGCAGCGGGCAATGTCTCTGCCCTGCTCGACGGTTTCAAAGCCCAAACCGGCCCGGTCCGCAATGTGGTGGCGGATGCGGTCATTGTCCTCTTCGTCACAGGGGATCATGGTTGCCAGATAATAGTGCTTCCCGCCGGAAGCCAGCTTCACCGCAAGGTCCTGGGCATAGGAGGACTTCCCGTTCTTTGCGCCCCCGGTGATGAAGACGATCACTTGCTTGCCTCCACGGTGAACTTGTCCCCTTCCCGGATTTCATCCAGATACCCATCGTCAATGCCCGCCTGATCAAAGGTGGCCATGTCGTTGATGACGGCACAGGCGGCGCTGAGCACCTGGAAGGCCAGGGGGCAGCCGCTGCCCTCGCCCAGGCGCATGCCCAGCAGGAAAATGGGCTCCAGACCCATGGCCTCCATGGCAAGCTTATAGCCGATCTCGTAGGAGGCATGGCTGGGCACCAGGTAATCCCCCGCGGCAGGACACAGCCGGACGGCGCACAGCGCCGCCACTGCAGAGATGAAACCGTCGATGACCATAGGCCGGTGGCTGGCAGCGCCCCCCAGGAACGCACCGCACATGGCGGCTAAGTCAAATCCGCCCACCTTTTGCAGCACGTCCACCGGATCAGAGGGGTTTGGCTTGTTCAGCGCGATGGCATCCGCAATGACCTGCTTCTTCTTCCGGAAGGAGTCGTCGGTAATGCCGCCGCCCCGGCCGGTGACAGTCTCCACGCTGACCCCCAGCAGCACGGACAGAACTGCCGAAGATGTGGTGGTGTTGCCAATGCCCATCTCTCCCACGCCCATGGCGTCCGCTTCCGTCTGCATGGCAAGCTCTGCCCCGGTGAGAATGGCCTGAATGGCCTGCTCCCGGGTCATGGCGGGCCCCTTTGCGATATTTTGGGTGCCGAAGGCGATCTTTTTATTCATGACCTTGGGCTCCTGGATAACGGCGTTGACGCCCACATCGCAGACCGTAATTCCGGAGCCGAAGTGCTTGGCAAGCACCGATGCACCGGTCTTGGCCCGGGTCAGGTTGACGGTCTGCATCAGCGTCACGGATTGGGGCGCACTGGAAACGCCCTCTTCCACAACGCCGTTGTCTGCAGCGAAAACCAGCAGATGGGTCTTGTCCATGGAATTGTGGACTTTCCCGGTAATGCCCGCCAGCTGAACGGACAATTCTTCCAGCCGCCCCAGGCTCTCCGGGGGCTTGGCAAGGGCGGCCTGCCGCTGCCTGGCGGCAGCCATGGCCTCCTGAGAAAGGGGGGCAACGGATGCAAGTAAGGTTTCCAGGGTCATGTTTCTTCCTCCAATATTCCCTGCCGCAGAAGCCAGTCCACGTCCCGCCTGCCATCTGTCACCTCCAGGGTGAAGGTGGCATCGGGGCACAGGGCATCCGCGCGGGTCAAAAACGTTTTCATGGGAATGGTCCCCTGGTCCAGGGGGCTGTGGGTATCAAAGCTGCGGTCATTGTTATGAATGTGGAAGTGGCCCAGCCAGGGAGCCATGGTTTCCAGCCACTGCATCACATCGATTTCCGAGCACACATGGGCGTGGCCCACATCCAGACACAGCCGAAACCGAGGATCATCCACCCCGGCGGCGATATCCGCCATCCATTGCGGGTCAGATTCCAGCACATTTTCAATGCAGAGCACCGTGTCCGCCGGGACGCGCTGCAAAAATTCCTTCCAGAACAGAACGGACTGCTCCGTATACCAGCAGGAATAGTACACATGGGGCAGGTATCCGCCGTGGAACACCAATCGCTTGGCCCCGTACTGCTCTGCCACCCGGAGCGCCTGGAAATAGCGCCTGGCAGCCAGCTCCCGGGCCAAGGGGTCAATGGCGCAGGGGAAGAGCTCATTGAAGGGGCCATGGAACATCCGCCGCTTTACGCCCTGCACCTGGGCATCCACCCGGGGTTTCGTTTCCGCGTAAAGCGAATCCATATTGACTGCGGTGCAGTAGTCCGCGATTTCCAGGCCCAGGCCGCAGCCCAGGGCCGTAGTACCTGCGTTTTCGTCTATGGTGGATAAATAGAGCTGCTCTCTTCTCACTGTGCCTGTCCCCCATCCATCATGCCGTATTTTTTCTGAATTCGGTTCAGCTTATACAGCAGGGGCTTCGTCAGCACCATCAGCGTCACGCCGCAGCCAATGCCATGAACGGTATTGACAGGGACACCCTGGCCGAAAATAAAGAGCACATTTTTCCAGGTAAGCTTGCTGAGCACCGTAAACACGGTGCAGCAGTCCAGCATAGGGCCAACCAGCAGCAAAATGGAAAGGAAGCCGAAAATGCCCAAAATCCAAGGCTTGCACCACTTCTGGCGGCCATGGAAGATAAGCCCTGCCCAGAAGCCCGCAAAGCCATAGGCAAACATCTGCCAGGGCGTCCAAGGCCCCTGACTGAAAAAGAAGTTGCTGGCAAAGGCCGCGATGGCCCCGGTGAGAAAGCCCGCCTGGGCACCGAAGGCAATGCCCGTGATCATGATGACGCCGGTAATGGCCTTGAAATAGGGAATGAACACGAAGGCCACCCGGGAGGCCGTGGCCAGCGCCGCCATGACCGCCAACGTCACCAGTTCTCTTGACTGGGGCTTTCTCGACTCGAAGGAGGCGAAGAAGGGCAGCATAATTTCGATGATCACCAGGGTACTGGTGAGATAGTACCAGCGGCCCTTGATGTGACGGCCCAAAAGCAGGGTCGCGGGAACCAGCAGGAAAATGGTCAGGATGGAAAAGAGGGTGGATTTTTTCATGCCTTCTCCCCCAGATTCTCCCGATAAAGGGCGGCAACGTCCTGGGCCGTCACGGCATTTTCAAAAATGCAACGGCTCATGCGGTTGGAGGCCGTGGTATAGAAGCTGTTGGAGCCGAAGAATTCCCGGGGGGTGCCGGAGGCGATGATCTGCCCGTCAAAGAACATGGCTGCAATATCCGCATTTTCCGCGCAGAACTCCACATCATGGGAGACCATGACAACGGTCATGCCCTCGTCCGTAAGCCGTTTCAGGGTTTTGGCGAACCGGGCCTTGAAGCCGCAGTCCAGGCCCTTGGTGGGCTCGTCCAGCAGCAGAAGCTTCGGCTTCGTCAGCAGCACCTTGGCAAGGGCCACCCGCTGCTGCTCGCCGCCGGAAAGATCGTAAGGGTGGGCATCCAGCAAATGGGTGATTTCGCACAGCTCGGCCACTCGCTGCTGCTCTGCCTCCTCCCCGTTCATCTCCTCCAGCTCCGCCCGGACGTTCTGCTTCACAAAGAGGTTCGTGGGGTCTTGGGGCAGCATGGAAAGACAGTTCTGGAACAGCTTTCCCTTGGGGTATTTCTGAATTTCCCTGCCGAAAACCTCGATTTTCCCCCGATAAGGGCGGGTTGCGCCGCAGACGGTGCGGAGGGTGGAGGATTTTCCCGCGCCGTTGCCGCCTACAATGGCATAAAGGCATCCGGCGGGCACCTCCATATTCAGCCCCTTCAAAACATCCGGGGACTGCCGCTCATAGCGCATCCATACATCCCGGATGCGCAGTGCAGGCTCCCCGAACTGCTTTTGGCTGGCAGTGGGCAGGGAACGCACCGTGGGCACTTTCTCCCGGAAGCAATCCGTCAACCAAGTACGGCCCTCCCGGACCGTCAGAGGGGCCTGGCCGCTGCCGGCGCACTGATAGAACACCCGCATAGGCGCGGGGAGCATAGGAAACAGGGGGCTATTCCGGTCAAAGAGGCTCTGGCCGATCTGCCGGGGGCCGTTGTTGGCCACAAGACGTCCCTTCTCCATAACCAGCACCCGATCGGCCACGGGGAAAATATCCTCCGCCCGGTGCTCGGTGATCAGCACCGTGGTGCCCAGCTCCTGATTGATCTTTTTCAAGGTATTCAGGAAATCCGAGGCTGCAATGGGGTCCAGCTGGCCGGTGGGCTCATCCAGAATGAGGATTTCCGGCTGCATGGCCATAATGGAGGCCAGATTCAGCAGCTGCTTCTGGCCGCCGGAGAGCTGGGACACATCCCGGTGATACCAGCTCTGAATGCCGAAAAAGCTGGCCATTTCCGCAACCCGCAGACCGATGGTCTCCCGGGACACCCCCAGGTTTTCCAGTCCAAAGGCCAGCTCATGCCAGACCTTGTCCGTCACGATCTGGTCGTCCGGATTCTGCATCACGTAGCCAATGGCACTGGCCTGGCGCTTGGCATCCACTTTGTCCAGGGGCACGCCGTCAAACCGAATCTCCCCGGTCCGGCTGCCTGTTGGGGCCAGAACGGATTTCAGGTGCCGCAGCAGGGTGGTCTTTCCGCAGCCGCTGTTGCCGCACAGGAGCACATACTCTCCCTTTTTTATGGTGAGTGACACATCCGAAAGGGTCTGCTTCGCAGCATCCGGATAGGAAAAGCTCAGGCCGTGAATTTCAAATTGTTCCATACAATTGCCTCCCGAAGATACATCGCCGAGGGAGTCAGCAGCAGAACACAGTAAGCCGGAAACCCGAGCGTAAGATTGTCACAAGCATATTTAGGCGTAAAGGTGGTACCCGTACCGCCCAGGGACAGCACCAGCACAAACAGCGCCCCGATCAGCGCGCACAGGCAGCCATCCCGCCAGGAAAAATGATAGATATGAAAATTGGTCCGGCGGACGCAGCCGTAGCCCCGGGCTCGCATGGAGTCGGCGGTGACAATGCTGCCCTCCAGAGCCCAGTCCGTCAGAGAGGACAGAATGCTGACGCCGCTTTTCACCTGCTCTTTCCGGGAAGCGGAATTCTCCGTTCCCTTTCCAATGGCGCTGCGGGCAGCGGAAATCTGCTTGGTCTTTCTGGTAAAGGCGGGAATCAGCCGCAAAACCATCACCAGCAGCAGTGACAGCGCCGGGATGAGATTGCCGAACAGCGCCGTAAACTTGTCGCTGGTGAGCACCTCGCTGTAGCAGCCGAACCAGACCATGGTCAGGGCAAAAATCAGGCCCAGAACCGCGCCGTAGGCCATGGCCTCGGCGGTATAGGGGCGGCCGAAGAGCAGAAACAGGGTGTGCTTTCCGGAGGTATTGATCAGCGGATTCAGAACCGTGATCAGCACCATCATACCGGCCATGGAGCCGATAAAAGAAACGCCTTTCTTTCCTTTCAGCAGCAGATAATAAACCGAGGCCCCTATCAGGCCCGCAATGGCATAGGCCGGGTGCTGGATGGTGACCCCAAGACCGATGACAGCCACGAAAAAGAGGAAATTCGCCGCCGGGTGGCACCGGGAAAAGGAATCCTGTGGCATTGCCTCACTTCCTTTCTTTTCACATTTATACGGATTATAACAAATACCATTGTGAAAAGCAATAGCGAGGCTGGGGCGAACACGGCGATTGCTGTAGGTGAAAGAAAAAGCAGTTGCCTTTCCGGCACAAGTGTGCTATAATATATCGGCATTTTGAGGATGCAATATTTTGAAAAGGAGAAAAAACACAATGAAAAGAACTGTTTCTTCCATTCTTTGCCTGATTATGGTTATGTCTCTGTGCTTTGGTCTGGTTGCCTGCGGCAGCAAGCCCGAGGCTCCTGCCACTACCGAGGCTGCTACCACTGCCGCTGCTTCCGAGGAGACCACCGCGGCCACCGAGGCTGCCGAAGAGACCACTGAGGCCGCTGCTGATGCTGCCGACGAGGACGGCGTTGTCATCCTGGAGGATGGCAAGACCTATGGCGAAGGCGCTACCAGCTTCACCTTTGTCGTGACCGACAAGGACAAGAACACCGTGACCGTGACCGTTAATACCGACGAGCAGACCGTTGGCGCTGCCCTGGTTGCCCTGAATCTGGTTTCCGGCTCCACCAGCGAGTACGGCCTGATGGTCGATACCGTTAACGGCATCACCCTGGACTACAACAAGGACGGCATGTACTGGAGCTTCTACATCAACGGCGAGTATGCCATGACCGGCGTTGACGCCACCCCCGTGGAAGCCGATGCAACCTACTCCTTCGTTGCTACCGCTGCATAATAAAGCCTAACCCCTTCCAGGCCCCGGAGAAATCCGGGGCCTTTTTGACAAACCGGAAAGGCCTTGCGGGCTTTTTGACAGGCTTCCGGCTCTGCAAAGATTGACAACAGTGCCAAAATGGATTATATTGGTCACAGCAAAATCAAGAAGGAAAGGTGAACACAATGTACTTAGAGGATTACAAGCGCTGGGCCGCTGCGGAACTGGAAGACCCTGCTCTGGCCCGGGAGCTGAAGGAAATCGCCGGGGACGACGAGCAGATCAAGGACCGTTTCGCCGTTGCTCTGAAATTCGGCACCGCAGGCCTTCGTGGCGTACTGGGTGCCGGTACCAACCGGATGAATATTTATGTGGTCCGTCAGGCCACCCAGGGCCTTGCCAACTGGGTAAAAACCCAGGGCGGCAGCCAGAGTGTTGCCATCTCCTACGACAGCCGCATCAACTCCGATGTATTCGCCAAGACCGCTGCCTGCGTGCTGGCCGCCAACGGCATTCACGTCCGGATTTATGACGCACTGATGCCTGTGCCCGCGCTGAGCTTTGCCACACGGTACTACAAGGCCAACGCCGGCATCATGATCACTGCCTCTCACAATCCCGCCAAGTACAACGGCTACAAAGCCTACGGCCCCGACGGCTGCCAGATGACCGACGACGCGGCGGCCATCGTCTACGCGGAGATTCAGAAAACCGATGTGCTCACCGGTGCCAAGCGCATTCCCTTTGAAGAAGGGCTGTCCTCCGGCATGATCCAGTACGTGGGTGAGGACTGCAAGGAAGCCCTGTACGATGCCATCAAGGCCCGGTCCGTGCGGCCCGGCCTGTGCAAGACTGCCGGGCTGAAGCTGGTCTATTCTCCCCTGAACGGCTCCGGCCTGGTGCCCGTGACAAGAGTACTGCACGACATCGGCATTGACGACATCACCATCGTGCCGGAGCAGCAGTATCCCGACGGCCGCTTCCCCACCTGCCCCTACCCAAACCCCGAAATTTTCGAGGCGCTGAAGCTGGGCCTGGAGCTGGCGGAAAAGAACGGCGCGGACCTGATGCTGGCAACCGACCCCGATGCAGACCGGGTGGGCATTGCCATCCGCTGCCCGGACGGCAGCTATGAGCTGGTCTCCGGCAACGAGGTGGGCGTGCTGCTGCTGGACTACATCTGCCAGGGCAGAATTGAAAAGGGCACCATGCCCGCAAACCCCGTGGCCGTCAAGTCCATCGTGTCCACCCCGCTGGCCGATGCCATCGCCGCCCACTACGGCGTTGAGATGCGCAGCGTGCTGACCGGCTTCAAGTGGATCGGCGACCAGATCGCAAATCTGG
>UQGU01000075.1 GCA_900540635.1 uncultured Eubacteriales bacterium | reverse complement strand
ACCTCGAAAAGAACCCGAACGGCTACTGCCACATTCCGCGCGCGGAGATGGAGCTTTTTTCCCGGCTGCGCATTGACCCGGGCGACTATCAGAAGCCTGCGGCGGAATCCATCCGGGACAAGCTGACGGCGGAGCAGTACCGTGTTACGCAGGAGAGCGGCACAGAGCGCGCTTTCACAGGCGAGTTCTGGGATAAGTTTGAAAAGGGCATCTATGTGGATGTCGTCACCGGCGAGCCGCTCTTTTCCTCCACGGATAAGTACGAGAGCGGCTGCGGCTGGCCTGCCTTTACAAAGCCCATCGAGGGCCCTGCCGTAGTGGAAAAAGAGGATCTGAGCCACGGCATGCGCCGCACAGAGGTCAGAAGCCGCGCCGGAGACTCCCACCTCGGCCACGTGTTCACCGGCGACCCGGAGTCGCCCAACGGCGTGCGCTACTGCATCAACAGTGCGGCCCTGCGCTTTGTGCCTTACGCAAAGATGAACGCAGAGGGTTACGGATATCTTCTGTATCTGTTCGAGGAATGAGTTCGCAAAATACAATGATATAATAAAAGGTAAATTCGTTTTAAGAACAAAAAGTTTCCATAGACATCATTCCTTTGTCGTGTTGTTGGGCGTGTGGTAACCTCAGTATACACGATTTTGGGAATGATGTCTTTTCGTCATTTTAACAAATTTGCTCTTTTATAGGAAAAGGGCGTTGAAAAAGCTCCATTATTTGGATATAATGGGGCGCATCAAGGAAAAGAGGCGGAACGAAGTGTATCATGTAGCGGTTTGTGAAGACGAGGCAGTTTTGCGGCGGGAGCTGTGCGGCCAATGCGAGGTCGTCCTTGGGGAAATGCAGGTGAGCCACAGGGTCACGGCCTTTTCTTCCGCCGAGGAGTTGGAGGCCGCGTTGGCCTCGGGGGAGACCTTCTCTCTGCTGTGCCTGGATATTCTCATGGGGGGCAAAAACGGCATGGAGCTGGCCCGGGAGCTTCGGGCCCGGGAGGACGAGACCAGCATCCTGTTTATCACCGGCTCCACAGAGTTTTTAAGGGACGGCTACAGCGTCCGTCCCATCCAGTATTTGCTAAAGCCCGTGGAGCCGGAGGCGCTGCGCAGGGCCATAGAAACGGACCTGCGGCTCCATCACCGCCCCCACAGCGTCACCTTTTGCGCAGGGGGCCGAACACTGGTGCTGCCCATCGGGGACATTCTCTACGCCGAAAGCCGGAATCACGGCTGCGTGCTCCACACGGCCCGGGGAGAACAGTTTTTACCCATTTCTTTGAGCCAGGCCGAGCAAACGCTGCCGGGGGATCGGTTCTGCCGCTGCACAATAGCTTTCTGGTGGATCTATCCTCCATCCGCCAGGTCAACGGCCGGACGCTGTATCTGACAGACGGCACGGACCTGACCATCGGACGACGATATATGGACCAGTTTAAAAATCGGTTTGTGCGATATTTGAATCAGGATTAAGGAAACCGCAGACGATTTATTCAGAGTTTCCTCAATAGAATAGGAGCTGCCGCAAAGGGTCTTTCCTGTGGGAAAGGCGCATTTGCGGCAGCTCCGTTTTTTATATTTTGAGTGCGGTCAGGACCGTGAAGCGGCCGTCGGCGTGGGTGATGTCCAGGACGCTGCCGTATTTTTCCGCCACGGCCCGCATTTTGATCAGCCCGAAGCCGTGGTCATTGGGGCTGTCCTTGGTGGTCAGCAGGCCCCCGCCGGAGTCGGTGCGCAGGGGCCCCCAGTAGGTATTTTCACAGCGAATGGCAAGGTACTGCTGCCGGATCTGCAGCGAGCAGAAGATTTCTCCCGGCTCCGTTTGGGCTGCGGCCTCCAGGGCGTTGTCCAGCAGGTTAAAGAGGAAGGCGCACAGGTCCTCATCCGGAATGGACAGCCGTTCCGGCAGCATGGCATTGACCCGGAAGGTGACCCCCGCCTCCTTTGCCTGGGCTGCAAAGCGCTGGAGAATGGTATTGACGGTGGTGTTGGCGGTGAAAACCTGGGGGGAGAGCTGCTCCAAGGCTCCGTCCAAGCGGTTCAGATAATTCTGGATTTCCGCCGTGTCCTGCTTCCGGGCCAGAAGCTCCAGGGCCGCCACATGATTTTTCAAGTCATGGCGAAAGGCCGCCGTCTGCCGCAGGGTGGCCTGGGCCTGTTCAAATTTCTCCTGAACCGCCTGAGCGCTGCTTTTCATGGCCTGCATCTGGCGCTGGCGCAGCAGCATTCCCCGGGCAAAGCCTGCAATCACCCGCACGGTACAGATCACCCCCAGAGTGCCGCACAGCAGGGTGTAACCCCTCTTGGGGTAGCCGCTTACCAGGGCGGTCACGGGATTGGTCAGGGGATAGAGGGCCCCGGGGCCGGTGCGCCGGGTGATGCCCCAGAGTGCAGCCAGTGCCCCCATCAGCGCAAAGAGAAGAAGGCTGATTCGGCGGGAGGTTTTCTCTTTGGAAAAGCACATCAGCACCAGAGCCCCCAGCAATACCCCAAAGCATAGCCAGTCCCCGAGGGTTTCTGACAGCCGCAGCAAGCCAAAGCTTCCGAGACCGCACAGCAGTCCGTGGGCCAGTGCGGCACCAAGAAGGCTCCACCGCTTCCAGCCATCCAGCTCCATGGCGAGATAAAGATACAGCAGGTCAATGTAGCTCCTGTATATCCAGTTCAGCATCCCGCTGTCAGAGCGGAGGCCTGTGAAGGTCTCAAGGTTGGTGCAGCAAATGCCGGACACCGCTCCCAGCAGAAAATATCCGCTCAGGGGCAATAGCTTCCGCCAAAGGTTTTCCTCTCGGGCACCGATCCCCAGAATCAGCAGCAGAAAGAGCCCCAGAAGAAGCCGGGCCGTCATGACGGCCACCGGTTGGACCATGGCGGTGGTCTGCACCGCGGCATCGGAAAACCGGCTGACCAGAGTGGGGAGCACCGCCTGACGGAGGCCGTCAAAGGAGCGCCCGTAGGTCACGATCCGAAGCTTTTTTCCGGCTGCGTTTTCCGGCAGGGGCAGGCGCAGCCCGTCATAGGCGATGCCCTCCGGGTCTGCATCGGACAAAAAGGCATCCGCCCGGTTTTCCAGTTGCGGGAAATCCGTATAGAGAAGGGCATCGTCCAGAAAGACCTGAAGCCCCTGATCATAGCAGCTCAATTGCAGGAACTGCCGGTGTTCGTCCGCCTCCATTACCCGCTCCGCCGCCACGGGGCCTGACCCCTGGGCGGGAATGCCGTCCAGATACCCGCCAAAGCCGAATACGGGCTCCGCCGGGCCAGTCTCCGTAAAAAACATCCAGCCGCCGGGGTCTGATTCCATGCACCCCAGGTATCGTCCCCGCTGGGTGCTGTCCGGCCGGGAAAGCCGCAGCAGTAATACGCCCATCGCCGCCACCCCGGCCAGCAGCAGGGCAAAAGCCAGGCATCGAAGCCTCCAATCCTTCATTCCACCGTCCCCTTTCTGTATGTTTATTGTAACAGGCGGAATGGGATTTCACAAGCGGCAAAGAGGCCCGTCTCCTAAACGACAGGATTTTCAACCTAAACGACACGAAAAAAATCTGGCCGCTATGGTAAAATAGAGGAAACGGAAAGGAAAAGGAGAGATGTGCGATGAATAAAAACTGTTTTTTTCGGCGGGGGATCGGAGTGCTGCTGTCGGTCCTTCTGACGGCGGCCTGCGTTCCGGTGGCGGCCCTGGGGGAGGACGGGGCCCAAGAGGCGGATTTTTCCGGGACGAACCTGATGGATCTGGAACGGGTGCAGCCCAGCGGATTTTCCAGCACCACCAACCCCTATGGCTACGATGTGGGGATGCCGTTCCTCATGGTGGAGCAGAACGAGCTGATGTATCTGAATGTCTGGGGAAATCAGGTCCGCCAGGCCTCCTATTTTGACATGGGTACGGAGTCCTCTTTGCCGACCTTCGCAAGAAAGAAGGGCGGTGCCAACGGCACGTTTTCCGTTGACACCTACGCCCTGATGGAGGCAGTGGCCTTTGACCCCACCGGCAGCGGACGGAAAGACCATGTGGCCTTTGTGGGGATTTCCAACAAGCGGGGCTATCTGTGGGTCATCAATACCAGGCAGGGGGCGGGCTCCGACCGCAGCGAGCCGGTGGACATCGGTGATTTTCAATACATGTATGACGGAATGAGCTTTAAGGTGCCCACCTACGCCAACCGCAGCTTCCTGAACATCGTGGCCGGTGACTTTGACGGCGACGGCAAGGAGAGCATCCTGGTCTATACCCCGGAGTCCTACCAGGCCGGAGGCTGCCAGATCCAACAGTGGGACTATGACGGCGGAGGTCTTACCCAGCGGGGCAAGAGCAACAGCCTGCTGATGCGCTACTACAACGAGCACCCTTGGTATGATGTAGAGAACTCGGGAGGCAATCAGCGGCGCAAGCTGGGCGTTTCCATGGCCGTAGGCGACTTTAACGGGGACTGCGTAGACGATCTGGCGGTGCTGTCCTACTGCCACCGGCTGCCCAATGATGAAGCCAAAGTCGACTACTATCTGCCGGAGCTCCAAATCGTCTATGGCTCCAAGGACGGCGGTGCCATTGTCACCAAGTCCGCGGCGCAGAAGGAAATCTTCTGCGCCTACATGGGCATGAGTGGAGGCCGCCATCGCTACGAGTTCCCCGTAGGTGCCAGCCTTACCTGCGGAGATCTGGACGGCGACGGTGATGTAGACCTGTTCCTGGCCGGTATGCTGGGAAAATTCGGCACCTGGAAAAAAGATGCCAGCATGGTCAACGAGACCATCACCATGTATGCCCCATATCTGTATGTGGGAAAGATGACCAACGTCGGCGGCACCTTTGTCAAGTCTATAAGCGGCACCATCCGCTCCAACGGCTGGACCTACGGCGGCTACCATGATGCGGACGATGTCTGGCAGCGGCTTGCCGTAGAGGCGGTGGCCGTCAACGGCAAGGGCCGGGGGGCAAAGGAACTGGTTTTTGTAAGCGGTACTCTCTATGATGTCAGCAACAATACCCCGATGGAGGTGTATACCGGAGGATACTTCGGCAGCTCCGATGACGGCGCGAGCAGCACCACCCGCATCTCCAACTGTGACATCCAGTCCATTGCCGTGGGCAACTTCGACGGCAACAAGGCCGGGCGGGAACAGGTGGTCTTTACCATCGCCCTGAAGCACGCCAACAACAACCAGTCCCATCTGCTCACGGGCTACATGCGGGGCACCAACTACTCAGACCGGGTGGTGGACGGCCAAATCCAGGAGTACGGCACCGCCGGAGGCTATGAGAGCTTGGTTCCCACGGACAGCTATGTAAACACCAATGCCCAGAACGCAGTGAGCTTCCTGGTGATCCCCGTGGACAAAAACAACGACGGCGTACTGGCCAAATACCGGGGCGTGACCTATGCCTACACGGACCCGGACGTAAAGGCAGTATTGCAGGCGGCCCCATACTTTGAGGACATTATGGATGCAGGCAACAACGAAACGGAGTATGTGCTTACCGAGAGCTACGAGCTCTCCGACTGGGACTCCGACAATGTGTCCTTCAGCGTGGGCTTCACAAGCGAATTTGGCTTCCTGGGGGGTGAGACCTCCATTGAGACGGGCTATGCCTTGGACTGGTCCAAAACTTTTGAGCGTTCGCTATATGAGGAGTGGAGCCAGAGCTTTTCCGCCCAGGCCTACAACAGCGTGGTGGTCAACCGCACGCCGGTGTTCGTCTATGAATACGACATTCAGAACGCCGACGGGACCTGGAACGACAAGACCGTGATGCAGACCGCCATCCCCCAGGGGCCGGTCTACGAGCAGATGTCCGTGAGCACCTACAACCGATTTGCGGCGGAATACAACAAGTATATTGCCGACCGGGCGGGCAGCGCCACATGCTATGAGCTGCATCAGATCGACCCCGCCGAAAACTGGCTGGAGGGCAACGAGGGAAATCCCTACCGCTACAACCACGACGGCTGGGGCTACCCGGACCTCAACGCCGGGGCCATCAGCAAGTCGGAGTTCGCCCTGGGCTATAACGGGTCTTTGGACAAGGTGGCCTGGACCAAGGAGAACACCACCACCAAAAGCGTGGAGATGTCCCACGGCTTCTTCTTCAACAGCTCCATCAAGTGGGGAATGAAAAATAACGGCCCCAAGTTCGGCGTGACCACCAGCCTCCAATATACCGACGGCAAGGGCAACTCCACCTCTAAAGGCACCGCGGTAGGTGCCAGCTGCACCGTTACCAGCATTGACAAGCAGGGCCTGGTGGCGCAGGGCATCCCGGCCTCGGTGGTGGATTCCTACGGCTTCCATTGGAACTTGGGCCAGTGGCAGCGGCACCTGAGCGGCGCGGAGGGCAATCAGACGCCCTTTATCGGCTATTGCATTACCAATCTCTCTTCCCCGCCGAACCCGGTCACGGACCTGGACGGCGTCATTGATCCGGAGAACAAGACCATCACCCTGACCTGGTCGATGCCGGAGAGGGAAGAGGGCTGCCCGGAGATTACCGGGTTCTATGTCTACCAGGTTGCGGGCGGCCGCTATACGAAAATATCGGAGAAGCTGTCCCCGGAAACCGGGGAATACACGGTCACGGACCTGGATATTAGTAGTGAATATACCTTCGTCCTGACGAGCGTAGCCACAAAGGATGGGAAAGACCTGGAAAGCGTCTGGTCCAACGAGGTCAACTACCGGGCGGACAGCACGCCTTATATCGGCAGCAACGGCAACTGGTGGGTCGGGGATACCGATACCGGGGTCAAGGCCGCCGGGCAGGACGGAAAGGACGGAAAAGACGGCAATACCCCCTACATCGGAGAAAACGGCAACTGGTGGATCGGCCTGACGGACACCAAGGTCCGGGCCGCGGGCACCGACGGCAAGGACGGCGAGAAGGGCGAAAACGGCGATACCCCCTTCATCGGCGACAACGGCAATTGGTGGATCGGGGACGTAGACACCCAGATCCGGGCCGTCAGCAACATTCCGGAAATCGGAGGAAACGGCAACTGGTTTATTGACGGCGAGGATACCGGCTATAGGGCCGTGGCGACGGAGGCCGTGACCCCCACCGTCGGTGAGGATGGCAACTGGTGGCTGGGGGAGCTGAATACCGGCATCCCCGCCGCCGGGCAGGAGGGCGGTCAGGACGAAGAAGGTGAGACCCCCTATATCGGCGACAACGGGAATTGGTGGATTGGTTCGGATGATACCGGTTACAAGGCCCCGGGGGATGAAAATCAGGACGGTGCGGGCAGCCCGGCCCCGGCCGTTGGGGACGACGGCAACTGGTGGATTGGGGAAACCAATACCGGCATTCCCGCCGCCGGACAGGACGGAGAAGAGGGCGAGAATGCCGAGACACCGGTCGTCGGGGACAATGGCAACTGGTGGATCGGGGATACCGATACCGGCGTAACCGCCGAAAGCGCCGCACAGGAGGGCTTCACCCTGGAAATCGGTGAAAACGGCAACTGGTGGATCGACGGCAAGGACACCGGCCACAAAGCCCCGAAGAAAAGTGACCAACAGGGGGATGGCAGCAAAGATACCCAGGCCCCGTTCATCGGAGAAGACGGCAACTGGTGGATCGGCGGTGTGAACACCGCGGTGCGGGCCGCCGGGCAGGAAGGCCTGACGCCCCACATCGGTGACAACGGCAATTGGTGGTTCGGTGATCATGACAGCGGCCACAGGGTCATCAGCTACGGAAAAGATGGAAAAGACGGAAAAGACGGAGCCGACGGTATCACCCCCCGGCTGAAAATCGGCGAGGACGGCATCTGGTATGTTTCCTACGACAATGGGAGCAGCTGGGAGTCCCTCAATGTCCAGGCCATGGGCCAGAAGGGAGAAAAGGGCGATAAAGGCGATAAGGGCGATAAGGGCGATAAAGGCGATCGGGGCGAGCAAGGCATCCAGGGCATCCAAGGCGCCCAGGGTATTCAGGGTGTCAAAGGCGACAAAGGAGACAAGGGCGACCAAGGCATCCAGGGCATCCAAGGCATCCAAGGCATCCAAGGCGCCCAGGGTATTCAGGGTGTCAAAGGCGACAAAGGAGACAAGGGCGACCAAGGCATTCAGGGTATCCAGGGCGTACAGGGCATCCAAGGTAATAAGGGCGATACCGGTGCAACGGGAGCCACCGGCGCAAAGGGCGATAAGGGCGATACCGGCGCCGACGGCAAGGACGGCGCAGCGTCGAGCGGCATCAACGGTGCGAAGATCGACGCCAACGGCAACCTGATTCTGACCCTGGCCGACGGAACCACCATTGACGCAGGCCTCGTCCGTGACACCTCCGCCCCGGAGCCCACGGAACCCCCCGCTGCCTCCGTCGATTCCACCCCCTCCGCTGACCCACTCACCGTGGCGTCCGCCTGCATCGCAGTGGTCTCTCTGCTGGGCTTCATCATCACCATTGGGGTGCTCCTGCTGAAAATACGCAGGCATTGACCGCATGAGGAGAAGAGGGGGTCGAGCCCAGCGGAACAAAAAAGGGGCTGTTAAATAGCCCCAAAAAGAAATCGCAGACTCTTTCCCGAAATGGAAAGGGTCTGCTTTTTCTTAGCCATCAAAGCTGTGGATAACTTTTCTGCAAAAATGTGTACACCAACCTCAACTGGCTGCAGCCGTTTCTTAATACTTTTTGTAGCCAGCGCCGGGTGGCACTGGCTCAGAACGGCATAGAAATCGCCAAACCGGAGGACATCTTGCGAGTTCCCTATGTATTTGAGTTTGTTGGTATTCCGGAAGATAGACCCATGATGGAAAGCGACCTGGAAAAGGCTCTGGTACAGCAGATTG
The DNA here is from genome assembly GCA_900540635.1 of uncultured Eubacteriales bacterium. Lineage (GTDB taxonomy): Bacteria > Bacillota > Clostridia > Oscillospirales > Oscillospiraceae > Faecousia. The sequence continues at coordinate 844 of UQGU01000075.1, read as the reverse complement.
AGAAATTTCTGCTGGAGTTGGGTCGGGGATTTATGTTTGTAGGAACACAGCAGCGTGTAACACTGAATAATACCCACTACTATGTGAATATGGTGTTCTACAACAAAATACTTAGGGCCTATGTGCTGATCGAGCTGAAAACTACAAAACTGCCCCCGGAAGCTGCAGGGCAGATCAATATGTATCTGAACTACTACGCCAGTGAGGTCAACGACCCGGACGATAACCCGCCCATTGGCATTATTCTCTGCACAGAAAAGGACAGCATTACCGCAGAGTACGCCTTGGGTGGGCTGTCAAACAACATCTTTGCGTCCCGGTATGTGCTGTATATGCCGAACAAGGAGCAATTGATTCGTCAGGTAGAAAATGTGCTGAAAAAGTGGCACAAAAAAGAAAAATAATTTCCGTATAATCGTTTCAACGCTTATCACCTCTGATAAGATTTTGATAAGCATCCATCGTATAGCCAGGATAATATGGAGACTCAAAATGCTCAGAAGAATAGAAGAATAGAAGCAAATATTAGCTAAGCAAAATCCGTTAAGATACGTGTCCGCGCATCGAGTGGGAATGAGAAAATTGTGATACTCCTTATGAAAATAGCCTAGAGAAATCACATCTTTTTGAAATTCTAATCCCCGATTGACAGCAAAATGATAGCAGCCCCCTTTGGCCAATTGTTCATTCCCATCAAAAGGGACAGGTGGCTTACAGGTTGCTTCCCAATCCTATATGGAGCAAAATGCTCTGCTGAGTTTTTGAAACGAACTCGGCAGAGCATTTTTTTCTTAAAGAATGTCTTTGAATTTGGAAACCAGGGAATCACTCAGTTCCTGGGAGG
>UQGU01000074.1 GCA_900540635.1 uncultured Eubacteriales bacterium | reverse complement strand
ATTCTTGCGGAGCTTCTTGGCGGGACAAGAAGCTCCCCGCCGGAGGCACCCAGCCCAAGGCTTTGACAGGGCTTCCGTCAGAGCCACTCGTTTTCAAATCTTTCACATTTTGTTTTTTCTGGCTTTCGATTTCTCTTTTAAGATTGGTATAGATTACAGAGTTCCCCAAGGAGGAAACAACCATGTCACAGTTTACCAAACGGGCGCTGGAGGATTCTTTGAAGCATCTGCTTCTGCAAAAGCCCCTGAACAAGATCACCATCAATGATATTGCCGAGGACTGCGGCATCAACCGAATGACCTTTTACTACCACTTCAAGGACATCTACGATCTTGTGGAGTGGGCCTGCCTGGAGGACGCCCAGCGGGCGCTGGACGGGAAAAAGAGCTACGAAACCTGGCAGCAGGGCTTTGTGCAGATCTTCCGGGCCGTCCAGGAGAACAAGCCCTTCGTGATGAACGTGTACCGCTGCGTCAGCCGGGAGCAGGTGGAGCGGTATCTGACGCCGCTGACGGACAACCTGATCATGGGGGTCATCAACGAGCTCTCCGCCAATATGGTGGTCCGGGAGGAGGACAAGGCCTTCATCGCCCGGGTGTATTCCTATGCCTTTGTGGGCCTCATGCTGGACTGGATCAAGGACGACATGCGCGCCGACCCCGAAAAGCTGGTGGAAAAATTCGCCCTGGTCATCCACGACAATGTTTCGGGGGCTCTGAACCGCTTCCGGGTAGGCTGAGAAAAATACGTTTGCCCGCTGCCAAAACCCGGCAGCGGGCAAAAATTTTGAAAAGAGGGGAGAATCGGCTTACTTTTCCGCGAACAGCGGGGTGGACAGGTACCGGTCGCCGGTGTCGGGCAGCAGGACGACAATGTTCTTGCCCTTGTTCTCGGGCCGCTTGGCAAGCTGAATGGCAGCCCACACGGCAGCGCCGGAGGAGATGCCCACCAGGACGCCCTCCTTGTGGCCCACCAGACGGCCGGTGGCAAAGGCATCCTCATTGGTCACGGGGATGATCTCATCGTAGATCTTGGTATTCAGCACATCGGGCACAAAGCCTGCGCCAATGCCCTGGATCTTGTGGGGGCCGGCCTTGCCGGTGGACAGCACGGCGGAGGAGGCGGGCTCTACGGCGACCACCTTGACCTCGGGCTTCCTGCTCTTCAGGTACTCTCCCACGCCGGTGACGGTGCCGCCGGTGCCCACGCCTGCCACGAAGAGATCCACGTCTCCGTCCGTATCCTCGTAAATTTCAGGACCGGTGGTCTCAAAGTGGGCCTTGGGGTTGGCGGGGTTCGTAAACTGGCCGGGGATGAAGCTGCCGGGGATGGAGGCGGCCAGCTCGTTGGCCTTCTCAATGGCCCCCTTCATGCCCTTGGCGCCCTCAGACAGCACCAGCTCTGCGCCATAGGCCTTGATCAGCTGGCGGCGCTCCACGCTCATGGTGTCCGGCATGACGATGATCAGCTTGTAGCCCCGGGCCGCTGCCACGGAGGCCAGGCCAATGCCCGTGTTGCCGGAGGTGGGCTCGATGAGGGTTGCGCCGGGCTTCAGAGCCCCGGACTTCTCGGCATCGTCAATAATGCCCTTGGCGATCCGGTCCTTCACGGAACCGGCGGGGTTGAAATACTCCAGTTTGGCCAGGATCTTGGCTTCCAGCTTCTCTTCCTTCTCAATGTGGGTCAGCTCCAGCAAAGGGGTACGGCCAATCAGCTGGTCAGCAGAGGTGTAGATCTTAGACATATGAAAACTTCCTTTCGTTGTGTGAGCATGTGTGGTTATGCTCCCCGTCAAAAAGCTTCCCCTCCGGGGGAGCTGGCTCGCGCAAGCGAGACTGAGGAGGGGCGTCATGGGCGAGAGTACCCGGTAATTGTGTAGCGCTCTATCGTCCGGGGCCCCTCTTCCACCGCTGCGGCGGTCCCCCTTCCCCGTGGGGGAAGGTTAGGAGCCCCATTTACTTCCACTCTTCAACATCGAAATGCGGCATAGTACATACCGCCCGCCCTCCCGGTCCGGAAAGTCTTGGCTTTCCTTTGGATGGACGTATCATAGCACTCAATACCTAGTTTGTCAATATGCCTTTAGGTATTCTTCTTTCCCTTCTGGAAACAATCGATGATCCAGGAGGACAGCGTCACGGTGATCAGAGAATAGGCAATTCTTTTGAAGGGAATGTAGCTCAGCGAAAGGGTCAGCACCGTCAGGTCCGTAAAGAGGTAGGCATAGGAGATGCGGCACTTCACCGCCTTGGCGATGGACAGGGCCAGGGCATCGTCCCCGCCGGAGGAGCCCCCCTGCCGCACGATGAGCCCAACGCCCACCCCCACAAACAGCGCCCCCAGCACCGCCGCCAGCAGCGGCTGCCCGGAAAGGTCCGGCAGGAAGGGTGGCCAGGTCTCCCACAGCCGGAAAAAGCCGGAGACGCACAAAGTGGAGGCCACGGACCACTTGATAAAGTCCGGCCCCAAAACCTTCAGGGCCAAAAGATAGCAGCTGATGTCCAGCACCGGCGTGATGACGGAAGCGGGCCAGCCGAACCAGTGGTGCAGCAGCAGCACCGTGCCCAGCACGCCGCCTTCCGTAATGCCGCTCTGCCGGTGGACATTGTACAGTCCAAAGGACACAATGGCCGCCCCCGCCACAATGCACAGCGCCCGGGGAACCGTAAATCCCGGCAGGAGCTTTTCCGACAGCGGCCTGTTCTTTTGAGACAAAATAAAACCCCGTTTCTCGAGGCAGCACCGCAGACAAATTATGCAGTGCTGCCTTTAAAAAATTGGCGTTTTCCCAGGAAATCCGGAAAAACGTCTGTAAAAGCAGTATAGCATACTTCAATCGAAAAAGCAACCCGCGGCTGCCCCCCAACCTTCCCCTCCGGGGAAGGGGGACCGCCGCAGCGGTGGATGAGGGGCCTTATGGGCGAGAACGGTTGGTAAGCTGCTTTTTTCGCACTGCTCTCGCCCATTACGCCCCTCCTCAGTCAGGGCTAACGCCCTGCCAGCTCCCCCGAAGGGGAAGCTTTTAACCTTCCCCTCCGGGGAAGGGGGACCGCCGCCGTAGGCGGTGGTGGAAGAGGGGCCTTATGAGCGAGAGCGGTTGGCAAGCTGCTTTTTTCGCAGCACTCCCGCTCATTACGCCCCTCCTCAGTCTCGCTAACGCGAGCCAGCACCACTTTTTATGGTATAGCTGCCACCGGCAGCTATGTTAGATTCAATTCGCTGCGCGACGCACCGCCCGAAGGGGAAGCTTTTGCCCGGTGGGGAAGCTCTTTCTTACCGCTCCGACCCGTAGAAGAACAGGGCCAGCATGCCGGGGCCTACGTGGGCGCCGGAGAAGGGCTCGTGGGGGACGATGATGAGCTTTCCGGGGTTGGCCACGGCGCGGATCTTCTCCGCCAGCAGCTCTGCCTCCTCAGGGCAGTCGCCGTGGGAAATGGCCACCACACGGTGCTCCGCGTCCATCTGCTTCTGGGCGTACTTCTCCACAATGGCGTCGATGGCCTTCTTCCGGCCCCGGACCTTGCCGCAGGAGACGATATGGCCGGTGGCATCCCCATAGAGAATGGGTTTGATGTTCAGCACCGTGCCGATCATGGCGGTGGCCCCGCTGACCCGGCCGCTGCGCTTCAGGAAGTTCAGATCGTCCACCGTGAAATACTGGCACATATGGGGCACATCCGCATCCAGCATGGCCCCGGCCTGGCGGACGGGGGTGCCCAGCTTGCTCAGCTCTGCCGCCCGGATGGCAAGCAGGCCGCTGCCAAAGCCGCAGCCGTGGGAATCCACAATATGAATGTACCGGTCCGGGTATTCCTCCTCCAGCTCCTGCTTGGCATTCACGGCCGCCTGATAGGTGCCGCTGATGCCGGAGGACATGGCGATGTAGATCGCATCCTGCCCCGCCTCCAGCACAGGCCGGAAGTGCTCCATAAACAAATGGGTATTCAAAAGGCTGGTGGTGATCTTCGCGCCGCTGCGCAGCGCGTCATAATAGTGGTGCACATCGAAGCTGTCCACATCGCCCTCATATTCCTTCTGCACGCCGTCCACACAGTAGGTGCAGGGCAGCATGGAAATGCCCTCCAGGCAGCTCTTCGGCAGATTGGCGCTGCCGTCCGCAAATACGACAAAAGACATAGGCTTCTCCTCCAAATGTTTTGAGACCATTATACCCCGCCCCCCTCTTTTAGGCAAGGAAAACCGTGCAGCCGGGTATCGACTGCACGGAAACGGACTCTACTCTACCGGGTTTTCCCACTCTACTGCCGGTAGAATCTGCTTTTTCTCAATTATTTCCCCCGGAATTCTTGGCTGGTCCCCTGTTTTTCCGGTAATTTCTGTAATTACCCCGGCGGTGGGGTTTTTGCTCGCCGGGCGTGCTCTCCTTGCCCTCGGCAGGGGCGCTTTTCTGAGGAGTGCCGTTCTCCTTCCGGTCTGCAGGTGCTCCATTGGCATCTCTCGGGGGTCTGGACTTCCGGGGCAGGCGGGGTCTTCCCTCGCCTCTGGGCTGCTGGGCGGGCCCCTCGGCAGCCCCCTGCCGGGGCTCCTCTCTCTTCCCGTCCTCTGCCTGCCTTCCGTCCTCCGACTTTTTCCCGTCCTCTGCCCGGGGGGCTCTCTGGCGGCGGCGGTCATTGCGCCGGGGCTTGGGGGCCGGACGCCCGGCGGTCTCCTGCTCCGGCTCCGCCGGTGTCTCCTCCACCAGGGACTCGGTGCTGTAGCGGAAGCGGATGGGCTCCAGGACCATATCGTCCTCCTGCTTGGCCGCCGCCTTGGGCCGGATGCCGTTTCCGGAGATGGGGGCCAGATCCGCCGGAATGGGCGGGTCGTTCTTCTTGGCCCTGCCGCTGCGCAGCACGGCCACTTCTTCATTGGCAAAGGTGGAGACGGTATCGGGACTGCTCTCCATGCGCACCTTCACCCGCTGCCGCAGAATGTCCGCCTCAATGACGGTGCCCCGGCCCTCGGGGGTATCCACAAAGGATTCGATCTTGGGGCTGGTGCGGATCAGGGCCTCATAGGTATCCTGCTCGTATTTCAGGCAGCACATCAGTCTGCCGCAGGTGCCGGAGATCTTGGTGGGGTTCAGGCTCAGGTTTTGGGACTTGGCCATCTTGATGGACACGGGCTGGAAATCATCCAGGAAGCTGGCGCAGCAGAAGGGTCTGCCGCAGATGCCCAGGCCTCCCACCATCTTGGCCTTGTCCCGGACGCCGATCTGCCGCAGCTCAATGCGGGTATGGAACACGCCTGCCAGGTCCTTGACCAGCTCCCGGAAGTCCACCCGCTCGTCCGCGGTGAAATAGAAGAGGATCTTGCTGCCGTCAAAGGCGCACTCGGCGCTGACCAGCTGCATATCCAGCCCATGGGCCTGGATTTTCTGGATGCAGACGCTCTGGGCCTTGGCCTCTCTGGCCCGGTTCTCCGCCACAACGCGCTCATCCTGGGCGCTTGCCCTGCGCAGCACCTTCCGCAGAGGCGCTACCACATCCTTCTGCCGGATGCGGTGAATGCCGCTGGCGCAGACGCCGTATTCCTCCCCCCGGGCCGTGTCGATGATGACATGGTCCCCCTGGGCGAGGGTGATGCCGTCCGGGTCGAAGAAATAGACCTTCTGTCCCGGCCGGAATTGAATATCCACAACGGAGACCAGCTCCGGGGTATTGGTTTCTTCCATGATAAGCTCCTAACTTTTATCGCAGTACCCACTCCAAATAGCCGCAGACGGCGGCGGGGGATACGTTGCTCAGGGTGTACTCCCGGGCTTTTCGGATGGCGGCGTACTGCCGGTGCAGTGTTCTTACGTCCAGGGCTGCCGCCAGGCGGCGGGCCTGGTCGGAAACGGTGCCCTCGCCGCAGGCGGCGGTGATGGCGTTTTCCAGCAGCCCCTGCCAGTCCTGCAAAAGCTCTGCCAGCACATCCCGCTTGCTCTTTTCCAGGGGCGCCAGCAGCTGCACAAGGCCCAGGCTGCTCTTCCTGCACAGGGCCTCCACCAGGGCGGCGGTTTCCGCCCTGACCTGGCCGTCCTCCTCCAGGAGGCGCTTTGCCTGGCCCAGAAAGCCGCCGCTGCGCTCTGCCGCCGCCGAAATGGCCTCGGAGGAAAGCTTGCCGTACCCCTTCGCCAGCTCCTCGCGCAGCAGGCTCTGGGGCAGGGGCTCCATCCGCAGCTCCGTGCACCGGGAGCGGACCGTGGGAAGCAAAGCGTCCGCATTGGTGGTCAGCAGAAGAAAGACACCGTAGGCCGGGGGCTCCTCCAGGACCTTCAGCAGGGCGTTCTGTCCCGGCAGGCCCATGTCCTGGGCACGGGGGAACAGGTAAATCTTATGTTCGGATTCATTGGGCTGGATGTAAATATCCGCCCGGGCCTGCCGAATCAGGTCCACGGGGACGGTCTTCTTTTCCGGATCGTCCACGGTGATGCAGTCCGGGTGAACGCCCTCCGCCACCTTCCGGCAGGGGGTACACTTCCCGCAGGGCTTGTCTGCTCCCCGGCAGAGGATGGCCGCAGCCAGAAGCCTAGCCAGGGTGTGCTTGCCGGAGCCCTCCGGGCCGGAGATCAGGTAAAAATGGGAAATATGGCCCTTTTCCAGACTGACGGCCAGATTTCTCTTGATTTGCTCGTTGCCAAGCAGCCCATCGAAGCCCATTTTTTAGCCCCACAAGGCGGAAAGCATGGGGATGATCTGCTTTTTCCGGCTCATGACCCGGGGCAGGAACACGGAATTGTCCTTGGGGGTCACGCCGAAGGCCTGCTGGATGGTGTCGTCGTCGCCCACATACAGCAGCTGGGTGCCTTCCAGCAGCACATCCGTCAGCATCAGGATCATCATCATCAGGCTCTCCTTCTCCGCCTGCTTGCGCATGTGCTCCAGGAACTCCGCCTTGCGCTGGAGCATACTGGGGCTGTCCACACAGGTGATCTGGGAGACGGCGAAGTCATGGCCCGCAATGTGGAACTCCTTGTAGTCCGTAAACAGCAGCTCCTGGGCGGTCTTGTTGCCCAGAGACCCGGAGAAGATGGCCTTGCCCAGCTCATCCAGGGACACATCCGCCATTCTGGCCAGACGCTCTGCCATCCTCCGGTCCCGGTCCGTGCAGGTGGGGGACTTGAACATGACGGTGTCGGACAAAATGGCCGCCGCCATCATACCGGCCATGCCCTTGGAGGGCATGAGCCCCCGGTCCTGGTACATTCCGGCGAGGATGGTATTGGTAGAGCCCACGGGCTCATTGCGCACATAGATGGGGTTGGTGGTCTGGATGTCCGCCAGGCGGTGGTGGTCGATGATCTCCAGGATCTCCGCCTCCTCCAGGCCGGGGACGGACTGGGCCGCCTCGTTGTGGTCCACCAGGACCACCCGCTTCCGGCGGGGCCGCAGCAGATGGTACCGGCTCAGCACCCCCGCGATCTTCTCATCGCCGTCCAGAATGGGGTAGCAGGATTCTCTGTGCTTCAGCACCGCTTCCTTCACATCGTCCACCCGGTCCTCCAGGTGGAAGCACACCAGGTCGTTCTTCCGGCAGATGCGCCCGATGGGGGTGGACTGGAAGATCATCCGGGTAGCCCGGTAGGCGGCGTAGGGGGTGGAGATGATGCAGGTGGTGGTGGGGTAATTGCGCAGCTCCTCGTCCAGCTCCGCCTGGCACAGCACCACGGCGGTGACGTTCATCTCCAGCGCCCGGCGGATCATATCCGGCTGGGTGCCGCAGAAGACGATGGAGTCCTTCCGGCTCCACAACAGGCTCTCCCGGTTCTGAGGCAGGGCGATGGTGACCTTGCCGGAAATGGTGTCCACCTGATCTCCGGCATCGTTGAGCACCTTGCCCTCCAGCACGGACAGCACATTGAAAAGGGGCACATCCGCCAGCTCCGCACCGGCGATCAAATCCATATTGTAGGTTGCGATGTAATCCTTGGAGAGCATACCGTACAGGGTGCCGTCCTCGTTGGCTACGGGCAGCGCCGGGATGCTGGGCTGGGCCTGGAAGGTTTTCCAGGCCTGGGCCACGGTGACATTGGCATCCAGCACCGGGGGCGTATCAAAATCCAGGTCCTGCACCTGGGTGTACATACTGGTAATGCGCTTGGGGGGCTCGAAGCCGAACCGGTCCAGCACCAGCTGGGTCTCGTCCGACACCCGGCCCAGGCAGGCGGCCTTATATTCCCGGTCCCCCACGGCGTTGCGCAGGGCCGCATAGGCCATGGCCGCGACGATGGAGTCCGTATCCGGGTTTCTGTGTCCTGTTACATAAATGGGGTCCATAAATCTCCTCCTTTTATTCCGATTCCAGCTGGATCTCCCCAGCCAGATTGGTCGCAAACAACTGCGCGATCTGCTTCTGGTCCATGCCCTGGCCCAGGCCCCACATAAGCTTGGTGTAGGCGGCCTCGGAGGTCATGTCCATACCCTGAATGACCCCCAGCTCCAGCAGCTTATTGCCCACCTGATAGACCCGCAGGTCCGCGCTGTCATACAGGCACTGGGTGGTGATGACCACGCTGATGCCGTCCTCCACCGCTCTGCGGATGCCCCGCAGCCCCTTGTGGAGCACATTCACGCCGCCCAGACCGAAGGCCTCGATGACGATGCCCCTATAGCCCATGGCGGCCAGCATATCGAAGATCGCCGGATTCAGCCCCGGGGTCAGCTTCAGCAGGAACACCTCCCGGCTCAGCTTCAGGCACAGCCGGGCATTTCCGCGGGGCCTGGGCAGCACGCTCTCATCCACCACCAGCCCCCGGTTGCTCACCGTGGCCACATAGCGGGCGTTGACGCTCTCGAAGGCGGAAAAGCCGGAGGCCCTTACCTTCACCGCCCGGCAGCCCAGCATGACCTTCCGGTCGAAGGCCAGAAACACCCCGGGGCAGGAGGATGCCGCCATGGCGAAGGCCGTGCGCAGATTGGCAGGGCCGTCGGACAGCATGTCGGTCAGCGGCAGCTGGGAGCCGGTGAAGACCACGCTTCTGTCCATATCCGGCAGCAGGAAGGTGACGGCCGAGGCCGTATAGGCCATGGTATCCGTTCCGTGGGACACCACAACGCCATCGTAATCCAGCCGGTTTTCAAAAATCGCCCGGGCAATGAGCTGCCACTCCTCCGGGGTAATGTTGGAGGAATCCAGGCAGATCACATCTTTCACCGTGATATCGTAATAGGACCGCAGCTGGTCCAGCTCCCGCTCCATAATGGAGCTCCGCTGGGGCTCCAGCCCTTCTCCCCCGGGGGCACAGGCAATGGTCCCGCCGGTGGTCAGCAGCAAAATATGCTTTTTCATGCTTCCTCCTACAAAAAAGACGATCTCTGCATAACATTATAGCCGGAAGCGCAGAAAATAGCAAGTATTTTATGATTAACGCCGCAAGCGCCGGTAGAGCCTCCCCGCACCCCAGGCCAGGGGAATCCAGAGGAGGGTAAATTTCGGGCAGATCTGGCCGCAGAAATTCCCGGGGATGCCCCGATAGTCCCATACGGCGTAATCCCGGTTGAAAATCAGCCCCGCAGCCAGCTCCACCGTGGTGATGATCCCGGCCCCAACCAGGGGCCGGATGACCCCCGGCAGCCGGGGCTCCACCTCCTCCAGCTTTCCCAGCAGCAGAAAGCATACACCCCCTGCCAGAAACATACTGTAGTGACTTCGCCCCCGGTACAATAGCTCCAGGAGCACATATCCGGCGCCGCCCAAGAAAAACAGCATATCCTTCACCTCACGGGAAGCATTGCCGGAATTTCTCAAAATCATTCAGCCAACTGCATCAGGCATAGCCCGCCTCCCGCTTCCGCATAGCTACCTCAAAGGGGTCTTCCGCCGGGG
>UQGU01000073.1 GCA_900540635.1 uncultured Eubacteriales bacterium | reverse complement strand
TTCCCCTCCGGGGAAGGGGGACCGCCGCCGTAGGCGGTGGTGGAAGAGGGGCGTTGCGCAAGTGAGCGGCTGGTAAGTCGCGCGTCCTTTTCTTGCCGCTCTCGCCCGTTACGCCTCTCCTCAGTCAGGGCTGCGCCCTGCCAGCTCCCCTTGCAGGGGAGCTTTTTTTGCCCGTGGGGGGAGCTTTTTCTTTTCCCGGCAGACAGCTGTCCGAATGAGAGAGACAAATGGGCCTTGGTATTTTTGCACAAAAAATTAAGGAATTGTGAAGTGTTATATGTAGTGTTTACCTTGTTGACAAATGTCCTTGAGCGAGATACAATATGGGCACATCAAACGAGGAGGTCACCGAAATGGAAATGGCAAATGCACAGTTTCACAGCGCCTGTCCGGCGGCCTGCGCGTTGGAGGTTCCTCAGCTTCTTCTGGCCGGTTTGCGGGTAGGCATTCTGCGCCTGCTGCCCATTATGATCCAGAACTGAAAGCGGCCGGGGATTCATCTTTCGTATGAAGAAGCGGCTGCGCTGCGCAGCCGCTTTTTTGTAGTTTTGTAAGTAAAGGAGAAAAGAAACATGAAAAAGGTACTTGCTTTGACCATGGCTCTGGCCCTGGTCGCCGCTTCCTTCGCAGGCTGCGGCAACAGCTCTTCCGGCACTTCCACCACCGCCGCCGCGACCACGGCTGCTGCCGAAGGCACCGGCACCGTAAAGATCGGCATGTCCGGCCCCCTGACCGGCGGTGCCTCCGCCTATGGCCTGGCCGTGAAGGCCGGCATGGAGGTCGCCGTTGAGGAGATCAACGCCAAGGGCGGCCTGCAGATCGAGTTCAACGCACAGGATGACGAGGCCGACGGCGAAAAGGCCGTTTCCGCCTACAATGTCCTGAAGGACTGGGGCATGCAGGTCATGGCCGGTCAGGTCACCACCGGCTCCGCTCTGGCGGTGGCTCCCGAATCCGCGGCTGACAATATGTTCAACCTGACTCCCTCCGCCTCTGCCGAGGCTCTGGCAACCAGCGGCGACAACATCTTCCAGATGTGCTTCACCGACCCCAACCAGGGCGCTTCCGCAGCCGAGCTGGTCTCCACCAAGTATACCGGCTCCAAGGTCGGCATCATCTACGATTCCTCCGATGACTACTCCACCGGCCTGTACAACGGCTTCAAGGCCAAGGCTGCCGAGCTGGGCGTTGAAATCGTTGCTACCACTTCCTACACCGCTGACAACAAGGCTGACCTGTCCACCCAGGTCACCCAGTGCCAGGATGCAGGTGCCGATCTGGTCTTCCTGCCCATCTACTACACCGAGGCTTCTCAGATCCTGACCTATGCCAACCGCATCAGCTATGCACCCAAGTTCTTCGGCTGCGACGGCATGGACGGCATCCTGACCGTGGAAGGCTTCGACACCTCTCTGGCCGAGGGCCTGGCTCTGATGACTCCCTTCGATGCCAACGCCACCGACGAGGCTACCCAGTCCTTCGTTGCCAAGTTCAAGGAGAAGATGGACGGCCTGGTGCCCAACCAGTTCGCCGCTGACGGCTACGACGTCATCTACGCGATCTACAATGCCATGACCGCTGCCGGCATCACCGGCAATGAGTCCGCTTCCGAGATCTGCGATGCGCTGAAGGCACAGTTCGCCACCATGACCGTTGACGGCCTGACCGGCACCGGCATGCACTGGGACGAGAACGGCATGATCTCCAAGTCTCCTGCCGCTGTGGTTGTTGAGAACGGCGTGTACGTTCCTATGGACTGATTCATAACTGCAAGGGATGGAGGGGAGACCCTCCATCCCGTCTCAGCAGTCTATGAGAACGGCAAAGGCCTTGACGCTGTCATAGGCTGTTGAAACAAAGAGAGGGGATTTCATGAAAATCATTCAGTATCTGATTAACGGCATCAGCATTGGCTCCGTGTATGCCATCATCGCCCTGGGCTACACCATGGTTTATGGCATTGCCAAAATGCTGAACTTCGCCCACGGCGACATCATCATGGTGGGCGCTTACATTTCCTTCTGCGTCACCAATTACTTAGGGCTGCCTGTTGTGGTCTCCATCCTGGCGGCTATGGCGGTGTGTACCGTGCTGGGCATGCTCATCGAGGCTCTGGCCTATAAGCCTCTGCGGGGAACCCCCAGCCTGGCGGTGCTGATCACGGCCATCGGCGTCAGCTATTTCCTGCAAAACGCCGCCCAGCTCATCTGGTCCTCCAGCCCCAAGAACTATACCAGCATCGTCACCTTCCAGCCCCTGCGGCTGTTTGACGGCCAGCTGGTCATCACGGGGGAGGTCATCGTGACCATCATTGCCTCCGTCATCATCATGGTTGGTCTGACCTGGTTCACCGGCAGCACCCGTACCGGCAAGGCCATGCGGGCCGTGTCCGAGGACCGGGAGGCCGCCGAGCTCATGGGCATCAGCGTGAACAAGACCATCTCCACCACCTTTGCCATCGGCTCCGCCCTGGCGGCCATTGCAGGCGTGCTGCTGTGCTCCACCGTGCCCACCCTGCAGCCCACCACCGGCTCCATGCCCGGCATCCGCGCCTTTACGGCGGCGGTCTTCGGCGGCATCGGCTCCATCCCCGGCGCTATGCTGGGCGGCATTCTGCTGGGTATCATCGAGACCTTCAGCAAGGCCTACCTAAGCCCCCAGTTCAGCGACGCCATTGTGTTCGCCGTGCTGATCGTCATTTTGCTGGTGAAGCCTGCGGGTCTGCTGGGCAAGCAGGTCCAGGAGAAGGTTTGAGGTGTGCCCTATGAAGAAAAAGCTGAATCAAATCAAAAATGCATCCACCTATATCCTGGTGACGGCTGCATTCCTCATTTTGCAGCTTCTGTCCGCCCAGGGCAAGCTGAACAGCACCACCAGGGGCTTCCTGGTTCCGGCCTGTGCCTATATCGTTCTGGCGGTTTCTTTGAACCTGCTGGTGGGTATCTGCGGGGAACTGAGCCTGGGCCATGCGGGCTTCATGGGCATCGGCGCGTTCACAGGCATTATTGTCACATCTCTGCTGGCCGGGGCGGTGCCCAATGGGGTGCTGCGGCTGGTGATCGGCATGATCGTCGGCGGTGTGCTGGCGGGCCTGGTCGGCTTTGTCATCGGCATTCCCGTGCTGCGGCTCCGGGGCGACTATCTGGCCATTGTGACCCTGGCCTTTGGCGAGATCATGAAGAATATTTTCGGCAACCTCTACCTGGGCGTGGACGAAACCGGTCTGCACGCCACCCTCAAGACCGAGGGCCTGACCCTGGCCGAGGGCGGAAAGATGATCATCTCCGGTCCCCGGGGCGCTACGGGCATTGCCAAGCTCTCTACCTTTGCAATCGGCTTCGTGCTGATCCTCTTCACCCTGTTCGTGGTGCAGAACCTGATCAACTCCAAGGAAGGCCGGGCCATCAAGGCCGTCCGGGATAACCGGATCGCTGCAGAGTCCGTGGGCATCAATGTCACCGCCTTCCGCATGAAGGCCTTTGTGGTCTCCGCATTCCTGGCCGGTATGGCCGGTGCCCTGTACGCCATGAACTACGGCTCCATCACCGCCTCCAAGTTCAACTTCAATACCTCTATCAACATTCTGGTGTTCGTGGTCCTGGGCGGCATGGGCAATATCCTGGGCTCCATCATCTCCGCCACCGTGCTCTATATCCTGCCGGAGGCCATGCGCGGCCTGCAGGATTACCGGATGATCATCTATGCCATCGTTTTGATCCTTGTCATGCTCTTCACCTGGTCCCCCAAGGTCAAGGATGGGGTGTCCGTTGCAGTGGACAAGGTTTCCGGCCTGTTCCGGAAAGAGAAGAAGGAGGCAGCTTCCAATGAATGAGTATTCCAAGAAAATTCTGAAGGTGCCCACCGTTACCTTTGTCCGGGAGCAGGACCAGGGCAAGCAGCCCGTGCTGGATGTGCGGAACCTGGGCATTGACTTCGGCGGCCTGACCGCCGTGGATAACTTCAATATCACCATCGGCCCAACCGAGATTTCCGGCCTCATCGGCCCCAACGGCGCAGGCAAGACCACCATCTTCAACCTGCTCACCGGCGTCTATCAGCCCACCCGGGGCAGCGTCCTGGTCAACGGCATTGACATCAAGGGTATGCCCGTCCACAAGGTCAATAAGCTGGGCATTGCCCGTACCTTCCAGAATATCCGCCTGTTTACGGATATGTCCGTGCTGGACAATGTGAAGGTGGGTATGCACAATGACATCAGGTGCTCCTTCCCGGAAAGCGTGCTCCATCTGCCCGGCTACTACAAGGCGGAGAAGAAGGCCAACGAGAAGGCCATGGAGCTGCTGGACTTTATGGGCCTGAGGGAGTTTGCCTCTGCCAAGGCGGGCAGCCTGCCCTATGGCGTCCAGCGTCGGCTGGAGATCGTCCGTGCTCTGGCAACCAACCCCTCCGTCATTCTTCTGGACGAGCCCGCCGCCGGTATGAACCCCAGCGAGACCACCGAGCTGATGCACCAGATCCGCCGCATTCGGGACACCTTCCATGTGGCAATCTTTCTCATTGAGCACGATATGAATCTGGTTATGAACGTCTGCGAGGCCATCGCCGTGGTGAACTACGGCCGCATCATCGCCAAGGGCACCCCGGAGGAGATCCGGACCAACCCCGCTGTTATCGAGGCCTACTTAGGCAAGGAGGAGGGTGCTGCAAATGCTGAAGGTTGAAAACATCGATGTCTATTACGGCGCCATCCATGCCGTGAAGAACGTGTCTTTCGAGGTAGGGGACGGCGAGATCGTGGCTCTGATCGGCGCCAACGGCGCAGGCAAGAGCACCATTCTGAAAACCGTTTCCGGCCTGATGCACCCCCGCACGGGTACCATTACCTTCTGTGACCAGAACATCACCCACACAGAGGCCTATAAACTCCTGCGCACGGGCCTGGCCCATGTGCCGGAGGGACGGCGGATCTTTTTGCAAATGTCCGTTCAGGAGAACCTGGAAATGGGCGCTTACATCAATAAGACCCTTGACCCCAAGGACCTGGAAATGGTTTTCAACTATTTCCCCCGGCTGAAGGAGCGGCGCAAGCAGGTGGCAGGCACCCTGTCCGGCGGCGAGCAGCAGATGCTGGCCATGTCCCGGGCGCTGATGTCCCATCCCAAGCTGATGATGCTGGACGAGCCCTCCATGGGCCTGGCCCCCATCATTGTGGACCAGGTTTTCGGCATCATCAAGGAGCTCCACAAGTCCGGCACCACCATTCTGCTGGTGGAGCAGAACGCCAGAAAGGCCCTGCAGATCGCCGACCGTGCCTACGTTCTGGAAACCGGCTCCATCACCCTGGAGGGCACCGGCCCAGAGCTGGCCAAGTCCGACGAGGTCCGCAAGGCCTACCTGGGCGGCTGACCGGTATCCTTTCTTACCCATAAAGCATACACCCCCTGCATAGACTGTGCGGGGGGTGTTTTTTGCGTGTGTCGAAAAAGACAGCTGCATGGGTGCTGCATGATGGCGCTGGGGGTGGGTATCTTGCTGGGGACCTGGATCAGCTCGGCCTTTCTGTGCATCCTCGCCGGGCTGATGCTGCTCACCGTCGGCTGCTGCGTCCTCCGGGGAAGATAGAGGCATAAGGCCCTTTTCGAGGGCATATATTGGCAGCAGAAATGGGAATCCGCTGTGGGTTGAAGGAGTGAATGCTATGGAGATGCAACTGAAAAAGGAGCCGCTTTCCTATCTGGAGCCGGTGGTCTGTTCCGGCAGGGAGCTGGAGCAGACCCAGCAGATCCGGCTGCCGGAGGGAATGCCGGATATCGGAAAGGTCCTGGGGGTTTGGGGCCAGAGCGTGCTGCGGAGCAAGGAGTGGCGTTCCGATGGCGTCAGCGTCAGCGGCGGGGTGCTGGTCTGGGTGCTCTATGCGCCGGAGGACGGCTCCCGGCCCAGAGCCCTGGACGGCTGGATCGGCTTCCAGGGCAAATGGGACCTGCCGGAGGGAAGCCCGGACGGGACCGTGCTGGTGCAGCCTGTGATCCGGTCCCTGGATGCCCGGTCCGTATCCCCCAGAAAGCTCTTGGTTCGGGTGGGGCTGGGCGTGGGCTGCATGGCGCTGTGCCCCAGGGAGGCGGAATACAGCCTGCCCCGGGAGCTGCCGGAGGATGTGCGGCTGCGGAAGGAAAACCGTTCCCTGCGGCTGTATGCCGAGGCAGGGGAGAAGAGCTTCGTCCTGGAGGACAGCCTGTCCGGGGAGGAAGGAAAAATCGTCTCCTGTACCGCCCAGTGCCTTTTGACGGACCGGAAGGTGGTGGGGGATAAGCTTGCCTTCCGGGGCAGCGCCGAGGTCCAGGGCCTGTTCCTGACGGAGGAGGGCGCGCCTGTCAGCCGTCATTTTACGCTGCCCTTTTCCCAGCTCATCCAGCTGGAAAAGGCCTATGGTTCCGCCGGAGAGGCGGATCTCTCCCTGTGCCTCACCGATCTGGAAACGGAGAGCGACGGGGAAGGGAACATCCGCCTGAAGCTGGGCATTGCCGCCCAGTATGCCCTCAGCGATGTGACCGATATGGAGCTGCTGACGGATGCCTACAGCCCCCGCAGAGAGGTGAAGCTCAGCTGGGATACGGTGGAGGTCTGTGCAATTCTGGACCGCCGCTGGGAGACGGTCACTGCCGACACGGCATTGCCCGAGGACGCGGACAATGCCCTGGACCTGTTCGGCATGTGGGAAGAGCCGGTCTGGGACCGGACGGAGGAGGGCATCCGTCTGGAGGCCTCCGGCTCCGCCCAGCTGCTCTACCGGCAGGGGGAGGGCCTGAACAGCGCGCTGCTGCACTGGAAAGGGAACCGGGAAATTCCGGCCCGGGAGGATGCGAAATTCGCCGTGACGGCCTTCCAGGGCCTCCAGCCCCAGCCAAACCCTGCCGCCGGGCAGCTGACAGGCGGCTGCACGTTCCTGCTGACGGCCTTTTCCGGCAGCGGAATTCCGGAGGTGTGCGCTCTGGAGCTGGGGGAGCTCCAGCCGAAGCAGGAGGACAGACCGTCGCTGGTCCTGTGCAGAGCAGGGGAGCAGGACCTGTGGACGCTGGCGAAAGCCCACGGCTCCACGGTAGAGGCCATCCGGGCGGCCAACCAATTGGAGGGAGCGCCGGAAAAGGGCAGAATGCTTCTGATCCCGGTGGAATAAAGAGAAGATACGGGCAGCACCGCGCGGTCCGGCAGGCGCAGCCGACGGGAGATTTTTCCCAGGGGCAAGGCCCAAAAAGCGCCGTCCCGGGGGAGAGCCGGGGCGGCGCTTTGGCAGACTGTCGCTTTTGCCGGGGGGAATGTCCGCCATCGTCAAGAATAGCGATTTTCGGCGGTGTTTTTCCAGGGAATTCTGTCGAAGGGAAAAGTTTTCCTTACTGGGCGGTGTAGCGGACCTCGGTGGAGGCGTTGGGCGTGCCCGCGAAGAATTGCTTCAGATTGTCTACGGTGGTGGAGGCGATGCTGTCCAGGGCCTCCTGGGTCAGGAAGGCCTGGTGAGAGGTGACGATGACGTTGGGCATGGCAATGAGCCGCACCAGCTTGTCATCCTGGACAATGTGGCCGGAGAAGTCCTCATAGAAGAAGTCGCCCTCCTCCTCGTAGACGTCCAGGCAGGCCGCGCCCACCTTCTTGTCCTTGATGCCGGTGATCAGATCCTCGGTGTTCACCAGCGCGCCCCGGGAGGTATTGATGATGGTGACGCCCTTCTTCATCTGGGCGATGGAGGCGGCGTCGATGATGTGCCGGGTCTCCTCCGTCAGGGGGCAGTGCAGGGAGAGGATGTCGGACTTGGCAAAGAGCTCGGGCAGGTCCACATAGTGCAGGCCGCTGTTCGCTGCGGGGAACTTGTCGTAGGCCAGAATGTTCATGCCGAAGCCCTTGCAGATATCGGCGAAGACCCGGCCGATCTTGCCGGTGCCGATGATGCCCACGGTCTTGCCGTGGAGGTCAAAGCCCGCCAGACCCTGGAGACTGAAATTGAAGTCCCGGGTGCGGATATAGGCCTTGTGGGTGCGGCGGTTGATGGTCAGCAGCAGGGCCATGGCGTGCTCGGCCACGGCATAGGGGGAGTAGGCAGGCACCCGGTAGACGGGAAGCTTGCCGCTCGCTGCCCGGATATCCACATTGTTGAAGCCGGCGCACCGCAGGGCAATGACCTTCACGCCCATTTCATAGAGCTTCTCCACAACGGCAGAATCCACGGTGTCGTTGACGAAGACGCACACGGCGTCAAAGCCGGATGCCAGAGAAACGGTGTCCGCATTGAGCCGGGTCTCAAAATATTTGATTTCCAGCCCGGCGCCGGCGGCGTAGTGGTCAAAGCCGGGAACGTCATAGGGTTTTGTATCAAAAAAAGCAACTTTCATAAGAAGTACCTCCATAAAGTATTTATTTATCGATATAATAATAGTGAAACAAACAGGAAATGTCAATAGGAAAACAGGTCCGGGGATGATTTTTGAGAAAAGCTCTGAAATAGTCTGCTTCCCGGGGGCGAATTTCATACACTTTGGCGAAACGCCATTCTTTTTGGTTGCGCTTTCTCAAAATGATGCTATAATAGGGGAAAAACAAACGGGAGAGCGTGCAATGAAAGAAAAACTGATTGCCTTTGTAAAGGAACATATAGATGTGGTGACCTATCTGGTCTTCGGCGTGCTGACCACGGTGGTCAATTATCTTGTTTATCTGCCCTGCCTGAATTGGCTGCACCTGCCCGCCTCGGTGAGCAACTGCATTGCCTGGGTGGTGGCGGTGGTTTTTGCCTTTGTGACAAACAAGCCCTTCGTCTTCCAGAGCCACGACTGGTCCATAGAGGTGGTCCTGCCGGAGCTGAGCAAATTCATTGCCACCCGTCTGACCTCCGGCCTGCTTGAGACCGCCATTCTGTTCATCTCCGTGGACCTGCTCCATGGCAACGGCAATATCTGGAAGCTCATCACCCAGGTTCTGGTCATCATCATCAATTACGTAGGCAGCAAGCTGCTGGTGTTCCGGAAAAAGTGATATTCCTGCCGGGGCGGTGTTTTCATCGCTTCGGCTTCATCGCTTCGGCAAAATTCTTCTTGACATTTCTTCCCATGTATGCTAATATATCCGGGCAGTCAGCTGAATAGCTTTTCATTCGGAGTGATACCCAAGAGGCCGAAGGGGCTCCCCTGCTAAGGGAGTAGGCGTCTAAAAAGCGCGCGAGGGTTCAAATCCCTCTCACTCCGCCATTTGCCTGTTTTACTTTCTTCAGTAGAACAGGCAATATGTTTATGGAGAGATGTCCGAGCGGTTTATGGAGCTGGTCTTGAAAACCAGTGACGCGGCAACGCGCCGTGGGTTCGAATCCCACTCTCTCCGCCATACAGAAAAACGCCGCGGGTACAAAATCCGTGGCGTTTTCTGTAATTTTTTTTGTAAAACCATTGACAAAAGCAGACTGCTTGCCCGGTCATTTTCCCGGGGAAGGGTGCTTTTGCACCAAATTTTGCTAAAAAGAAAAAAGGTGTTGACAAATTCCTCCTGCTGTGGTAATATAATCGGGCGTTGAGCGTGAGCTCAATGCTTGAGTGAAGAAATGGGCGAGTGGTGGAATTGGTAGACTCGCTAGATTCAGGTTCTAGTGTTCATTGCGGACGTGCGGGTTCAAGTCCCGCCTCGCCCACCAATTTCTTTCCTCAATGAAAAAGCTGATACGGGCGAGTGGTGGAATTGGTAGACTCGCTAGATTCAGGTTCTAGTGTTCATTGCGGACGTGCGGGTTCAAGTCCCGCCTCGCCCACCAATTTCTTTCCTCAATGAAAAAGCTGATACGGGCGAGTGGTGGAATTGGTAGACTCGCTAGATTCAGGTTCTAGTGTTCATTGCG
>UQGU01000072.1 GCA_900540635.1 uncultured Eubacteriales bacterium | reverse complement strand
TGCTGCCCATCTCATCAGATACAGAATCGTACTCGCCCTTTAAGGCATGTGCTTTTTCAGTCAGAAACAGGAGTGTTTTCCTTTTGTCCGTTTCAGACTGAACACGTCTTATCAGCCCTTGATTTTCCATTCTTTCCAGCATCGTAGTAAGAGAAGTTATGGCTAATCCACATTTAATCGAGAGTGACCTGATTGAGATTCCATCTTCCTGCCACAGTACATAAAGAATACGCCCTTGGGCTCCGTTAAACGCATCAATATTCTTTTCGCTGAGAATCTTCTCAAAAATCCGGTCACCAAGTTGTTTTATTTTGGTAACAAGAAATCCGCCATTCATTTTCACACAAAAAACTCCTATATAGTATTTTATCAAATAATACTATATAGGAGTTTTACTGTCAACAGTTTGTATGTCTAAGTAGAAGTAAATCCCGATTTCTCAGTTTCAAAAACCGGAAGTTATAAACATTTTTGCAAATATACCATATCTATTAACTGTACACCACACTCATAAATTGGGTGGTCATAATTGTCCGTAAAGAAATTCGGAATATTGTGAGATCGGACAAATCCGCATTTTTCATAAAACGGTACAGTCAACGGGCTGTCACCTGTTCCAACCTGCAAAATAGAATATTCATCTGCATATTTACTTGCAAGGAAGTCAATCAATGCTTTCCCATAGCCCTGTCCTTGATTCTGAGGATCAACTGCAATATTTTTAATTTCAAGTATTCCATTATCTTCATCAGTAACGACACATTCAGCTTTTACATTACCATCTTCAAGTACATACATAGTACCTTTTTCAAGATAGTGATCAATCATATTTTCCTGCTCATCAGCTAATAACAATAATGCTATAAATTGCTTTTTATTCTCATTCACTTCTCGGATTTTCATATTTATTACTCCGTCAAACTGGAATTTAGTGTTTAGAACGTCGAACAATAAAGTAAATCAACCACTCCATGACTAATACACCGAGATAAAAAATTCCCCATACAGCAAAACGAATCAGCTTTGCTTCTAGTGTCTGTACAGCACCGTGTTCATCACTTATTTATACACGTTTGTAAATAATTGGATCATCGTATCCAAAAGTCCGCTTTCCGTTAACTTCTATAATTTCAGATACTTCCAAACAACTATCAGAAAACTTTTCCCAAAGCTTAAATGTCATTACTGGTGAAAACTGACTTGTGCTGCCTCCCTCCCAGATGCCATCATTTTCATGATAAAGTGCCGGAGTAAACTTTTTAGATTTTTTCAGTTCACTATAATCAATATTTTTCATAGAATCATATGAGAATGTATTTTTGTCTTCTCCTTCCGGAATCTCATAGGAGGAAAGTAAAATTCCATCTTCATTTTCTGTAATAAGGAAAAGGTGCGGAGATGCATGACGGTTACCATTGGTCTCATAGTAACTTTCTTCAACAACAAATTTTCCATTGAAATCATGAGGAATATTATTTATTTTGTCATTGCAGACTGTATTTACATGCTTAGCATAAGGATATATTTTTCCTGTTGCCTGCATCATATTAAACTGCTCTTTGTTATCAAAACATCCCGTCATCATACCAATAAAATTATCAAGTTTCATCATTTTATTTTACCTCTATAAATTCCGATTGTTCGAGCTTTTCAAATACTAACGTACTTAATTCTGTTCAATAAGTGATTTATAGTAGTTACCAAAGTCAGCAAGTGAATTAACAATTGGAAGCATTTTTGTTCCGAGTTCCGTTAATCCGTATTCAACGCTCGGTGGCTGCTCATGGTAATCGTGGCGATATGCCAGTCCATCACTCATCATTTGTCTTAAACTATCTGTCAAAACCTTTTTTTGAGTATTTTGACCCATTTAGGTCTATTTTGAAGCAGACCCTGTTTATTATTTGTCCGCCTTTTTCTCCTGCGCACGGGCATAGACGTTTTCTGCCAGATTCTCCCGGTCGTGGGGGCGGAAGTGGAGGAACACCAGGGCGGCCACGGCGGCGACGCAGCCCACGGCGGCCAGGACCTGGCTCACCCGGAAGGAACCCCAGTACAGGCTGTCCATCCGCAGGCCCTCGATCATGGCCCGGCCCAGGCCGTACCAGGCGCAGTAGCCCAGGGTGATCTGTCCGTCATAGGCCCGCTTGGGATACAGGAAGTGCAGGATCAGGAAGCCCGTAAAATTCCACAGGCTTTCATACAGGAAGGTGGGGTGGTAGTATTCCCACTGGCCCGTCACCGTATTGAACAGGCCCATGCGGGAGAAGGCCATGGTAGGCGCGCCGAAGGCCTCCCGGTTGAAGAAGTTGCCCCAGCGGCCCACAAACTGGCCGATGAGGAAGCCCATAACCACCAGGTCCAGCAATGCGGGCAGGGCGCATTTTTTGATGCGGCAATAGATGGCAACGCCTACAAAGGCTCCGATGACTGCACCGTAGATGGCAAGACCGCCGTTCCAGATATACAGCACGGAGATGGGATTGTCGGCGTAGTCCGCCCAGCTGAACACGCAGTAATAAATTCTGGCGCAGATGACGGCAAAGGGCGTGATCCAGAGGATGCCGTCGAGAATGTCGTCCTCGGTCAGCCCGGCCCGCTTGCTGCGGCGACTGCAATAGACCCCGGCCAACAGCAGACCAAAGGCAATGACCACGCCGTACAGGTGGATGGTCAGGGGCCCGATATTGAAGTACCGGATGGGATCGATCTCAATTCCCAGCAACGGGAACGAGATTGTGGAATAGTTGGCAGGATTTAGCATGATTCTTCTCCTCCTTGGACGGGCCGGATCACCGACAGGCAGGCGTTCTCCGCCCGGACGGCTTCTTTTAGAAAAGCAGTCACGTCCTCTTTTTGTATAGTATCATAGATTTCCGGGAATCGGAAATAGTCAAAATCGCTGAAATGATAGGCACAGACCCGGAAGCAGGTGGCGTCGAAGGAATCCAGCCCTTTGACCCGGCGGCCAAAGGCGCTGCGTTTCATCCGCCGGAAGCTCTCCTCAGAGAGCCCGGAGAAGGCCTCCGCCCCGGCCAGCACCGCAGAGCGGACCTGCTCCGGCACATAGCTGTCGCCGCCGCAGGTGAGCATGGCGCAGCCGTCAATGGTCTCGAAGCCCCCGCCGAAGGAGCTGTCGATGCTGCCCTCGTCATAGAGCTTCAGATATAGCTCGGAGCTTTCCCCGAACAGAGCCTCGGCGGCCAGGTCCGCCAGAAATTCCAGGCGGATGGCCTGGTCACCCCGGCCCGGGGGCGGGCAGCGGAAGGCCAGGGTAAAGGTGGGCATGGCCACCTCCATCGTATCCTCCACCTCCGCCAGGGGGATTTCCGGAGGCTCGTCCCAGTCGCGGAGCTTTTCGCCCACCTCCCGGGGCGCATCTCCCAGCAGCTCCCGTGCAATTTTTTCCACGGCTTCCGGGTCAACGTCGCCCATAACGCAGAGCATCATATTGCCGGGAGTGTAGAAGGCCCGGTGGCAGAGTGTCAGATTTTCGGGGGTGATCTCGCGGATGGTCTGGGAGGTGCCGAGAATGGGCTCCCGGATGGGGTGGCGGGCATACATGGCCCGGGCCAGATTCTCAAAAACCACGCTGTCCGCAGCGTCCAGGTTCATGCCGATCTCCTGGTCGATAATGCCCCGCTCCTTTTCTACGCTTTCCTCCGTGAAATAGGGAGTGCTGACAAATTCCAGCAAAAGGCGCAGGCATTGCTCAAAATGGTCCGTACAGGAGAAATAATAGGCGGTCATGTCGTAGCTGGTAAAGGCATTGCTGCTTGCCCCCAGGGCCGCAAACTCTGCGCTGACATCCCGGCCGTCGGGCAGATCGAACATTTTGTGCTCCAGATAGTGGGCAATGCCGGCGGGGACCCGGTGCTCCTTGCCCTCAAACCGGAAATGGGTGTGGATGGAGCCAAAGTCCGTGACGAAATAGGCCTGCTTTTTGGCAAAGCCCGGTTTTTTCACCACTTCCAGGGCCAGTCCATTGGGCAAGACCCGGCGGTAGACCTGTTCGTCCAGTCTGGGGTAGTAATTCATAGGCACCCTCCTGTCAGAAAGCAGCTGCTGTGCAGCCGAACCGTTTTTGCACAGCGGACCAGGTCCTCCCTTGTGACGGCCTCCAGAGCGGCCCGGTGGGCCTGGGGGTCCAGCGCGCTGCCGCCCAGGCGTATGGCGGAATAATAGCTTTCCAGAGCCCCGGGGGAATCCGGAACGCTTTCCAGGGCGCTGACGAGAGACCGGCGGGCGGCGGTGAGCTCTTCGCCGGAGATATCTCCCCGGCAGCAGGCCTCCAGCTGCTTTAGAGCCTCGGCGCGGACAAGGGGCTCCTTGTCAAAATCCATACCGGCGGATACCAGGATGATCCCCTTGGCGCTGTAGTAGCCCGCGCCGATGGAATAGCAAAGGCTCCGCTTTTCCCGGACGTTCTGAAACAGCTTGCTGGTGACATCGCCGCCGTAGACGGCGCACAACAGCTGCATGGCGGGAAAATCGGCGCTTTTGGCTGTGACGGGGGTCACAAAGCCCATGCAGAGCTTCCCCTGGGTGATGTCCAGATTTTCCCGCAGGTCCTCCGGGGCGGAGAGATGCAGGGGGGCATCCGCGTTCAGGGGTGCGGGGGACCGGTCTTCCCCCGCGAACAGCTGCCGGACCAGCATCTCCATCCGCTCCGGGGCGGCGGAGCCCACATAGAGCACCTCCACCGGGCTTTCCCGGCGGACCTTTTCATAGTGGCGCAGCAGACCCTGGGGTGTAATGGCCTCCACATCGGCGGGCTCTCCCAGCCTGGGGACGCCGAAGGGGTCCTCCCGGCACATGCTTTTCAGCAGCTGCCGGGAACAGTAGGTCTGCTTGTCGTTGTATTCCGCCTCAATGGCGTAGATCTGGTTGGTTTTTTCGCCCTCCACGAAGTCCGGCAGAAAGCCGCCCTGCTCCGTAGGGTAGTCAAAAAGCAGCTCTTTTAAGAAGGCAATGGCCTGTTCGGTCAGCGCCTCCCCCTCGGGGGCAAAGCGGTCGTCCATCAGGCTCAGATAGAGTCCGGTGGTCTGGCAGTTTCCCGCCCGGCGGGAAATGGGGCTGACGGAAGCGCCGTAGAGGTCATCCAGCCTTTGGGTGATCCGGCGCAGATCCGGGGCGCTCTTGCACCCCCGCAGCAGCACGCTGGGGATCAGGGCATTCATGGCCGCCTCTTCCGTGCACATGGGCCGCAGATACTGAAATGTCATGGCGCTGTGCTTAAACCGGTGGTCCTGGATGCAGCTGAGAGAAATGCCGGGGGCTATTTCGGAATGTGTAAGCATAGAAACTCCTTAGAAAAGGCTTCCCTTGGGGGAAGCTGTCGCGGCCCTTTGGGCCGTGACTGATGAGGGGCGGTACAGAGTACTGATACGAAATGACTTAACAGTCACTTTTTGCAATGAATATGAAAACTGCTGGGGATGTACCGCGTTTCATCGTTTGCCGCCCCTCATCAGTCAGGGCTACGCCCTGCCAGCTTCCCCCAGGGGAAGCCGTTTTGCTGCTTATTATACTCTATCTTTCCGCAAATAGAAAGTAGTACACAAAAAATTAAGACTTTTTCGGTTGCCATATCTCCAATTATGAAGTAAAATATAGGTTGGATTATTGAAAACATCGGAGGACTATGCCATGGCATGGCTGGAAATGACATTGAATACCCCTCAGGGCTCTGTGAATGCTCTGGTTACCGAGCTGACGGCGCTGGGCTTTGAGGACCTGTGTATAGAAGATCAGCAGGAATTTGAAAGCTTCCTGGAGGAAAACCGGGAATACTGGGATTATATCGACGAAAGTCTGGAAAAGCAGCTCCAGGGCCTAAGCCGGGTGAAGCTCTATTTGGAGGATACGGACGCGGAGAACCTGAAAAAGCTCCGTGCCTTCGCCGAGAAGAAGGGCCTGCCCTTGGAGGAAAAGGCTTTGCCGGATACGGACTGGTCCGAAAGCTGGAAGGAGAACTACCCGCCCCAGGAGGTGGGGCAGTCCCTGGTGGTGCTGCCCTATTGGCTATCTGAGGACTACCGCGGTGACCGGAAGATGGTGGTCCTGGACCCGGGCCTGACCTTCGGCACCGGGGCTCATCCCTCCACCCAGATGGTCATGGAGGCCATGGAGCAAACCGTAACTCCCGGTATGGACTGCCTGGACCTGGGCAGCGGCAGCGGCATTCTGTCCATCACCGCCCTGCGTTTGGGGGCGGAAAGCGCCGTTGGCGTGGACATTGACCCCAAGGCCGAGAACATCGCCCGGGAGAACGCCGCCTACAATGGCTTCGCCGCCCCCGACTTTACGGCCCTCACCGGCAACGTTACCGGGGACAGGAAGCTCATGGAGCAGCTGTCCCGGAAGCGGTACGGCCTGGTGCTTGTGAACATCGTGGCAGATGTGATCATCGGCCTGGCCCCGGTGCTGCCGGAATTTTTGGGAGAGGATACGGTCCTCATCTGTTCCGGCATTCTGGATACCCGGCTTGAGGATGTACTCCGGGCCCTTCAGAAGGCGGGCCTCACCGTCACCGGCATTCGGCAAAAGGAGGAGTGGCGCTGCGTCACTGCCCGCAAAGGAGAAAAAGCATGAGCATGACTTACAGAACCCGCCGTCGGCTGCAAAAGCTCGGCGTGACGGCGCTGATCGTGCTGGTGGTGCTGCTGATCGCCTGGTTTTGCAGCGTGATCTGGCTCCAGCGGTATGTGGTCTACAGTGCAGACGGTGCCCAGGTGGATTTTGAGCTGGGGGACGCAGGCTTTGCCGGCGTGGTCGCCACACCGCCCCAGGCCCAGGGCGGCGTGTCCATCTTCTACAACGAGGGCTCCGATGCCATTGAGATTTCCAAGGACCTGAGCCCTATCAATGGATATTATGTCGACTACACCATGCTCCTGAAGAGTATGGACACCCTGGAGGCTGCCGTGGATCTGATTCCCTCCGGCACGCCGGTTATGATCGAGCTGAAAAGCGGCTACGGCGTGTTTTTCTATTCCACCAAGATCTCCGGGGCCAAGACCTCCGAGAGCTTGGCCAATGCCATCGGCATTGACCGGGTGGATGCCTTTCTTCAGAAGCTCAAGAACAAGGGCTGCTATATGATTGCAAAGGTCTCGGCCTTTCAGGACTATGAGTACGGCAACAGCAATGTACCCACCGGCCTGTATATGACCTCCCGGGCGGGATTGTGGATGGATGACCAGGGCTGTTACTGGCTGGACCCCGCCAGTGCCGGCGCCCAGAGCTGGATCACCTCCGCCGTGCTGGAGCTGAAAAACATGGGCTTTCACGAGGTCATGCTGAGCAATTTCCGCTTCCCCACCTCGGATGCCTATATCTACACCGGAGACAAAACGGCAGCTCTGCAAAATGCCATGCAGAACCTGCTGACCTCCACGGCCTCCGACAGCGGCACCTTTACACTGTCCTTCGGCACCAACGATCCCACTTTGACCCTCATCGACGGGGCCAGAAGCCGCATCTATTTTGAGGGCATCGATGCCGCCAATGTGCAGGCCACCGCAGACCAGTCCACCGTGGCGGACAAGCAGGCCCAGATCGTGTTCCTGGCCACCACCAACGACACCCGCTTCGACAGCTACAGCGTCCTCCGTCCGCTCACCGCCGCAGAAACCATCGAGGCCCAGAGAGCAGATACCAACAACTGATATCCGGCCTTCCCCTGGGGGGAAGGGGACCGCAGCACATTTTTCCAAATTCTACATAGCATGGATTGAGCGGTGAAGCTCGAAAAAAATCTTTCGGAGGGAAATGCTATGTGCGGTAACAACTCTTGCTTCGGCGGCAACCTGTGGTGGATCATCATCCTGATTCTCCTGTTCAACTGCGGCGGCATCGGCTGCGGGAATGACTGCGGCTGCGGAAACAACAATACGAACGGCGGCTGCGGCTGCTACTAAGCAAAAGAAATTTTACCCCGGGAGCCTCGGCTCCCGGGGCATTTTCGTCTTGCAAAATGCGCACATATCCTGTATCATAAGGGGCGGAAAGAGCCAAAACGAATACTTTACATCCGAGGTAACAACTATGATCGAAATCCTAAAAGCCATTCTCTTCGGCATTGTGGAGGGCGTTACGGAGTGGCTGCCCATTTCCTCCACGGGGCACCTGATCCTGCTGGACGAATTTGTGGTCCTGAACGTGTCCGCCGAATTCAAATCCATGTTCGATGTGGTCATCCAGCTGGGTGCCATTCTGGCCGTTGTGGTGCTGTTCTTCCACAAGCTGAATCCCTTCGCCGGGGACAAGACTCCCCAGGAGAAAAAGAGCACCTGGAGCCTGTGGGCCAAGGTCGTTGTGTCCATCATCCCCTCCGGCGTAGTGGGTGTGCTGTTTGACGACTGGATGGATGACCACCTGCACACCGCCCCCGTGGTGGCGGCCATGCTGATCGTCTACGGCATTGCCTTCATTCTGGTGGAGCGGCAGTACCAGGGCCGCCATCTGGCCGTGGACAATGTGGACCGCATGGACTGGAAAACCGCCATCGGCATTGGCCTTTTTCAGTGCCTGAGCCTGATTCCTGGCACCTCCCGGTCCGGCTCCACCATCCTGGGCGGCATCCTGCTGGGGGCTTCCCGGTCCGCCGCTGCGGAGTTCAGCTTCTTCATGGCCATTCCCACTATGCTGGGAGCCAGCGGCATTAAGCTGCTGAAATTCTTCCTCACCGGCGTTGGCTTTGCAGGCAGTGAGCTGGCTGTGCTGCTGGTGGGCTGCCTGGTGTCCTTCCTGGTAAGCCTTTTGGTCATCCGGGGCCTCATGAACTATGTCCGCAACCACTCCTTCTCCGCCTTCGGCGTGTACCGCATCATCCTGGGTGCGGCGGTGCTGCTGTATTTCGCATTTGTAAAGTAAGTTCTCTACTACAATAGGAGGAAAAACCATGGAATATACCCTTGAAAACGAATATCTCAAGCTGACGGTTGCCAGCCTTGGCGCAGAGGTTGTGAGCCTGGTGCGCAAAAGCGACGGTGTGGAGCACATCTGGCAGGCGGACCCTGCCGTCTGGCGCTGCCACGCGCCGGTGCTATTCCCCCACTGCGGCAAGGTGGTGGACGGCACAATCCATGCCAAGGGCCGGGATTTTCCGGCAAAGCAGCACGGCTTCGCCCGGGAGATGGAGACCGTCCTGGTGAGCCAGACTTCCGAGAAGCTGGTCCTGGCCCTGGAGAGCAATCCCGAGACCCAGGAGCGGTTTCCCTATGCCTTCCGGCTGGTATCCACCTTCACCCTGGAGGGAGACACCCTGTGCCACACCCTGACGGTGGAGAACAACGACCTGGAGGAGATGCCCTTCGGCATTGGCTTCCACCCCGGCTTTACCGTGCCCTTTGATGACAAGCACACCCTGGACGACTACGAGCTGCGCTTCGAAAAAATGGAGTCCCCCCTGTGCATCAACAATCTGCCCCACGGCCTGATGCACGGCAACTTCTATTATCTGGGCTCCAACATCATCGCCCTGCCCATCAACGAGGCCCTGTTTGCCAACGACAGCCACTGCATGACCAACCTGACCTCCAAGACCCTGGGCATCTATGAGAAGGACACCGGCCGGGCCGTGGTCTGCGACATCGGCGACTTCCCCTACACCCTGATCTGGAGTATGCCCGGCGGGGGTCCTAAGTTCGTCTGCATTGAGCCCTGGCACAGCCTGCCCAGCCCCGAGCGCAGCTCTACCGATTGGCTGCAAAAGCCTGCCGCCGCCATCCTGGCCCCCGGCGAGAGCTGGTCCACCACCCTGCGCACCCGATTCCAGCGGTAAGTCCTTTACGAAAAGTTCATAATAGGGGCTGTTAGAAAACGCTCTGTCATTGCGAACCAGCGCGCACGCTGGTGTGGC
>UQGU01000071.1 GCA_900540635.1 uncultured Eubacteriales bacterium | reverse complement strand
GGCAGACTGCAAAAACTTGTCGGAAAAGCCCGTAAGGGGTTTTTCGACAGCCTGAACCCGGTAAACGTGATGTTTACCGGGTTTTAGTCTGTACCGGCGGCAATCTGCAAGGTGGCTTTCGTGTGGCGCAGCCCGTGGAAGGGGATCACGGGAAGCCTGTCTTTCTCCGCCTTGTCTGCTTGCTAGCAATATACAAGACGGAATAACCAACAAATCAGTATTGCTAGCAATATAATAAAATTGTGCAATATGCTATATTGCTAGCAGTATAACTAAATGGTACAATACTCACAAAAGGAGATGAGCATATGGCGATTAAGAGCGACGCAAACAGAAGGGCAGTAGCGAAATACAAAAAAGAAAACTACGATCAAATCCAGCTAAGAGTTCCCAGAGGCGATAGAGACAGATTGAAAAACCATGCAGAGGCTCATGGTGAAAGCCTGAACGCTTTTATCAATCGGGCTATTACAGAGACCGTATCCCGGGATGGTACCGCCACAGAGGAGGCCCAGGCATGAGAACCTATACCATCATCGGCGGCGTGAACGGCGTGGGCAAGTCCAGCTTCACGGGACTGCTGAAAGAGCAGCGCTCAGACCTGGGAATCATCATCGACGTGGACAAGATCACCGCAGAGCTGGGCGGGAACACCCTTGCAGGGGGCGGGGCCGCTTTGAAGAAAATCCGGGACTGCATCGACAAGGGTATTTCTTTTACCCAGGAAACCACCCTCTCAGACCGCCACACAGAGGCCACAGCCCGGGAATTGGTGGAAAAGGGTTACCGTGTACGGCTGTACTATATCGGTCTGGACAGCGCCGCCGAAAGCGTTTCCCGCATTGCAAACCGTGTAAGGCGTGGCGGGCATGATATTCCAACCCAGGATGTAGAGCGCCGCTTTGTTTCCCGCTGGGAAGCTGTCGCAAAGGTGCTTCCTTATTGCGACAAAGCGGAATTCTACGACAATGACAATGGCTTTGCTCTGGTGGCGGAGTACCGCAACGGAGAATTGCGCCCAGTCGGGGAGAGTTCCCCTCAGTGGCTTAAAGAGCTGCGGGCATATCTGGACAACTGAATGAACGAAAAGCCGGGGGCCTGTGAAGCTCCCGGCTTTTGCTCTATGCGGCGGCTGGTGGCCCTGCTGTGCAATCCAGGACGGCGGAGAGCCCGGAGAGTACCGCTTTGCACGGGCTGTTATTTGATGACCCCAGGGGGGAGGGGGTATCTTAACATAAAATTTATGATCCTGTGCTATAATAACCTCAGCAAACCGAGCAATCGCCAAAGAAAGGATGGATCAGAACCATGAGATCTCGATGGGAAATCACTTTTATCATATGTGTTGTGCTGATTGCCGCCGTACTTGCAGGCTGCGGCGCAGCCGGGCAGCCTCCGGCATTGGAAAAAATGGAATACACGAACCTGAACGACAGTGGTTCCAGGGAGCTTTTGCAGGAGCTGCTCTCCGACGCAGGCGTGTCAGATGGGCGTATTCAGGGCTTTTTCCGCCGTGTGGATCACTTTAATGACAGCGTGAAGCAGGAATGGCTTACGGATGGCTTTGAGGAAGCGGAGCCGAAATACGACCCTTATACCATGCAGGACCAATGGACGGCGAAGAACAGGACGTTTCCGGGCTATAACTGCCGGATCACCGCCATGAGCCTGTTTGGGGATTTCCTCTCTGTGCGCGCAGACGCTCCAATCAATGCCGGTGAAGATGTGCTGTTTGTGGACGAGGAGACGCTGAAAACAGATCCCGATGCGCTGGGCGGAAGCAGCCTTGCGGATTTCCGCGCACTGTATTCCTCCATGAAGGCGGAGGATACCACGGAAATACCGCGCCATGTGCAAACCGTACAAGAGGAATGGGCATCCCGCGGCGTTGCCTTTCAGGAGAATGAAAGGATTCGCCTTATCACGGTATTCTTCCATGATAAGCCCACGGAGGAGGAATCTCTGCTGTTTGTCGGGCATGTTGGTGTCCTTTTGACGGCGGAGGACGGGACGCTGTACTTTGTAGAAAAAGTTGCCTTTCAGGAGCCCTACCGGCTGCTGCGATTTGCGAACCGAAGGGCACTGAGCGATTATCTTATGGGAAAATATGACACCTCATGGGGACAGGATACGGCGACTCCCTTTATCATGGAGAATGACAAGCTCATGGACGGCTGGCGTCCAAACCCGGATAGCGGAAGCTCCGCCCTCGGCTGAGGACTGCGTGCTGCTGCCAATATAAGGGGTTGTTTAACAGCCCCTTTTGTTTTGCCAACCGGGTAAGGCGCACGGTCCCCGGATGGCTGAGGGAACTGCGGGAGTACCCGGAAAAATAGAAAGGGCCATTCCCGCCCGTCATGCCGGGGTCTCCCGGAAGGTGCCGGTGTCCAGCCAGAAGCGGAAGCTGTCCTCGCCGGTCCGGCCGTGGCGGTTTTTGGCCACGGTCAGCGTCACGTCGGAGGGTGCGCCTTTGGCCCTTGGGCCGGTGTAGTAGTCCTCCCGGTAGAGGAAGAGAACGCCGTCCGCGTCCTGCTCGATGGCGCCGCTGTCCCGCAGGTCCGAGAGTTGGGGCTTCTTGTCCTGCCGGTCCTCGATTTTTCGGGACAGCTGGCACAGGCACACCACCGGCACATTCAGGGAGATGGCCATGCGCTTGAGCTCCCGGCTGGTCTGGGACACCTGCTCATAGGTGGAGCCGGTCCGGTTGGCGGGCTGGATGAGCCCCAGGTAGTCCAGGATGACGCACCGGAGCTGGGGCACGCTCTGGGCCAGCAGATGGATCTGCTGTACCGTCAGGTCATACCGGTTGTTCACGTAGACCCCCTTCTGGCCCAGGACGGTCGCCGCCATGGCCACGGCCTCCCACACCCGGTCCTCGTCCTCCAGGTCCCCGGACAGCAGCCGGGCGGCGGGATACCCCGTCAGGCCGGAGACGCGCTTGGCCGTGAGCTGCTCCGGGGACATTTCCAGGGACACGAGCAGGGTGTTTCCGGCCATGTTGTCGGCCAGATTCAGGGCGAAGGTGGTCTTGCCCACGGCGGGCCGGGCTCCCAGGATATACAGCCCGCCCCGGATGAAGCCCCCGCCCAGGAGCCTGTCCAGCCCGGGAAAGCCGCTGGAGAGGAAGTTGTCCCGGTTCTTTCCCGCATTCACCACGTAGTCCATGAAGCGGCGCAGGGTGTCGTTGGGGGACAGCAGCCCCCGCTGGAAGCTGCTTCCCTGGATGGCCTGGGCCTCCCGCTGCATGGCCGCCAGGAGCTCGTCCGAGGTGGAGACCGTGTCGCTCTGTATCCGCCCGGCAAGCTCCTTGATCCGGCGCTTCCGGGCGTCCTCTGCCACCCGGTGGGCATAGTCCACGCAGTTGGCCGCCGTGGGGACGATCTCCATCAGCTCTGCCAGAAGGGAATTCGGCAGCTCCACCCCCTGCCGCCTGGCCTCGGCGGCAACGGAGACCGGGTCGATGGGCTGCCCCTGCTCCAGCAGGGACTCTCCCGCCGTGAAGATGGCCCGGCAGCTCTCAAGCCGGAAGCACTCGGCGGTGACAAGCCCCCGGATGGCCCCCAGGACCTGCTCGCCGGAGACCAGGATCGCCCCGGCAATATACTGTTCTGAATTCATTGGAGGGTCTCCTCTCTGTCGATGACCTTGCCCTGCGCCGGGTCATAGTAGAACCGGGCAGGGGAGCCGCCCACCAAGGCGGCCTCCCCGTGGCTTCCGTTTCTCTCTTCTCCAGAAGCATCTACCCCGTAAGGGGTATCTGCTTCTTCTTCTGTCCCGTGCGGTTCCAAATGTGCGCAGGAGGGGGCATACGGTTGTTTCTTCTTTCGGGCATTTTTGTTGCTCCTGGGTGCGCCGCCTTTGGCCCCGTTTTTCACCCGCTGGGCATAGGTTGACACTGCCTCCTCAAGATCGGGCAGGAATGCGGAGACGGCGATTTTCTCAATGGGGGAAAGGGTCTCCGGAAAGCGTCCGGCTTCCAGATAATTCAGGCAGGAGAGCAGAACCCTGACAGCGCTTTCCGGCGGCAGTTCCCGGATGAGCTGCCGCCGCTCCAGCTTTAGCTTGAACCAGGATGGATGCTTGTCAACGGTCTGTGTCATAGCTGCGTCTCCCCGTCGGCACGGATGCGGTACCGGGCGAAGCTGGTGACCTCGCCGTAGCGATTTTGGCCCGAAACCATCTCCCGCTGAATGGGCAGCCCCTCTTTTTTCAGCTCCGAAATCCGGGAAGCCAGGCGCAGGATGCCATAGTCCTGTATGGCCTCCAGGCTGGTGATGGCGCCGAAGGTTTGTAAATGGCGAAGAATTCGTTCCGTTTGATTCAAAGCAGTACCTCCTGAATATAGTCGAATAAAATGAACTACCTAGGTATGCTTATTGTAACAGAAGATCGCCCCTTTGTCAAATCGCCCCCGTCAGGGGCTGTGGATAACTCCCCCAACCTTCCCCACCGGGGAAGGGGGACCGCCGTAGGCGGTGGTGGAAGAGGGGCGTTATGGAAGAGAGCGGTGCGTATTTATTAGCCGCTCCCGCCCGCAGCGCCCCTCCTCAGTCTCGCTGACGCGAGCCAGCACCGCTTTTTATGGTATAGCTGCCACCGGCAGCTATTTTAGATTCAATTCGCTGCGCGACGCACCGCCCGGAGGGGAAGCCCAAAAAACCGGCGCAGCCATGATGGCCGCGCCGGTTTCGTGATTCAAGTCACATGGTAAACTGAATGCCGCAGAAGGCTGCGTAGAGGATCAGCAGGACGATGCCCTGGCAGCGGGAGAGCTTCTTGGTCTTCAATGCGGGCAGGGTCAGAAAGGCCATGACGAAGAGCATCAGGGGCACATCCAGCACCAGAGAGGAATTGACCCCGAACAGGGTGCTGGACTGGGGGATGCGGAAGGGGGCCAGGGTCATGGAAGCGCCGGACACCAGCACCAGATTGAAGATGTTCGCACCGATGACGTTGCCCAGGGACAGGGAGCCGTGGCCCTTGGCCAGGGACGTAATGGCGGTGACCAGCTCGGGCAGGCTGGTGCCCAGGGCCACAAAGGTCAGGGCGATGACGGATTCCGGCACGCCCAGGGCCTGGGCGATCAGGGTGCCGTTGTCCACCAGCAGGTCCGCGCCCACGGCCACCAGGGCCGCGCCGATGACCAGCAGGAGAATGTCCTTGACCAGGGAGTTTTTCGCGGCCTCTTCCTCCACTGCCTCGGCCTCTTCGGCGGCAGCCCCGGCGGGGTTTTTGAAGCCCTGCCGCACGGTGACCACCAGGTACACAACGAAGATGGCCAGCAGCAGAATGCCCAGAGGGCGGCCAAAGTAGCCCGTCACATAGGCATTGATGACGTAGATCGCCGCGGAGCCGAAGAAGAACAGCACCGGGGTCTTCAGAGCCTTGGTGTCCACGGGGCCGGGGCGGATGGCCACGGTCAGGGCGGCGATCAGGGCCGTATTGCAGATGATGGAGCCGATGGCGTTGCCGTAGGCGATCTCGCCGTGGCCCGTCAGGGCAGAGGTGGCGGAGACCATGACCTCCGGCAAGGTGGTGCCGATGGAAACCACGGTTGCGCCGATGATGATCTCCGGCACATGGAACCGCTCGGCAAGGCCGGTTGCGCCGTCCACGAACCAGTCACCGCCCTTGATCAGCAGCACAAGGCCCAGGGCAAACAGCAGTACAGGGATGAGCATTCGAAAAACAACTCCTTAGCGTTTGATGGAATATTCTACGGGGGTATCCGCGGGGCTGTCCAGCAGCTCGGGATTCTCCAGCAGGGTTTTCACCAGGGCCACGGTGCCGGAATAGTAGTAGCCGTCGGCGATCCGCTCGTCCAGGGTGATGCCCAGGGGGACGACCTCCTTGAGCTCCTCGCTTCCGTCGGCATTGTGGATCATCTTCAGGTGTTTTTTGCCCAGCACGATGAAGCAGGAGTTGGTGCCCCAGTTCACCAGATGGTGATAGCCCACCTCCAGGCCGATGGAGCCCAGGTTGGACAGGAAGATGGCGGCGTGGTTGGGGTCGGAACCAATGAGGCTCTGGGGCGCCCAGCCGTGCTTGTCCAGCCAGAGGACGAACTTGGCCACCAGAACGATGACCCACTGGGGCAGCTTACTGACGATGTCCATGGCGCCGGTGGAGGTGTCCTTCTCCGTGTCGCTCTTGGTGACGTGGATGACCTTCATGATCTTCTCGTGGAAGGTATCCATGGTCTCGTGCGCATCGATTTTGAACTGGGCCAGAGCCTCCTCGGCCCGGTCGTCAAACTTCTTCTTCACGGTAAAGGCCACGGTGATGTCGTTGCGCTGGTACAGCCGGTTGTTGCAGACAAACCGGTTCATCTTGGGCCGCAGCACAAAGGCCTTGCCGATGGCGCAGGCGATGACATGGAAGAAGGTGTATTTGTCCTCGGTGAGCCCCTCGTTCTTCTTGGCGAGGTAGGCTTCCAGAGGCTTGTAGTCAATGTCTACGCTGATAAAGGCCTCGTTGTCCGCCCGGTTGGGCATAATGCAGGGCATGATCCGGTTCATGCTGGGCAGATCCTTCAGCCAGACAGCATCGGACCGGTCTCCCCATTTTTTCTTTTTCTGTTCAGACATGGTAAATCCTCCAATTGGTCATAGATGCTGCTATTCTAGCAGAAATAGGATGCAATTGCAATGAAAATTTCCGATGAGGCGTCCCCCAACCTTCCCCTCCGGGGAAGGGGGACCGCCGACAGGCGGCGGTGCGTCGCGCAGCGAATCTAATTTTCTATAGCTGCCGGTGGCAGCTATACCATAATTTCATGGAAGAGGGGCGTTATGGAAGTGAGCTGTACGTCTTTTCTTACCGCTCTCGCGCATTAGGCCCCTCCTCAGTCAGGGCTAACGCCCTGCCAGCTCCCCCGGAGGGGAAGCTTTTAACCTTCCCCTCCGGGGAAGGGGGAAGCTTTCCTGCGCTTTCCCTAGGCTTTGCGTTTTCTCTGTGCTACCATAAAGCCATTCATCTTCGGAAGGGGAAATGCACCGTGGAGAAGCTTTCGCAGCAAATGATGCAGTCCGTCTGCGTAGGGGTCTTGGCCCCGCTGGTTGTGGTGGGGGCGGTGGGGAAGCTGCCCCAAAGGCCCCCCGCCTTTTCGGGGCAGGACAGCAGCGTCACCGTTCATCTGACGGACCGTGATGACATGGCCCTGGATGCCTACCTGCAGCGGGTGCTCCTGGGGGAGATGCCCGTCTCCTTTGAGCCGGAGGCCCTGAAAGCCCAGGCGGTGGCCGCCCGGACCTATACCATGAAGCACCGGGAGAAACACAACGGCAAGCTCTGCACGGACAGCACCTGCTGCCAGGCCTTCTGCGAGGACGGGGTATTTGCAGCCTTTTCCGAGGAGGACCGGGAACGGGCCGCCGCCGCCCTTCGGGAAACCGACGGCCTGGTGCTGACCTATGAGGGGGCGCTTATCGACGCCACCTTCTTCTCCTGCTCCGGGGGCCGGACGGAGGACGCTCTGGCGGTGTGGGGCACAGACGTGCCCTATTTGTGCAGCGTGGCAAGCCCCGGAGAGGAAGCTGCGCAATACGACCGGGACAGCGTGACCTTCTCCCGGGAAACCCTGGAAAAAGCTTTGGGCATTTCCCTGGGCGCGGACAGAGAAAGCTGGGTTGGTGCCGCCACCTTCACGGAAGGGGACGGCGTAGAGACAATGGAGCTGGGAGGGCAGCGCTTCACCGGGGTGTATCTGCGCAAGGCCCTGGGGCTGCGGTCCACGGCCTTCACCGTGACGGTGGAGGAAGGGGGGCTGCGCTTCGATACCCGGGGCTACGGCCACCGGGTAGGGCTGAGCCAGTACGGAGCCAATGCCATGGCATCCCATGGGGCGGATTTTCAAACGATCCTCAGCCACTATTATCCCGGGACCATATTGTTAAATTATGGTGAATCTGTTGAAAAATAACGGCTCCTATGGTAACATGTAGGCAAAATCAACAAGAGGGTGATCCTTTGCAGCTGTATATCGACGGAAAAGCCATTCAGGCCAGGCCTCAGCAGTCCCTGCGGGAGCTGGTGTGCGCCCTGGGGCTGGACGACAGGTACCTGTCCCGCCGCCCTCTGGCGGCGAGAATCGCGGGAGAGGTCTTTACATTGAATTATATCCCCCAGCGGGAGCAGGAGGCGGAAGGGGACCGGCCCTCCATGCGCCGGGCCATGGCGGCCTCCGGCGGCCAAGTGAAGCTTCTGCGCTACGGCGACAGCGCGGGGAAGGACGTGTATTTCCGCACGGCCCAGTTTGTCATGTTCCTGGCCCTGCGGCAGCTGTGGCCCCAGGCCGAGGCCACTATGGACTGCACCCTGGGCTCCAGCGTCTTCGTGTCCGTCCGGGGTGCGGCGGATTTTTCCGCAGAGCGCCTGAAGGGGCAGATTCAAAAAATCGTGGCCCAGGATATTCCCTTGGAGCGCCGGAAGGTGTCCCGGCAGGAGGCCATCAGCTGCTATGCCGCCCAGGGGCAGCCCAACAAGGCAAGGCTTCTGTCCTGGCAGAAGGGCGAATATTGCAGCGCCTATGGCTACGGGGACTATATGGACGATTTTCTCGGGGAGATGGCCCCCTCTACGGGGTATCTGGCCGTGTGGGATGTGCTCTGCGCCGACGGGGGCTTCCTGTTTGTCCTCCCGGATGACCTGAACCCGGACCGCCTGGCGAAGCTCAGCCCCATGCCCCAGTTTTTCAGTGTGTTCTCCGAGGGAGAGCGCTGGTGCCGCCTGATGGAATGCCAGAATGTGGCGGACCTGAACGAGCTCACCGCCTCCGGCCGCATCCGGGAGCTCATCCGGGTGAATGAAGCCCTCCACGAGAAGCGCTTCGCCCAGGTGGCGGACCTGGTCTGCTCCCGGGGCGCCCAGGTGGTGCTGCTGGCAGGCCCCAGCTCCTCCGGAAAGACCACCTCGGCCAACCGCCTGGCGGTCCAGCTCCGGGTCTACGGCAAGCAGCCCGTGCTCATGAGCCTGGACGACTATTATATCGACCGGGACAGGATCGCCCCGGGGCCGGACGGCAAGCTGGACCTGGAGCACATCAACACCCTGGACTGCGAGCTGTTCCGCAAGGACATTGCCGCCCTCATCGCTGGCCGGACCGTGGAGCTGCCCACCTTCAATTTTAAGACCGGCAAGCGGGAGTGGAAGGGCAAGAAGCTGCGGCTGGAAAAGGATTCCGTCATCATCGCCGAGGGGCTGCACGCATTGAATCCCGTCATGCTGCCGGAGAATGTGGACATGGCAAGGATTTTCAGGCTCTATGTCAGCCCCCTGCTGCCCCTGAACCTGGACGATCACAACCGCATCCCCACCAGCTATCTGCGGCTGCTGCGCCGCATCGTCCGGGACTACGAGACCCGGGGCTCCTCGGTCCAGCACACCCTGTCCATGTGGGAATCCGTCCAGCAGGGGGAGAAGCGGTGGATCTTCCCCTTCCAGGAGAACGCGGACATGATTTTCAACAGCTCCACGCTCTATGAACTGGCCGTGCTGAAAAAGCACATCTACCCTCTGCTCGCCGCCGTCCAGCCGGAGGAGAGCTGCTACGACGAGGTGCAATACATCGTAAAAATCCTGGACTATATCCAGGAAGCCAATGTGGACGACGAGATCCCTCCCACCAGCCTGATCCGGGAGTTCATCGGCGGGAATACATTTTACAGGTGATTTGTAAAAAGCTGCCCTCCGGGCGGTCCCCCTTCCCCGGAGGGGAAGGTCATCGGGTCAGAAGTATGCACAAAGGCCGCCGCCCCAAATGAGCGGGTGTGCGTAAGACAGTATTGTGCCGAGATTGTCGAAGCACGAAACCGCACGGAGCTGATCGTGCGGTCGCTGGCGAAGCGAAACGGCGTGACCGAAAAGCTGAAAGCCGAAAACCAATTGGAATGGGTACGGCAGATGAACGCTTGCAAGGCACAGGCAGAGGAAGTTGTGAAAACAGAATTGATTTATGATTGAGCGAGGAAGTCCGGG
>UQGU01000070.1 GCA_900540635.1 uncultured Eubacteriales bacterium | reverse complement strand
TTTTATTTGGCGGCTTACGCCGCCAAACTCTGCGAGGCTTTTTTGACAAGCTGAATGGCTCCCCATTCAGGGGAGCCATCTTGCATTTACAGCTTTACCTTAAAAACAGCCTTGCGCACGTGCTCAGGGGCGCCGGTGAAGGAGATCCCGGGGGCGTGGGCATCACAGGGGAATACCAGGCAGAACTTGCCGGGAACCAGGGACACATAGTCCATGGGGCCGTGGTAGAACCAGATGTCGTTTTCGGGCTTGCCGGAGAATTCCGTCATATCCGGCAGAGAGCCGACACCCATTTTCTCCCGGCCCTCCAGCACGCACTGGATGTCCACATAGGCCTTGTGGGCCTCGGGGCCGTCGTTGTCAGGCTTGTTGTCGTAGCTCTGGACGAAGTAGAAAAGGTCCCGGCCCTCTACCTCGTAGGTGCCGTCGGGGATTTTGGAAAAGTCCGTGTCCCGCAGCAGCTCCAGCGCCTTATACAGCCGGGGCTGGAGCCCCCTGTAGCGCTCAATCTGATCAAGACGATCATAGATCATGGTTGCGTTCCTCCCAATATGGGCAAAATTGCTTACAAAAATCATTCAGGCAGCACCGCACAATTTGACAAGAGCAGGCGGCGAGAGATTTTTTCACGGATGAAAGTTCTGAAAGTGGAGGAATACTTTGTGTATTTCCCACTTTCAGAACTGCACAGCCGGGGAAAAAGATCCGCTGACTGCCGCGGGCAAATTGTGTGGTGCTGCCGTTCTAATTACTTCGTGCCGAAGATCCGGTCGCCGGCGTCGCCCAGGCCGGGGACGATGTAGGCGTGCTCGTTCAGCTTCTCATCCAGGGCGGCCAGATAGATCTCCACGTCGGGATGGGCCTCCTGAACGGCCTTTACGCCCTCGGGAGCGCCGATGATGTTCATCATAATGATGTTTCTGCAGCCGTGCTTCTTCAGAAAGTCAATGGCAGCAACGGCGCTGCCGCCGGTGGCCAGCATGGGGTCCACCACGAAGACCTGCCGGTTGGCGATGTCCTCGGGCAGCTTGCAGTAGTATTCCACGGGCTTGTGGGTCTCGGGGTCACGGTACAGGCCGATGTGGCCGATCTTGGCAGAGGGAATCAGGGCGACCATCTGGTCAACCATGCCCAGGCCTGCCCGCAGCACGGGGACGATGGCCAGCTTCTTACCGGAGAGCATATGGCACTTTGCGGTGGCAACGGGGGTCTCCACTTCCACTTCCTTCAGGGGCAGCTTGCGAGTGGCCTCGTAGCACATCAGGCCTGCGATTTCGCCGATCAGCTCCCGGAACTCCTTAACGGGGGTATCCTTACTGCGCAGGATCGCCAGCTTGTGCTGAATGAGGGGATGGTCCAATACGTGTACTTCTGCCATGATTTCTTTCTCCTTTATGTCTATTTTGAATTTTCTCGTTCCAGCCGTTCCCGCTCCGCCTGACTCAGGCGCAGATAGTTTGGCATCAGAGCGGCGCCGGAAAAGTCGCCGCCCTCTTTGAGCATCCGCTCCGCTGCCAGAGCCACGCCTGCGGCCCGCTGGTGCATCCGGTGCTCCGGGGGCAGCACGAGCCCCGGCACTTTTTCCAACAACGTATTATAACACAGATTGCTCCCATCTCCAACAAGAAAAATGGGTTCGCGCAAAATTTTCAGCTCTTCGCCCAAATCCGCCAGGGAAATTGCCCGGTCTTCCTGCACTCTTGCGTAATTTCCGCCGGAAACGTGGAAAAGGGCATTGTAAACCTGACTTCTCCGGGCATCCATCACGGGGCAGACATAGCCCTGCCATGCCCCCAGCCCCAGGGCCATGGATTCCAGAGTGCTGGTGCCGACGCATGGGATCTCCCGGCCCCAGGCAAAGCCCTTTGCCGCCGCCACGCCGATGCGTACTCCTGTAAAAGACCCGGGGCCCGCAGCTACGGCCACGGCATCCATGTCCTTGGCCGTCAGATTCAGCTGCTTCAACAGGTCCTGGGCCATGACCATCAGGGTCTGGCTGTGGGTCAGCCCAGTATTCTGGTAGCATTCCGCCAAAAGCTTCCCATCTGCCATAACGGCGGCAGAGGCCGCCTTGGCAGAGGTCTCAAAGGCTAAGATTTTCATAGCCGTCCCCTCCTTCTATGGTGATTTTCCGATCCGTGTCCCCAAGCTTTTCAATGTTTACGGTCAGCGCCCCCGCCATGGCCTCGGGCACGTTTTCGCTCCACTCCACGGCGCACACACCGCCCCGCTCCAGATAGTCTTCCCAGCCGATGTCCCACAGGTCATCGTCGGAGGCAAGGCGGTACATATCAAAGTGAAACAGGGGGAGTCTGCCGCCTAAGTATTCGTTTACAATGGTATAGGTGGGGCTGGTCACGCTGTCCCGGTACCCCAGCCCCCGGGCCAGGCCCCGGGTGAAGGCGGTCTTCCCCGCCCCCAGGTCGCCGCGGTAGGCAAGCACTGTGCCGGGAGCCAAATTTTTTGCCAGCTTCTCCCCGATCGCTTCCGTCTCCTCGGGGGAATGGGTGATGTATTCCATAAAACAGTACCTCTTTTGAGAATTGGCTTCCCCCGGGGGAAGCTGTCGCGGCCCAAAGGGCCGTGACTGATGAGGGGCGGTACAGACTTCGTCAATATACCAGCCCATCCGTTTACGATCATTCCTGAAAAACGGCATTCTTCGGAAGATGATTCAGTATATCCGCACACACACCCTCAAAATTTCCGTGTATATCGGAATTGGCATAGCGCAGGACTGTGTATCCCATTTCCTTCAGGGCTGCGTCCCTGCGTTGATCTTCCGCGATTCCTGTTTTTTCAAAATGCTGAGAACCATCCAGCTCTACGATAAGCTTTGCCCTGTCACAGTAAAAATCCACAATATAGACACCAAGTGTCTTCTGCCTGTGAAAGGGAATGGATAATCGCTTCAGGCAATCATACCATAAATGCCGCTCTTCTTTGGTCATATTTTTTCGGAGCACCTGGGAATTTGCCGTCAGGTTTCGATTGCTGTTGTACGACATTGGGGATTTCCCTCGTTTCCGGTACATTTTTGCAGAATCGGGGAAACACTGCCTGGGATATGCCTTTCGTAAAGCTGTGCCGCCCCTCATCAGTCTCGGCTTCGCCGAGCCAGCTTCCCCCAGGGGAAGCCTTTATTTCGCCATTTTCAGCTTTTCCGCCTGATCGGCCGTGGCCAGGGCGTCTATGATCTCGTCCAGGTCGCCGTCCATGACGGAGTCGATTTTGTACAGCGTCAGACCTACCCGGTGCTCCGTCACCCGGCCCTGGGGGAAGTTGTAGGTGCGGATGCGCTCGTTGCGCATTCCCGTGCCCACCTGGCTGCGGCGCAGGCCTGTGACCTCGCTTTCGACCCGCTGCTGCTCCTGCTCGTAGAGCTTGGAGGCCAGCATCCGCATACACTTCTCCCGGTTCTGCACCTGGCTGCGCTCCTCCTGACAGGCGACCACAATGCCCGAGGGCTTGTGGATCAGCCGGACGGCGGAGCTGGTCTTGTTTACGTGCTGGCCGCCGGCACCGGAGGCACGGTAGACCTGCATTTCAATATCCGCGGGATTGATTTGCACGTCCACCTCTTCCATCTCCGGCAGCACGGCCACCGTGGCGGTGGAGGTGTGGACACGGCCGCCGGATTCCGTCTCCGGCACCCGCTGGACCCGGTGAACGCCGCTTTCGTATTTCATCCGGGAGTAGGCCCCCCGGCCGTTGATGACGAAGTCCGCCTCCTTCACGCCGCCGAGCTCGGTCTCGTTGTAGTTCAGCAGCTCCACGGTCCAGCCCTTCCGGGCGGCGTACATGGAGTACATCCGGAACAGGCTGTGGGCAAACAGAGCGCTTTCCTCGCCGCCCACGCCGCCGCGAATCTCCACAATGACGCTTTTGTCGTCGTTGGGGTCTTTGGGCAGCAGCAGAATTTGCAGTTCCCGGTAGAGCCGTTCCTTTTCGGCTTTGGCATCGCTGTAGGTCTGCTGGCACAGCTCCTTCATCTCCGGATCGGACATGAGCTCTTCGGCGTCGTCCATCTCCTGCTGGGCCCGGTTATAGGCTGTGTAAGCCGCAACAATGGGCTCCAGGTCGTTCTTTTCCCGGAGAAGCTTGGCCGCCTTCTGGGGGTCGGCGTAGAAATCCGGCTGCTCTGATTTGACGCAGAGCTCTTCATATCGACTGGATACCGCTTCCAGTTTTTCCAGCATGGTGTCACTCCTTCTAATATTTCCCGTCATAGAGGCGGGTGGTTGGGGGAAACTATAAACGCAAAGCCTTCCCCTGGGGGAAGGTGGCAGGGCGAAGCCCTGACGGATGAGGGTGGTGCTCCGCGCAGCGAATCAGAATAATCGATTGCCGGTGGCAATCGCACCATAATTTATGCGGGAAGCAGAACCGACCAAGAGGAAACTCCGCGATCAAGTTCATGCAAGCAGGGCATTCCTGCTTAGGCGTTGCCGTATGCTACTCTGTGCCGCCCCTCATCAGTCACGGCACTAAAGTGCCGCGACAGCTTCCCCCAGGGGAAGCCTTTGGTAGAC
Source organism: uncultured Eubacteriales bacterium (assembly GCA_900540635.1). GTDB lineage: Bacteria > Bacillota > Clostridia > Oscillospirales > Oscillospiraceae > Faecousia. The sequence continues at coordinate 5,635 of UQGU01000070.1, read as the reverse complement.
GTTCAGCACGCAGCTTGCGGTGTCCGTGAGCCTTTCCGTATTTGCCAGCCGTTCCGCCCCGGCTTTGCCGATGCGGAAAACATGGGGCGTCATGGACAGCAGCTGCCGGACCTGCTCGCCCTCCACCGTAAAGGAAAAGCGGATATTTTCCGAGGACAGCAGCCGGAAGCCCGGCAGCGCCTGGGTCACGTGCTTTTCCTTATGGGTCAATTGATCGTAGATGATGCTCTTCAGTCCCAGCAGGTGATCCTCTGCGGCTACAACCTGGAGAAACAGGCCGTCTTCTGCCAGAACCCGGTGAAATTCCTCGGGGAGCGTCAGAGCAAACAGGCTGGTGAGCACCCCGGCGCTGCCGGTTTCCACAGGGATATGGGCCGCCGTGGCGCAGAGCCATTGGGCGGTTTTGTACCGCCCCGCCGCCCAGCGGACGGCCTCCTTGGAGATATCCAAACCTGTCAGGGGCAGGCCAAGGGCCTGAGACAGGCGGCTGCAATAGTACCCTTCGCCGCAGCCTACGTCCAGAATTTCCCCGGATGCACCGTATTCCTTTGCCGCCGTGATCAGAGCTTCGGCGATGGGGGCATAAAACCCGCCGTCTAAGAAGGCCCGCCGGGAGAGCACCTGCTCCTTGGTATCCCCGGGGTCCAGAGAGTGCTTGTGCTGTACGGTGAGCAGATTCACATAGCCCTGCCGCGCAATGTCAAAGCTGTGGCTGTTTGGGCAGGCATACTGCCTTCCCCGTTTTTCCAGACTTTCCCCACAGACGGGGCAGGTGTAGCGCATAGGTTTCCTCCACGAAAGGCTTCCCCCGGGGGAAGCTGGCAGGGCGAAGCCCTGACTGATGAGGGGCGGCATGCAGGACCGATGAGGAGAAATCTACGCAATTAAGCTCACGAAAACAGTACTTTTCTACTTGAGCATTACCGCGCTTTGATCTGTACCGCCCCTCATCCGCCCCGCCTGCGGCGGGCCACCTTCCCCCAGGGGAAGGCTTCTGCTCCTGTACCGCCCGGTTACCTTTTTCTTTATATCATACCCCATTTTCCCCCTCCCGTCAAACCCAATCTTTTCCGAAGAAGGTGTGTTTTGTGCGAAAAGTTCTCACGGCGCTGTTTCTGTGCTTTCTGCTGGTGCTTCCCGTCAGCGCTGCGCCCACCGTGGCACTGACCTTTGACGATGGCCCCTCCGGGCGATTCACCCGGGCGCTGCTGGATGGGCTGGCGGAACGGAATGTAAAAGCTACCTTCTTCCTCTGCGGCTACCGCATCCGGCAGTATCCGGAATTGGCACAGAGGATCGCAGAGGAGGGCCATGAGATCGGCTGCCATGGCTTTTCCCACGACTCCATGGCCACTATGAGCCGCCGGGATATCTATGAGGAGATTCAGAGTACCCTGGCCCTGCTGCCGGAGGGGTCCCGGGTAAAGCTGCTCCGGCCCCCGGGAGGCTGCTGCTCCGAGTCCGTGGCTCAGGTGGCCCAGGCACTGAAAATGCCCATTGTCCAGTGGTCTGTGGACCCCAAGGACTGGGCTGTCCATGATGCCGCCATTGTGAAGGCCCGGGTGCTGCAGCAGGCCAGGGATGGGGACATTATTCTTATGCATGATATGTCCTCCAGCTCCGTCTCCGCCGCCCTGGCCATTGTGGATACCCTCACCGCCCGGGGCTTCCGGTTCGCCACCGTTTCCGAGCTGGCCGTAAAAAAGCAGGTCCCCATGGTGGCAGGGAAGAGCTATACCGATTTCGGCGGGTGAAAGATCCTGCCGCCCCTGCGGGGAAGAGGGATGTTGGATGCGAGAGCAATAGGTAATTCTTGCCTGCTCTCGCCCATTACGCCCCTCTTCAGGCAGGGCTTTCGCCCTGCCAGCTTCCCCGGAGGGGAAGCTTCTTTGCCGATTCCCTCTGAAAAAAATGTTGCAATGCGTCGAAAGGATTGGTATACTTGTAAAGAATGTATGACTTGAATTTTACACAGACAATATAATAGGGGGAATACTGTGAGCTTCACCAATATTATCTCGCTCTTGGGCGGGCTGGGCGCATTCCTGTTCGGAATGCAGTACATGGGCGACGGACTGCAGATCGCCTGCGGCTCCCGGATGAAGGACCTGCTGGAAAAGCTGACCCGGAACCGCATTTTGGGCTTCCTGCTGGGCGTTTTCGTCACCGTTGTCATTCAGTCCTCTTCAGCAACCACCGTTATGGTCATGGGCTTCATCAACGCAGGGATCATGGACCTGGCCCAGGCCACGGGCGTCATCTTCGGCGCGAACATCGGTACTACCATCACCAGTGTGCTGATCGCACTGGATGTGTCCGGCATTGCCCCGGCCTGCATCTTCATCGGCGCGTTTTTAATGCTCTACTCCAAGAAGAAGCAGAACAAGCACATTGGCCAGATCATCCTGGGTTTCGGTCTCCTGTTCCAGGGCCTGCATACCATGTCCGCCGCCATGGGCCCCCTGAAGGATGTGGCCTGGTTCCAGAACTTCATTATGAATGCCAAGAACCCCATCCTGGGCATTCTGGTAGGCGCGGCGCTGTGTGCCGTGATCCAGTCCTCCTCTGCGGCTGTTGGTATTTTGCAGGCACTGGCCATGCAGGGCCTTATGCCGCTGTACTTTGCATCGTTCCTGATCTGCGGCATTAACATTGGCTCTGCCATGCCCACCATTCTGGCTTCTATGAATGCCCGGAACAACGCCAAGCGGGCCTCCATGATCTATCTGATCAACAACCTGGTGGGCGCGGTGATCATGACCGTTGTCACCCTCGCGCTGCCCTATACGCAGTGGGTGGAGTCCTTTGTGCCGGACCCCATGTTCCAGGTGTCTGTGGTCCATATCATCTTCAAGGTCGTCTCCGCTGCGGTGCTGCTGCCCCTGACCAATCAGGTGGTCAAGCTCACCTATCTGCTGGTGCCCAAGCAGAGGCATGAGGATGCCTGCCGCCTGGAGTACATCGACGTGAACCTGGTGGGCTCTCCCAGCGTCACCCTGCTGCAGATCCGCAATGAGGTGGAGCGCATGGCAGGCCTGGTCCGCACCAATCTGAACCTGGCCACAGGCGCTTTGCTCACCGGAAGAGTGGCGGATGCCAAGCAGATCGAAGAAAACGAATCCGTCATCGACTATCTGACCGACGCCATCAGCGATTTTCTGGTCAAACTCAATGTCCAGGAGATGTCCGACCGGGATGCCCAGTATGTGAACCATGTCTTCCAGGCACTCTCCGATCTGGAGCGGATCGGCGACTACGCCGAGCGATTGCTGCACCTGACAGAGCAGCAGGATGAAAAGAGCGTTGTCTATTCTCAGAGCGCCATGGCGGAGCTGGCCGTTATCAATGACGATGCCAGTCAGCTCTTCGACCGGGCCGTCTCCGCCTTCTATCATCAGGATGTCCACCTGGACGAGCTGAAGCGCATGGCAAAGATGCAGCGCCAGATCCGCAAGCTCACAAGCCAGAGCCAGGTGAACCACATGGAGCGCCTGCGCACGGGAGCGTGCAGCGTGGAGGCCGGCATCCTCTTCGGCGAGGTCCTGAACTCCCTGAACCGTATCGGCGGCCACGCCATCAACATCGCCGAGGCCGCTACGGTGCCGCAGAATCTGGAATAAGCAAACGGGCTGCCTCGCTGAGACAGCCCGTTTTTTATGCTTTCCTTGCGCTGACAAGAAACATAGGTGCGTGCTCCAGGTCCAGCTCGCCCAGGATCCGGCGGCCCAACGTCCGGTCCACGGCGCAGTGGACAGCGCCCATTTTTTCGAGGACCGCTGCGTCCCAGTCCGGGCGGCGCTTGCCAATGTCCAGCGCCAGGGTGATGGCGTTGTTTTCCTCTACCAGCTCCCGGGTCATGCCCACATGGCCGTAGGGGCTATCCGGGGGGACGGAGCAGTTCTGAGTGCTCTCGCTGCGGACGTTGGCGGCGTAGTCTGCGTCAAAGTTCAGCAGAAGCCCGCCCCTGCGCAGCACCCAGAGCCACTGACCGTAGGCCTTTTCCGGGTCCGGCAGGGTCCAGGTTAGGTTTCGGCTGAGGACCACATCGAAGCTGCTCTCCGGGAAGTCCGGCTCCTGGGCGTCCATTTGCCGGAAGTCGATGGAAAGCCCTGCCTGTGCTGCCTGTGCCTGGCCCTCCTCCAGCATGGCGGGGGTCAGGTCAATGCCTGTGACCCGGTGGCCCATCCCGGCAAGGAGAATGGCAAAAAAGCCCGTGCCGGTGCCCACGTCCAGAATGTCCAGCGTTTTCCCTTTTGGAAGCCACTGCTCCAGCTCTTCCAGCCAGCGGCGGCCCATATCGCCCTCCAGCTCATTTTTTCGGATGGCCCCAAAGTCGTGGGACCGGACCGTCCAGTAGTGTTTGACCCGTTCTTCAATTTCCAATTCTCTTTCCTCCCGGGGTGCATTTAACTGCCATTTTACCAGACCGGTGCCTCGTGCGGAAGCCCCCCGGGGGGATATTCCAACGCCTGGGGGGAATATTTCAATATTTGTACTTGAGAAAAGCCCTCTGATTTGGTATACTATTCAAATAAAAGAGTAGAAAGGCAGCGCTGCGCTGCTGAAAAGGAGGTTTTCCTATGAAACGGGAAGACTATATCAGCTGGGACGAGTATTTCATGGGCATTGCCATGCTGGCGGCCCGCCGGAGCAAGGACCCCAATACTCAGGTGGGGGCCTGCATTGTCTCCCAGGACAATATCATCCTCTCCACGGGCTACAACGGTATGCCCAAGGGCTGCTCCGATGACGAGTACCCCTGGGAGCGGGAGGGGATAGACACCAAGTATCCCTACGTGGTCCATGCGGAGCTCAATGCCATTCTCAATGCCCATGGCCGGGATTTGCATGGCAGCCGGCTGTATGTGGCGCTGTTCCCCTGCAACGAGTGCGCCAAGGCCATTATCCAGAGCGGCGTAAAGGAAGTGCTCTACCTGTCCGATAAATACGCCGATTCTATGGCCACCCTGGCCTCCAAGCGTATGATGGCCTCTGCCGGTGTGAAATTTACCCAGCTGCGGCCGAGATTAAAGGAAATTACCCTGGATTTTGTACCGGAGGAGGAGCGAAAATGATTTCAACAAGAGGGCGCTATGCCCTGCGTATGATGCTGGATCTTGCCCAGAACCAGGGCGATGGCTATGTGGCCCTGAGAGATATTGCCGCCCGGCAGGAGATTTCCAAGAAGTATTTGGAGCAGATCATCCCCCTGCTGAACCGTGTGGGCCTGCTGCAAACCACCCGGGGGGTCCAGGGCGGCTACCGGCTGACCAGAAGACCGGAGGAGTATACCGTTCTGGATATCCTGGAGGTGACGGAGACGGGGCTTTCCGCCGTGGCCTGCCTGGAAAAGGATGCCGCCAAGTGCCCCCGCAGCGCCGACTGCATGACGCTGCCTGTATGGCAGGGCCTGGATAAAATCATCCGGGATTACCTCGGCGGTATCACCCTTCAGGATGTTCTGGACCGGCACAACGTGGGAAATGACTATGTGATATAAGCCTTCCTACGCTTTCTCCCTGGGAGAAGGTGGCCCGCCGTAAGACGGGACGGATAAGGGGCTGCTTTTCCGTTGCGTACACCGGGCTCGGTGTACGCAAAAAGCGGACACCTGTCTCTATACAAAACCACCAAA
>UQGU01000069.1 GCA_900540635.1 uncultured Eubacteriales bacterium | reverse complement strand
GGCCCTTTGGGCCGTGACTGATGAGGGGCGGCAGACAGAACCGTTGCGGAACCAATTTAAGCAGTTTTCTGCCCATTTCCCGGAACAAAATTACAAAGGTTTCTTATCACCGGTTCTGCTTCCCGCCCCTCATCCGTCAGGGCTTCGCCCTGCCACCTTCCCCGAAGGGGAAGGCTTTTCACACTTCAAAGAAGCTCTTTATGGTCGACATAACACCGTTCTCCACTCTGGCCAGCATGAGGAACTCTCCGTTTTTTCCGTAGGCACGGTAGGTACCGTCGGGGACCCGGAGGGTGAAGGAATTGCCGTTGCGGCAGCGTTTTTCCTGATTTTCGCTGAGGGTGACGGCGGGATAGCCCAGGAACGGGCTGTCCATGCTCAGAAGGTACTGCTCCGGATTTTCCGCATCCAGGAGCGTCTGCAAGGGCACGGCCTTTTCGATGGTGTACTCCCCTGCCTGGGTCCGGCGCAGAGCGGCCATGGTGCCAAGGCACCCCAGCTTCTCGCCCATGTCCTCACAGAGGGTACGGATATAGGTTCCCTTGGAGCAGCGGACCCGAATACGGGCATCCTGCCCGTCAAAGTGCAGCAGCTCCAGCTCGTGGATGGTAATGGGCCGGGGCTGCCGCTCCACCTCCTTGCCCTTCCGGGCCAGGTCGTAGAGCTTCTGGCCGTTGACCTTCAAAGCAGAGTACATAGGCGGAATTTGCAGGATCTCTCCCCGAAAAGCGGGCAAAACATTCAGAATATCCTGCTCCGTCACCGTTACGGGCCGCTCTTCCAGCACTGTGCCGGTGATATCCTGGGTATCGGTTTTCATTCCAAGCCGCAGCGTGGCCTCATAGGTCTTCTCCGCGTGCTCAAAAAATTCCACAGCCCGGGTGGCCCTGCCGACGAACACCGGCAGCACGCCGGTAGCCATGGGGTCCAATGTCCCGCCATGGCCAATGCGCCGGGTAGAAAATACCCGGCGCAGTCTTGCAGTCACATCCTGGCTTGTCCAGCCCTGGGGTTTATCGACAATCACGATTCCGTTCATTGGCAGGTCTCCAGCATGGCCTGCTCCACGATCTGCTCCACCTGGGCCATGGGCAGGCGGAGGCTGGCACCGGCTGCTCCCTTGTGGCCGCCGCCGCCGAACTTCTCGGCAATGACCGTGGCATCATACCCCGGCACTGCCCGGACGGAGATTTTCGCCAGACCGTCCTCGGTCTCCCGGATGGTGGCCGCCACGTTCACACCGGCCACGGTGCGGGGGAAATTGGAGATATTGTCCATATCATCGCTGGTGACCCCCAGCTCCAGTTCCACGCTGCGGGGGATGGCGCAGATGGCCATGGTGCCGCAGTGCAGCAGGCGCATATGTTCCACGATCCAGCCCTGCATCCGCAGCTTGCCCAGGGTGTTGGTCTCGAAAAGCTCCTGGTTCAGCTGGTACACCCGGGCTCCCCCCTCAGCACAGGCCGCCGCCACCCGGAAGGTATGGGCGGTGGTGTTGGCAAAGCGGAAGCAGCCGGTATCCGTGCTCAGGCCCACATAGATGCGGTCCAGCACCTCCGCCTGCCGGGGCGCTTCCATAAGCTCCAGCACGTCATAGACCACCTCGGCGCAGGAGGCGCTGTCCGGGTCCACCAGCTCCAGGTCGGAAAAGGAGGTGGCAGAGCCGTGGTGGTCAATGCGCAGCCGCACCCGGCCGAGATACCCCTGGGCGTTATCCGGCAGCATCCCGGGAGAGGCCACGTCGGTGGAGATGACGGTATCGTCCTTCCCGGCCTCCTCCACGGTAAGGCCCTCCAGCATCCAGCGGAACCGGCCGCCAACGCCGGTATTCACCAGCACATGGGCGGTCTTGCCCAGGCTCCGCAGCCCCAGGCACAGCGCCGAGGCGCTGCCCAGGGTATCCCCGTCGGGGCGGATATGGGTGAGAATCACATAGTTGTCATGGTCGCTCAGGAAAGCCGCCGTCTCAACCCTCGTCAGGCTCTTCGTCATGGTTTACCTCCAGAGAGTTGATGAGCTTCAGCATTTTTGCGCCGTACTCGATGCTGTCGTCCTCCGCCCAGACAATTTCCGGGGCATAGCGCAGCTGCAGAGCATGGCCCAGCTCCCGGCGGAGATATCCGCCGGCAGATTTGAGGCCCGTCAAGGCCTGCTTGGCATTTTCCCGCTGCAAAAAGCTGACATACACCTTGGTATAGCGCAGATCCGGGGTGGTTTCTACCCGGGTGATGGAGATCATGGTGTCCTGCACTCTGGGGTCCTTGACGGTCCGCAGAAGGGAGGACAGCTCTTTCATGATCTCTTCGTTGATTCTATTGATCCGATTGGATGCCATGTTACATCCTCCTTTTCTTGCCTTCCCCTGGGGGAAGGTGCCGCCCGCAGGCGGCGGATGAGGGGCGGTACCAACTGAAATATGGTACCTCTCAGCAAAACTTCTTTCTTCGGAGAGGGACAGCAACTGCTTGCATTTCCCGCAGTCCAGCCCGTTGCCGCCCCTCATCCGCCCCGCCTATCGGCGGGCCACCTTCCCCCAAGGGAAGGCTATTTTATTTACTGCTTGATCTCCTGCATGGCGAAGCACTCGAAAATGTCGCCTTCCTTGATATCGTTGAACTTGACCACGCTCATGCCGCACTCATAGCCGGCGGTGACCTCCTTGACAGCGTCCTTAAACCGCTGCAAGGAGCCGATCTCGCCCTCGTGGATGACGATATTGTCCCGAAGCACCCGAACCTGGGCGTCTCTCGTGACCTTGCCGTCCTTGACCATGCAGCCTGCAATGGTGCCGATGGCGCTGACCTTATAGGTCATGCGGACCTCGGCATGGCCGATGACCACTTCCTCATACTTGGGTGCCAGCATGCCCTTCATGGCGGACTCGATCTCATCGATGGCATCGTAGATGACCCGGTAGTAGCGGATATCCACGTTGGACCGGGCAATGGAGGCCTGTGCGCCTGCATCGGCCCGGACGTTGAAGCCCACGATGATGGCTCCGGAGGTGGAGGCCAGCAGCACATCGCTCTCGTTGATGGCGCCCACGCCGGTGTGGATGACCCGGACCCGGACCTCTTCGTTGGAGATCTTCTCCAGAGAGGCCTTCACAGCTTCGGCGGAGCCCTGCACGTCGGCCTTGACGATCAGAGGCAGCTCCTTCATCTCGCCCTCCTGCATCCGGGCGAACAGATTGTCCAGGGTGACCTTCTGCTGCAGCTTGGCGGCTGCATCCTTGGCGGCCTGGCGGCGCTGCTCCACCAGCTCACGGGCCATGCGCTCATCGGTGACGGCATCGAACTCGTCGCCGGGAGTGGGCACATCGGCAAGGCCGGTGATCTCCACAGGCTGGGAAGGTCCGGCGGTCTTCACCGTGCGGCCCTTATCGTTGGTCATGACACGGACACGGCCCACGGCAGTACCGGCAATGATGATATCGCCCTGCTTCAAAGTACCGTTCTGCACCAGCAAGGTAGCAATGGGGCCACGGGTCTTGTCCAGACGGGCCTCGATGACGGTGCCCTTGCCCCGGCGGTTGGGGTTGGCCTTCAGCTCCTGCATCTCGGCGGTCAGAATGACCATTTCCAGCAGGTTGTCCAGGCCCATGCCGGTCTTTGCGGAGATGGGGCAGATAACGGTGTCGCCGCCCCATTCCTCGGGGATCAGGTCGTACTTGGTCAGCTGCTCCTTGATCTTGTCGGGGTTGGCGGTGGGCTTATCCATCTTGTTGATGGCCACGATGATGGGCACCTTGGCGGCCTTGGCGTGGTTGATGGACTCAATGGTCTGGGGCATGATGCCGTCGTCGGCAGCCACCACCAGAATGGCGATATCGGTGCACATCGCGCCGCGGGCACGCATAGAGGTAAAGGCGGCGTGGCCCGGGGTATCCAAGAAGGTGATGGTATTGCCGTTCACATCCACGGTATAGGCACCGATGTGCTGGGTAATGCCGCCGGCCTCACCGGCGGTGACGGAGGTCTTCCGGATGGCATCCAGCAGAGAGGTCTTGCCGTGGTCAACGTGGCCCATGACAACCACAACGGGAGCACGGTTCTCCAGCTCGTCGGCGGTGTCCACATGATCGTCAATGATCTGCTCCTCGATGGTGACGGTGACTTCCTTCTCCACCTTGCAGCCCATTTCCGTAGCCACAAACTCGGCGGTGTCGAAGTCGATGGTCTGGTTGATGGCGGCCATGACGCCGTTCTTCATCAGCAGCTTGATGACCTCACCGGCGGTCTTTTTCATCCGGGAAGCCAGCTCGCCCACGGTGATCTCCTCGGGGATCTTCACCGTCAGCTGGGCCTTCCGGGCAACCTCCATCTGCAGGCGGCGCAGCTTCTCCTGCTCTTCGTTGCGGGACTTATTGCCCCGGAACTTGTTGTCCTTCTTGTTCTGCTGCTGGCCCTTCTTGCCGCCGATGCGCTGCTTGCCGCCCTGGTAGTTCTGGACCCGCTCGGAGACCAGCGCATCCACCCGGTCGTCAAAACGGGCGGAGTTCACCTGCACGGCAGAGGTATCCACAATGCGGCGCTCCCGCTTCCGCTCCGGCTCCTTGGTTTTTTCGGGCTTGGCGCTCTGGGCAGCAGCGGGCTGCTCGGCCTTTTCGGCCTTGGGGGCTTCCGCCTTCTCCGCCTTGGACGCTTCTGTCTTCTCCGCCTTGGACGGCTCGGCCTTGACTTCCTTCTTGGGCTCTTCCTTGGGCTTCTGGGCGGCGAAGACCTGCTCCAGAGAATCGATCTGGTGAGTCTGGGTCATAACCTCGAATACCGCATTCAGCTCCTGGTCCGTCAGAACCTGGGAGTTGGACTTGGGTCTTTCATAAAACTTGGAGATGATATCCCCGATTTCCTTCGGCGTTACGCCGAAATCGGCTGCAACTTCCTTCAAACGATACTTCACAAAACTCATATATGAACGCACCTCCACTAACTAAACGATCTTACTTTACTTCATGGTGTTTCTTCTTCCCTGTCCGAACGTTCCGGGCGTGGGCCTTGGCCTCCGCCTGGCGTTTTTTTGCCTTCTGGGACTTCTGAGACAGAACTTCCAGAGCTTCCTTATATTTTTCCGGCTCCGGCAGGGCCTTCACAAGGGCCAGTGCCAGGGAAACGTCCGTAATGGCGGCCATAGCCAGAGCATCCCGGCCGATGGCCTCGCCCATCTGGTCCTTATTATAGGGCAGACGGACACACTGCTGCTCCGTACCGGCGGCAAAGCTCTTGGCTCTGCGCCAGGTGTGGTCCGAAGCATCGGAGGCAACCAGGATGGCATAGGCCTTCCCGGCTCTCGCCGCGCCGCCCACGGGCTCCTCGCCCAGCTCGGCCATGCCGCCCTTCCGGGCCAGGGCCAGGTAATTCAGCGCTTTATCCATTCTGCTCCATCTCCTTCTCCAGGCGGTCATAGACCTCCTGGGGGATTTCCGTTTCCAGGCTTCTGCTGAGCGCCTTGGAGCGGATGGCCTTTTTCAGGCATTCGGGGTCCGGGCACAGGTAAGCGCCCCGGCCCGGGGCCTTGCCGCTGAAGTCCAGGCTGACGGTTCCGTCAACGCCTCGGACCACCCGGATGAGCTCCTTCTTGGCCTTCCGTTCCCGGCAGCCCATGCACTGCCGCTGAGGGATTTTTTTCTGCATGTCGAACCCCCTGCATTCAAGTTGACAGTTGACAGTTGACAGTTGACAGTGATTGCATTCTCCAGGGAGAACCCTCTGTCGTTCGGCCATCCTCAATTGTCATTGCGATTCCGTTTTTGCTTTCAATAATTTATTCAAAAATTCCGCAGGAATTACCTTAACTGTCCACTGTCCACTAAAATAACTCCCAGAACTTGTAATGGGTTCAGCGAAAAATTTACGCTTCCTCTTCCGCAGTCTCTTCCGCAGCCTCTTCCTTGGGCTGGGCCAGGGCGGCAGCCTGGGAAGCGGACTTGATATCGATCTTGTAGCCGGTCAGGCGGGCAGCCAGGCGGGCATTCTGGCCCTCCTTGCCGATGGCCAGGCTCAGCTGGTCGTCAGGCACGATCACGCTGCAGGCCTTCTGGCCGGGCACCAGGCTGACGGAGATCACATCCGCAGGGCTCAGGGCTGCCTTCACATACTGGCAGGGGTCCTCGCTCCACACCACAATTTCGATCTTCTCGCCGTGGAGCTCTTCCACAACGGCATTGACACGGCCGCCTCTGGGGCCCACGCAGGCGCCCACGGGGTCGATGCCCTCCATAGCGGCCCGGACGGCCATCTTGGAGCGAGAGCCGGGCTCCCGGGCGATGTTGCGGATCTCCACCTGGCCCTCGGCGATTTCCGGGGTCTCCAGCTCAAACAGACGGCGCACCAGGTTGGGGTGCGTCCGGGATACCTGCACCAGGGGGCCCCGGTCGCTCTTGCGCACATCCAGCACATAGACCTTGAGGATCTGGCCCTCGGTATAGGTCTCGCCGGGGATCTGCTCCCCGGAACGGAGCATGGCCTCGGAGGCATCATTGCCCTGGCCCACCTTCAGCAGCACATCGCCGGTGGCAGGCACGGTGCGGAACACGGTTCCGGTCATGAGCTCCTGGGACTTATTGGAGTAGCTCTCATACATCACGCCCCGCTCGGCTTCCCGGATGCCCTGGATGACCACCTGCTTGGCGGTCTGGGCGGCAATGCGGCCGAACTTCTGGTAATCCACGGGGATGCTGATCTGATCGCCCGGCTGGGCGTCTGCCTTGTAGCGGCGGGCAGCGTCAATGGGGATCTCCAGAGCCAGGTCCTCCAGCTCGTCCTCCGTCACAGCGGTCTTCACCAAATGGATGCTCAGGCCGTGCTCGTCCAGATTGACGATCACATTGTCGGCGGGCACATCCCGGTGGTCCTCCCGGTCCTTCCGGTAGGCATTGGCCAGAGCCTGCTTCAGCCGCTCGACCATGTAGTCAACGGGAATGCCCTTGATCTTTTCCAGCTCTCGCAGGCTTGCAAAAATCTCTGCACCCACATCTACCTGGGGCTCAGCCTTGGCGGCTTTTGTTTTTCTTGCCATCGTTTCGTTCCTCCAATCAGAATTCCACCCGCAGCCGCACCAGCGCGACCTGGGACTTTTCAAATGTAATTGTTTCCTTGCCGGATTCCACGGTGAGCTTGCCGTCTTCATAGCCCCGCAGCACACAGGGCAGCTCCTTTAGGCCATTGTAGGGCCGATAGAGCTTGACGGTAATGGGAGAGCCCATAAAGCGCTCAAAATCCCCGGGCCGCTTCAGCGCCCGCTCCAGGCCTGCGGAGCAGACCTCAAAATGGTAGCTCCCGGGAACCGGGTCCTTCTCGTCCAGAATGGGGTCCATGGCCCGGGAAATGGCCTCGCAGTCGTCAATGTCCACGCCGCCCTCTTTGTCAATGTACAGCCGCAGGAAATACTCAGAGCCCTCCCGCACATACTCCACGTCCCACAGCTCGCAGCCATGCTCCTGCACGACGGGTTCCGCGAAAGCGGCTACCTGCTCGGTGACCTTCATGAAACCATCCTTTCTTTTGGTCAATAAGAAAGAGAGGGGCGCGCCCCTCTCTTTCTTCCTACATCCTATCGATACTGATTATAGCACTCTTTTGATTGCATTGCAATAGGTTTTTTGAAAAAAACAGGGAATTTTCAAAGGGTTTTCCCTATTCCGCCAGTGCCAGGGCCCGGGCAAGCTTGCTCTTTTCCTCCGGGACCAGGCCATAGCGCTCCGCCAGGTATGCACCGAAGGCCAGAGTATCCGCCTGGGCGCCCTGCTTGAGCTCCGCCTCCACCTCGCAGAGCGCCTCCTCCCTGCTGCCGCCCAGAAGCGCGCCGCAGTCCAGGGCCAGCTCCATTTTCGAATTTCCGTAGGAAACCAGGCAGACCCGCCGTGTAAACCGGGCGGCACAGGTCTGGGTCAGGCCCCCGGCTGTCAGGGCAGCCAGCTCTTCCGGAGCGCCCAGGGCCAAAAGGGCCGGGATCGCCGCTTCTATACTGTCGCACTCCGTCTCCCATTCTCCCCGCAGGAGCCCCTCTCCCGGGGTTTTCAGCGCGCAGACGCTGCGGCCGTTTTCCAGGCGGCGACGCAGGGTCCAGTACCGGGCTGCCAGCGGCCTTCCCGGGGCATCGTAATAGGCCGTCTCCATGGTGACAGTCTCAAAGGGTCCGTAGGCGGCCTCCAGCAGCTCCATTGCTGCGGGGGAAGAACGGTATTTCACCTCAAATTCGCTTGCCATAAGTCCTCCTGATGGGAAAAGTTTGATTTTCTCGTATTATACCTCGGAGAATTTCCCATTGCAAGCAGCTTCTTCCGACGGCTTTTCTCCCGGAGCCGTGCTAAAGTCTGAAATGTACCAATTTCGAAGGGAGCGGCATACAAATGACGGTTGCGGGGTATTTGCGCAGGAGAAAACGGGATTTGGATTTGCTGGCGGCGGACCCGGGGGCGGAAAAGCTATGCAGGGCCGTGCTTCTGAGCGGCGGAGGGATGCTCCTGGCGGCCATTCCGGGGCAAGGCGGCTGCCTGCCCCTGGGGGCAGCCCTGGCAGCCGCCACAAAGGGAGGCTGGTGCCTGCTCGCCGCCCTGGGGGCTGCGGGGGGCTACCGGCTGTTCTGGCAGAGCCGATGGCTGCCGGGGCTCTGGTTCACGGCGCTGGCACTGGCCCTGCATCTGGCGGCGCTGCTGGCCCGGCACGGAGGCCTGCTTCTGCGGGGCGGGTGCTTTGGGGCGCTCTGCGCTGCCGCAGCCCTGCCCTTTCGCCAGGCCCCCGGGTCCGCACTGCTCTGGGGCAGCACCGGCTGCCTGGGGGTGTGGATCCCCGGCTGGGCCATGGACACCGGCCACCCCACGGCCGTCTGCCTGACCTTTTCCCTGGGGCTGCGGGCTCTGGCGGCGGCGGGGCTGAAAGGGCTGGCCTGCGTCGCAGCAGGCGTCGCCGCGGCGGCAGGGCCCCTCCCCACCGCCGCTCTGGTTGGGGCCGCTCTGGAGTGGTCCGGGCTTCCGGGGTTTACCGCCGGAATGTGCGGGGCCTGGATGCTCCGGGCCCTGCCCATGAAGGAGCCCTGGCGGCGGGCAGCAGCGGGCAGCGCCGGGTGCATTCTGGGCATGGCCCTGGGCAAAAGCTGGAACATCGGGGCCTGGCTGGGGGTGAGCACCGGCGGGCTGCTGGGGGCAGCACTTCCTTGGGATCTGCTGCTGCCCCCGGGGACTCGGGGGACCTCCGGCGCTCAGGTAAAGCTGGAGCAGGAAGCCCGGGTGCTGGCGAAGATGCAGCGGCTCCTGTTGGAGATTCCCGGATCTTCCGTCTCCATGCCGGACCGGGTGGAACGGCTGAAGGCCGCCGCCTGCACCGACTGTCTCAGGGCTGACACCTGCCCCCGGAAGCAGGCCATGGATGACAGCATCTTTTTAGACCCGCTCTCCTTCTCCTGCCCCCACACCGGGAGGGTCCTGCGGGAGGCTGCCCGGGTACGGGAGCAGCAGCGGCTGCTGGAGGCCCAGCACAAGCGTCGGGAGGAATACCGCATGGCGGTGGCCCAGCAATACGGGATGCTTTCCCGCTATTTGCAGCGGGTGGCCGATGGGCTGCCCCTGCAGCTCTCTCCGGGCCAGATCCGCTATCGGGTGACCGTCTCCGTCCGCTCCCGGGAAAAGGACCGCTCAGACGGGGACCGCTGCGCCGCCTTCCCCGGCACGGGGCCCCGGTTCTATATTCTCCTGTGTGACGGCATGGGCACCGGGGCCCCGGCAGCAGCCCAGGCCTGCCAGGCAGTCCATCTCCTGAAAGGGATGCTCACGGCGGGGCTGCCCCCGGGGGCGGCCCTGAAAAGCCTCAACGCCCAGCTGCTGCTCACCGGGGACACCGGGGCCGTCACCGCGGACCTGTGCGAGCTGCGGCTGGACACGGGCTATGCCAGCCTCTACAAGTGGGGGGCCGCCCCCAGCTATCTGCTCAGCCGGAAAACCCTCCGGCGCATCGGCGCTCCCGGCCTGCCGCCGGGAATGGAGCTGGGGTCCTCCGGGGAACGGATCGCAAGGCTTTCCCTCCAAAAGGGACAGACGCTGGTGCTTGCCAGTGACGGCGTGACCTTTGACGAATCCCTTTCCCTGCCGGATACCATCGAGCCCACCGGCCCCTTAGCTGACCGCCTGCTGCGCCAATACGGCAGCACGGGCGAAGACGATGCCACCCTGGCCGTCATCCGGCTGGGACCCATGAAAAGCGCATAAAGGAGGGGGCTGTTAGAAAACTCCCCCTATCAGCACAGTAGCCAGTGCCACCCGGCACTG
>UQGU01000068.1 GCA_900540635.1 uncultured Eubacteriales bacterium | reverse complement strand
CGCCAGCCTCGTAGCCGCCGCCGATGCCCGCGCCAAAAGCGCCGCCGGTGGCCTTGACTTCGCCGCCGGAGATGGTGATGTCGCTGCCGCCAGCCTCGTAGCCGCCGCCGATGCCCGCGCCATAAGCGCCGCCGGTGGCGTTGACCTCGCCGCCGGAGATGGTGATGTCGCTGCCAGTGCCGTTGTAGCCGCCGCCGATGCCCGCGCCGTATCCGCCGCCCTCGGCGGTCAGCTTGCCGTTTTTGTCCTCGTCCGTAATGGTCAGGCTGCCGCCGTTGTTCTTTTCAAGGCCGGCATGACAAAAACCGCTCTTGAGGGTGCTGTCGCCGTCCAGCTCAATGCTGACATTGCCCTCGCCAGTAGTGGAAACGGCGGCATTGCCCTTGGTGCTCCCGTCGATGTTTGCGCCGGAGAGGGTGACGTTTGCGGTCTGGTCCTTCTCGGCCACGATGCTGACGGTGTTCGTCGCAGAGTTTCCGATAATGATGGGATTGTCGTCCGAAATGTCGTTCCCGGTTCCCTGGGACACCTTTTGCCCGTCATTGTCTGCGACGATGGTAATGTCTCCGTCGGCAATGTCCCACTCCCTTGCCAGGGCGGACATAGGCAGACTGGCCGCCAGCATCAGGGCCGCCAGGCCGGAAAGAATGCGTCTGTGTTTCATGGATGTAGGTCTCCTTCCTGTTTTGGGGATAATCTGTTCTTCTCTATACGTTAGAACTGATTACAAATCAATTCTAACAAAACGGGGATTATTTGTCAAGGATTTCCTCTCAGCTCCCCCGGCGGGGAAGCATTTTCCCCGCCGCAATAGATTTCCTCCGTCTGGAGCAGAGCGGCTTTCAGATGCTGGGCGTATTCCGCTGCGCCAGGGAGCGCTTCCAAGCCATCGATCACATCGTCAATCGCCCCGCAGAGCACGGCATACATTTTGGCGTAGTCTTTCATAAATTTCCCTCCAAATCGTCTATGCATAGCCTAATAGTAGCACCCATAGCCTATTTTGACAACCCCTTTTGGGTATTCTAGAAAGAAAAGAATACCGGAGGGATACCATGACCACAGTGGAAGCTGTCCGAAACCGTATTTTGCAGCTGTGCGAAGCGCGCAATATGAGCATCAACCGTTTGGCGACGGTCTGCGCCCTACCGCCGTCCAGTATTAAAAACATTCTCTACGGAAAAAGCCAGAATCCCAAATTGTTGACCGTGAAAATGATCTGCGACGGGTTGGACATAACCCTTGGAGAGTTCTTCTCCACGGAAGAGTTCGATTGCCTGGAGCAGGAGATACGGTAAAACAGCAGCCGCCGCATCCCGTTTTTGGGGATGCGGCGGTTGATCTTACTTTTTGCCCTTCTTCTTGGGCGCGGGGGGCAGAACCCGGATCTTGCCCTCTTTGAGTACCACGGCGGACCGGGCGGGGAGATAGAGGGAGATGACGGAGTTGCCCTTCTTGTCCACGATGGCAGGGTAGGGGGCGGAGCCGATGAGGCCGTTGCCGCCGTACTTGGGGTCGTCGGTATCCAGGACGACCTCGTAGTCTGCGATGTGGGGCAGGCTGACCTTGACGTTCGTATAGGAATGGCTGGGGTCGAAGTTAAAGGCAAACATGAGCCCCTGACGGTAGAATACCAGAATTTTCTTTTCACTGTCGTTCAGGCGCAGATCGCCGAAGCGCATTTTGAACAGGTCAACGCTTTTGGCAAGGCCGATCATGTCCTCGTCGAACCGGCCCAGCCACTGGTACTTCAGGCACCCGTTGTCCCGCAGGCTCCACTGGCGGCGGCAGTAGTGGAAGCTCCAGCCGTTGCCCTCCCGGGGAAAGTCGATCCATTCTGGGTGGCCGAATTCGTTGCCCATGAAGTTCAGGTAGGCCTCGCCGCCGCCGGCCAGGGTAAAGAGGCGAATCATCTTGTGCAAGGCAATGGCCCGGTCGATGACGGGGTTGTGGGTTGTCTTTTCCATATCCGTATACATGGCCGCATCTGCCAGGCGGAAGATCAGCGTCTTGTCGCCAACCAACGCCTGGTCGTGGCTCTCCACATAGGCCACGGTGTTTTCACCCGGGCGGCGCATACACATGCTGCACCACATCTGGAAGATGTCCCAGTCCTCATCCCGCAGGTCCCGCACGGTGCGCACCCACATATCGGGCAGGCCCATGCCCAGCCGGTAGTCAAAGCCGATGCCGCCGTCTGCAATGGGCAGACACATGCCGGGCATACCGGACATATCCTCGGCAATGGTCACCGCCATGGGGTTCACCTGACGAATCAGCTGGTTTGCCAGCTGCAAATAGGTGATGGCCTCGGTGTGGGTATTGTAGGAGAAATACTTGTCATTGGTATTGAAGTCCGTGCCCAGGCCGTGGTCGTGGTAGAGCATGGAGGTCACGCCGTCGAAGCGGAAGCCGTCAAAATGGTACTCGGTCATCCAGAATTTCAGGTTGCTCAGCAGGAAGTGGATGACGCCGGTCTTTCCGTAGTCGAAGCACTTGGTGCCCCAGGCGGGGTGGTCGCCCTTGGGGCCGTCGTGGAAGAACTGCCAGGTGGTGCCGTCGAACATGTTGATGCCCTCGGTGGTGTTCTTCACGGCGTGGGAGTGGACCACGTCCAGCAGCACGCACAGCCCCATCTCGTGGGCCTTGTTTACCAGGTATTTCAGGTCCTCGGGCTTGCCGAACCAGCTGGAGGCGGCATAGAAGTTCGCCACCTGATAGCCGAAGCTGCCATAGTAGGGGTGCTCCATAATGGCCATGAGCTGGATGGTGTTGTAGCCCGCTTTCTTCACTCTGGGCAGCACCAGGTCCGCAAACTCCCGATAAGTGCCAACCTTGCCCTCCTCCTGGGCCATGCCCACGTGGGCCTCGTAAATATAGAGGGAATCCTCCCGGCGGAAGCTCTTATCCGTCCAGGGGAAGGTTTTCTGGTCGTCCGTCACCTCGCACAGCCAGTTGACGGTGCCATTTTCCTGGACCACCCGGCGGGCATAGAGAGGGATGTGCCAGGTGCGCTGCATAAAAGCATCCACCACGGTCTTCACCTTGCAGCCCTCCCACAGGGCGTCGTCCCCGGGCAGGTAGAGCTCCCAGTTGCCGTTGCCAAGGTTTTCCAGGGGATGGGACGTGGGGTTCCAGTCGTTAAATTCGCCGGTGAGGTAGAGCTGGTAGGCGCTGGGAGCCCACTCCCGATAGTACCAGCCCCCGGGCACATGGTGGAAGCCGAAGTATTTGTGGGCATTGGCGAATTCACTGAGGGACTGCCCCTTGGAAAGAATTCGGTTTTGGGTGTCCTGATACAGACGCATCCGCAGATCGATGTCTCCGGCGAAGTCCTTGAGCTGGGGATTCAGTTCCAGAATACGATACATGATTTGTAGCTCCTTCCAAAAGGCAGACAAATTTGCATAGTCCGAGCCTTTTCTCTGTAGGTCAATTGTACAAAATTTACATCCGGGTGTCAACTGTCAAAAGGGGCTGTATGTTCAACTCCCGCTGCCGAGGCGAAAACCGGGGTTGAATAATCCCTGACCGGGGTGTATAATGTAGAAAATATGGTTTTGGAGGAGCGGTTCTTGGAAAAACGAAATTCCGGGCACCTTTATGCGGCGGCGCTGACGGCTGCGGCTGTGGTGCTGGCGGTGCGGGCACTGTATGGGTTCTGCTGGTCGGACGAAAGCTTTTATCTCACCTTTGCCCAGCGGCTCTGGAACGGCCAGAAGCTCATTCTGGATGAATGGCACCCAGTGCAGTTCTATTCCGTGCTGTTTTACCCCATTTTGAGCCTGTATCATGCTCTGTTTGGCAACCAGGGCATTTATCTCTTCGCCCGGGAAGTATATGTGGCTGCGGCCTGGGGCACAGCGCTGCTGCTGTTTTATACGCTGCGCCGGAAAACCTTCCCGCTGACGGCTTTCCTCTGCGCGGGGCTGTACCTCTGCTATTCCCGGGGAAATATCTGGGGCCTCAGCTACTACAATCTCTTCCTGACCTTTTGCCTGCTCTTCGTCTGCCTGGCAGTTCGGAAGCAGCCCTGGGCCTGGTGCCTGGGGGGCGTTTGCCTGGCGGCGGCGGTGCTGTGCGTGCCCTATTTTGCGCTGTTCGTGATCCCGGGCCTGATTGCAGCCCTATGCATCCCGAAGCAGCGGAAGCGGGCATGGTGGACGCTCTTGGGCGTATGCATTCTGGCAACGGTGTTTTTGCTGTTCTTCCTGCCAAAGGACATTGGCGGTGTGCTTGCCAGCCTGAAGGAAATTCTCTCCGACCCGGAGCATTCCGGCGGCCCGGCGCACTATCTGGCGGCGGCCATCCGGGATGTGAAGCTGCTATATTATTATGAGGCGCTGCTGACGGTCCTTGCCGGGGCGGTACTGCTGCTGGGGGTCAAACTGCTGCCCGAGCGATTTGGAGCCCTCCCCGGGCTGCTCATCGCCGCCTGCGGTGCAGCGGCCTCTCTTTGGCGCTACCGGAATGGGGAGCTGGGGTTTGCCTACTACCAGTTCGCAATTTTCTGCCTGCCGACCATGGCGCTGTGCTGGGTAAAAAGGGAGGTTTCCCGGCCAGCCCTGCTGCTGCGCATTCTGGGCATTGCCATGGGCTTATCCATGGCCCTGAGCTCCAATACCGAGGCCATTACCTTTACGGTCGGTCTGCCGGTCTATTCCATGGGCGTGCTGATGCAGCTGAGCGCCCTGCCCCGGGAAGAGGCGGAAGTGCAGCTGCGGCGGTTCGGCGCAGTGCTGGCATGCGTTGTGCTGTGCCTGAGCTTTGCGTCCCGGATTACCTCCGTCTTCCGGGACGGCCCGCTGAACACCCTGACGGAACCCATGACCTCCGGCCCTGCCGCCGGAATCCGCACTACCCGGGAGCACGCAGAGCAGTACGCCGGAATTCTTGCCATGCTGGAGGAGCTGGAGGACACTTATTCTTCCAAAAACCGGATCTTCTTCACCGGTATCCTGCCCTGGGGGTATCTGGCCGCAGACTTTCCCTGCGGCGCCCCTACGGCCTGGCGGACAAAGCTGGATAGTCCCCAGCTGGAAAGCTACTGCGAAACCCACCCCATGCTCGCCATCGTAGTGGTACTGGAGCCCCAGGTGGGAGCGTCCCCGGATAAGCCGATGCTGAATGAAAACAGCTTCTCTGGGCGGTTCTGGGAGAAGCTGCAAGCAGACTACACCCCCCTGGAGTACCCCTATGCCACGGTCTATCTGTCGCCCGACGTAATTTTGAAAGGAGCATGATCTTATGCAGCCCATTCTTTATATTGTAATTCCCTGCTACAACGAGGAAAAGGTCCTTCCCATCACCGCCCCCATGTTCTTGAAGAAGATCAACGACCTGTCCGCCGCCGGGAGAATCTCCCCGGACAGCCGGGTGCTCTTCGTCAACGACGGCTCCAGGGACGCCACCTGGAAGATCATTACCGATCTTTCCAAGGCAGACCCCCACTATATCGGCATTTGCCAGAGCCGGAACCGGGGGCACCAGAATGCGGTTCTGGCAGGTCTCATGGAGGCCAAGGACCGCTGCGACATCACCATCTCCATCGACTGCGACGGCCAGGACGACATCAACGCCATGGACGCCATGGTGGACGCATACTTAGACGGCTGCGAGGTGGTCTACGGCGTGCGCAGCAAGCGGGACACGGACACCTTCTTCAAGCGCTTCACCGCCGAGGGCTTCTACAAGCTGATGAACTGGATGGGGGCCGAGGTGGTATTCAACCACGCGGACTACCGTCTGGTTTCCAGCCGCGTTTTGCAGGAGTTTGCCAATTTCAAAGAGGTCAATATCTTCCTGCGGGGCATGATCCCTCTGGTGGGCTTTAAGAGCACCAGCGTATATTATGAGCGGGCGGAGCGCATTGCAGGGGAGAGCCACTACCCCCTGAAAAAGATGCTGGCCCTGGCCTTTGACGGCATTACCAGCCTGTCCGTCAAGCCTATCCGGATGATCACAGGCTTCGGCTGTGTGGTGTCGCTGCTGAGCTTCGTTGCGGTGATCTGGGCGCTGATTGCCCATCTGACAGGCAACACGGTCAGCGGCTGGGCCTCCACGGTGTGCATCGTCTGCTTCATGGGCGGCGTGCAGCTCATCTGCCTGGGCGTCATCGGCGAGTACATCGGCAAGATCTACATGGAAACCAAGCACCGCCCCCGGTATATCATCAGCGAACGGACCTGGGAGGAGAAAGAAAAGTAAATTTGGTTCCAATTCCTGTTGCATTTTTGCCAATATATGCTATGGTGGGGGCAGCATCCCAAGGGATGGAAAGATAAAAATTGAATTTCTCCCGGCCTGCGTTTGCGGGCCGGGCTTTTTCGTCCCTTATCCACCGCTGCTGCAGCCCGCGTTAAAAATATTTCAATAAAATTCAATCGATATCACTGGACAATTCCATTGGCCGTGTGTTATAATCATCGTAAGTTCGTGTGCCTACGAACCGTAACAAAGAACAACTAAAAAATAAGAAGGTGGTATTTGGTGGACTATACCAAGTATGTGTTAAAGAGCGCCGAAGAGCTGGAAAGCATTCTCGCCCGGAAGGATAACCTTTTTGTGGTGGCCTGCAACAAATGCTTCAAGGAGTTCAGCACGACTGAAGAGCCGGAGTGCGGCGAATTTGCCGCCATCGCTGAGAGCAAGGGGAAACACATCACTGGAACTGCCAAGCTGGACTTCCTCTGCAACAAGGTGCAGACGGAGAAAAAGCTGGCGATCCCCGAAGGCACGGAAAATGTGGTGGTCATCTCCTGCGGCCTGGGCGTGCAGACCGTGGCAGACCTGGCAAATGTACCCGTTTTCACCGCAACCAATTCCCTGAACTATGTGGGCCATCATGGCATGGCTCTGACCCAGAAGACCTGCGGTGCCTGCGCCCAGTGCTATCTGAACGTCACCGGCGGCATTTGCCCCATTGTGGACTGCTCCAAGGGCCTGGTCAACGGCCAGTGCGGCGGCGCCAAGAACGGCAAGTGCGAAATTGACCCCAAGAAGGACTGCGCCTGGGAGAAGATCTACCAGCGCCTGGAAAAGCAGGGCAGAACCAAGGAATTCCTGGACCAGCCCGTGCAGCTGCGGGACTACTCCAAGGTCAATGTGGACGCCATCAAGCAGTATGTGGCCGAAGCCCGGGCCAAGCGCTATGAGGGCTTCTATGGCGGCGTGCACCCCGTGGAGCACAAGGAGTACACCGAGCACCTGGCACTGCAGAAGTTCCCGGAGCCCGATACCGTCATCATCCCTCTGGCCATGCACATTGGCGCACCTGCCAACCCTGTCGTCCAGGCCGGCGACACCGTGAAGGTGGGCCAGCTGATCGGCGAACAGGCGGGCTTCATCAGCGCCAACGTCCATTCCAGCGTCAGCGGTACCGTCCTGGCCGTAGAGCCCCACACTCACCCCAATAAAGGCCCCGGTGTTATGAGCGTCGTCATCAAGAACGACGGCAAGAACACCCTGGACGAGTCCGTCAAGCCCAATAAGCCCCTGGAAGAGCTGACGCCCGACGAGATCGTGGAGATTGTCAAGGACAAGGGCATTGTGGGCATGGGCGGCGCAACCTTCCCCACCTACGTTAAGCTGAAGCCCGGCAAGCCCATCGATGCCGTGCTGATCAACGGCTCCGAGTGTGAGCCCTACCTGACGGCAGACCATCGGGTGCTGCTGGAGTATGCCGATGATATCGTCTATGGCCTGCGGGCTATGATGAAGGCCGTCTCCGCCCCCGAGGGCGTGATCCTCATTGAGGACAACAAGCCTGATGCAGTGGCCCTGCTGGAGGAAAAGGTCAAGCCCTACGACAATATCCGCGTTGTGGCTGCCAAAACCCAGTACCCCGAGGGCGCTGAGAAGATGCTCATCAAGAAGGTCATGGGCCGCGCCGTGCCCAGCGGCAAGCTGCCTGCGGACGTAGGCTGCGTGGTGTCCAACACCTCCACTGCCAAGGCCATCTCCGATGCCATCCAGAAGGGAATGCCTCTGGTGGAGCGTGTGGTCTCCGTCACCGGTGAGTACATCAAGAACCCCGGCAACTACATGGTCAAGCTGGGTACCAATGTCCAGGAGATCATCGACCACTGCGGCGGCGTGACCGGCGAGGACGTGGTCCTGAAGATGGGCGGCCCCATGATGGGCGCTCCCATTAAGGATACCAACGTGCCCATTATCAAGGGCTCCAACGGCATCATTGCCATTGCCGCGGACCACACCGAGGAGAAGGAATGCATCAAGTGCGGCCGCTGTGTGGACGTATGTCCCATGGAGCTGCAGCCCCTGGAGATCTACAAGCTGGGGCAGCTGGGCGATGCAGAGGGCCTGCTGAAGCTGAACGTTATGGACTGCTTCTCCTGCAAGTGCTGCGAGTACATCTGCTCCTCCAAGATTCCTCTGGTATCCAAAATCAATGCGGCCAAGGGCCTGGTTATGCCCTTGCTGAAGAAGAAATAAGGGGGAATTGCTATGTTAATGACAAAACTGAAATCCGAAGAGGTTATCAGCTCCCTGGCTTCCGGCAAGGTCTTCATCATCAACTGCCATGGCTGCAAGGAAGTGGGCTTCCCCGAGGAAGAGGCCAAGGCCATTCAGAAGAAGCTGGAAGGGGAGGGCAAGGTCGTTGGCACCCTGACCACCGACTATGTGTGCAACCCCGATGAGCTGGCCCTGCGGCTGCGCGCCCCTATGGCGAAGATCGCCGAGGCGGATGCCGTGCTGGTGTTCTCCTGCGGCGTGGGCGTTCAGACCATCTCCCAGATGCTGGAAGACAAGCCCGTTTACGCCTGCTGCGATACCATCGAGCTGCCCGGCTTCCAGGGCGTTACTCCGCTGGAATACGACTGCGGCCAGTGCGGCGAGTGCTATCTGAACCTGACCGGCGGCATCTGCCCCATCACTGCCTGCTCCAAGAGCCTGGTGAACGGTCCCTGCGGCGGCACCAAGAACGGCAAGTGCGAGGTCTGCCCGGAGATGGACTGCGGCTGGGAGCGCATTATTCAGCGCCTGAAGGCCCAGGGCCGTCTGGACGTGCTGAAATGCCCCACCCAGATCCACGATTTCAATACAGACGAGGCTACCAAGTCCGCCAAAGAATCTGAATAATCAGGAGTGTATAGAGTTATGAGAATTACGGAACTGTTTGATAACGGTGAGTTTGTCGTTACTGCCGAGGTCGGCCCTCCCAAAGGAATTCACATTGACGGTATGGTAGAGGATGCCAAGAAGTATCTGTCCGGCGTCCACTTTGTCAACGTCACCGATAACCAGTCCTCTGTCATGCGTCTGGGCTCCCTCGCCACCTGCAAGGTGCTGAAGGATGCAGGCCTGAACCCCATCTTCCAGCTGACCTGCCGGGACCGGAACCGCATTGCCCTGCAGTCTGACCTGCTGAGCGCCGCCATGCTGGGCATTGACAACATCCTGTGCCTGACCGGCGACCACACCAAGCTGGGTGACCATCCCCAGGCCAAGCCTGTCTTCGACCTGGATTCCGTCTCCCTGCTGCACACCGCCAGCCTGCTGGAAACCGGCAAGGACTTGGGCGGCAACGACCTGGTGGGCGAGCCCCCCAAGTTTGCCAAGGGCGCTGTTGTGTCCCCCTGCTCCGACTCCGTAGATGCCCAGCTGGTGAAGATGGAGCGGAAAGTCGCCGCCGGTGCCGAGTATTTCCAGACCCAGGCCGTCTTTGAGCCCGAGAAGTTCATCAAGTTCATGGAGCAGGCCAAGCAGTTCGGCAAGCCTGTCCAGGTGGGCATTATCATCCCCAAGTCTGCCGGTATGTGCAAGTTCATGAACAAGAACGTGGCCGGTGTGCACATTCCCGATGCCCTCATCGAGGAGCTGCAAGCTGACAAGGAGAAGACCAAGGCCGGTATCACCGGCGTGGAGATTGCCGCCCGCATCATCCGGGAGTGCAAGCCCTACTGCCAGGGCGTTCACATCATGAGCCTTGGCTGGGAAGACAAGATCCCCGCTCTGCTGGAGCAGGCCGGTCTGAAGTAAGCCATAGATTGCAAAACGGCCACGGCGGGTTTTACCGACGTGGCCGTTTGTATAAAAGACTTCCCCTCCGGGGAAGCTGGCTCGCGAAGCGAGACTGAAGAGGGGCGTAACGAGCGTGACAGAAAAAGCTGCACATAGCCACGCTGTTGCCCGGAGAGGAAAGACTTTAGGAAAGGATTTTCTGGGGGTATTTATATGAAGAAGTTTCGAACTTCCATCAGTGTGACCATCATGATCTTTGCCGCAATCGGCGGCTACCTTACCGGTGCAACCGCAAATGAGCCCATGGGCGGTGCGATCCTGTTTGCCATGATTGCAGGTATTGGCTGCCTGGTCTATGCCATCGATAATCAAAAGGAATAAAAAATAGGAGAATTGCTGGGTGTACGTAAGACAGTATTGCGCTAAGATTGACGAAGCGGCACGAAA
>UQGU01000067.1 GCA_900540635.1 uncultured Eubacteriales bacterium | reverse complement strand
GTGTAAACGCTGCCGCTGTTTACTTTCGTGCCTGCTGTGGGATAAGTCTCATTGGCGGGGTCGAGCTTGTAGCCTTCGTACTTGTCGGCAGGTGCAGGAATGCCGCCCTCTGCAATGGCGATCTGTGCGGGATCATCGTTGACCCAGGCTTTGCCGGTCACTTCAACTTCGTCTGCACTCTGCTCCACACCGTTGATCGTATACTTTACAGTATACTTGGTATTCTTGGTCTGCTCGTTATCCTTGACGTAGGTCAGGGTGATAACAGTGCTGGTCTTGACTGCGTCGCCTTCCTTCACGTCGGCGGGGCTCATGCTGCTGAACTTGTAGCCAACGTAGGTGTTCTGTGCCAGAGTTCCCTTCTTCACAACGATGGTGGGATTCGCCTCACCGACCCATGCGGTGCCGGTGTAGGTCTCGCTGGCCTCTTCAACACCGTCCACTACATGACGCACGGTGTAGCTGGTATTCTTGGTCTGATCTGCATCCTTGACATAGTACAGCTTGATCACATTTCCCTCAGCGCCGATTTTCAGCGTCTCGGGCTCTGCGGAATCAAATTTATAACCGGTGATTTCAATTTTATGGTCAGCTGCGTTCACAGAAGTGTCAAACGTCTGATTGGGCACCGTCACCTCACTGCTCAGCGAAACGCCCGTACCCTTCTCCAGATACCGCACAGTATAGCTCAGATCCGTCCGTTCCGTCCAGACCGCGTACAGGTGCGCGCCGTTTTCAGGGACGTAGACGGCATTCTTGGGGAAGTAGGTGGCTGCGCCGTTCTCGACTGAGGACCAGCCGACGAAAACGTAGCCGTCTGGGGCGGTGAAGCCCAGCTCTGCCGCAGACTTTACTGTTGCAAAGGTGTTGGCGCGGATGTTAGTCTCAGTGCGGGAGTCCGTTCCGTTGTGGTAAGTCAGCCCGACCGTGGCCGGCGCCTCGGTGTACACGGCGGTGAGGGTCACGTTGCCGCTCATCTTCATGGACTCACCGGGCTTATAGATCTTGTCGGTTGCCGTGTCCTTCCAGAACAGGAACCGCAGGTTGCCATTCTTCGGTCCCAGGACCGTGGCGTAGCTGCCGCTCTGATAGGAGTTGTTGTCCTCCGGGCCCGCCTGGTCGCCTTCTACGTAGGTAACCTGGAAGGTTTCCAGCGTTCCGGAGAAGTGGGGCACCAGAGTCACGGGGGCATAGAGCTTGGTATCCGGGTTGAACAGCGTCTTTGCGCCGTCGCCGTCCACGGAGAACCAGGCGCTGGGCGCGCTGCCGTTCTTCGCAGTGATCTCCTGCATCAGCGCCTCATATCCGGGTGCTTCCACCAGAGAGGAGCCGTAGGGAACGCTCAGCGTTCTGCTTTCGCCGCCCACCGTCACCGTCAGATAAACGGTTGCAGTGACCTCGGGGGCCGCCCACTTGGCATAGAGGGTGATGTTCTGGGCAGGCATGGTCTTGCCGTCGAACACGAAGGGACTGCCCTCGCAGACCTCGTTCTCATACCAGCCGGCAAACTCGTATCCCGCAGGCACACCGTCAGGCCGGGTGGGTTCATAGCTCACGCCGCTCAGAGACTGCTCAAACTTCATGGGCTGCGTCTTTTCCGTAGTACCGTTATTGATGAAGACAATGTTGTAGCTGTTGCGGGTGTAGTAGAACTTGGCGTCATTATAATTGCTGCCAAGGCCGGTTCCTTCTTTATAGGTAAAACCGGTAATAGGATATCTATCTTCCTTTGTGACATGATATCCGGTTCCTGGAGAAGTATCACTATGGTGCAGCTTGTAGGAAATTCCGCCCTTGCTAATCGTACCAGTCTCTCCAGGGAGAACCTCTACATAATAGTATGCTGTTTCGCTTCCCCAGTCCTTATTCGGCCCATAGTAGCTGCCGCCTCCTACGGGCATAACATCGATGTTACTTTGATATGTAGAACCATTCTCAGTAGTACGCCACGAGCTGCTGCCGTCAACCTTCGGCCACTGGTCAGAGATGTTTGCACCGTGCTTTGCGGTAATGGTCAGTTGAGTAATTCTTGGGCAATTTCTATTGTGCCAATGCTGCTTTCCACAGGTGTAAATTACGTCATCCAAATAGAACGTAATGGTATACACAGTGCGCTTGTAGTACACATTCACAATGGTGCTGCCGTCACCGGCGATGATCTGCTGGGTAACGGCCTGGGCCGTGAAGCCCTCATAGCGCTTGGCCGCAGCTTTCGTTTCCTCGCCGGTAGTACCAGTCTTGGTTTCGGACTCCTTAAAGGAATAATTCTCATCATTGGCATTTTCCTGCCAGTGGATCACGGTGTACTTGGTGTTCTTCGCTGCGGTCCAGTGGGCCTCCAGGTTCGCCGCTGCGTTGACCTGGGTCACACGCTGTCCGTTCTGATACCAGCCGTCGAAGGTATAGCCCGGCCGGGTCGCAGTCGTCGGCAGCGTCACGGTCTGGCCGTCCTGGGCGAAGACGGGGGCCACATAGTTGCCGCCCTTGGAATCGAAGATGACCCAGTAGCCGGTCTTGATCACAGGATAAACATTGACGGTACCGGCGGCGAAGGCAACCGCACCGGCCTCACCGCCCAGCGTGCTGCTCCAGCCCACAACGGCTTCCGTGGGGCCCAGAGACAGGTTCACCATCTCGGCAGCGGTATTCAGGTCGGCATTGGAAACGGCATTGCCGCTGCTGCCCTGGGCGGTATGTACAACGGCGCTGCCGTCCTTGCTCATGAACAGGACATAGCTGAATTCCGCGAACACTGCATCGACCCGAACGGTCTTGCCGGAAACACCGCTGACCGCGCCGGACACCACCGGAATCTTATTCTCGCCGTCGAGCCTGTACCAGCCCTGGAACACGGCCCCATCCTTGCTGGGGTTGCCGGGCACATTCAGGGTCTGGCCGTCCTCAAGGCTCTGTGTCCAGGCATCCTGCCGGACGCCTTCCACATAGAACTCATAGGTATCGACCAAGGCCTGATTGTCTTCCACAATGCGGCACTTGGAAGGATCGGCCTTGCAGGCCTCGCAACTATCGTTGACATGGCCATCCGTGCACTTGGTGGTGCAGGTGGTGCAAACCAGTTCTTCCTCTTCTGCAGCGGGCTGAGGGTCAACCGCGTCCAGCTTTTCCACGCTGCCCTTGCAGCAGGTGCCCACATCGTTGCTGTTTGCACAGACCTCGCAGTCGGCATTGGGATGCTGCATATCGCAGAGGTCCTTGCAGCTGCAGGTCTTGGGCTCCGCCTTCGGCTCCTCGTTGGTTGCGCCGGTTGCGTTTTCCTTGTTTTCCGCATTCCCGGTGCCATTGTTTGCGGCTGCATTGCCATTTCCGGCATTGCTTGCTTCCGCATTTTCCTTGGGTGTGCCGGTTGCGTTTTCCTTGTTTTCCGCATTCCCGGTGCCATTGTTCGCGGCTGCATTGCCATTTTCGGCATTGTTTGCATCCGCATTTTCCTTGGGTGTGCCCTCCGCCGGTGCAGCCGTTCCCTTGGTTGCGCCGGTTGCGTCTGCGGTGTCCTGCTCTGTCTGCACCGTCTGGGCGGGTTCTGTGCCGCCGGTGGCAGGCTCTGCAAAGGCGCCCACAGGG
The DNA here is from genome assembly GCA_900540635.1 of uncultured Eubacteriales bacterium. Classification (GTDB taxonomy): domain Bacteria; phylum Bacillota; class Clostridia; order Oscillospirales; family Oscillospiraceae; genus Faecousia. The sequence goes on along the minus strand of UQGU01000067.1, from coordinate 7,737 downwards.
CACAGGCTGAACAGCATGCAAACCGTCAGCAGCATTGCGATCCATCTTTTCATGTTTTACTCCCCCTTGTTTAACCTTCAAAAAATGTTTCTATGATGAGCAGCAGTTCCAGCACACTGCGGAACACCGCTTCCTTGCCGATCTTCGGCAGCCGGAGCCTGCCCTGCCAGCTGTAATTCTGGCGGAAGAGAATCTCCAGCTCCAAGGCCTCTTTGGGAAATCCCTCCGGCGGGGCCCAGGGCTCCCAGGCGTCTCCCCTGGTATCCATCAGCTCCTCCAGCTGCAGGACCATCCTGGAGAGGCTCGTAAAGGGAAGCCCCGTTTTCGCCCCCGGGCCATATAGCTTTCCGGTCATTTGGTCATCCCGGGCTGTCAGCAGCAGATAAAATTGGCTGCTCCCCGCCGGGACCATTCGGAATCCCTGCACAGGGCCTCCCCCCCCTTCTGCTACGAGTATAGCAAAGAGGTCTATGATTTCACTATGATTTTAGAAATTTTCCCCTTCTGTTCGTCAAAAATTTTGTTCAGAAAGCAGTTTTTAAGTAGAATTCATTCGCATATATACGCACCCAGCCCTCGCCATTGCCCTCACCCCCGGGGGAGAGACGTTGCTTTTGACAAGAAGTGCGCAAAAATACTCTTTCCGTATATGCATTTTAGCAGGATAGGGCATGTTTGTAAATCGTTCCAAAGTATGACAAGAAATACCAAAAGCGCCATTCTGTACTTTCCGAAAGGGAAAATAGGAAGAATGGCGCTTTTATCGCTTTTTCTCGTCTTAAATTAAATCATTTTCTGCCCCAGCCGCTTCAGGTCCATGCTGCGGAACACAAAGGCGGAGGCCGGCACGGAATAGGTCTGCCGATAATTCCGGCAAACACGTTTTTCCACCACTGCCGCGCCGTTGTCATCCGCACCGGCCAGCATGATCAGGATGCAGTCCGCCCCCATGCGCGTGAAGGGATCCCCCATGCGCAGGCTTTCCAGAATGGTCAGCTCCATTCTGCGCATGAGCTGGGCACGCTTTTCCCCGGGCAGCTCCCGGTTTTGCAGCTCTACCATGAGCAGCCGGGCTTTCTCTCCGGTCCGCTCCATGGTCCGCAGCTGCCGCCGGGCCATCTCCCGAAACACGCTGTTGTCGCAGCGGAAGGCTCCGGCTTGCTGGGGGCCGGCCAGGAAGGCGGCCAGCTGGTTTTCGTCCACCGCGCCGCCATAGCGCTGCTGCACCGCAATGGCCTTTTCCGCCTCCAGCTCCTGGGAGGGCGGCACGGCATAGGTCTCCAGGTAAAGCTTGCTGATGTAATCGTAGTATTCCAGCGCCTTGTCCGGCATTCCGCTGCGGGTCAGGGCCTGCATCAGCCGAACCGCAAACTCCTCTGCGGCAGGGTCAAGCCCCAGCACCCGGCGGCAGATCTGCCCCACCTCGGCATAGGCCTGCCGATCCAGCAGATGGGCCGTCATTTTCCGGCAGAGCTGCAAATAGGACGCGTGATAATAGGCATTTGTATTGACGCACCAGCTGTCTGTGGCGCATTCCGGGAGAAAATCGTCGGAATACATTCCGATGGCCCGGGCCGCCAAAGCCTCGTCTTTGATATTGCCCACCTCGTCCAGGCAGGCCCGCAGCGCCGTGCGGAACTGCTCGCAGTCCAGCACGGTTTCCGTATTCGGAGCCCAATAATAGGTGCCGGAGCGGTTGCAGATCAGCTTCTTCCCGTCCCGCAGCCCCAGCTCCTCCAGAGCGTTTCTGGCGCGGCTGACGTTGTTTTGCAGGGTGGCCATGGGGTCGCTGCTCTCGGAATCCGGCCACAGCAGATCAATGAGCTCCCGGGCACTGACGCCGCGCTCCCGATTCAGAATCAGATACGCCGTTAAAATCCACAGCCGCCGGGCTCTTCCCGTCAGGCTGACGGCTTTGGGTGCGGCCATTCCGGGGCCAAAAATGGTAAATTTCCCCAACATGGTGATCTCTACGGATTCCCGCACGTCTACACCCCTCCCCGAATTGATTCTACTCTAACAAGATACCACAACCCGGGAAGAATTACAAGAGTTATTTATCTAAAAGTCAATTTTATCCCAGCTTTTTTCGCATTGTCTCCAAATTCGTGCAATAGGTCAGAGCCGTTTCCCTGGAAATCTGCCCCCGATTCCACAGATCCAGCAGCGCCATATCCATGGTCCGCATTCCCTGGGAAGCATTGGAGGCAATGGCGCTGTCGATCTGGTGGGTCTTGCTCTCCCGAATCAGATTGCGGATTGCCAGATTCATATGCATGATTTCAAACACGGGAATGGGGTTCCCATTCACATCCGGCACCATCTGCTGGCTGATGACCGTCTGCAAAACCATGGACAGCTGTAAGCGGATCTGGCTCTGCTGCTCCGGCGGGAAGGCATCGATAATGCGGTCGATGGTGTTGGCCGCGCCGATGGTATGCAGGGTGGACAGCAGCAGCTGCCCGGTCTCGGCGGCGCTCATGGCCACCTCCATGGTCTCCCGGTCCCGCATCTCCCCCAGGAAGATCACATCCGGGCTCTCCCGCAGGGCGCTGCGCAGAGCCGCCACATAGCTGGGGCAGTCGCACCGGATCTCCCGCTGGTTGACAATGCACTTATCGTGCCGGTGGATATACTCCACCGGGTCTTCCAGGGTGAGAATATGGCCGGAGCGGCTGTGATTGATGGCGTCCACAATGCAGGCCAGGGTGGTGGTCTTGCCGGAGCCCGCCTGGCCCGTCACCAGCACCAGGCCCTTTTTGCAGTCCTTCACCGCCATGATCTCCGGCGGAATGTGGAATTCCTCCGGCTTCGGCAGGCCGAAGCGGATGACCCGGACCACCGCGGCCAGAGTGCCCCGCTGCCGGAACAGATTCACCCGGAACCGGCCAATGCCGCTGAGGGAGCAGGAAAAATCGTCGTCCATACGGCTTCCGTCCACGCAGTAGCTTTCCCGGCCCGCCAGGCGGTACAGCGCCGCAGCAAAGGCCCCGCTGTCCGCCGGGGTATAGGGCTGCCCGGTGCGCTGCTGCTCCCCCTTGATCTTAAAGGTCAGCGGCAGACCTGCCGCCACAAAGATATCCGATGCGCCGCAGTCAACTGCGCGGCGCAGAATCGCTTCAATTTCCATCTTCCGCTCCTTCCCCGGGCCAGAGGTGCAGGGTCTCCTCCGGCTGCCAAACGGCTGTATGGTCCCATTGCAGCAGTGTGCCGTCGGAAAGGGACAGCCAAATTTCCAGTTTTCCCGTCTGATCCTGGATTTTTACACCGGCAACCCCGTCTTCCAGGACCGTATCCGGGGGCAACTGGCAGTTGCCCCCCTGCCACCGGCGGATCTGGCTGCACCAGAGCTGCCCCTGATTCTCCAAATCATACCAGGACCTTGTGTATTCCCCGGTCCTGCGCGCCATGCGAAGGTCCCCCGCTGCCGTAACCAGAGTCAGGGCCCCGAACACCGCAACGCAGAGCACAGTCACGCAGAGCAGCACCGCCAAAGCGCCCATATGCATCTCTCTCGTTCTCACCTGCGCGCCTCCTCCATAAAAATTTCCAGGCTGTACAGTGCCTCTCCCTCCGGCGTGGAAACCGTCAGCGTCCAGCAAACGCAGCCCTGCCGGGGCTCCGCTGCGGTTGACAGCAAATATTCCGGGTCCTCCGGGCCGCACTGGGCAAGGCTGCCGTCAAAGCAGCTGTGCTCGGGCAGCGCTTCCCCCGCCCGCAGCCGCTCTGCCTGGCTGCGGCAGAGCATCACCGCCTCATTATACTGCGCCGCTTCCCGGCTGAGCTGTGCGCCCCCCCAAAAAACGCAGGTGAGGATTCCGCAGCACACCGCGAAAATGCCCACAAACAGCACCATGGGGCCCGCCATGACCAGGCGGCCGGTGGTGCTCTCCCTATGTCTCATTCCGAATTCCTCCCCGGCACCAGGCAAAGCCTGTCTTTCCGTCCGCCCGGATTTCCAGCAGCGCTCCCCGAGCCGTCAGGGAAAAGGCGGACAGTTCGCACAGAGCCTGGCTGTCCGATAAGTCCACCGCCGCGTCCTTTGCTGCAAACTGGCTGTAGAGCTGCCCTTCCCAGGCAAAAATGCGGGTTTCATAATCCGAAGCCCCTTCGGGGATGCAGAGCATGACTCCCTCCGGCCCCTGCCGCAGCGCCACCCGGGAATATCCCGCCGCGCCTACCTGACTCTGGATATAGCCAACGGCACTGCGCAGCTGGGTGTTCTCCCGGCGAATGTCCAGGGTCCGGCCATAGAGCCGGGCCCCTGCCAGAGCCAGCACCAGCAGTGCCAACGCCAGGAGCAGATTCATGAGCGCCAACGCGCCGGAAGATTTTCTCACGGTTCTGCCTCCCCCCGCACCAGCACCCGGGCATCCGGGGCCACATTGCTGGCAAACACCTCATAGGTCACAATAAAATCCCGATGGTTCACATTCAGGCCGTAGTTCTCCTCCAGATAGCCAAGGCTCTCCGGGTACGCTCCCTCCACGCAGTAGCACTCCACGGCGCTGCGCAGCACCGCCTGCCGGACGGATTCCCGGCTCTGCAAACGGATATTCTGCCGGGCTGCCCGCGTCCAAAGAAAGCCTGCCGGAACACAGACGCACAGCAGCAGCGCAACGAACAGCTTTTTCACATCACACCGCCCCCAGAATGCCCAGCAGCGGCAGCATGACGCTGACCAGGGTCAGCCCCACACAAACCGTCAGGAAGCCCACCAGCACCGGCTCCACCCGGTCAACCAGCGCTTCCAGCGCCTCCCAGGCGTCGCCGGACAGCTTTTCCGCCAGAGTGACCATGGTCTCCGCCAGAGTGCCGCTCTCTTCCCCGCTCAGGAGCATCCTTCCGCTGAGGCCGGGGAAGATGCGGGCATGGAACAGCGCCTTTGCCAGGCTCTCGCCCTCTCCCATATATTCCCGGCACCGCTCCAGAGCGGCTTTCAGGTCTTTGTGCTCCGTATGGAGCAGCACGCTGTCCAGGGCTTCCGCCCCATCCATGCCGCTGCACAGCTGGGTTGCGAGCATATCCGTCATATTGGCCTTGGCCATGGTGAGAAAAGCGTCCTTTGTCAGCGGAAACCGGGCAAACCGGGGCCGCAGTTTTTCCGGGTCCCGGCGCTGGACTGCCGCAAGCACCAATAGGCCCACGCTTGCTAGAATGGCCACGCACAGCCCCACCCGGCTGAGGACCTCCGCCCACAGCACATAGGCATAGCTGGAAGCGGCCAGTCCGCCGGTCACATTGTCGTATACGTTCTGAAACATGGGCATGACGCCGAAAACCAGCACCGCCAGCACACCGCCCAGCAGCAGCAGCAGCGCCGCCGGATAGGTGACCGCGCTGCGAACCTTCTTTTCCAGGGCATCCTGCCGGTCGTAGTATTCCGCCAGACGGCCCAAGCCCTCCTCCAGCCGGCCTGAAGCCTCGGCGGTCTGCATCACCGCCAGGGCATAGTCCGGGAACAGCCCCGTTTGGGCGGCGGCTTCTCCGAAGCCCAGGCTCATATTGGGCACCATTGCCTTGCAGGCAGCCTCCAGCGCACCGGTGGAATCCTCGGCGTACAAGCCCACGGCCTCTTCCATCCCGCTGCCGGAGCCCAGCAGCACCGACACACCGGCGCAGAAGGCGGAGAGCTCCTGTCTTGTCAGTCCTTTTGTTTTCATGGTGTTTCCCCCCATTCAATAGGTAAACCGCGGGGTATACCGCGAATCATCCTGCAATGCATTGGTTGGCGTTCCGCTGGCGGCAAAGGTGATGTCCACCCGCTGCCAGGTGTCCGGCGACGCGGCAATCTGCACCGTCACCCAGCCCTGGCTCTCCAGATAGAAGCAGTTCCAGGCATGGTAAACATCGTTTTCCACATAGCCCGTGATCAGCTTGCAGGGAATGCCGGCGCTGCGCAGCATGGCAGCGGCCAGAGCCGCATAGTCAAAGCAGATGCCCTTTCCGGTTGCCAGAGTCTCGTCCGGGTCCGGCAGATAGCCGCTCTGGACCGTGGCAGCCTTCTGCTTGTCATAGCGGATGCTATCCACCAGGTATTCATAAATTGCGGATGCAAGCTCCGTATCCGTCTCGCAGCATTCGGCAAGCTGCTTCGTCAGCGCGACACACCGGGAAGAAGCCGAATAGGCAACCATCTGGCTGGGCCGGAGAAAGGGCTCAAATTCATCCTCCAATGTCACCTGCCGGCTGCCGGACCAGGTGCAGGCATACTTTGTGCCCTCAATCTGCTCCATGAGCTTGAAGGTATAGCTGCCGCTGCCCATGTTCAGGGGGAACACCTGGGCTTCCCGGTCGGGCAGGTCGTAATTGTAGGTCTCCTCTCCCGAAAGGATCTGGAATTTCATCCGCTTTTCCGACTGGGCCAGCACCGCCACATAGCCCTGGTCCAGGCAGGAGTCATCCAGCCTCAGCGCTCCGCAGTCCGTGGCCGCCTCCCCGTGAAACCGGGCATCCCGAAATTCCGGCATGATATAGGGGTTTCCCGGGGCTTCGCCCTTGGTTTCCGCCGCTGCCGCACTGCCGCAGGCAGATAGCAGCAGACAGATTGCCGCCGCAAAGCAGAGTATTCTAAGTCGCCGCAAGCCAAAGCCCCCTTCCTTAGCTCTATTCTATCCTTTGAAACAAAAATGTGCAAGAGGTTTCTTTTCCCCTTGACAAACGGTCTCCCCCGTGGTATCATTCATTTAGCAATTAAGTTAATTGTTAAATATTTCTCAGGAGGTGTGCCCATGGGATTGCAGCAAACCCTGAAAGCCCTGGCTGACCCAACCCGGCGGGAAATCCTGAATCTGCTGAAATCCGGCAAAAAAAGCGCCGGAGAAATTGCGGATCATTTCGATATTTCCGGAGCGGCCATCTCCCGGCACCTGTCCGTGCTGAAGGATGCGGACCTGGTTTATGACAGCCGGGAGGGAAAATTCATCTATTACACGCTGAATACATCGGTGCTGGAAGAAACACTTCTGTGGATCGCGGACCTGAAAGGGGAGTAAATCATGGAACACTACGCTACCAAAATCATTGCCTGCTGCATCACGCTGGGCATCTGTCTGATTCTGCCCATCGGAGGCCTGATCTTCTACGCGCAAAAGCACAGGGGGGAGGGTATCGTCTCTGCCTGGATTGTGGGCGCATTGGGCTTTTTCGTGCCCCAGATGCTCATCCGGTTGCCCATTCTCACAGCCCTGTCCGCAAATGCCGGATTCCTGAGTTGGACGCAGAAGCATCTGCTTCTCTATACCCTGGGGCTTGCCCTGACCGCGGGGCTTTTCGAGCTGGCAGGCCGCTGCGCCGGTGCGGGGCTGCTGCGAAAAAATCTGACCTTTCCCCGCGCCCTGGCCGCAGGCCTGGGCCACGGTGGAATAGAGGCGATTCTGCTCATCGGGCTGACCTACATCAATAACCTGGTATATCTGTTTCTGCTGCAAAGCGGCGGCTTCGATGCTTTGGCTGCGCAGGCAGCCGCCGCCGGGGCAGATACCGCCCAGCTGACCGCTGCTGCCGCAGCCCTGAAGAGCACCTCTGCCGGGCTCTTCCTGTTGGCAGGGCTGGAGCGGGTCCTGACCATGGTCTGCCAGACCTGCATGACCGCCATGGTCTTCTACGGTTTCCGGAAAAAGGATTCCCGGTGGATCCTGAACTGCACCCCATTTGTTAGACAGTATGATATACTATCTAAGAAGTGGGGTGTTTTGCTATGCCAAAAGGAGTACCAAACAAACGATATACGCCGGA
>UQGU01000066.1 GCA_900540635.1 uncultured Eubacteriales bacterium | reverse complement strand
GCGGAGTAGTGACGTCGGTCACTGGTTCGCAGCGACATACTTTTCTAACAGCCCCTTTCTTATTTACAGTCTCTTCAGCGGCTCGGAATCGTCCTGGGCCAGAAGCAGGTCGGAGATGATGTCGTTGGACACCAGAAAGCCTCTGGGGGTCAGGTACCACCGGCCGTCCTCGCCCTGTGCTGTCTGATAATAGACCCGGTGCTTGAGGAGCACCTCTTCCAGGGGCTTAAAGGGCAGCATGAAGGTCCGCTCGTATTCCTCGGCCAGAATGCCCGCCGTAGTCCGCAGCCGGAGCATCAGGTACTCCCCTGCCCGCTCCCGCAGGGGGATCTCCTGGACATCCTCCATAATGTTGCCGCCGGTCTGGATGCCCTGGATATAGGCCTGCAGATCCCGCACCATGGTAAAGCGCTTCCCTGCAAAATCCGAGCTGGCGCTGGGGCCGAAGCCCAGATATTCGCCACCGGTCCAATACTTGGTATTGTGCCGGGAGTACAGGCCCTTCCGGCAGAAATTGGAAATTTCATACTGCCGGAAGCCATGGTTGCGCAGAGCCTCCACAGCGGCCATATACATATCTGCCTGGGTGTCATCGTCCGCCAGGCCCACGAAGTCCTTCACGTCGTACAGAGGGGTACCTTCCTCTACCTTCAGACCGTAGCAGCTCATGTGCTCCGGGTTCAGCTTTAGAACGTTTTCCAATGTCTCCTGCCAGTCGTGGAGACTCTGGCCGGGCAGGCCGTACATCAGGTCCAAGGACACATTCCGGAAGCCTGCCTTGCGGATGCGCTGGTAGGCGGTGACGGCCTGGGCATAGGTATGGGGGCGGCCCAGCTTTTTGAGAATTTCGTCATTGTCGCACTGAACGCCCAGGCTCACCCGGTTGAAGCCCTCGGCTTTCAGCCGGTGCAGCAGCCGGTCCGTCACGGAGTCCGGGTTGGCCTCAAAGGTGATCTCCGCATCGGTGGCCACGTCAAAATTCCGGCGAATGGCCGTCAGAATGATGGCCAGCGCGTCCGCGCCAAAATAGCTGGGGGTGCCGCCGCCGAAATAGACGGTGTCCACCCGGTAGCCGGGGCAAAGGGCCCCCGCCTCTTTCAGATGGGCGCAGATGGCATCCAGGTAGCTGTCCATCAGCTTGTCATCCTTGCAGGGCATGGAATAGAAGTCGCAATACTGGCACTTGCTGCGACAGAAGGGAATGTGAATGTAGATCCCCAAGGGGGTTTTGTTGTTGCGTCTGGTTAATATTGCCATAGTACCTCCGTAACAGTTGACAGTTGACAGTTGACAGTTGACAGTTGGCGAAAACGAAAGGTGCCACCATAGAACCGTCAGTGTCACTGTACTGAAGATTTTCTTGGTTGTTTACTTTTGCGGTAAAGATTTTGTGGATTTGATAATGGTTGTCAGAAGTTTTTCCAGTTCTTTGCAATCGATGATCAGAGAATCGTACTCATTTTCCGATAGATAATCTGTTGCCCGGAGGAGGCGAAGCCAATAATCGGTTTCACCCGCCTCTTTTAGAGCAATACAGAGTTTGGATATAAAGTCGGGTCTGCTTTGGGCTTGCTGGGCCTCAGCCACATTTGCCCCTATACTGGTTCCCGCCCGGAGTATCTGCCTGGAGAGGACATACTCTTTCTTCTCCTCACAGAGGTGCTTGTACAGCTTCACAATTCGAACGGAAAACGCAAAACTTTTTGTCTCAATAATAGCCGACATACGCATCAAAATAGTACTTAACTGTCAACTGTCAATTGTCAACTGTCAACTAATCTCATTCGTCGTCCAATTTCAGAACTGCCATAAAGGCCTCAGAGGGGACGGACACGGTGCCGAAGGTGCGCATCCGCTTTTTGCCCTCCTTCTGCTTTTCCAGCAGCTTCTTTTTCCGGGTGATGTCGCCGCCGTAGCACTTGGCAAGCACGTCCTTGCGCAGAGCCTTGATGGTCTCCCGGGCGATGATCTTGCCGCCAATGGCTGCCTGAACGGGGATCTCAAACTGGGCTCTGGGGATATTGTCCTTGAGCTTTTCGCAGATCTTCCGGGCTCTGGGATAGGCATTGTCCGCAAAGAGGATAAAGCTCAGCGCGTCCACCACCTCGCCGTTTAAGAGGATGTCCAGCTTTACCAGCTTGCTGGGCCGGTAGCCCAGGAAGGTGTAGTCCAGGCTGCCATAGCCCCGGGTGCGGGACTTGAGGGCATCGAAGAAATCGTAGATGATTTCGTTCAGGGGCATTTCATAGTGCAGCTCCACCCGGTTGGCATCCAGGTATTCCATATTCTTGAATTCTCCCCGGCGGGCCTGGCACAGGTCCATAATATTGCCCACATATTCCTGGGGGGCAATGAGGCTGGCCTTGACAAAGGGCTCCTCCGCCAGCTCGATCTCCATAGGGTCCGGGTAGTCCAGGGGATTGTCCACCATGAGCACCGTGCCGTCGGTTTTCGTCACCCGGTAGACGACGTTGGGTGCGGTGGTGATCAGGTCCAGATTGTATTCCCGTTCCAGCCGCTCCTGGATGATCTCCATGTGCAGCAGGCCTAAGAAGCCGCAGCGGAAGCCGAAGCCCAGAGCAATGGAGCTCTCCGGCTCGTAGCTCATGGAGGCGTCGTTCAGCTTCAGCTTTTCCAAAGCATCCCGCAGGTCCTGGTATTTGGCACCGTCGGCGGGGTATACGCCGGAGTAGACCATGGGCTGCACCTGCCGGTAGCCCGGCAGCGGTTCGGCAGCGGGGTTTTCCACAGCGGTGATGGTGTCGCCCACCCGGGTATCGGAGACGTTTTTAATGGAGGCGGTGATGTAGCCTACCTCACCGGCACCTAAGGATTCCCCGGGAGTCAACCCCAGAGGATTCATGGTGCCCACCTCCACCACTTTATAGACGGCGCCGGTGGCCATCATCCGAATGTCCATACCGGCCCTGACGGTGCCCTGTTTGATCCTGGTGTAGACGATGACGCCCCGGTAGGCATCGTACTGGCTGTCGAAGATCAGCGCCTGCAGCGGCGCTTCCCGGTCACCCTGGGGGGCGGGAATGTCGCGTACGATCATTTCCAGCACGGAGTGAATGTTGATGCCGTTCTTGGCGGAAATCTCCGGGGCATCCTCGGCAGGAATTCCAATGATGTCCTCCACCTCGGCCTTGACCTCGGCGGGGCGGGCAGAGGGCAGGTCGATTTTGTTGATGACCGGCAGAACCTCCAGCCCTGCGTCAATGGCCAGATAGGTGTTGGCCAGGGTCTGGGCCTCCACACCCTGACTGGCGTCCACCACCAGCACCGCGCCCTCGCAGGCTGCCAGAGACCGGGATACCTCGTAGTTGAAGTCCACATGGCCCGGGGTGTCGATGAGGTTCAGGTCGTAGGTTTCGCCGTCGTCGGCGGTGTAGTTCAGCTGCACGGCGGTGGCCTTGATGGTAATACCCCGCTCCCGCTCCAGATCCATGGAGTCCAGGAGCTGCTCGGCCCGGGTCCGCTGGTCCACGGCGTTGCACTGCTCCATCAGCCGGTCCGCCAGGGTGGACTTGCCGTGGTCAATGTGGGCAATAATGGAAAAATTACGAATATGGGAAAGATCCGTCATAGGCTGGTTCCTCTCTAAAAAATCTCCAAAACAGGGGCTCTTAATGCATAGTGACAGCCGAGACTGAGATGCTCCGGCTTGGCTCCCCCGAAAGGTATAGAGACTGTTGGCCGCCTGCGGCCTGCAGTTTCTTGGTGCACAGCGGGAGCTGGCTCGGCGACAGTCGAGACTGAGGGGTTATACCGTATTCCCCCCCCTCCGGCCTGCGGCCACCTCCCCTTTCAGGGGACGCAAAGGGCATTCTACAAGCATTTTACCAATTATAACGAATTTTCCCGAAAAAGTAAACCGTATGTTTTCACAAAAAGCGGGAAAAATCAAAGTACCGCCTGCCGGATTTTGACTTTTTTCACGGAAAACAAAGAAATACTTAAAAAACCCTTGCCAGAAATGCAAAATCGGGGTATAGTCTTACGGCAAGAATGTTTTGAAGTCGTATACAGACAGAGGTAAAGAGGGAATTGACTATGAGTACAGCCAAAAAGCCGACAAAGAATACTGCGAATACCGAGGATCTCCAGGCCGCCATGCAGGCTTTGATTGCCAAGGGCAAGAAAGAGGGCATGATCCGGGATACGGAGCTCAGCACCATCCTGGAAAAGATGCAGCTGTCCCCGGAAAAAATTGAAGAGATCTATGACCGGTTCGATGCCATGAATATCCAAATCGTCACCACCGAGCTGGAAATTGACGACAGTCTGGATGTTCTGGGCGACGGCCTGGGCGATGGGCTGGACGACGGTCTGGATCTGCGGGGCATTGAAGAGGAAGAGCTCATCGATCCTGTGGATCTGGCCGCAGAATACAGCCTGGACGACCCTGTGCGGATGTACCTGAAGGAGATCGGCCAGGTGAAGCTGCTGTCTGCCGAGGAGGAAGTGGAGCTGGCCAAGCGCGTCTCCGAGGGCGATCAGGAAGCCAAAAATAAGCTGACGGAAGCCAACCTGCGTCTGGTGGTCTCCATTGCCAAAAAATACTCCGGCCGGGGCCTGCACATCCTGGACCTGATCCAGGAGGGCAACACGGGCCTTATTCGCGCAGTCGATAAATTCGACTGGACAAAGGGAAACAAATTCTCTACATATGCCACCTGGTGGATCCGGCAGGCCATTACCCGTGCCATTGCCGACCAGGCCCGGACCATCCGTGTCCCGGTGCATATGGTAGAGGTCATCAACAAGGCCACCCGCTGCAACCGGAAGCTGGTCCAGGAACTGGGCAGAGAGCCCACTATGGAGGAAATCGCCGCCGAGCTGGGTCTGCCTGTGGAGAAGATCATCGAGGCCAACCGCACCGCAGCCGATACCCTGAGCCTGGATACTCCTGTGGGTGACGAAGAGGACACCTCCATCGGCTCCTTCGTAGAGGACGAGCGGACTCCCGGCCCTGCCGATGCCACCTCCAACGCGCTGCTTGCCGAGGCCCTGAAGGAAATTCTGGGGACGCTTACCGAGCGGGAAGCCGACGTGCTGCGGATGCGCTTCGGTATGTACGACGGCCGTACTCACACTCTGGAAGAGGTGGGCCAGATCTTCGGCGTGACCAGAGAGCGTATCCGCCAGATCGAAAACAAAGCCATCCGGAAGCTACGCCATCCCAGCAGAGCCAAGAAAATCCGGGATTTCTACTGCTGATATATGCTTTGGGGGCGGCCCGCCGGGCCGCCCCCTTTGTTTGTGCTCCCCCAAGGGGCAGCACCGCATAATTCGGCAAGAGCAGTCAGCGAGAGATTTTTCGTCGGGGCAAGGTGTGTTTTCGAAGGAATACTTTGTGTATTTCGAGAAAAAATACCGCAGCCCTGGCGGAAAAGATCCGCTGACAGCCGCAGACGAATTGTGCGGTGTCGCCCCCAAAATAAAAAACCGCCCCGAGTATTCCCGGGACGGTGCTGCAAGAGCCGATATTCAGGATGCGCTCTGGAAGCGCAGACAGTCTTGGCGGAATCGCTCAAAATCCTCGGCAGGGCAATCCGCCGCAACGGTGATGGGGCCGGAGAGCTGCAGACAGAATATCTCCATAAAGCTCTTTCCATCCACCACCCGTAAGCCATCCGTCAGTGTGATGGCACACAGAGGGGCAGTCAATGCAACAAAATCGTTTACATCCCGCACGGAGCGAAGATGAATCGTAAATTCCTGCATAAAAACCTCCTTTGACTGTACAAATGCCGGGTTTTCGTGTATAATATGGCTATGAACCGAAAAAACGGATTATATGAATCATTATAACATAATCCGGGCGAAATGCAATTGACGGTTTGGCGAATTATAACAAGGGAGCGCCAGCAAAATTGGCGATTTTTACGAAGATGCGATTTGCTTTTTACACATTGGGCTGTAAGACCAATCAATACGAAACCCAGGCCATGGAGCATATTTTACAAAACCAGGGCCATGAAATCGGACATTTTGACGAGAAGTGCGATGCCTACATCATCAATACCTGCTCCGTCACCGCCATTGCGGACAAGAAAAACCGGGCCGTTATCCGCCGCTGCCGCCGGGAAAATCCGAAGGCCGTCATCGGCGTCTGCGGCTGCTACACCCAGCATGCCCCTGAGGCGGTAAAGGAGCTGGGTGTGGACGTTTTGGGCGGCTCCGGCGGGCGGCAGGAATTTTTGGAGCATATGCTTGCCGCCCTCCAGGGGAAAGACCATGTGGACACGCTGGACAATGCCCTGCGCCGCCGGGAATTTGAGCTGCTGCCCCCCGGCGGTTTGGAAGAACGGACCCGGGCCATGCTGAAGGTCCAGGACGGCTGCGTCAATTTCTGCACCTACTGCATCATCCCCTATACCCGGGGCCCCGTGCGCTCCGCCCCTCTGGCGGATGCCCTGGCCCAGGCCCGGGAGCTGGCGGAAATGGGCTACCGGGAGATCGTGGTCACCGGCATTGAGATTGCCAGCTGGGGCGCAGACCTGCCGGGAAAGCCTCCTGTGAAGGACCTGATTGCAGGGCTCTGCGAGGCCGTGCCGGAGCTGCGCATCCGGCTGGGCAGCCTGGAGCCGAGAATTGTTACGGAGGACTTCTGCCGTACCCTGGCGGGCTTCCCCAACCTGTGCCCCCAGTTTCACCTGAGTATGCAGTCCGGCTGCGACACGGTTTTGCAGCGGATGCGCCGGAAGTATGATACCCGGCGGTACTATGAAAGCGTCTGCCTGCTGCGGAAATTCTTCCCGAACTGTGCCATTACCACAGACATGATCGTTGCCTTCCCCGGGGAGACGGAGGCGGAATTTGAAGAAAGCCTCGCCTTTATCCAAAAGTGCGCCTTTGCGGATATGCATATCTTCCCCTATTCCCGCCGCCCCGGCACCCCGGCGGATACCATGCCCGGTCAGCTGGGCAATGCCGTCAAGGAGGACCGCAGCCGCCGGGCCATCGCCGTGGCCCAGCAGATGAGCAGATCCTACCGGGAATCGCTCATCGGTACCACCCAAGCGGTGCTCTTTGAGGAGCAGGTCCTCAGCTTCTACACCGGCCACGCCCCCAATTACGTAAGGGTCTACGCCGCCGGGGAGGAACTGCACAATGTGGTAAAGAACGTGAAGATCACCGGTCTATATGAAGACGGCGTGTTCGGGCTGATTGAGGAGTGAGAGGCCCATTTGGGCGACTCTGCACCAACTTTTTCATTGCTTCCCTTCAAAAACCATGCTATACTATACGGAATGCCAAATCTTTTCTCCGGAGGAAATCATGAATACACTCCTGCATATCTGCTGCGCGCCCTGTGCCAATCAGTGCATTGACGTCCTGCGCGCAGATCACTATGACGTTACGGGATTTTGGTACAATCCCAATATCCACCCCTTTACGGAATACCGGGCCCGGCGGAACTGTCTGCGGGAGTACGCCCAGACCATCGAGCTGCCCCTGATCGAGCGCAACGACTACGGCCTGCGGCCCTTTGTAAGGGCGGTGGCAGACGACATTGAGAACCGCTGCATCAAGTGCTACGAGTTCCGGCTCTATGAAGCCGCCCGGCAGGCAAAGGAGGGGGGCTTTGACAGCTTCACCTCGTCGCTTTTCATCTCCCCCTACCAGAAGCACGAGCTCATGCGGGAGGTCGCCCAGCGGGCCGCCAGCGAATACGGCGTGGAATTCCTCTACCGGGACTTCCGGCCCTATTTCCGGGCAGGCCAGGAGCGGGCCCGGGAGCTGGGCTTCTACATTCAGAAATACTGCGGCTGCGTCTTCTCCGAGGAAGAGCGGTACTTAAAAAAGAGTAAGATCATTCCGTAAATTGCGGAATTTACCAGAAAGTGAGAGAATCTATGGAAGAAATGGAATTTTCCGTTCCCTGCCTGTTTGGCCTGGAGGGCCTGGCAGGAGACGAATTGCGGCGGCTGGACATTCAGAATGTCCGGGTGGAAAACGGCCGGGTGCTGTTTTCCGGGGACGAGAGCGCCCTTGCCAAGGCCAATATCTGCCTGCGCACCGGCGAGCGGGTGCTGATCGTCCTGGCGGACTTCAAGGCCGCCACCTTTGAAGAGCTGTTCCAGGGTGTTTATAAAACGGAGCTGGAACGCTTCATCCCCCAAGACGGGGCCTTCCCTGTGAAGGGCCACTGCCTGAGCAGCACCCTCATGAGCGTGCCGGACTGCCAGGCCATCATCAAAAAGGCCGCCTCCCGGCGCTTGGGCGAAAAGTATGGCGTCAGCTGGCTTCCGGAGACCGGGGCCAAATACCAGCTGCAATTTTCCGTCATGAACGACCGGGTGCAGCTGTACCTGGATACCTCCGGGCCGGGGCTGCACAAGCGGGGCTACCGGGCCAACGGCAACGATGCACCCCTGCGGGAGACCCTGGCTGCGGCCATGGTGACCCTGACCCGCTACCGGGGCCGGGAATTCCTGTGGGACCCCTTTTGCGGCAGCGGCACCATTCCCATTGAGGCAGCCATGATTGCCAAGAACAAGGCCCCCGGTGCCTTCCGCCGGTTCTCCGCCGAGGCCTTCGCCTGGATCGACCCCAAAATCTGGGGTCAGGTCCGCACCGAGGCCAAAGACCGGGAGTTCCACGGCAACTACCGGATTATGGGCTCCGACAATGACCCCAAGTGCGTGTCTCTCTCCATGGCCAACGCCCGAAAGGCAGGCCTGGGGGATCTGATCGACTTCCGGGACGGAGACGCTACCAAAATGAGCCTGCCCTGTGACGAGGGCATCCTCATCTGCAACCCGCCCTACGGCCAGCGGATGATGGAGCAGAAAAGCGCCCAGCGGCTGTATGCGGACCTGGGCCGCCACCTGAAATTTGCCGACGGCTGGAAGAAATACGTCATTACCTCCGAGCCGGAATTTGAGCACTATTTTGGAAAACGGGCCGACAAGAAGCGCAAGCTCTACAACGGCATGATCAAATGCGACTACTATATGTATTTGGGGCAGCAGAGAAAAGGAAAGTAAGATGAAGCATCTGTTCATCATCAATCCGGCAGCGGGAAGCCGGGACAGGACTCTGGAGTGCTCCCGGGAGATCATGCAGCTGTGCCGCGATCTTGACTACCGGGTGGAGATCTCCAAGGGGCCCGGAGATTGCAGGCGGCTTGCCAATGCAGCCGCCCGCTCCGGGGAGGAATACCGAATCTATGCCTGCGGCGGCGACGGAACCCTGAACGAGGTTGCCGCCGGTGCGGCAGGGTACGGCAATGCAGCCGTGACCGTCTGGGCCGGCGGCAGCGGGAACGATTTCGTCCGGCTCTTCTCCGAGCCCCGGGCCTTTTGTCATCTGGCCCGGCTGCTGGATGCGGAAGAAACCGCGTTCGACATGATCCGCTGCAACGATTCTCTGGCCCTGAACATCTGCTCCGTTGGTCTGGATGCCCGCATCGGCACGGATGTTGCCAACTACAAGCGGCTGCCTCTGCTGCAGGGCTTCTGGGCCTATGCAGCCTCGGCGGTGGTGAATGTGGTCCGCGGCGTCAGTCAGCCTTTGCGTGTCACCCTCTGCGGCCAAACCCGGGACGAGGAGATGACCATGGTCTGCGTCTGCAACGGCCGCTACTACGGCGGCGGCTTCTACGCCGTGCCGGAGGCGGACCCCAGGGACGGTTTGCTGGACGTGCTGCTGGTAAAAAAGATCACCCGGGCCCAGGTTCCGGGGCTCATCGGCAAATACAAAGCCGGCCGCTACAAGGAGCTGCCGGAGTACATCACCCATTACCGCACCGACCGCCTGGAAATCCACAGCCCCACCCCCACCGCCGTCAACCTGGACGGAGAGCTGAAAATGGAAACGGATATCTCTATGTCCGTCGCGAAGGAAAAGGTCCGGTTTTTCTACCCCAAGGGGCTGACGTGGTAAAAAGAAAAAAGCTTCCCCTCCGGGGAAGCCTTCGTCCTATTTCACTTGAAAGGAACCATCACCCATGCAGTTTTTCTACTACTGCCTCTTCGTCGCGGGGATTGTTGCGGCGGATCAGATCACCAAGGCGCTGGTTGTGGCCCATATCCCCCTTGGAGGGCATATGGACTTCTTGCCGGGCTTTCTGGACTTTACCTATCTGCGCAACACCGGCGCGGCGTTCTCCTCCTTTGAGGGGATGCAGTGGCTGTTTGCGCTGATTTTTCTGGCATTCACCGCCGCGCTCTTTTATGAATACTTCAAGAAAAGGCAGCCCTTTTCCGGCTTTGAGCGGTGGATGATCGCCGCCATCTACGCCGGAGGCCTGGGCAATATGATCGACCGGCTGCGGCTGGGCTATGTGGTAGACATGATTGAAACCCAGTTCATGGATTTTCCCGTGTTCAACGTAGCCGACTGCTTCATCACCTGCGGCTGCATTGCCCTGTTTGCCAGTCTGGCATTCTGTAACAAAGCCATTTGGAAGGACGAGAAAAAGAAATGATCCTGACCTGTGACCGGTCCGGCGAACGGCTGGACGCATTTCTCTCCCGGGCTCTGCCGGAAATCAGCCGCAGCGCCGCCCAGAAGCTCATCGCCGAGGGCAATGTGCTCTTAGACGGGAAGCCCGCCAAAAAAAATGACCGCCTGGAGCCCGGACAGACCGTCAGCGTCACCATTCCGGAGCCCAGGCCCGTTGACGTGACCCCCACCGAAATGCAGCTGGACATCGTGTACGAAGACGAGGATGTGGCCGTCATCAACAAGCCCAAAGGGCTTGTCGTCCATCCGGCGGCGGGGCATCAGGACGACACCCTGGTGAACGGCCTGCTCTATGCCATGGGGGACAGCCTTTCCGGCATCAACGGAGAGCTGCGCCCGGGCATTGTCCACCGCATTGACAAGGACACCTCCGGCCTGCTTGCCATTGCCAAAAATGACCTGGCCCATGCAGTGCTGGCCTCCCAGCTGAAGGATCACACCATGGCGCGGACCTATGAGGCCATTGTCTGCGGCAATTTGAAGGAGGACAGCGGCACCGTGGACGCTCCCATCGGCCGCCATCCTACGGACCGGAAGAAGATGTGCGTCACCCAGCGGAATTCCAAGCCCGCCGTGACCCACTGGGAAGTGGTCAAGCGCTACCAGGGCTACACCCACATCCGCTGCCGCCTGGAAACGGGCCGCACCCACCAGATCCGCGTCCATATGGCCTACATCGGTCACCCCATCCTGGGGGACACGGTCTACGGCCACAAGAAGCCGGAGCTGGGCCAGGACAGCCAGTGCCTCCACGCCGGGGCCCTATCCTTTCGCCACCCGAGAGACGGCAGACCCGTCCTGGTCTTTGCCCCACTGCCGGAGTATTTTACCAAGGTGTTGGAGAAATTGGAAAAGAGCTTCCCCTCCGGGGAAGCTGGCAGGGCGCAGCCCTGACTGAAGAGGGGTGTAATGAGCGAGAGCTGGTCGAATTTTCCCAGCGCTCTCGCCCGAAACGCCCCTCCTCAGTCTCGCTGACGCGAGCCGGCTCCCCCGAAGGGGAA
>UQGU01000065.1 GCA_900540635.1 uncultured Eubacteriales bacterium | reverse complement strand
CAGTGCCGGGTGGCACTGGCTACTGTGCTGATAGGGGGAGTTTTCTAACAGCCCCGCAGTTTTTGTGAAAATGTGCGATCCCGGTTACTTCTTGACCAGCATCCGTGCGACGCACAGTTCTCCGGGGTTGTCGTTCAGCAGGGTGTCCGGGATGGCACCCAGGTAGTCCTCACCCAGGATCGTGAAGAAGTCGCCGCTGATATTCAGCTCCGGCAGGCGGCCAACGACCGTTCCGTTCTCCACCAGATAGGCCATCTGGACCGGGGTGGCATAATGGCCGCTGGGGGTATAGTCGCCGCCGCTGGCGGACATGACATAGACGGCCTTCCCGGGCACGACCTGCGCAATGCTCTCGGCGGTCTTTGCGACGTAAAGGCCGTTCATGCCCAAAGAGGGCACGCCGTCATAGGCGGCATGGGCATGGCCGGAAACCGGCAGGCCGAAAAGGGCGGCGGAGTTCTTCGTTGTGGCCAGGGCCGCCAGGGTACCGTTCTGAACCAGCAGCCCCCGGTCCTCCGGGCGGACGGTGCCCTCAGCATCAAAGAAGCAGCTGCCCGGATGGGTAGCGGCGTTCCGGTCGTCGCCAAAGGTGAATTTTTCGGAGAAGCACTTCTCCCCCAGCTTTCCGCTGAGCAGAGAGGCGCCTGCGGTATACATTTCCCCCACGAAGTGGCTGATGGCAGGCCCCAGCAGCTCCATCGGAGAGATGATGACGGGCCACTCCCCTTCCTCCAGCTCTGCCGGAGTGTGATAGGCATCGTACACCGCCTTGCAGCTCGCAGCGATCTTTTCCGGGTCAAAGCTTCTGCTATTGTACTCATAGAACGCATCCATCAGATTGCCGGAGCCCCTGCTCTGGAACAGCAGGCTGACGGTCAGGCTGCTGTCGGTGCTCCTGAGCTTCCGGCCCTTGGAATTCCGGTATTCCTCGGAATCCCAGTTCAGGCTGATCTTATTGCTGATGGCAAAGCCGGGACAGGCCGCTCCGACCTTGTCCAGCATAGTCTGCATGGCGGGGATCAGCTCTTTTTCCGGCAGGATCTCTTCGCTGCGGTCTTCCGCACGCTCCAAAGCACCGTCCAGGGCACTGACATAGGGAATGCCCAGCTCCAGGGCCTTTTCCGCCTGGGCAGTGAGCTGCTCTTCCTCCGGCTCTCCCAGGCACCCGGCCACGCCGATTTTCCCATCGGCATAGACGCGAACGGTGCCGGTAGTCTCTTCCTGCTCCCGGTAGCTGTCGATTTTGCCGCCGGTAATATTCAGGGTCACGGAGCGGCTGCTGCTTTTCAAAAACTCTTTTTCCATGATTGCCACCTCCTCACTGCACGTTCATTTCGGATACCCGGACGCAGGGGCCGCCAAAGCCCACGGGCAGGCCCATCTGCTCCATCTTACCGCAGCCGCCGGTGACAAAGGACAGCAGCGTCAGCTTGTCGGAAAGGCCGTCGATCAGTCCCAGGGTTTCGAAGACGCTGCCGGTAATGACGCTGATCTGGGTGGGCTTGCCCAGGCGGCCGTTTTCGATCTCATAGGCCAGCATGGGGGCAATGGTGAAGGTGCTCATGCCGCTGCCGTGGGAAATTGTCTTGATATAGTAACCCTTCTGAATAGGGGCAAGCAGCTGCTCGAATGTCTCCTTGCCCGGCTCAATATAGGTGGTAGTCATGCGGACAATGGGCTCAAAGGTGCAGTCGATGGCCCGGGCGTTGCCGGTGACCTCTTCCCCCAGGGCTGCGGCAGTCTGGGCGCTGTGGAGCCGCCCGGCCAGAATGCCATCCTTGATGAGATAGTTCTTTCTGGCCCTGGTGCCCTCGTCATCATAGGGAACATAGCCGCTGCCGGGGTACTCGCCGCACTCGGCGATGGACAGGAGCGAAGAGCCCACCTGCTTGCCCAGCTGCCACTCCTGCCGCATGGATTCATCGGAGAGCATGAAGTCCGACTCGGACTTGTGACCGAAGGACTCGTGGGCAAAGACGCCCGCTGCCTCCGGAGACAGCACCACAGGGTACTTTCCGGGCACCACCGGGACGGACTGGCGCATAAAGGCCGCCTGCTCCTGCATGGAGGCACGGATCTCCTCCGTCAGGCCATTCAGGTCTTCAAACCGGGTGCAGCCCCGCTGCCAGAGGGCGGAGAACTTCTTCTCCCCCTCGGCCATGCTGCACCGCAGGGACAGGCCGCAGGTCTGATAGTCATATGTAATGTCCGCGCCCAGAGAGGACCGGAAGGTATACAGGCTGTTCCGGTCCAGGTAAATGCCCACGGGCATGGCGCAGGCGCTGTCCTCGCTGAGCAGCGGCAGATAGCTCTGCAGAAGGGCCTGCTTTTGCTCCACAGGGATATTCCGCACCGAGCAATCTGCAAAAACCAGCTTTTTGTCCCGGTTCCGCTCCAGCTTGGAAACGACTGGGTCTTTCTCGATCGCCGGATTGGGGGTTGCCGCAGCATAGAGCCGTTCCAGAGTCTTCTGAATGTGGGCCACATCCGTGACGGAGGCATAGTACCACATTTTCCCGTCATACACCCGCAGGAACGCCCGCACCTCTACGGGGGTCTTGAACTCCTGCAGCTTGCCGTCCTGGTACTGGATCACCGTCCGGCTCCTGTCCTCGATGCGGACATCCGCATAGTAGTTTTCTCGAAACGTAATCATTTTGTGTTTCCCTTTCTCAACTGCGCCGCTGGGTCAGGCTCAGAGCCAGTGCGCGCATATAGCTGCTGTCTTCAAAAGCTTCCAGCTTGGAAATTGCCATATCCGTATAGGTTTCTACCCGCTTTTCGCACGCGTCAATGCCGTAGAGCCGGACAAATGTGTTTTTAGCCCCGTCCACGCCCACGGCTTTGCCCAGCTCCTTGGCGTCCCCCACCACATCCAGAATGTCGTCCCGGATCTGGAAGGCCAGGCCCAGAAGGCCTGCAAATTCCGCTGCGGCACACCGCTGTGCTTCACTGCCGCCGCCGGCGATAACGCCCAGAACACAGGCTGCCCGGATGAGGGCACCGGTCTTTCGGGTCTGGATGTCCAGGACCTCCTGCTCGGTGCACTGCCGCTGCTCGCTGAGAATATCCAGCACCTGCCCGCCGATCATGCCCAGGGAGCCGGCGCACTCGCTGAGCACCCCGATGGCCAGGGCCATATCCTCCGGTTTTTTCAGCTCTGCCCGGGCGGCCATGGCAAAGGCATCGGTCAGCAGGGCATCCCCTGCCAGAACGGCCATGCCCTCTCCATAGACCTTGTGGTTGGTGAGGCGGCCCCGGCGGTAGTCGTCATTGTCCATGCAGGGCAGATCGTCATGGATCAGGCTGTAGGTATGGACCATTTCCATGGCCGCTGCAAAGGGCATGGCTTTGGCGGAATCCCTGCCGCACATCCGGCAGAAATCCATGGCAAAAATGGGCCGCAGCCGCTTGCCTCCTGCCAGGAGGCTGTAGTTCGCTGCCTCAAAAATCAGCTTTTGGGGCTCTTCCAGAAAGGGCGCATAGACCTCTTTCAGATATGCTTCGATTTTCTCCCGGTACAGCCGGGTCTGGGCTTCAAAGCTGCTCATCGAAGGGCTCCTCCACGGGCTCGCCGTCAGTCCCGGCGGTGATTTTACTTACCTGGAGCTTGGCATCCTCCAGAAGCTTGCCGCAGGCGCGCACCAGCTCGGTGCCCTCCTGGAAGAGCTTCAGGGACTCCTCCAGCGCCACGTCGCCCCGCTCCATGGCCCGGACGATCTGCTCCAACCGAAGCATATTCTGCTCAAACGTCTGATTCTGCTGATTCATGTTCAGTCTCCTTTGCATTCAAAACCGAGGCGGTGATTTTTCCGTCGCTGACGGATACGGTGATCGTGTCATTGGGTGCCGTCTGCTTTACGGAGCGCAGAAGTGCGCCCTCTTGTGTGTGGGCTATGGCGTACCCCCGGCTCAGGACCTTCAGGGGGCTCATGGCATCCAGCTTGGCAACCAGGCTGACAAACCGGGCGTTGCTCCCGGCAATGGTCCGCTCCTGAGCCGATACCAGCCGATTTTGCAGCAGCTGTAAATCCTTGCTCTTCCGGTCCAGGTAGGCTGTGGGAGAGCGCAGGGCAGGGCTTGCGGACAATGCATCCAGCCGCTGCCCCGCCAGCTTCAGCTGCCGGTTCAGCGCTGCGGCCATGGAGGCGTTCAGGGCATCCAGATTTTGCAGCAGGGCCTCCCGGTCCGGCACGGCCAGCTCTGCACCATTGGAGGGCGTGGCTGCCCGCAGGTCTGCCACATAGTCCGCAATGGTCACATCCGGCTCATGGCCCACAGCGGAAATAATGGGGATCTCCGATTCGTAGATGGCATAGGCCACCCGCTCATCATTGAAGGCCCACAGGTCTTCCAGAGAGCCGCCGCCCCGGCCTACGATCAGCAGGTCTGCCAGACGGTGGGCGTTGGCATAGCGGATGGCTCCGGCGATTTCCTCCGGGGCTTCCGCGCCCTGGACACGCACCGGCAGGAGCTTCACCTGGGAGAGCGGATAGCGCTTGCGCAGAATGCGCAGAATGTCGTGGACTGCCGCACCGGCAGAGCTGGTGACAATGCCGATGGTGCCGGGGTATTTGGGCAGCTTCTTTTTTTTCTCCGGGTCAAACAGGCCCTTGGCTGCCAGCTTGGCTTTCAGCTGCTCGAAGGCGGCATACAGGTCCCCCACGCCGTCCACGCTCATGGCGCTGCAATACAGCTGATAAGCGCCGTCCCTTGGGTAGACGGAGATCCGGCCCAGAGCGATGACCTTCATGCCGTTGGCAGGCCGGAAACGCAGCCCCATGGCATTGCCCTTGAACATGACGCACTTCAATGCCGAAGCTTCATCCTTCAGCGTAAAATAGTGGTGCCCCGAGGGGTAACACTTGTAGTTGCTGATCTCGCCCCGGACCGCCACCTGGGCCAGGAGCGGGTCAGCGTTCATTTTTCCCTGAATGTATTCGTTAATTTGGGTAATTGAGAGTATCTGGGGCATATCACACCTCCGTCAGTCTCTGGGCCAGCACCGCAACACCCATGGCATTGTCCGTGGAATACTGGGGCTGGGCGAAAATGGGACTCAGAGGGGCCAGGCGCTCCCGCAGCATGGAATTGGAGGCCACGCCGCCGGAGAACAGGACCTCCAGCCCCGGGAACCGCTCCAGCGCCTGCTCGGTAGCCTTGTATACGGCACCGGAAACGCAGCGCAGCGCATAAGCTGCCGTATCTGCCGGAGGATTCCCCTGCTCAAAATACTGGGTGACCTTGTTCTGAATGCCGGACAGGGAGAAATAGCAGTCCGCGCACTTGACCCGGAAGCTGTCCTTCTTTTCCGCCTCCCGGCTCAGAGCGTCCAGATGCTTTCCCGAGGGAAACGGCAGCCCCAGCAGCTGCCCCGTCCGGTCGATGAGCTGACCGGCGGAGATATCCGTTGTGCCGCCGATTTTGGTGCAGCGCACATTTTTTCCCTCCGGCTCCACCAGCAGAAGCTCGGTGGTCCCCCCGGACAGGTGCCAGGACAGGAAGGGCGCATCCATCATTTCCAGCCTGCCTGCGCTCCACAGCGCCGCAGCAATGTGCCCCTGCTGGTGGGAAACCTCCACCAGCGGCACATGAAAGGCATCACTCAGAAGCTTCGCGTGGGAATAGCCCACCAGGAAGCAGGGCATATAGCTGCCCTCTACCGCTCTTGGGCGGGTACTGACACCTACGGCCGTTACCGTCTTCCCCTCTATATGGGAAAACAGCCTGCCGGAGAGCTCCGGCAGGCCTTTGATGTGTGCAAAAACGGCATCGGATTGGCGCAGACCCAGCTCCCCCTGCTTTACGGGCAGCAGCTTTCCGCAATTCTCCCCCTGCTCTCCATCCAGGAAGGCGATGGAGGTGGTGTAATTGCTGGTGTCGATTCCAATCACAGCCATGTCAGTTTTCCTCTTTGTTTTCCGTCAGGCTTCTGGCAAAAGCGCCCAGAATGCCATTGGTGAATGCGCCGGTATCGTCGCCGTCATAGAGCTTGGCCAGACGGACCGCTTCGTTAATGGCAACGCCGGTGGGCACATCGTCTACGTACAGGATCTCATAAATCGCCAGCTCCATGACGCAGCGGGTCAGCCGGGAGATTCGGCTGATGTCCCAGCCGATGGAGAATCGCTTGATGACATCGTTCAGCTCTTCGCTGCGGTTGGCCACGCCGGAGACCACAGAGTCGATATACCGCAGCTGAGAATTGCTGGGCCGGTCCGTGTAAATGGCGTTCTCCTGGGAAAGAGAGGGATAGTATTCCTTATTCAGCCGGGTGGCGACAACCTCTTCCGGCTCCTCGCCGGTGAACTCCCGGGCGTAAATCAAATGGACGGCCAGCTCTCTGGCATCGGATCTTGTCATAATCTACCTCTTGTTTCTCTTACTTTCGGGAAATACCGCTGACGTTGATATTCACGGCAGTCACCTTCACGCCGGTCATGGACTCCACGGCGGAAGCAACAGCGGTCTGGACGGCATCCGCAACGTCTACCACGCTGTAGCCATAGTGAATGAGAATATCCATGTCGATGGCGACGGAATTGTTCTCTGCGATCTGGATCTTCAGGCCCCGGCCCCAGTTCTTGCCGATGAGGTCTGCTACCTCGTTGCCGGGCTTGGCATAGATCCCGGCTGCACCTTCCACCTCGGAAACCGCATGCTCTGCAATGGCGGCAACCACATCTTCTGAAATCAAAACATTCCCGTTCTCTTCTGCCTGGGAAATGTACTGCTTATATTCAGCCATAATTGAAACCCTCCTAAATCACTGCACTGCAATGCGCACTGCATAGTTTTGTTTATTGTATCACAAATCCAGAAAAATACAATGTTTTTTTCTTGTTTTCCCGGGAAAGAGAAACGGACCGTCAGAAAATCAACTGACAGCCCGTTTGGCTTACGCCTTTTTCTCGGCTTTCCGCTTTTCAATCATCCGATGCAGGCAGGAAAGGGCATCGTTCAGACCGCCCAGCCGGTCGATGAGCCCCGAGGCCACTGCCTCCCTGCCATAGAGAATGGTTCCGACGTCCGTTGCCATCTCCCCCGTCGCCATCATGAACTTCTCGAAGTCCTTTTTCGAGATGCGGGAGTTGGCGGTGACGAACTCGGCGATCTGCTCCTGAATCCGCTGGAAATAGCGGAAGGTCTGGGGTGCGCCCACCACCAGGCCTGTCATGCGGACCGGGTGCACCGTCATGCTGGCAGTGGGCGTGATAAAGGAGCGCTTGGTGCACACGGCCAGCGGAATGCCGATGGAATGGCCGCCCCCCAGGACCAGAGAGACCGTGGGTTTCTTCATCCCGGCAATCATCTCCGCGATGGCAAGCCCTGCTTCAATGTCGCCGCCCACCGTATTGAGCAAAAGCAGCAGCCCATCCACATCGTCGCTCTCCTCGATTCCGGCAAGCAGGGGCAAGACATGCTCATATTTGGTGGTTTTCACCGTTTCCGGCGCTACCTGGTGGCCCTCGATCTGGCCGATGATGGTAAGCGTGTAAATATTTCCTTTTTCCGAGCGGGTCATGTCGGAGCCCAGGTCAACGATTTGACTGCGCTCCTCTTTTTTCAGGTCCGCGTTTTTCTCCGTTTCCATTTCATTGCCTCCTTTTTTCATAGGATAACCAAAAGAAAACAATCAATTCCCTATTGCAAAAGTTTTAAAATGCGGATATAATGGATTGCGGTGATTCTATGTCAGCAAAAACAAATGCCATCCGCCTGGTAGAAAAGGCGGGAATTCCTTATTTGGAAAAATTCTACGAATATTCCGAGGAGGATCTAAGCGGCAATCATGCAGCCCAGGTCCTGGGGCTGCCAGAGGAGCAGGTCTTCAAGACCCTGGTCGCCCGGGGGGAACGGACCGGCATCAATGTTTTCTGTATTCCCATGTGCTGCGAGCTGGACCTGAAAAAGGCCGCCAAGGCTGCGGGGGACAAAAATATGGAACTGATCCATGTAAAAGAGCTTCTGGGCCTTACGGGCTACATCCGGGGCGGCTGCAGCCCGGTGGGGATGAAGAAAAAATACCCGACTTTTCTGGACGAGCTGTGCCTGCTGTGTGATGAGATCGCGCTCTCCGCAGGAGAACGGGGCCACCAGATGATCGTTCCTCCGGAACCCATTGCCGCCATGATCGATGCTAAGATCGTGGATTTAACCAAATAAAGCGCAACAAAGAAAGGAAAATACGCAATGCATTACGAGTATACTACCAAAGGCACCTGCTCCCGGACGATTCTCTTCGACCTGGAGGACGGCAAGGTCCACAACGTGCAGTTCGTCGGCGGCTGCAACGGCAACCTGAAGGGCATCGGCGCTCTGGTTGAAGGCATGAAGGCCGAGGACGTCATCGACCGGGTGGCCGGAATCCAGTGCGGCATGAAGAGCACCTCCTGCCCCGATCAGCTGTCCGTTGCTCTGAAGCAGGCTCTGGCTGAGGCAAAGTAAAACGCGCCCCATGGAAGCAAAGGCCGCATTCCATGGGGCATTTCTTTACTTTTTGCGTTTTTTGGCGTGCTGCGGCTTATAGGACAGCATATGCCGGATACCAATTGCAAGGGCCACCGCCGCAACACCGAGCACCCAGGGAATCCACGCCTTCGAGTGCTTCCCTTCCGATTCCGGCTCGGTCTCGGGAAGGGTTTCCGGGGCGGTTTCCGGAATGGTTTCCGGCTCCGTCTCCGGCTGGGTGGTCAGGGGCTGGGTTTCGGGTTCGGTCTGCGGCTGGGTCTCCGGCTCTGTCTCGGGTTCCGGCTCCGGCTCCGGAAGAACAGGGTCTTCCCGGGTCTGTTCTGCACCGCAGATGTCGCAGATGCCGATGCTTTTACCGGTCTGCTCTGTGGTGGCGGGCGTTACCACCGTCCAGGTGCTGACGCTGTGTACACACAGCTGATAGTCGTCCCGGTAGGTATATCCGCAGCCCTGGCAGACGTATTCCGTGTAGCCGAAATGGGTGCAGTCCGAGGGTACAACGGTCTGCTGGTAATCGGGCTCGCCGCAGGTCTCCGGCCGAAGCTCCCTGGTATAGTCCGAGGTTTCGTTTCTTTGCAGGCTGCCCTCATTGCCGGTAATGCGATAGTTATAGTTGACACTCGTCATGAGCTCGCCATAGACCTTCCCGCAGTAGGCCCGGCGGCTTTTGTTGTGTTCGAAAAAGCTGATCTTGGCATCGATAGAGTTGTCCGTAAGCATGGCGGAATGGCCCATACCGATGGGATACTGCATCAGCATTCCCACAACGCCGCCGCTGTGGACATAGCCGTGCTCCGAAATATAGGCATCCAGTCGAATGATGCAGCCCGTCGTTGTCATGAATCCGGTGGCATAGGCGCCGCCCAGGAACTGTTCGTCCATGGCGCTCTTGTCCGTATCCACACAGATCAACGTCATGTCTGTGGTACAGCTCACAATATCGCCAACGCCGTAGCCCACAAAGCCGCCCAGTCCGAACATTCCGTTGTAGGCTCGCAGCTCCAGCCGACCGGAGACAGTGCAGTTTTCAATGGTACTGTCCATGCAGTAGCCCGCTATGGGACCGGCCAGGCAGGGCTGGGCCGTTTCAATGCACCCGCGGACGTTTACCAGATTCAGATTCTGAATTCTGGCATTTTGCAGCGTAGAGAACAGACCGCAATACACGGCGTCATATTCCTTCTGATTGCCGTCCAGCGCCGTTATGATCTCTGCCCCGGGCTCAGACAGTGTCAGGTTCAGAATGCTGTGGCCGTTTCCGTCCAGAGTGCCGGAAAACGCAAAGGGCATCCATTCTTCCCCTGCCATATCCAGGTCCTCTGCCAGAATATAGTCCCCATTCGGCTCCTGGGCCACGGCAGACAGGTCCTGGGGCGTATGGATCTGTATGGCCTCTGCCGCTGCTGCCGTCGGCTCCGGTTCGGTCTCCTCAGCCCAGACCGGCACCAGGAGCATCCAAAGCAGCAACGTGAAAGAAATAATTTTCCGCATGGTGCATCCTCTCTTTTTGCCAATGGCATAGCCATCAGCCTTTTCTTTTTATCATAGCAAATTCTGAGGTTGGACGCAACAGGTAAAATCGAAATTCCATCAGGGATGCACTTCCTGCTCCTGCTGGACATCTGCAAAAGCGGAGTACATGGGTTCCACGTCTTTTCCACAGATCCGGCGGTCCACGAAATTCCTGGTGATTTTCCGCACCAGACCGCTGAGGGCCACAACGCCGATCAGGTTGGGAATGGCCATAAGGCCGTTGAAGGTATCGCTGAGGTCCCAGGCCAGATCCAGCTGCATGGTTGCACCGACAATGGTGAAAAGGACAAAGACGATTTTATAGAAAATCGTGGCCTTGGTGCCGAAGAGATATTCAAATGCCTTGGTGCCGTAGTGGCTCCAGCCCAGCACCGTGGAGAAGGCAAAAAGCAAAATGGCAATGGCAATAAAGGCGCTGCCGAAGCCGCCGAAATGGAGACTGAAGGCCTCAGCCACCATGGCGGTTTTCTCCATAGAGGTCAAAACCGCACCGGTATTCAGGTCCACGAGGCCGCTGGTGAGGATCACCAGGGCGGTCAGGGTGCACACCACCAAGGTGTCGGCAAACACCTCAAAAATGCCCCACATTCCCTGGGCCACAGGCTCTTTCACATTGGAGCTGGAATGGACCATGACGCTGGAGCCGAGACCTGCTTCATTGGAAAACACGCCCCGCTTCATGCCCCAGGTCACAGCCGCCTTTACCCCGCTGCCCACAATGCCGCCGCCGACGGCCTTCATGGCAAAGGCACCCTTGAAGATGGAAGCGAAAGCCGGCAGGATGCTCCGGTAATTCATAGCAACGATGGCCAATGCTCCAACGACATACAGCAGCGCCATAACCGGTACCAGCTTTTCCGTGACTGCCGCAATGCGCTTCAGGCCTCCCACGACGACCAAAGCCGCAACGACCATCAGAAACACGCCCGTGACCCAGTTGGGAATGGAGAAAACCGCCCGCATGTTGGTGGCAATGGAATTGATCTGTCCCATATTGCCAATGCCGAAGCTGACGAAAATGCAGAATATACTGAACAGCAGCCCTAGGATTTTGCCCAGCTGCTTACAGCCCCGGAAGCTGCCCAGGCCGTCCCGCAGATAGTACATGGCCCCGCCGGACCACTCCCCTGCGGCATTCTTCCGGCGGTAGTAGATGCCCAGAACGTTCTCGGAGAAGTTCGTCATCATGCCGAAAACGGCCACGATCCACATCCAGAAAATGGCCCCGGGACCGCCTGCAGCAATGGCCGCAGCAACGCCTGCGATGTTGCCTGTACCGATGGTGGCGGCCAGAGCGGTGCAAAGGCTCTGGAACTGGCTGATAGACCGGTCCTCCTTGGCAGTATGGGCCGTTACGTGCTTGTTTTTGAAAATGGCGCCAACGGTATGCGCCATCCAGAACCGGAAATGGCTCAGCTGAAAGCCCTTGGTCAAAACCGTCATCAGAATGCCGGTGCCCACCAGCAGCACCAGCATGGGCAGGCCCCAGACAAAGTCGTTGATCTTTCCGTTGACCATGGCTACAATATCCCGCAGTCCGTTCATAAAATGTATCCTCCCTTTTCTCAAAAAAACAGGGGCTGTTAGAAAACTCCCCCTATCAGCACAGTAGCCAGTGCCACCCGGCACTG
>UQGU01000064.1 GCA_900540635.1 uncultured Eubacteriales bacterium | reverse complement strand
TCAGGTTCTAGTGTTCACTGCGGACGTGCGGGTTCAAGTCCCGCCTCGCCCACCAAAAGAGGAGTGCTTCGGCATTCCTCTTTTTTCTATGGCAGCACCCCCGCGAGCTGCGGGCGCTGCTGCGGCTATACATTGCCGGAAACGCTCCAGCAGCGGTTTCGCTGGCTGTAAAACAGCTCCATCGGGTATTCCCGCCAGCCTGCCTTGACAATGCACAGGAAGCGGATGCCCTCCCAGCCGTAGCGGTTTTCCTGCTTTTCCTGGACCACCTGCAGAATGTCCACCCGTTGGGGGCCTGTTTCGGAGCAGAGGCGCAGACGCAGAGGGCGGAGCTTCCCGTCCGCCCCCCACAGGGCGATCACATCCACCGGCCGCAGCAATTGTTCCATGGCACATTCCTCCTTGCGTTTGTTTGATTATAACACAAACGTTCGAATATTGCAACGGAAATTTTTGGATTGCAAGCCCTGCGGTCCTTTGCTATAATAGGGCGAAAGAGATACGGAGGTGCCGCCATGCGTTTTCCCTGCCTGGTACTGGACCATGATGATACGGTGGTCCAGAGTGAAATGACCGTGAATTTTCCCTATTTTCTGCAAGTCCTGAACGCATTCCGGCCCGGACAGACGACCACCGCAGAGGAGTACGCCCGGGAATGCAACCGGGTCGGCTTTGCGGATTTCTGCCGCCAGCGCTTTCATTTTACGGAGCAGGAGATCCTGGACGAGTACATGGGCTGGAAGGAATACGTCAAGACCCATATACCCGATCCGTTCCCGGGCATTGCCAATGTGATCCGGCGGCAGCGGGCGGCAGGGGGGAAGATCTGCGTGGTGTCCCACTCCTGCAATGAGAACATCACCCGGGACTATGCCCTGCATTTTGGCATCCAGCCGGATGATATCTTCGGCTGGGACCTGCCGGAGGACAAGCGCAAGCCCAGCGACTATGCCCTGAAAACCATTCTGGAAAAATACGGCTTCCGCCCGGAGGAGCTGCTGGTGGTGGACGACATGAAGCTGGCCTACACCATGGCGAAAAAGCAGAATGTGCCCATCGCCTTCGCCGCCTGGGGCCGCCAGAACTGCCCGGAGATCTGCAGGGAAATGCGTGCGCTCTGCAACTTCTGCTTCGATACCCCCCGGCAGCTGGAAGAATTTCAGTTTGGAGACTAGGCGCCCCTGAAAGGGGAGCTGTCTCGGCAATAGCCGAGACTGAGGGGTTCTAACAAAAAATAAATGTTTACACCCCTTGACAGAGCTGGTATAATAGTAGCACAGTGAAGCGGGGAGGTGAGCAGTCTGGAAAAGGAAAGCGTGAAGGTCATGGCCCGGAACCGGGAGGCCTACCACGAGTATTTCGTGGAGGAGGAGTTCGAGGCGGGCATTGAGCTGTGCGGTACGGAGGTCAAGTCCATCCGCGCGGGCAACCTGAACCTGAAGGACGCCTGGTGCGGCATCAAAAACGGCGAGATGATCCTCAACCAGATGCACATCTCACCCTATGACCACGGCAACATCTTCAATCGGGACGAGAAGCGCCCCAGAAGACTGCTGATGCACAAGCGGGAGATCATGCGTCTCTACGGCAAGGTCAAGCAGGACGGCTATTCCCTGATCCCCCTGTCCGTCTATTTCAAGGGCAGCCGGGTCAAGGTGAAGGTTGGCCTGTGCAAGGGCAAAAAACTGTACGACAAGCGCGCATCCGCCGCAGAGCGGGATGCCAAGCGGCAGATCGAGCGCGCGATGAAGGAGAGATAACCAATGAATCCTACGTTTAAGATCACTATGGAAAACGGCGGCGTCATCGAGGGCGAGCTGTACCCCGATAAGGCCCCCCAGAGCGTCTATAATTTCATCGATCTGTGCAATCATAACTTCTATGACGGCCTGATCTTCCACCGGGTCATTCCCGGCTTCATGATCCAGGGCGGCTGCCCCGACGGCACCGGCATGGGCGGCCCCGGCTACTGCATCAAGGGCGAGTTCTTCTTCAACGGTGTGAAGAATGAACTGAAGCACAAAAGAGGCGTGCTGAGCATGGCCCGCTCCTCTTCTCCCAATTCTGCAGGCAGCCAGTTCTTCATCATGCATCAGGATGCCAAGCATCTGGACGGCCAGTATGCCGCCTTTGGCAAGGTCACTTCCGGCATGGATGTGGTGGATGCCATCGCCTCTACCAAGACCGGCCCCAACGACCGGCCTGTGGCAGAGCAGAAGATCGCTTCCATCACCGTAGACACCCACGGGGAAACCTATCCGGAGCCCAAGAAGCTGCCTGATCCCTACGGGCGGTTCTGATTTTGCTGTTGCAGCGAAGCGGTTGGCACACCCATGTGGCGATTCCTCGGCAGAGTCTCCGGGGGATTGCCACGACAGTGTGCGCACTGTCTCGCAATGACATACTATTTCCGGGGCCGTACTGGTTTCGACGGGGGTAGTGAGGCTGGAGTAGCGGGCCGTGGCGCCTGGCCACGATAAAACGGGCAATTTTTTAAATTTAACTGACAACAATTCTGTTGCAATGGCTGCCTGATTAGGCGCCCATCCGCCCCGGAAGGTCCACGAGCCGGGCTCGGGTGTGATTTGAGTGGAGACCGTGTGTGCGCTAAGCTTTGCGCGTACCATGAACAATGAAGCTACCAATTCCCGTAGGGTGTTTGTTCCCGCCGGGATGCGGGAATGTAAATAACAAACTGCGCCCGGAGAAACTCTTTCCAAGTTGCTTTCGGACAGGGGTTCAAATCCCCTCGGCTCCACCAAATGAAAAACCCCGCCCAAAAGGCGGGATTTTTCATTTGCTGGAGCCTAAAAGAGGGGATTTGAACCCATTCAATCAAGCTGCCAGTGGCAGCTTGGATGCCCCCGTCCAGCCGGGGGCATCACCACAATGCCCTCAAATCCCCTCGGCTCCGCCGCCCCGGATAACAGCGGGCCGATAGGGTGGAGCCTAAAAGAGGGGATTTGAACCTATTCAATCAGAGCGCCGGTGGCGCTCTGGTGCATTTCGGCTGGACGAAATGCACACCACAGTGCCCTCAAATCCCCTCGGCTCCACCGCACCAGACAACAGCGGGCCGATAGGGTGGAGCCAAGAAAATCTGTAAACCGGAATGAATGAGGTGGTAGAGAAATGCTTACATTGTATAAGCCCAGTGTTGAAGACTTATGGTTTAGAGCACAAATGATGGGCAACGAGCAGACAATGGCTTATAATCATGCCTACGGCGGCACCATTCCGTTCCCAAAAGAGCATTGGGCGGATTGGTATGACAGATGGCTGGCAGATCATGATGATAAACGTTTTTACAGGTATGTCAAGGTAGATGATATGTTTGTTGGCGAGGTGGCATATCACTTTGAGGAAGAAAGACAGATAACGCTTGCGAGTGTAATAATGGATGCCCCATATCGCAGAAAAGGCTATGGCAGCAAAGCGCTGATGCTTTTGTGTCAGGCTGCAAAAGAGGCGAACATACATGAGCTATATGATGATATCGCCATAGATAATCCTTCTGCTGCATTGTTTCTCAAATGCGGTTTTTCCGTAATTCTGCAAACCGAGGAATATATATTGTTAAAAAAAGAACTGTAGGCTCTGTAGATTTCGATTTGCCGAGCCTGTTCGCTACGGAACAGGACAAACGGTTTTCACATCCACCGCTTTATCCACCGACCCGGGCAACAAAAGGCTGATAGGGGGCACCCTAGGAAAGCTTCCGGAAGGGGAACTTATGGAGCCCCCACCACTGATTTAGGCCCAGTCGGAAAAATTCTTCTAAAGCGGCATTGATGAGTTCCAGCTGCCGTTCTGTCACGGTTATCTGATAAACGGCTTGTTCTTTCTTGGCATGGTATGTTTTCCAATTATTACACATTTTTACACAAACTCTTCTTGACATTTTACACAATAGTGTGTATAATAGTGAATGAAAGGGGGAGAGATTGAATCCCAGGGCAAAGACAATCAAAGAACTGGAATCCCTTGGATATGTTTTCCGCCGCCATGGCGCAAACCATGACATCTACCGGAATCCAGAGACGAGAGTTTCTATTTCTGTCAAGCGGCACGATTTCGATGAAAACGATGCCCGCTACATCCTCAAGGAGGCCAAGCAGAACTGGAAGTAATCCGGTTCTGCGGGCACTCCCGCCTCTCTCCCTCTTTCAACCCTCTAAATGGAATTGACTAAAAGGAGTGAAAAATATGGTTTATATCTACACCGCCACCATCCACGAAGAAGATGGAACTTTCTACGCCGCTGTGCCGGATATTCCTGGTTGTATCACCACCGGCCATAGCCTGTCCGATGCCA
Organism: uncultured Eubacteriales bacterium; assembly: GCA_900540635.1. Classification (GTDB taxonomy): domain Bacteria; phylum Bacillota; class Clostridia; order Oscillospirales; family Oscillospiraceae; genus Faecousia. The sequence continues at coordinate 7,655 of UQGU01000064.1, read as the reverse complement.
TTGACCAAATTACCGATGCTCTCGCAGCGTGTCTTTGCACCATGGAGGATGAAGATGATCCTATCGCTCCGGCCTCTGACCAGTGCGACATCCCTCATGAGCCTACAGATGTATGCACTCTGGTAAGAGTTGATACAATTGCGTATCGCTCCCTGACAGATACTAGAGCCGTTAGAAAAAATGTCTCTATCCCTGCGTGGATGGCAACCAGAGCAGATAAGCTTGGAATCAACTGCTCCAAGGTGTTGCAGGATGCCCTTCGTCAGCAGCTTGCCTAACAGTCCTTATTTTACCCCCGGGGTTCCCGGGGACTTTTTCATTCCTCACCCTCGTCAAATTCGGAAGCGTACTCCTGCGGGGTGATAATTTCCAAACTATCCCTGGGTACCTTCAGCGCATCCGCCATATAGAAATTGAATACTATTATACTGGAAAAAAGAGCGTTCTGGCATATTCCTTGGAGGATTCTGACGAAACCGCAGAGGATTTTGAAGCCAAGGGGAGTTCGTATAAGCTCCCCTCGGCTCCACCGGCCCAGACAACAGCGAGCCGATAGGGTGGGCCGAAAAGCGGGGAATCGAACCCATCAAATCAGCGCACCTGTGGCAAAACGAAAAACATATCCCAATGTCATGCGATTTTTTTACTTTGTTTTCGCAGAATCCTATTTACTTTTCGTTTTTTAAAGTGTAAACTCTAAATGAGCAAATTCACAAAATTGGCTATTTTTCAGATTTGCTCATTTAGAGAACTATAAAAAAGCTTAAGCGTAGAAGCGAATTTGTAAAATAAAAAGCAATACAATGCAGCTTCTTTATGCAACAGACTATGTCATGCGTCCAATAGTGTATGCAACTTATGCAAAAAAAGAAAGAAGGATAGAGTATGGGCCTGGGCGATATTTTTAAAGCAACAAAAAACAAAGCGCTTGAAAACCGTGTGGCCGAGTTGGAAAGCATGTTGTCTCCGGAGCAGACTGAATTGGATTCTTTACGGCAGTCGATTTCCATGGCTAAGGAACAACTTTCTACTTTAAAAAATGATATTGGCGTTCTCGAAAAAGAGAAGGCAACAGTTGACTCTGAAATCAAGACTGCAAAGGAAAAACTGATTGAGACAAACGATGAAGTACTCATGCAGTCCTTTGCACTGTACACGCCACAGTTTCAATTTACTACTTCTGAGAAATACAAGGAAGAACTAGATATAATCCGTAAAAAAGAAAAGGAGATGATTCGAGATGGCTCTGCTGCTACTGGAAATATGAACTGGACTGTGAATGGAAGTTCAACGCAGGGCAAAAAAATGGTTAAAGATATGCAAAAGCTTCTAGTCCGAGCCTTTAATAGTGAATGTGATGACTGTGTTGATCACGTTAGGTTCAATAATATTGATACAATGACAAAACGAATTCGGACATCCTGTGATGCTATCTCAAAGCTTGGTACGGTTATGTCTATTTCAATAAGCTCGACATACCTTAACCTAAAGATAAAAGAGCTTCGTCTTGCATTTGAATACCAGCAAAAGAAGCAGGAAGAAAAAGAGCGCCTTCGTCAGCTTCGGGCTGAGGAACGTGAACGTGTAAAATTAGAAAAAGAAATAGAGGAAACCAGGAAAAAATTGGAGAAGGAAAAGAAACACTACTCCAATGCTCTTGAAAAACTGTCTGCGCAACTGGCTGTAGCCACAGAGCAAGAACTGCCTGCCCTCAAAGAGAAAAAGGCAGAACTGGAGTCTCAGCTTGGCGAGATTGCTCACTCCATTGAGCAAGTTGATTATCGTGCGGCAAATCAAAAGGCGGGATATGTTTATGTAATTTCCAACATCGGAGCGTTTGGCGAAGGAATTTACAAAATCGGCATGACCCGCCGATTGGAGCCTATGGATCGCATTGATGAACTGGGAGATGCGTCCGTTCCATTTGACTTTGATGTCCATGCTCTGATTTTTTCGGAAGATGCTCCTGCTCTAGAGGCTGCATTACATCGCGCATTTGATGCCAGAAAAGTCAATATGGTCAATACGAGACGCGAATTCTTTCGTGTATCTTTGGATGAAATCAAGAAAGTTGTATACGAAAACTTTGATAAGACAGTTGAATTTGTAGATATTCCTCCAGCAGAACAATATCGCGAGTCTCTGATATTAAGTAAAACAGCGAATATTAAGAGATGAAGAGAGGCTATGCAGATGTGAAAGCAGGTCGCAATAATTTCTTTGGCCTGGTTTTTTTTAGCAAGTCGAAATTAACATTGGAGGAATAGTCCAGCTCAGGAGGTGTGCTGCCATGAAATGTCCTTGTTGCAATGCCGAAATGGAAAGAGGAGAGCTGCGGAGCCGAGGAGGCGTGTTCTTTTTGCCGGAGGGGGAGACCCTGCCAAAGCTGTATACGCGCAGGCTGATGGAAAAGCATCGCGCAGTGTACTTGCCGCCATATATGCTTGAGGTGGTAGCAGAGTATCCAACGGCTTATCTTTGCCGAGCCTGCTCGAAAATTGTGATAGACTATTCGTAAATCTGCCTTAGTGTTAAAAAGGGAGCTGCCTCAAACCCATATGGGTCAAATTGAGGCAGCTTTTTGTGTTGTCGGCAGAAAAATAACGCCGGATTTTATTTTTCTATTGCACCTTGGCTCAGAATTTGGTATACTTTTTTTAAATGATAAGAAGGGGTGAATGACCTATGAAACGCTCTGGGGGGCGGCTTTGGGGTCGTGTGATCGTGGTGCTGGCGGTGCTTGCGCTGCTGGTTCCGGCGGGGTTTACGGCGGTTCAGATGGGGGTGTTCTCGGATGAGCCGCCTATGGAGATCACGCCCATGTATCCGGATGCGCCCACACTGCGGGTGGCTGCAGACTATGATTTCTGCCCCAATGCCTATTTCAATAAGAATGGGGAGCTGGCCGGGCTGTACATCGAGATCATTACAGAGGCGGCCAACCGGCTGGAACGGAACGTGGTCTTTGAGACCGGCACCTGGATGGAAAGCCGGGGACGGCTGGAAAACCATGAGGCGGATGTGCTGCTGGGCCTGGAGATCTTCTCCAACATGGAGGGCACACTGCGGACCATCCCCATGTGCTCGGATGAGCTGCGGATCTACGGCCGGGATGCCGTGGACAGCGCAGGCGCTCTGGCGGGAAAGCGGGTGGCGCTGATGGTCCGCTCCGTCATTGCCGCTACCTATGATTTGCAGTGCGAGTATGTGGAATATTACACCAATACGGACATTTTGCAGGCGGTGGAAAACGGTGAGGCGGACTATGCCATCTGCCATGGGGCCGTGGCCTCGAAGATCATCGAGAAAAACGGCTTTGACCTGCAGCCCAGCCTGGCCATTGCCAAGAGCTTTCCGGCCTTGGCAGTGGACGAGGCCCAGCCGGAGCTCTGGGCGGAGCTCAATGGGGTTTTGCAGGAGATGTCCCGGGACGGCACCATCGGCCGCCTGCAAAACAAATGGATCACCGAATTCACAAAGAATCGTTCTTTTTCCTATGTGTTCCGGAACAACCAGGGCTTCTACGTCACGTTCCTGTTGGCCGTGATCATCGTGACCTGTGTCTGCGCCGTGTTTATGGTCCTGGACCGGGAGCGGTCGGAATACATCGGCTCTCTGCTGGACTACCAGCGGCAGCTGAAGCGCTCCAACGAGGAGGCCATGCGGGCCAACAAGGCCAAGAGCGTCTTCCTGTCCCACATGAGCCATGATATCCGGACACCGATGAATGGCATCATGGGCATGGTGGACAAGATCCGCAAAAACAAGGAGAACCCCGAGGTGGTGGCGGATTGCCTGGACAAGATCGATGTGGCGTCCGGCCACCTGCTGTCCCTGCTGAATGACATTCTGGATATGAGCGCCCTGGAGCAGGGAAAGGTGGAGCTGGAGCGCAAGCCCTTCGACCTGTGCAGGGAGCTGGAGGACCTGCGGCTCATCGTAGAGGAGCAGGGCCGGGAGAAAAATGTGCGCTTTACGGTCAATGCCGAAAGAATAGAACACACCATGCTTCTGGGCAGCCCGCTGCACCTGCGCCGCATCCTGCTGAACCTAATCAGCAACGCCATGAAATACAACCGGGAGGATGGTACCGTGGAGCTGCTGGTGGAGGAAACGGGCAGCGCCGGGAAAACTGCCGACTTCCTCTTTGAGGTCCGGGATACGGGCATTGGCATGAGCCAGGAATTTCTGGAGCAGCACCTGTTCCAGCCCTTTGCCCAGGAGAATGACAATGTGCGCACGGTCTACCAGGGGGCCGGACTGGGTATGTCCATTGTGGCGTCCCTGGTGCAGGCTATGGGCGGAACCATCCGGACCAGGAGCAAGCCCGGCGAGGGAACGATCTTCACCCTGGGGCTGTCCTTCGCCATTGCACCGGAGCCTGTCCGGAAGCCGGAGGAACTGCCTGCGGGAGACATCCGGGGAATGCGTGTGCTGGTGGTTGAGGACAATGCCCTGAATCTGGAGATCATGCAGTGCCTGCTGGAGGATGCAGGGGCCATTGTGACCGTTGCCCGGGACGGCGCCGCTGCGGTGGAGGCCGTCCGCAGCAGCCCGGAGGGAGGCTTTGATGCCATCCTGATGGATATCATGATGCCGGTCATGGACGGCCTGGAGGCATCCCGGCAGATCCGTGCCCTTCCCAGGCCGGATGTAGCCAATGTGCCTATCATTGCCATGACGGCCAATGCCTTTGAGGAGGACCGCAAAAGATCCGCCGAGGCCGGCATGAACGATCACCTGACAAAGCCCCTGCAGCCAAGGCTCCTGATGGATACCCTGGCGAAATACCGGAAGCGGCCATGAAGAAAGGAACAGACCCATGTCTATTGTGACCTTTTACTGCGGCGATCCGAAAAATGCGCCCAAAACCACCCAGGGGGCGCACCTGGGCGGCAACGCGATCCTGCTGTGGCAGGGGAAGCTTCTGCTGGAGCGCCGGGTGGATGCCGATGTATGGGGCCTTCCCGGCGGCGGGGCCAAGAAGCAGGAGACTGCCCGGCAGGCCGTTTCCCGGGAAATCTATGAGGAGCTGGGGCTGCGCATCCCGGGAAAGGACTTCCGGAAGCTGGCAGTCTACGGTGACCCCGGGCGCATTGCCGCCTATCGGGACGGCAGCGTCTGGCGGATGGTCATCGTGCTCTATGGCTATGTGTTTTCGGAAAAGCCGGAGCTGTGCATCAGCCGGGAGTCCCGGGAACTGCGTTTTTTCACCCGGGAAGAGGCGGCGGGGCTTCCTCTGGCCGTGACCCACAGGGACATTATCGGAGACTGGTTTTTGAATATGACCGAAGATCGGTGGCCGGAAGCGGGTTATTAACCGTATATTCTGGTGAAAATATACAGAAATTCAAAATACCCTTGTATATTCCGGAAAACTGTGATAGAATGTAGGCTGACGGCGCAGTATCCTAGTCAGAGAGACCGTTTTCCAGGAAGGGCCTAAAAATCCTTTGAAGGGCACATCGGTGAAGTCCCTGGTGTCTGCTTTTTACGCCCAGTTTAGGGTGGATGCTGGGGGTTAAGGATTCCGGGCGCGCTCCAATGGCATGGGGCATACGACCCGTTTTCCGTGGAGACCCGGTCTTGTGCGACGACGAAGAGAACCTCTCGGAGGCCCGCTCGCGTACGAACCGGGATTAGAACCTGCAAGGCAGTGCACAGAATCGTGTTGCTGCGTGCAGCGTAGCCTGCCTTGAGTGAACATGTGGGGAAAGAAGACCAGGCGGCCGTCCGTTGTGGCCACAACGGATGCCGACATCGCTTCTGGAAACCATGTTTGCAAAAGAGGCTAAGACTACGGTTTTCTCTGCTGTGGAAATCACCTAGGCTGTCGTAACTGGGCAGGCAGGGGATTGCGGTACGGACTAAGTGGCAATCGGGTATATATGCTTGGCAACACATATGCGGCGGGATGAAACGGAAACGGCCCGGGCGGCAACGCCGGGTTCCCGCCGGGGAAAACAAACCCGACCTAAGCCGTAAGATTTATCCTGCCTGCTGCCGTCATTTTTCACTTGTTTCAAATTGTTAGGAGAATTTTTGTGTCAAAGAACGATCCGGACAGTAATAAACGTCAGCAGCGGGCCGCTGCCCGCTGGGCACTGACGATTTTTTTGGTAACCATTGCGGTTTCCGCCTCCATTAGTTTTACTTCCAATGAGGTGATGGCCCGCAGCTCCATGGCAGTGGCATTTTTGATTCTGCTGGTCATTGTGGCTGTGGGCATTCTTTTCGATATCATCGGTGTGGCGGTGACCTCTGCCGATGAGAAGCCTTTTCACTCCATGGCCTCCCGCCGGGTTCCCGGCGCGAAGGAGGCCATCCGTCTGCTGCGCAGCGCGGGGAAGGTGAGCTCCATTTGCAATGATGTGGTGGGCGATATCTGCGGCGTTGTCTCCGGCGCGGCCTCGGCCACCATTGCGGCCCGGGCGCTGACCTATGTGGACTTTTCTTGGCCCCAGGCGGTGAGCCTGGGAATGTCTGCCCTGGTCGCCGGACTGACGGTGGGCGGCAAGGCCGTAGGCAAGACCGTGGCCATCCGTTCCTGCACGGAGATCGTGTTTACAGTCGGCAAGTTTCTTGCCGCGCTGGACGGCTGCAAGGCTTGGGTGAGAAGAAAGATAAAAAAGAAAAAAGGATGATCAAATCGTGGGAATTTTGCAGGATGTGCATTGCCGGGAAGATCTGTTGAAGCTCTCAGAGCCTCAAAAAGCCTGCCTTTGCCGGGAGATCCGGGAATTTCTGATAGAGAGTGTCTCCAAAACCGGCGGCCACCTGGCGGGGAATCTGGGCGTTGTCGAGCTTTCCGTAGCCATCGAGACCGTTTATGATACCCGGGTGGACCGGCTGGTCTTTGACGTGGGGCACCAGTCCTATGTCCACAAGCTTTTGACGGGGCGGCAGGAGGCGTTTGCTTCGCTGCGCCAGTTCGGCGGAATATCCGGCTTTCCCAAGCCGGAGGAGAGCGAGGCCGATGCCTTCGTGGCGGGCCATGCCTCCAGCTCCGTGTCCATTGCCCTGGGCATGGCCCGGGCCAGAACCCTTCTGGGGCAGAATTACGATGTGGTAGCCCTGGTCGGCGACGGCGCGGCCACCGGCGGCATGATCTATGAGGCGCTGAACGATCTGGCCGTCAGCAAGGAGCCCATGGTGGTGATCCTCAATGACAACGAGATGTCCATCAGCCGCAGCAGCGGCGGCCTGTCCCGGCACCTGTCCCGGGTGCGCAGCAGCCAGAACTATCTCCACGCCAAGCGCTACTACCGTACCATTCTAAAGAAAATCCCCGGCGGCGATGCGGTCTACAAGGCCTCCAGCCGCCTGAAAAACCGGCTGAAGCAGATCATCATGCCGGGCAATATGTTTGAGAACATGGGCATTACCTACCTTGGCCCTGCGGATGGCCACGACCTGCCGGGCATTACGGCCCTGCTGGCTGCCGCCAAGGAAATGCGCGAGCCGGTGCTGGTCCATGTGATCACCAGGAAGGGCTGCGGCTATCCCCCTGCCCAGGAAGACCCAACCAGGTTCCACGGCATTGGAAAGTTCGATCCTGCCACCGGCAAGAGCCTGGGGGAGAAGACCGCCAGCTTTTCCGATTCCTTCGGCCAGACCATGGTGGATCTGGCGGCCCAGGACAGGCGGGTCTGCGC
>UQGU01000063.1 GCA_900540635.1 uncultured Eubacteriales bacterium | reverse complement strand
CCACACCAGTGACATCGGTCACTGGTTCGCAGCGACATACTTTTCTAACAGCCCCTTTTTTTATGCCCAAAAACCGCATGAAATCAAGGCTTTTGCCGTTTCAGGCACATAAACAGGAACCGCTGCGGAGCATTTCCACAGCGGTTTTTCTGCGTTTTAATGATTTTACGGTATTTTGTACCGAAGGAATCGTTAAACGAATGGGTATTCCTTGAAAAATAGGGGTATTCGTTAAACCATACCCTTTTGCGGTGATTTGAAACGCCCGTATTGCTGTTATATTGAGTCAATTTCGGGCGCAAATTTTAAAGGTTTATTCGTTACAGGATCTTGCGTATCTCCTGCACAAGGTCGGCAATCACAATGGGCTTGGACAGGAAACCGTTCATGCCGCTTTCCAGGGCGTTGCGGCGATCCTCATCAAAGGCGTTCGCCGTCATGGCAAGAATGGGGATGCCTGCCAAGGCAGGGTTTTCCAGTTCGCGGATGCGGCGGGTGGCGGTGTAGCCGTCCATAATGGGCATCTGTACATCCATCAGTATCAAATCGTACTGCCCGGGCGCTGCGGTGCTGACCTTTTCCACGGCGATGCCGCCGTTTTCGGCGGTATCGACCTCAAAGCCATAGCCGTTCAGGATCTCAACGGCAATCTCGCGGTTCAGCTCGTTATCCTCGGCAAGCAGGATATGCTTGCCCTTGAAGTCGGCCGCTTTTTCGGGCAGCGCGCACTGCTCCTCCTGCGCCTGTTTTTGCCCGACGGCGGTCATCAGCGTGTTACGCAAGTCCGACATAAACATCGGCTTGGCGCAGAACGCCGTGACACCGGCCGCCTTTGCCTCCACCTCAATGTCGGACCAGTCATAGGCGGTCAGGATAATAATGGGCGTATCATCGTGCAGGGCGCGAATCTTGCGGGTGAGCTCAATGCCGTTCATATCCGGCAGACGCCGGCCGATCAAATAGGCTTTGAAGGGATCGCCCATCTCAAGGGACTGTCTTGCTTGCAGCACAGCCTCCCTGCCGGAAAGCGTCCACTCGGCGCGCATACCCATCTTGACCAGCATCTTGGTCACGCCATCGCAGGTGTTGAAATCATCATCCACCACCAGCGCCTTCAGACCTTCCAGCCCGGCAATTTTTACCTCCTTGCAGGGTTCTGCCTGCGTGCGCAGCGGCACACGGACGATAAATTCTGATCCTTTTTCCGGCACAGACTGCACCTCAATGGTGCCGCCCATCATATCTACGATGTTTTTGGTAATGGCCATACCCAGCCCGGTACCCTGTATTCCGCTTACCGTGGAGGTGTGCTCACGCTCAAAGGGTTCAAAAATCTTTTTGGCAAATTCCGGGTTCATACCGATGCCGCTGTCCTTGACGCGGAACTCATACTGCCCGCAGCCGCCGACCTTGCCGGCAAGCTGGCGCACCCGCACCGACACGGTGCCGCCTGCAGGGGTGAACTTGATGGCATTGGACAAAAGGTTCATCAAGACCTGATTCAGCCGGGTCTTGTCGCAATAGACGTCCTCGTCGGTAACATCCATTGCGTCCATATACAATTCCAGCTGTTTTGCGTAAATCTGCCCGCTGACGATGGTTTTTATCTCGTGCAGCACATCGGACAGATTGACCTCGGTTTCGTCCAGCTGAATTTTTCCACTTTCGATGCGGCTCATATCCAAGATGTCATTGATGAGCGAAAGCAGGTGGTTGCCGGCGGCAAGGATCTTGGCAAGGTAGTCCTTCACGCACTTCTTGTCGTCCAGGCGGCTGACCGCCAGCGTGGTAAAGCCGATGATGGCATTCATGGGAGTGCGGATATCGTGGGACATACTGGAAAGGAAGGTGCTCTTGGCACGGTTGGCGTTTTCGGCGGCGGCAACGGCATCCGAAAGTGCCTGGTTCACCTGCTTGTCGGCGGTGCGGTCAGACAAAACCAGAATGTACTTGGTTCGTTCCTCGACCTCACTGCCCATGGCAACCACATGGAACCAGCGCCGTTCTCCCGTTTGCTGATGGATGAATTCCGTATCCCATTCTCGCTGTTCACCGCCGGCAAGCCCTGCCAGATCGTTTTTGGCAGGTTCGGAGGTATCCTTCGGGATCAGCATGGCCAGCGTACCGATATTTTCGCACATACTCTCCTGCGTCAGACCCAGCAGCCGTTCCATGTTCGGGCTGATATAATCAGCCTTGTAGGTTTTTGCATCCAGCATCAGGAAAACATCGTCCACGTTCTCGGACAGCTTCCGAAACAGTTCTTCTCGGTACAAAATTTCGGTATTCTTGCGGCGCAGCTTGACATGACCTCTGTTAATAATCAGCAAAATGACCACGAGCGCGAGACCGCTTGCAATGCCCGCTATAATTTGTACCGTCCTCAGCCAAAGCTGATTCATATTGGCATTGACGACATCCACGGGGACAAGCCCCACCAAGATCCATCTCTGGATGCCTGTGCTTTCGTACACCAGATAGTATCTTGTGTCGCCCAGCGTTATCTCACAGTTTCCGCCGGCACCTTTTTCAAAATCATTGGCAAGGTCTTGTATATGCGCCTGGGTAAGGTCGGAATACTCACGCAGTACCGCAAGCAGGTTATAGACGGATTCCTCGCCCTCTGCGATATTTTCAATCACGACCTGCCCGTTCGGATAGATGACATAGGTGCTGGCAGCTCCGCCGAAGGCCGAATCGTCCACGGTTTTCATCACAACGTCATTGTAGCGGCTGATGGCAATCGCATCGTAGGCAAAGCCGCGGTAGACACCCTTTGTTTCGGGGCAGATAAACACCAGCATCGGGTCTTGTCCGGGCAAGACTGCATTCATCACAACGTCGTTCCGATTGGCAAGCTTCTCGTCGAGGTTGCTCTGCAAACCAAGATAGCCCGTTTTCCCGCGGGGTGTCATGTAGTTGCCGTCGTAAGAAAGAAAGTAGAATTCGGCAAAGCCGAGCTCCTGCTTTGCGGATTCCAGATACGCTTGAATCCCGTCATCATCGGGGTTACTGTCCAGAAAGCCGTTCCACAGATGCAGATAGGAGATGTTTTTGTTGGCGATCTCGCTCAGCATACTGTTGGATTTATGCAGAACTTCTTCTAAATGCGAGGTGCTTTCTTCATAGACGATTCTGGACACAAACGAAAGGTACCGTACGCTAAGGCAGGCAAAACACGCTATCGTCAGCAAAACGGCTGCAGCGGTCAGACTTTTGCGTGGCAAGCCCCATTCACTTTTGGTTTTACGCTTTTTTACATCCATACCGCTTACCCCAACGTAATATAGCTTTCCGGTGCGGCAAGCACCACGCTGCCGTCGGAAAGTGCCTTGCTCCAGAGGTTTTTGACCGTATCCGCCCCGCGCTCAAACGCGCGGGTTTCGTCCTGCAGCAGCGGCGTCATCTGATTTTCGGTCGCCAGGCAGGTCACGGTAACGGTATCATCGTCCTGCAGGGGCTGCCCGTTGCGGGTAACGCCGGTCAGCTTGTAGCTGCCGCCGTTCTCTTCTACCTGCACGGCAATGCCGCTGACCACCGGCAGAGAGCCGCGGTTGAACGGAGTAAAGCCGCCCTCACAGCCTTCCACAAAGGTGCGCAGGGTGTCTTTCAACTCGGCGCCCGTCATGGTGCGTTGGTACGACAAAAGCCCGTTGGGCATGATCATAGCCCGCGCCGTTGATTGCGTATAGTCAGCCCGCAGCACACTGCCGGTAAAGCTGTTGGCGGCTGCCACCAGCACATCGGTGCCGTAAAGGCCACGCAGCGTGTTTGCCATAACCGAGAAGGACGCCTTGCCGCCGTTTTTGTGGAACACGTTGGAATAGGCGTTTTCGCTGCTCAGCACAATATCGTCTGTGTCGGGCGTTTCCTCTGCCAAAAGGCGGTCATTGAACATACGGTAGGCTTGCGCGGCATCATATTCGCCCGTGATCATCTTGGAAACCACATCCTGCGAGATGGCAAAGAAATCGTTGGAGGCGATGCGGATATACATATGGTTTTCTTCCACCACCGAGCGCACGTCCGTCATGGTGTCGGTCAGGTGGTAGCTGACGTTTTGGCTGTAGCTGAGCAGGTCCTGCCCTTCTGCGAGGATATGTTCCTGTGCATCCTCCGACAGCATAACGTGCAAAACCTGCATTGCCTTTTTGCGCCGCGCAGCGTCCTGCTCCAAATCGCGGTTCAACGCCACCTGGAAGTAGGGCGTGGTCATCAGCCACTTTTCGCCGTTTGGGCAGAAGAACGGCAAAAAGGTTGCGTCGATGCCCTGCTCTTGGAACTTCTTTACGCCGGCAGAGCTGCCAAAGTACATGGCAAGCTGCCCGTTGCCGAACATCTCGACCACGGCATCGTAATTCAGCTCCAGATCCGCCGCCGTAAGACCTGTGTCCTGAATGAACTGCTCCATACGCTCGAAGCCGCCCGGCCACACGGTGTTGTCCAGCCCGACACGGTTGTTGTTGGCGGGGTCGCTGTAGGCGGTGCGCCATTTGCGCCCGTCCGTGGTCATAAGCTCGGCGGAAGAAAGCCCCTGCAGCGTTTCCATGCAGGTGTAGTCGTACAGATAATCGGCGGTATAGCCGCGGATACCCACTTCCTCAAAGGCTTTGCAAGCTGCGACAAAGCTGGCGTAATCATTGGGCAGTGGAATATCATACTGCGCAAAAAGGTCGCGGTTGACCACAAAGCCGTGGGCATCGGGGCATACGGGCAGCCAGTTTACGCTGCCATCCTCATTTTTGAAGCTGTTGAGATAGATATTGTAGATGGCACCTGCTTCGTTGGTGGTGGCAAGATTCATCAGGCTGTCCTTTAAGGGGGCAGCATCGTGCAGGGAGAAACGGCAGCAGGTAATAATGTCCGGCAAGCCGCCGTTTTGCTGCAAAAACTTATAAAAGTCCAAATCATTGTTGCCTACGATAAACTCAATGTTTACATCCGGCAGCTGTGCCTGCACATAGGGGGCGTACTTCTCGTACAGCTTGGCCGTCCACAGGTATACCTGAATGGTCTCAGCATCCTCCCGCTTCTGCAGCGATTCGGTGCTTCTTCCGGCGCAGCCGCTCAGCAGGGATACACCCAGCGCCATGGCAGCAAGCAGGGCAAAACCCCTGTACAGTCGTTTCTTCTTCATACGATCCTTCTCCTCCCGACCCGAGACGGCCTGCCCTTTGATGAAGCAAGTGTATAAGCAACAGAATAATCCTGGCACGGAAATCCACGCGACACACTTAAATTTGTACGCAAAACAGTATTAGCCCCGTCAGACATGGGTTCAAATGTCTCTCTTTTCTATTTTACCTCAATAACGCTGATTTTTCAATGCGTTTTGGGAAAAAAGAGAAACGAAATTGAGAAGCGTCGCAGAGTTGAAATGTAAAGTCAGGGTTATTTGCCAAAGAAAAGCAGCACAGAAATTATGCCCCATGCCAGACCCGGCATGGGGCAAATTATGTTACGGTGTTATTTTGCGGAGAGATCCACCGCTCTGCGGAGTATGGAGTAGGGGGGCACAGGCTGGGGCAGCTGCATGAAAAAGCCCATCTGCGGGGTTCGGGGCTCCTCCAGAGGGGCGCCCTCCAGATCGGTCATGGCCCCGGCGGGGAAGGGGAAGGGCTTACAGTCCGGACCAACGCATTCCAGCGCATCGCCCTGAGAGAACTTATTGCGCAGAGAGCACCGCGCCAGGCCGTTTTCGTCACAGGCTTCCACCATGGCAACGATCTGCCACTGGCGGATGTAGCGGGAGGTTTCCGTATATTGCCCGGGCTGACCGTAGTAGAAGCCCGTGGAATAGACCCGGTGGGAGATGTGGTCCACCTCATCCCGCCATACGGGGTCAGGCACTGTGCCTGCGGCCGCAGCATCAATGCAGTGCCGGTAGGCCCCGGTGACGATGGCGGCATAGTAGGCGGATTTTGCCCGGCCCTCCAGCTTGATGCAGTCCACTCCGGCGTCCATCAGCTCGCCCAGGTGGTCGATCATGCACATATCCTTGGAGTTGAGGATGTAGGTGCCCTTTTCGTCCTCGTAGACGGGGAAGTATTCCCTGGGGCGCTTCTCCTCCATCAGGGCATATTGGTAGCGGCAGGGCTGGGCACAGGCCCCCCGGTTGGAGTCCCGGCCCGTCATGTAGTTGCTCAGCAGGCAGCGGCCGGAGTAGCTGACGCACATGGCCCCGTGGCCGAAGGTCTCGATCTCCAGCTTGGGATCAACCTTCTGCCGGATAACACGGATCTCCTCCAGGCTCAGCTCCCGGGCCAGGACCACCCGGCTTGCGCCCAGGTCAAACCAGCTCTGGGCGCAGGCGTAGTTGGCAATGGACTGTTGGGTGGACACATGGCGCTGGCAGTGGGGGGCGTACTTCCCGGCCAGGGTAAAGGCCCCCAGGTCGGCGATGATCAGCGCATCCACTCCGGCATCGTCCAGCTGTTCCAGATATTCGGGCAGCCGGGCGACCTCGTCATTTCGGGGCATGGTGTTCACGGTCACATGGACCTTGACATTATGGCTGTGGGCAAAGGCCACGGCTTTTGGCAGCGCCTCCGGGGAAAAATTTCCCGCGAAGGACCGCATGCCGAAGCTGGTTCCGGCCAGATATACCGCGTCCGCGCCATACAGCACGGACATATTCAGTTGTTCCATGTCCCCGGCGGGGGACAGCAATTCAAGCTTTCTCATATTATCCTCGAATGGCCTCCCGGAATGCCTCGTGCTCTTCCAGCGTAGAGGAGAAGTGGTGGGTGCCTGCGGCGGGGTCTAGGATATAATAGTAGTAATTGGTGTTCTGGGGAGCCAGGGCAGCCTTGATGCTGTTCAGGCCGGGGTTTGTGATCGGTCCCGGGGTCAGGCCGGTGTGCAGATAGGTGTTGTAGGCGGTGTCGGTTTGCAGGTCCTCCTGTGTCAGATCGGTTTTGCCGTCCAGGCCATAGATCACGGCCGCGTCGATGTTCAGATAGGCAGGGGTGGAGCCCCAGGCGAACAGACGGTTGTAGATGACGGAGGCAATGGTATAGCTCTCTTCGGCACTGGCGGATTCTTTCTCAATCAGAGAGGCCACGGTGATCACATCGGCCATAGAGAAGAGGTGGCTGGAGATATATTCTTCGCTTCTTCCGTCGGCAGTCATGAGCTGCACCAGATAGCCGTTCAGGCTGTCCAATTGGCCGCGAATGCTCTCGTCCACCCGGGAATCGAAGTTTCCAAGCATCTTGTTCAGCACATTTTCGGCGGTGTCGTTGGTATAGAACTCGTAGGTGTCGGGGAAGAGGTAGCCCTCCAGGCAGTACTTGTCGCCCCGGGTAATGCCCTCCAGGAACCAATAGTCGCCCAGTTCGCCGGATGCGGCGTAATTCTCCAGAGCTTCCACGGTGCAAACCCGCTTCTCCTGCAGGAGCTGGAAGATCTGGCGGCAGCTGGAGCCCTCGGGGATCATGATGGTGACCACGCTGCGCTTGGAGCTGGGGGACATCATGTTGACCAATGCGTGATAGTCATAGAGGGTATTCAGGTCCCAGATGCCGGGCTGGATCTCGCCCTCGTCCACTGCAAAGCTGGCATAGAGCTTGAAAAGGCCGGGGTAACGGATGAGCCCCGCGTTTTTCAGCTTCTGGGCAATGGCATCAATGTCATCGGTGGAGGAGATGGTGATGGTGACCTTGGTGTCCTCCCGGCCAAAGGCCAGAACGTCTGCCGCGCAGACCCAGGCCATCCGGCCCAGGGTCACGCCGATGGCCACCGTAATGGCGATCCACACAATGGTGACCAGAATATTGGGAATGCCCAGAAAGCCCTCGCCGCCCCGGCGCTTGGGGCGGCCCTTGGGAGCGGGATGTTCCCGGACGGGGATATCATCCTCCTGCGGGGGCTCTGCGTTGAAAAGCTCCTGGAATTCCGCGTCGTCCTCGCTCAGGGGAGCATCGGAAGGGGCGTCCTCGGCGTATTCGCCGGAAGCCTCCTCCTCGTAAGGGAGCGTGAACTCCGGATCAATGGGTTCTTCAAAATCGGCTGCATCCGTATCTTCCGGGTTCTCGGAAAAGGGCAGCCCGTCGCCCTGTGTATCACCGGCATTCTCCGGGTCAAAAAACGTTTCCGGAGCGGCCGCATCCTGTGCCGGTTCAGAAGTTTCGGAGGGAATATCGGCACCTTGTTCCGGAAGGGCTGCTTCGTCGAAAATGTCTGCCTCCTGAGAAGGCGGGGCGTCGTCCTCCGGCGTCTGCCGGTTGAGAAAACGGCCCCGGTATGTGCCTGCGGGGCGGTTTTTGCCATCGTCCTTCGCCAGGAAACGGGGCTTGGGTCTCTCGTTGGGATTTTCTTGCATGGTGGTCTCCTTTAGGCTCGAATCACGATCTGGCTGGCAACGCGCCGGGCCTCCTGCTCGCCCTTCAGGGCTTCGATCAGGGCCAGTGCGAAGGGAATGGCGCAGCCTGCGCTGGTGCCGGTAATCAGACGGCCGTCACGGATGACGGCGGCATCTGCGGCCATGTGTGCATTGCCCATCTGATTCTCGCAGCCGGGATAGCAGGTGGCATTCCGGCCGTCGGTGATGCCCAGGTCTGCCAGGACGGTAGGGCCGGCGCAGATGGCGGCAACGAACCGGCCGTTGTCCCAGGCCCACTTCAGGGCATCCAGGGCGGCCTGACTGGCCCGGGCACTGGCAACGCCGCCCAAGCCGCCGGGCAGTACGATCATATCCAGGGCATCAAAATCGATTTCCTCCGGCAGAATGTCGGCTTCGATGCCAATATTGTGGCTGCCGTATACGGTCTTGCCGGTGATGCCCACGGTTTTTACTTCGATCCCTGCCCGCCGCAGAAGGTCCACAGGGGTAATGGCCTCAACTTCTTCAAAGCCGGTGCCCAATAATACATAAACCATATGATTTCCTCCTCGTATGGTGAAAGCTTGCCCAATTTTGGGTTTAGATTGCATAGAAGCTCCTATAATATACCACATTTTTGCGGGATTGTCCATATGTTTTGAAGTTAAGGTATCCTTAAGCCGTTTCCGGATAAACCGGCATTGCAAATTGCCGAAAAAAATGTATAATGGATAAAAATAAGAGAGGAAGAGGATTATGGGAATTGTAATCATGGGTGCCGTGTTCGTGGATATCAAGGGATATCCCGACGGCAATTATATTCCTGCCGGGCGCAACGCCGGGCGGGTGGAGCAGATTTACGGCGGCGTGTCCCGGAACGTGACGGAGGACATTGCCAACTGTGAGCTGCGGCCCACTTTTCTGAGCCTGGTGGACGATACCGGCACGGGCCTGGATGTGATCCGCAAGCTGCAAAACCACAAGGTGGACACCCGCTATATCCGCCAGGTCCCGGACGGCATGGGCACCTGGCTGGCCGTGTTTGACAACGAGGGCGATGTGGTGGCTTCCATCTCCAAGCGCCCCAACCTGATGCCCATTCTGGATATTCTGGAGAAAAACGGAGACGAAATTTTCTCCCAGGCAGACAGCATCGTCATCGAGGTGGATATGGACAAGGCCATTGTCAAGAAGACCCTGGCCCTTGCCAAAAAGTATGGGAAACCTGTGTTCGGCGTGGTTGCCAATATGAGCATCGGCCTGGAGCGCCGGGACTTCCTGAAGGAGCTTTCCGCCTTCGTGTGCAACAGCCAGGAGGCGGGGCTGCTGTTCTGCACGGATTTCTCCGGGCTGACACCCGAGGAGCTGGCAGATGTGATCTCCGAAAAGGTCATCCAGGCCAGAATCCCCAAGCTGGTAGTCACCATGGGCTCCCAGGGGGCTGTTTATGCCGATATGGACGGGGACAAGGGCGTTTGCCCTGCCAGAGCCGTGGAGGTGAAGGACACCACCGGCGCCGGGGACTCCTTCTGCGCCGGTCTGGCCGTGGGCCTGACCTACGGAAAGAGCCTGCGGGAGGCCTGCGAGATCGGTACCCACCTGGCGGCTTCCGTCATTGTCACCACGGAGAATGTCTGCCCCCGGTTCCTGCCGAGAGAGCTGGGGCTGGATATCGACGTAGCCGATTGAGCCATGGAATACAAACGGGTTTTAACGGTTCAGGATCTGTCCTGTCTGGGCCAGTGCTCCGGCAGCGTGGCGCTGACGACCCTTTCCGCCTTTGGCTGCGAGACCTGCCTGCTGCCTACGGCGCTGCTGTCCACCCATACGGCCTTTGAAAAGCCCTATGTGCGCCAACTGACGGACAGCATTGCCCCCATCGCCGACCACTGGAGGCGGGAGGGCATCCGGTTTGATGCAATTTTGACAGGCTACCTGGGGGCGACGGGAGATGTTGCTCCTGTCCTGGCATTGATAGATGACTTGCTCACCCCCGGCGGGCTCTGCGTTGTCGACCCGGCTATGGCAGACGGCGGAAAGTTTTATTCCGGCCTGGATGAAGCCTACGGGGCGGAGATGAAGAAGCTCTGCGTCCGGGCGGATGTGCTGCTGCCCAATCGAACGGAGGCCGCTTTCCTGACCGGCCTGCCGGAGGACTCCTCGGCAGAGGAGCTGCTGGAAGCGCTTCCCCAGGAAAATGTCATTCTGACCGGCTGCGTTTCCACGCCGGAGGAAACCGGCTTCCTGGTCAAAGAGGGAAAGACCTTCCGGGAGTACCGGCAGCCCAGAGTTCCGGGGCGGTATTTTGGCACAGGGGACCTGTTCGCCGCCGTGCTTACCGGAAAGCTTTTGCAGGGAGCAGTCCTTTGGGATGCGGCCTGCATGGCCGCAGAGTTTGCGGCGAAAGCGGTAAAGCTGACCTATGAAACGGACAATCGCAGCTACGGCCTGAAATATGAGCCGCTGCTGCACACCTTGGGAGATGAAGCATAATGGTCTGGTATGAGGAAGCTGTTTTTTACCATATTTATCCCCTGGGCCTGACGGGCGCCCCGGAAAAGAACGACTATAGCGCGCCGGTGTCCCGTCTGCGCACCCTTTGGCCCTGGGTGGATCATATCCGGGACCTGGGCTGCAATGCCCTGTATATTGGCCCGCTGTTTCAGTCCGTGGGCCATGGCTACGAGACTACGGACTATTTTACCCTGGACAGCCGCCTGGGCACCAATGAAGATCTGAGAGCATTCGTGAAATTTTGCCATGAAAAGGGCGTTCGGGTGGTGCTGGACGGGGTCTTCAACCATGTGGGCCGGGACTTTTTCGCGTTCCGGGATCTGCTGCAAAACCGAGAGAATTCCCGCTATCGGGATTGGTTCTGCAATGTGCGCTTTGACCGGGACAACAGCTTCCACAACGGCTTTTCCTATGAAAACTGGGGCGGCTATGACCTGCTGGTGAAGCTGAACCAGGGCAATCCCGAAGTGCGGCAGCATCTTTTGGACGCCGTAGACTTCTGGATCGCGGAATTCGACATCGACGGCATTCGCCTGGATGCGGCGGATGTGCTGGACTTTGGCTTCATGGCGGCGCTGCGCAGCTTTGCGGACAGCCAGAAGGGGGACTTCTTTCTTCTGGGCGAGGTCATCCACGGGGACTATGGCCGCTGGCTTGCCCCGGGAATGCTCCACTGCGTCACCAACTACCGCCTGCACAAGGCACTGTACTCCGGCCACAACGACCACAATTATTTTGAAATCGCCCACACGGTCCGGGAAACCAGCCGCTGGAAGCTCTACAACTTTGTGGACAATCACGATGTGGCCCGCATTGCCTCCAAGCTCAGCGCAAAGGCCAATTTCCTGCCGGTCCATGTGCTGCTGTATACCCTGCCGGGAATTCCCTCAGTGTACTATGGCTCGGAATTCGGCATTGAAGGAAAAAAGGAACGCTGGTCGGACCGGAATCTGCGGCCGGAGCTGCACCTGGAGGATTTCCGGGGAAATGATCAGGCAAAGCTGATCGCGTCCCTGGGCCGCCTGCGCGGGGCTCTGCCGGAGCTTTCCTATGGCGGCTATGAGGAGCTGACGCTGACCAATGAAACCTTTGCCTTTGCCAGGAGTCTGGACGGGAAGCGGACCGTTGTCACTGTGAACAATGCCAATGAGGCCAGGGAAATGCCTATGGAGCCCGGTTTCCGGGGTACGCTTCTGGGTCTGCGGGCGGAAAATGGGCAGGTGACCCTGCCGCCCCATTCCGGGGAAATCTGGGTGGAGGCGGGAAGAGAACTGACCGTTCCGGCCCCTGTAAAAATCACCTTCTGCCAGCCGGAACCGAAAGTCCCCCAGGAAGAGAAGCCTGCCATGGAGCCATGCGCAGCGCAGAAGCCCTATGAAGAAATGACAGTGGAGGAGCTCCAGGGGGCCATTCTTGCCAAGCTTGCCGCAAATGGCCCGCTGACGGAACGAATGCGCCGGGAGGTGGCGGAAAACGTCTACCGGGATTCTCTGCTGAACTGGGTCAAGAGTTTTCGATAAAAGAATATCTGCGGGGCCTGACCGCCCCGCAGACGAAAAAAGGAAAAATAAGGGATTGACATTTCCGTAAAACTATGTTAATATATCTGAGCTGTCAGGGAACAGCAAGTGAATATCCGGGTGTGGCGAAGTTTGGTATCGCGC
>UQGU01000062.1 GCA_900540635.1 uncultured Eubacteriales bacterium | reverse complement strand
GACTCGAACCTGTGACCTCATGCGTGTGAAGCATGCGCTCTAACCAGCTGAGCTAAGCCTCCATAGCTGGAACATGTTGGATTATACCCGATAATGCGCCATTTGTCAAGACCTTTTTTCGGGGCTCATAGGAGCCCCGAAAAAAGGGAGAAAATCAACCGTTCAGCATTTCCTTGGCGACCTGCTCGATGTGCTCTGCGCTGAGGCCGAACTGCTTCAGCAGGGCGGCGGCGGGGCCGGAGTGGCCGAATTCATCGTTGACGCCGATGCGGCGGAGCCTGGTGGGGCACTTTTCGCTGAGCAGCGCAGCCACGGCCTCGCCCAGGCCGCCGATGATGCTGTGCTCCTCACAGGTGATGACCTTACCGCACTCGCGGGCAGCCTTCAGGACGATTTCCTCATCCAGGGGCTTAATGGTGCAGATGTTGATGACCCGGGCATGGATTCCCTGGGTCTTCAGGCTTTCAGCAGCCATCAGGGCCTCGTTGACCATCAGGCCGGTGGCGATGATGGCGACATCGCTGCCCTCGGTGAGCTGCTCGCCCTTGCCGATCTCAAAGTTGAAGTGCTCTGCATCGTGGAACACAGGCACGGCCAGACGGCCCAGGCGGATATACACAGGGCCCTCATAGGCATAGGCGGCCTTCACGGCGGCCTTGGCCTCCACATCGTCGCTGGGGCACATGACCACCATGCCGGGGACGGACCGCATCAGGGCGAAGTCCTCGCAGCACTGGTGGCTTGCGCCGTCCTCGCCCACGGAGATGCCGCCGTGGGTAGCGGCCACCTTCACATTCAGGTGGGGGTAGCCCACGGAGTTGCGGATCTGCTCAAAGGCACGTCCGGCGGCGAACATGGCAAAGCTGCTGGCAAAGGGTACCAGACCCATGGTGGAAAGACCGGCAGCCACGCCGATCATATTGCACTCGGCAATGCCGCAGTTGAAATGGCGGTCGGGGTAGGCCTTCTTAAAAATCCCGGTTTTGGTGGCACCTGCCAGGTCCGCGTCCAAAACCACCAGGTTGTCTGCGCCGCCCTGCGCCAGCTCTACCAGGGCATTGCCATAGCTGTCCCGGGTGGCGATTTTCTTCACTTCGCTCATTTCGCTGCCTCCAGTTCCGCCATGGCTGCATTCAGCTCGCCCATAGCCTGCTTGTACTCTTCGTCATTGGGGGCCTTGCCGTGCCAGCCCACCTGGTTTTCCATAAAGCTGACGCCCTTGCCCTTGGTGGTGTGCATGAGGATGCAGGTGGGCTTATCAGTGCAGGCGTGGAATTCGACAAAGGCCTTCTCGATCTCGTCAAAATCGTGGCCGTTGATCTCCACCACATGGAAGCCGAAGGCCCTGGCCTTCTCGTCCACGGGAGCGGTATTCATAACGTCACAGGTCCGGCCGTCGATCTGCAGGCCGTTCAGGTCCACGATCATGCAGAAGTTGTCCAGATGATAGTGGGCGGCGAACAGCATGGCCTCCCACACCTCGCCCTCGGCGATCTCGCCGTCACCCAGCAGCGTATAGACATTGATGTCCTTGCCCAGGTACTTGGCGCCCTTGGCCATACCCGCAGCGGCGGAGATGCCCTGGCCCAGAGAGCCGGTGGACATATCCACGCCGGGAACGGTATTCATATTGGGATGGCCCTGGAGATAGCTGTCGATATGCCGCAGGGTGGGCAGGTCCTCCACGGGGAAGAAGCCCCGGTAAGCCAGCGCGGCATACAGGCCCGGAGCGGTATGGCCCTTGGACAGCACGAAGCGGTCCCGGTCCGGCCAACGGGGGTTCTTGGGATCTACCCGCAGCTCCTTATTATAAAGGTATGCAAACATCTCCGCGGCGGACAGACTTCCGCCGGGGTGACCGGCCTTGGCCCCATGGGTAGATTCAATGATCCCCATGCGGACCTGGCAGGCTTTTTTCTTCAGATCAAGTTTCAGTTCTTCTGTCAAGAAACGCACCTTCCATCCCTTAATTCATTTTCTGCGCCAGGGGGTGTCCCCATAGCATTTCAGAATAAGTATACCACAAAGAAAGCGTTATTGCTACAGTGATTCCGTTTTTTTGTAAAATTTTCACCCTTTGAACAAAATCCCCCTCTGTATGCCCATCCCGATTTTGCAGGCGACCGTTTTATGCACCTTCCCCCCGGGCGCGCGCTGCGTCCCGGGGGGAAGGATTTGGGGAATATGGAATTATAGGGTATGCTCCGCTCTGGCTGCGTCAAACTCCGCGCAGACGCTTTCGTCCGGGGCCTTGGTCAGCAGGCTGACAACAACGATCACCAGCAGCCCCACCAGAAAGGCGGGCAGCAGCTCATAGATGCCGAAGATGCCGCCCAGGGGCTTGATCAGGTACTTCCAGAGGAAGACCATAACGCCCCCCGCCGCCATGCCGGAGACGGCGCCTGCAAAGGTGGTGCGTTTCCAATACAGGGCGCAGATCACCAGGGGGCCGAAGCCCGCGCCAAAGCCCGCCCAGGCAAAGGAGACGATGCCGAAAATAGAACTGTTGGGGTCTTTTGCAATGAAAATGCCCAGAATGGCAATGGCGATGACGGTGAGCCGGGCTGCCAGCATACTCTGCTTCTGGCTGAGCTTGAAGCGGAAGGCCTCCTGCAGCAGGTTCTGGGACACGCTGGAGGATGCCGCCAGCAGCTGGGAATCCGCCGTGGACATGGTGCTGGCCAGAATGCCCGCCAGGATGAGACCGGCCATCAGCGCCGGGAAAATGCCGCCCTTGGCCAAAAGCTCTGCGATGCGGATGATGACGGTCTCCGTATTGGAGCCCTCCAGAGGGGCAATGGCCCCAATGCCGGACAGAGCCTTGCCCACGATGCCGATAAGTACAGCCAGGGCCATGGCAACGGTGACCCAGACAGAGGCCACCCGGCGGCTCAGCTTCAGCTTCTTCTCGTCGCCGATGGCCATGAACCGCAGCAGGATATGGGGCATTCCGAAGTAGCCCAGGCCCCAGGCCAGGGTGGAGACAATGGTGAGGAAGCTGTAGGGGGCGGCGGAATTGGTGCCGACGGCGTAGGTCTCGGTCAGGGACAGGTAGCCGGGCAGGGCTCTGGCATTTTCCAGAACGGCCCCCATGCCCCCGGCCTGGACGGTGGCATAGACCAGCACAAAGAGGATGGCAACGGTCATGATGATGCTCTGGACCAGATCCGTAATGGAGGCTGCCAGGAAGCCCCCAGCTGCGGTGTAGCCCACAATGACCACGGCGGACACCAGCATGGCCGTCATATAGTCGATGCCGAAGAGGCTGGAAAACAGCTTGCCGCAGGCGGCGAAGCCGGAGGCCGTATAGGGAATGAAAAAAATGATGATGATCACGGCAGCCAGGGCGGAGAGGATGCTCTTTTCGTCATGGAACCGCCGGGAGAGGAACTGGGGGATGGTGTAGCTCTCAGTGATCTGGGTATAGCGCCGCAGGCGGCGGGCGGTGAAGAGCCAGTTGAAATAGGTCCCCAGCGCCAGGCCGATGGCCGTCCAGCCCACGTCAGCCGCGCCGGACAGGTAGGCCAGCCCCGGCAGGCCCATGAGCAGGTAGCTGGACATATCGGATGCCTCGGCACTCATTGCGGTCACCAATGGTCCCAGGGTGCGTCCGCCCAGATAGAAGTCGGCGGTGGAGGAATTTTTCTTGGCATAGTGTGCGCCGATCCAGAGCATACCCAGCAGGTATACAAGAATCGTCACGGTGATGCAAACGGTCGAGGTCATAATGCTCATCCTTTCTCTTTTCTTTCGGTGTTGACTTTTGGATGAGCGGATTGTATCATGAGCTCAAGCATTTGAAAAGCGAATGTTTCGCATAGAGTCCATAACAAAATCGAATGAAAGAAGGATGATGCCATGGAGATGAATATCCTGAAATACATGGCCTTTTTGAAGACCGTGGAGACAGGCAGCTTTACAAAAGCCGCCGAACTGCTGAACTATTCCCAGTCCGGCGTCAGCCGGATGATCAGCGACCTGGAGCGGGAGTGGCGCATCCCCCTTTTGGAGCGGGACCGGAACGGCATCCGCCTGACCTCCGACGGCTCCCGGCTGCTGCCCTATGCCCAGAGCGTCTGCGCAGAATACCGGAAGCTCCAGATGGAGGTGGACGACCTCCATGGCGTGCAGTCCGGCATGATCCGCATCGGCACCTTCTCCAGCGGCGCCATTCACTGGGTGCCCAACATCATCAATGCCTTCCAGAAGGACTATCCCGGGGTGGACTATGAGCTGCTGCTGGGGGACTACTCGGAAATTGAGGAGTGGATCGCCCAGGGCCGGGTGGACTGCGGCTTCCTGCGGCTGCCTACCCGGCCGGAATTCGATACCATCCCTTTGGGGCAGGACCGGCTTCTGGCCATTCTGCCGGAGGGGCACCCGCTGGAAAGCTGCGACAAGGTCCCCATTGCCGCGCTGTGTGCAGAGCCCTTCATGCTGCTGGAAAAGGCCGCCCAGGCAGAGGTCTCCGAGGTCTTCGAGCGCAACGGCCTGAAACCCCGGGTACACTTCACCACCTGGGATGACTATGCCATCATGGCCATGGTAGAAAGCGGCCTGGGGGTGAGTATGCTGACGGAAATGATCCTGAAGCGAACCCCCTTCCACATCGTCGCCAAGGAGCTGGACGTCCCCGCCTACCGGGAAACCGCCCTGGCCCTGAGAGACCGCAAAACCGCCTCCGTGGCGGTGAAGAAGTTTCTGGAGTATTTGCAGTATCGGTAAAAGCCTTCTGCCCCTCCCCGCGGGAAGGTTAAGAGCTTCCCCTCCGGGGGAGCTGGCAGGGCGTTAGCCCTGACTGAGGAGGGGCCTTTTGAGCGGAAGCGGTTGGAAAATACGCACTAGTCTTTCTCGTAGGGCCCCTCTTCCATAAATTATGGTATAGCTGCCACCGGCAGCTATAGAAGATTCGATTCGCTGCGCGACGCACCGCCGCTGCGGCGGTCCCCCTTCCCCGGTGGGGAAGGTTAGGGTGCAAATGATTTGCTTTCCCTGTCCCCTTATGCTATACTTGCCTTATTTGTTGGAACAATGCGAAGAGAGGAAAAACATGGAAACAAAGGAATCGGTCCTGCAAAGGGTCTTTGGCTATTCGGCCTTTCGGGGCGGGCAGGAGGCGCTGATCGATGCGCAGCTCCGGGGGCAGGATGCCTTCGGCATTATGCCCACCGGCGGCGGCAAGAGCCTGTGCTACCAGATCCCCGCCCTGCTGCTGGAAGGGGTCACGCTGGTGATCTCTCCCCTGATCTCCCTGATGCGGGACCAGGTCATGGCCCTGAAAAATGCCGGTGTGGCCGCAGCCTATATCAACAGCTCCCTGACCCCGGCTCAGATCCGGCTGGTCTACCGCAATATTCGCTCCGGAATGTACAAGATCATCTATGTGGCCCCGGAGCGGCTGCTGACCGACGGCTTTCTGGAGGCCATCCAGACCCGGAAGGTCTCCCTGGTGACGGTGGACGAGGCCCACTGCATCTCCCAATGGGGCCAGGATTTCCGGCCCAGCTATCTGAAAATTGTGGATTTTCTGAACATTCTCACCCCACGCCCTGTGGTTTCCGCCTTTACCGCCACGGCAACGGAGGCAGTGCGCCAGGACATCGCCCAGATTTTGCAGCTGCGCGATCCCCTGCGGGTGGTCACAGGCTTTGACCGGCCCAATCTCCGCTTCGAGGTCCGGCGGCCCAAGCAGAAGCTGCCCGCCCTTATCGAGCTGGTGCAGCAGCGCCGGGACAAGGCGGGCATTGTCTACTGCGCCACCCGGAAGGCCGTAGAGGAGGTCTGCGAGAATTTGCAGCTGAACGGCATTGCCGCCACCCGGTACCACGCAGGTCTGCCCGATGAGGAGCGCCGGGATAACCAGGAGGATTTTCTCTACGACCGGAAAACCGTCATGGTGGCCACCAACGCCTTCGGCATGGGCATTGACAAGTCCAACGTGTCCTACGTCATTCACTACAATATGCCCCAAAGTCTGGAAAGCTACTACCAGGAGGCAGGCCGCGCCGGGCGGGACGGCGCGAAGGCCGAGTGCATCCTGCTCTATGCCCCGGGGGATGTGCAGACCGCCAAATACCTGATTCAGCACCCCGCCCTTTCCGGGGAGCTTTCCCAGGAGGAGCTGGAACAGAAGCAGCGGCAGGATCTGGAGCGGCTGGACGTCATGGTGAACTACTGCAAGACCCAGAGCTGCCTGCGGGGCTACATCCTGGACTATTTCGGCCAGGAACACGAAAGCTTCTGCGGCAATTGCAGCAATTGCAGTACCGAATTGGAGGAACGGGACATCACCGATCAGGCCCGGATGATCCTCTCCTGCGTCCAGCGGATGAGCGCCAAGCTGGGCTACTCTCTGGGGCTCACCAGCGTGGTCCGCACCCTGCTGGGCAGCCGGGACAAGCGGCTGCTGCAGCTGGGGCTGGACAAGCTGGGCTCCTATGGGATGCTGCGCAAGCTTGGAAAGGACGACCTCCGGGCCATGGCCGAGAGCCTGGAATCCCAGGGGTATCTGGAAACAGACCCGGTCCACGGCGGCGTCAGCCTGACGCAGAAGGCCCAGGGGGTGCTCTTCGAGGGCAAGACCGTCTCCATGCGCCTGCCCAAGGCAGGATTAACTGCCCCGGTCAGCGGTCCCGTCGGCGGGGAGCAGAGCCCGGATCTGCTGGCCATGCTCAAGCGTCTGCGCTGGAAAATTGCCATGCAGGAAAGCGTCCCCGCCTACATCATTTTCTCCAATGCAACCCTGGAGGACATGGCCCGCAAGGCCCCGACGACTCTGGAGGCCTTCGCCAAGGTCAACGGCGTGGGCAGCGTCAAGGTCAAGCGGTTCGGAGAGGTCTTTGTGGACGCCATCGCAGACTATCTCCAGGAGCACGGCGGGTAACCGTTGTCTGGAAAGGCCAAAACAGCACTGCAAAGCCGGTAAAAGCCGGTCCGCAGTGCTGTTTTTTGGGCTTTTTGCATGTCTGCGGTTTCTTTGTTCACAGCCTATTCATTTTTTCTTCAGACTGATTTCAGCTTTTCCCTATAAAATAAACTTTAACAATTGATTTTGGAGGAATTCTCTATGGCCAAACCAACAAAAGCCCAGAAACGGAAGAAAACCGTTCAGCGGGTCATCGCCATTGTTGCCGTGGTCCTGGTAGCGGGACTGGCCGGCACCCTGTATGTCCGGCAGCGGGTGCAGCGGTCCGTGACGGCCCAGAGCGGCAGCAATGTCAAGTCCGTCACCGTCACCACAGGCTCCATCAAGACCACCGTCTCCGGCAGCGGCAGCCTGACCAGTGACAATGTGGAGGACCTGACCGTCCCCGCCACCGTGAAGGTGGAAAAGCTCTATGTGGAGCAGGGCGGCACCGTTGAAGCGGGCACCCTTCTGGCCTCCACCAACACCAGCACCGTGCTGACCAGCCTGTCCACCGTTCAGGACGCCCTGGACGACCTGGACGGCCAGCTCCAGGAGGCCAGCAAGGACAAGGTTTCCTCCACCGTCAAGGCCGGTGTTTCCGGCCGGGTCAAGGCTGTCTATGCGGAATCGGGCGACAGCGTGGCAGACATTATGTATGACAAGGGCTGCCTGGCAGAGCTGAGCCTGGACGGCTTCCTGGCTGTAGACATTGAGACCGATGCTCTGACCGTGGGCGAAACCGTCACCGTCACCACCTCCGACGGCAAGCAGTGGGACGGCACGGTGGACGCCGTCAGCGGCGGCAAGGCCACGGTGCTGATTTCCGACGACGGGCCTCTGGTAGGCGACACCGCCACCGTGGGTGCGCTGGCCGGGGAAGTGTATATTCACAGCCCCCTGAAGGTCACCGGCTATGCCGGGACCGTCTCCACCGTTTCCGCCAGGGAGAACGCCAAGGTCACTGCCTCCTCCACCCTGTTCACCCTGCGCGACACCGAAGATTCCGCCAAATACAACCAGCTGCTCCAGCAGCGGGAGGACTACGAAAAGCTCTACCAAAAGCTTGTGAAGCTCTATAAGGACGGCGGCCTGGTGGCCGGGCAGTCCGGCACCCTGGAAACCCTGGTATCCCTGGACGATCTGACCGTAGGCACCGATCCTTTGACGGACACCACCCTGGCCACCCTTGACCCCGGCGAAAGCATGACCGTCACCGTCTCCGTGGACG
This sequence comes from uncultured Eubacteriales bacterium, assembly GCA_900540635.1. Taxonomy (GTDB): domain Bacteria; phylum Bacillota; class Clostridia; order Oscillospirales; family Oscillospiraceae; genus Faecousia. Next base: position 4,719 of record UQGU01000062.1, on the reverse strand, counting down.
AGACGGACATTCTCTCCCTGGAGGTTGGTCAGGAGGTCAGCCTGACCGTGGAGTCCGTGGGTGACGAGCACTATGTGGGCACCGTTACGGAAATCGACACCACCGGCACCGACGGCAGCTATTCCGCCAAGATCACCCTGGACAAGCAGCCCGGCATGCTCTCCGGCATGACCGCCAAGGCCGAGGTGACCATCCAGGGCGTGGACAATGCCCTGCTGCTGCCTGCGGATGCCATCCGTAAGACCAGCACCACCGCCTATGTCTACACCGCCTATGACGCAGAAACCGACACCCTGGGCGGCATGACGGAGGTCACCCTGGGCCTGACCAACGGCACCTACACGGAGATCGTCTCCGGCCTAAAAGAGGGCGACACCGTGTACTACACCCCCAAGGAGCAGACCTTCACCTTCGGCGGCATGACTTTCTCCACCTCCGGGGACTTCTCCGGCATGGGCGGTATGCGCGATATGGGCAGCCGGGGCGACCGGGGCAGCGACAAGGGCAGCGCCATGCCCGATGTATCCAAGATGCCTGCGGGCATGCCCAACATGGGCGGCTGAGGAGGCAAGCATGATTGATCTAAAGGATATCTCCCGGATCTATCAGATCGGCAGCGAAAAGGTCTATGCCCTGAACAAAGCCAATCTGCACATCGATCCCGGCGAATTTGTCAGCATTATCGGCCCCTCCGGCTCCGGCAAGTCCACGCTGATGAACATCATCGGCTGCCTGGACACCGCCGACTCCGGCACCTATCTCTTAGACGGCACCCCCATTGAGGACTATACGGAAAATCAGCTGGCCCGAATCCGGAACCGGAAGATCGGCTTCGTGTTCCAGAGCTTCAACCTGATCTCCAAGCTCACCGCCGAGGAGAATGTGGAGCTGCCGCTGATCTACCAGAAGGTTCCCCGGGCCGAGCGGAAGGAACGGGTGGAGAAGGCCCTGGCCAGGGTAGACCTGCAAAGGCGGGCCAAGCACCTGCCCACGGAGCTTTCCGGCGGCCAGCAGCAGCGTGTCGCCATTGCCCGGGCCATTGTAACAAGGCCCAGTCTGATTCTGGCGGACGAGCCCACGGGCAACCTGGACTCCAAAACCACCGTGGAGATCATGGACATTTTCCACGAGCTCCACGACGCAGGCAATACCATTGTCCTCATCACCCACGATGACGACGTGGCCAGACAGGCCAGCCGCATCGTGCGCATCAAGGACGGACAGCTGACGGAGGTGGGCGCATGATCCAGGCATTCAAAATGGCAATGAAGTCCATATCCGGCAACAAATTCCGGGCATTTCTGACCATGCTGGGCATTATCATCGGCGTTATGGCATTGGTCATTCTGGTGAGCCTGGTCTCCGGCGCCACCGGCACCGTCACCGACACCATCTCCAGCCTTGGCAGCAATCTGCTCTCCGTCACCGTCTCCGATGACAAGGGCGCGCCCGTGACCCTGGACACCCTGGACGAGTGGATGGCAGACCCCCGGATCGGTCTGGCGGCCCCCTCTGCCACTACCACCGCCGCCGGCAAATATTCCTCCACCACCAAGACCGTCACGGTCTACGGCGCTACCCCCGCCTATGCCCCCATCAACGGCCAGACCGTGCTGCTGGGCCGGTTTCTCACCCAGGCGGATGTGGAAAACCACACCAGCGTGTGCATCATCACGGAGAAAACCGCCGAGGATATGGTGGGCTATACGGACTGTCTGGGAGAGGAAATCTCCCTGGACGGCCGGAAATTTACCGTTGTAGGCATTCTAAAAAACGATGACGAATCCCTCACCGGCATTCTCACCAAGAACTCCATGATCGCCTATATTCCCTATACCACCCTCATGCGGCTTTCCGCCACCGTCTCCTCCGCCATCACCAGCTTCTCCGTCAGCGCTCCGGAGGGCGGCAATATGGCCGCCACCGAAAGCGCCATGAAGCGGCTGCTGCTGGACCGGTTTGAGGACGATGAGGACGCCTTCTCCCTGCTGTCCCAGAATATGCTGGAGGACGCCATGAGCTCCGTCACCGGCATTTTGACGGTGCTCCTGGGCGGCATTGCCGCCATCTCCCTGATCGTCGGCGGCATCGGCATTATGAACATCATGCTGGTGACCGTTACCGAACGGACAAGAGAGATCGGCATTCGAAAGGCCATCGGCGCAGGCCGGGGGGTCATTTTGCAGCAGTTTTTGCTGGAAAGCGTGGTGCTGTGCATGATCGGCTGCGCCATTGGTGTGTTCCTGTCCTGGGTGGTGCTGCGGCTCATCTCCGTGATGGTTGCCAGCATGGGCGTTTCCTTTGGTCTGGAATGGGGCGTGGTGGTCATCGCCGTGGCCTTCTGCTTTGCCATCGGCGTGATTTTCGGACTGTATCCCGCCAACAAGGCCGCCAAGCTGCCGCCCATTGAGGCCCTGCACTACGGCGGCTAAGGAGGTTAAGCTATGAAAAAACGCAAGAAAACGGATATGCCGCCCCTCATTCCCGAGGAAGAGGAGGACGATACCCAGGTGCGCGGCGGCAGCGGGGCAAAATGGATAACGCTGCTCTGCGTCATCCTGGCCATTGCCCTGATCGTCGCCTCCCTGCCCTCCGGCATTTCCGCCGTTACAAAGGTCAACAGCAAGGTCCTCTCCGCTGTGCCCGAGGAAAACACCATCTCCACGGTGCTCTCCGGCGGCGGCACCCTGAGCCCCCAGGAGGGCACCGCCCAGAGTCTGCCCCAGGCTCTGGAGCTGGAGACCTACTATGTAAAAAACGGCCAGACCGTTTCGGAAGGAGACCCCATTGCCCAGGTGGACCTTGTGGCCGTGAAGGCAGCCATCTCTGAGCTGCAAGAGGTCATAGACACCCTGGATGCGGCCATTGCCTCCGAAAGCAGCAAAACCAATGATTCCGTGATCCGCTCCGGCACCGCCGGCCGGGTGAAGAAGATCTATGCCCGGGAGGGCACCGCCGCAGCGGACACCGTCTACGAAAGCGGCGCGCTGCTGCTGCTTTCCCTGGATGGGCTCATGGCCGTGGATCTGGAGGCCCGGGCAGAGGTGGGGCAGCGCGTCACCGTCACCCTCTCCGACGGCACCGCATTGGAGGGCACCGTGGAAAGCGTTTCCGATGGCACCGCCACCGTGACCCTTTCCGATGAAATTGCCCCCCTGGACGACAGCGTGACCGTCACCACCAAGGACGGGGAAACCCTGGGAACGGGGAATCTCTATATCCACAGCCGCCTGCGGGTCGCCGGCGCTTACGGAACCGTCTCCCAAATCAGCGTCAAGGAGAACCAGCAGGTATCCGCAGGCAGCGCCCTGCTGACCCTGAAGGACACCGGCCACACCGCCGAGTACGCCCGGCTCTTAAACCGCCGGACAGAACTGGAAGACCAGATGGAAAGCCTGGTCCGGCTCTCCAAGGACGGCATTCTCCGCGCCGATTGCGGCGGCACTGTCTCCGGCGTGGACACCGAGATTTCCTATACAGACCCCGCCGTGCTGACCCAGACCCGCAGCCAGGCCAGCCCCGGCTACACAGCCCTGGGCGGAATCCGAACGGAAAACACGGATACACCGCAAGCACAGCTTTCCGGGGAAGACCAGAGCCAGAATCCGGATGAAAACCAGAACCCGGGCACCGGCAGCGGCCAGAACCCGGGAGAAGGCAAAAATCCCCAGCCCGGCACCGGCGGAAGCGGCACCGATGAAACCGAAACGGCCACCTATATTCTGGGCCAGGTTACGGATGCCTCCAGACTCTCCGAGGGCGTTCTGACCTATGCCGTGCAGAAAACCATCCGCGCAGAGGAGCTGGCAACCCAGAGCTTCGCGGATATGCTAGACCCCACCGTTCCCGTGCAGACCCAGGAGCTTACCTACACAAAGCAGACCGTGCTGCTCAGCACCGGCGGTGCCTGGATCGAATCCGGCTTTGAGCAGATCTCCGAGGGGGATGCCATTTTGATCGGCGTCGGGATCATCGTCTACCAGAAGACCGGCACCAGCGTCCCCGGCGGCATGCCGTCCATTGACCCCAGCCAATTTCCTGGCATCTCCACCGGCATTGCGGGCTCCGGGAGCGCCCTGAGCGGCATGGCCTCCATGGCAGGGGGAATGTCCGGCTATGGCACCGCCGCCAGGACTGCCGCCTACGACAGCTATGACACCACGAAGAAGGACGCGGCCGTCATCACCGCCGACGAGGAAATGACCGTGCAGATCCAGGTGGACGAGCTGGATATCCGCACTCTGGAAACGGGCATGGAGGCCACCGTCACCCTGGACGCCCTGCCCGGCAGCAGCTTCACCGGTACCATCACTTCCATCAACCCCTATGGCGAGAATTCCGGCGGCAACACCAAGTACACCGTCACCGTCACCCTGCCCAGGGACGAAAAAATGCTCTCCGGCATGAATGCCTCCGTGAAGATCACTACCGGCGTCTCCGGAACGGTTCCTACCGTGCCCGCTGCGGCCGTCGTCTTCGATGCCGGGAAATCCTGGCTCTATACCGGCTACAACGAGAAAACCGACACCCTCACAGACCCTGTGGAGATTCAGACCGGCCTGTCCGATGGCAGCCTTGTAGAGCTTCTCTCCGGCCTGAGCGAGGGCAGCAGCTTCTATTACCGCTACGCCGACAGCATTGAATACAGCTTCGTGAGATAACAGACGGGGCTGTTAGAAAACGCTCTGTCATTGCGAACCAGCGCGCACGCTGGTGTGG
>UQGU01000061.1 GCA_900540635.1 uncultured Eubacteriales bacterium | reverse complement strand
CCAGTGACGTCGGTCACTGGTTCGCAGCGACATACTTTTCTAACAGCCCCTTTTTATAGCAGCATCGCTTCCAGATCATACAGCTCCTGGCGCAGGAAGAAGCACAGGAAGATGAGAATTCCGTTCAGCACCCAGAAGCCCCATTTGCCCTGCTTTGTTTTGCCCCAAAGCAGACGGCCAAACAGCAGCTTCCCCAAAAGAAACCCCACCATGGTGCCCAGGGTGTTGAGAATCAGATCGTCAATATCCGTGGCGCGGAAGCAGAACATCTGAGACAGCTCAATGCTCAGGCTGACCAGAAATCCAACAGCCGCAGTGCGGGGAAAATGCTGGTACTGCTTCCAGCAGAGGGGCAGCAGCATGCCCAGAGGCACGGTCAGCAGGGTGTTCATGCCGGAGAGCCAGAAAAAGCGGGGTTCTCCAAAATCCGAAAAGGGAATCAGGTTGACCTGGGGGCGGAAGGCAAAGTACCGGATGCTAGGAATGCCCGTGAGCGCGTAAAGAATACTCATGTAGAGCGCCAGCAGCCCCAGAATGACCCAGCTGCCCTTGAACAGCTGCCGCCAGACGCCGACGCAGAGCCTGAAAAAGCCCAGCGCCAGGGCGGCCACCAGCAAATTGACGGGCAGCTCGTAGATCAGCAGTTCACGAAACACGCAAACCCCTCCTTTTTGGAAGAGACTACCATATTTTTCCGTGAATTACAAGAAGCTTTCGTTTTTCTTAAAGAATTCCAAAGGAAAAATGCGGTTTCCTCTGCTTACAGGTCCACAGTTTCGAAATTCTGCGCGGCCCGCTCTGCGGCGCGCCAGCTGCCAAGGGCATAGGCTGCGGCACAGAGCAAAAGCACCGGAATTTGAAGCATCCCTTGCCCGGTAGGCGCGTTCAGCCCTTCCAGACCGGGGAGGTGGTGCAGGATTTCTCCTGCGGTGACGATCAGCAGCGCAGCAGCGGAAAACAGGACAAATGGCTTTCCCAGCCCATAGCCCGTTTTCCAGTAGAGCCCGGGAACCAAAATATTGAATGCGAGGAAAACCAGCAGGATATTGGCAAGATAGGCGGGATTTGCATTCATCATGGCATTTTCCGTATACACAGCCGCCAGAAAAAGAAACTGCATACGGATAACCGTCAGTATGGCGCACAGCAGGAAAAACAGCATTTGCAGCCCAATGCAGAAAAGATAGTTGGCCCGGACCACCTGTTTCTTGCTGACGGGCAGAAGCAGGGTATAGCTCAGGTCGTTCTGCTCCCGGCGGCTCTGCATGGACTGGAACAGGGCAAGGCACAGGAAAAAGCTGTCCATGGCGATTGGATAGCCCGGAATCATGGTCATGCCGGAAAAGAGCAGGAAAAGATAGCACAGGGGCAGGGCGGTGAAGGTAAATTCCTTTTTCAGAAGCTGCTTCATAGGGTGATGTCCTCCTTTTCCAGCCGAACCATGATGTCCTCCAGAGAATCACAGTCCGGGTGATCTGTCAGAAAGTCAGCCATTGGTTCGGAGGCGACAATGTGTCCCTTTTGAATATAGGTGATGTCGTCGGCGCAGTCCAAAAGGTCCGTGGTAATGTGGGTGGAGAACAGAATGGCGGCGCCCTTGGCCGCCAGCTGCCGGAAGATGTCCTTCAGCTCCGCCCGGGATACGGGGTCCAGTCCGCTGGAGGGTTCGTCCAGAATCAGAAGCTTTGCACCATGGGAAAGGGCCAGAGCCAGCTGAAATTTCACCTTCATGCCCTCGGAGAGCTGCCGCAGCTGTTTGCCGGTGTCCAGATGAAAAACCTGCAAATAGTGGGCGAAGGCTTCTTCATCCCACCGGGGGTAGAAGCTTTTGGTCATTGCGGCAATCTGCGCAACGGTCTTCCTGGGGTAAAAGGCGGCATCCCCTGCGGCGTAGCCAATGCGGGCGCGGACATCGACTTCGTCAATGTTCTGTCCCAGAATATGCACGCTGCCGCCATCCGCGTGGACAAGCCCGAGGATGGCTTTCATGGTTGTGGTTTTTCCGGCACCGTTTCGGCCGAGAAAACCCATAATATGCCCTTTTTCCAGAGAAAAAGAGACGTTTTCCAGAGAAAAGCCGGGATAGCGCCTGCATAGCCCGGAAACGGTCAGCACAGGATCCATTTTGTCCCCTCCTTTTGAAAATATTGTAAGCCCGGGGCCGCCCAAAGTCCACCAGGGAACGCAAACATTTTCTCGAGAAAAATGTTAACCCCGGTTGCATTTTCACCGGAGCAACGGTATAATAGAGAACGTGTAAAAGGGGGGGAATGCCATGCTGGCCGAAAATCTTTTGCTGCTGCGAAAGCAAAACCGCCTGACCCAGGAGCAGGTGGCCGAGGCTGTGGGAGTTTCCCGTCAGGCCCTTTCCAAATGGGAGAACGGGGAGTCTGCGCCGGACATTGACAACTGCATCGCCCTGGCGAACTTCTACAATGTGACCCTGGACGATTTGGTGCGCTATAATTCGGAAAAAGAACTGCTGCCCATTCCGCCCAGGGGCAAGCACTGCTTCGGCGTGGTGACGGTGGGAGAGAATGGTGCGTTTCAGCTGCCGGAAAAGGCGTTGAAGCTCTTCTCCATCCGCCCCGGGGATGCGCTCCTGGTGCTGGGGGAGGAGGGCAACGGCATTGCCATGCTCAAGCAGAGTGACTTTTTGCAAAAGATGGGATAAAAAAGCTCCCCGCGATCTGCGGGGAGACAATCAAAAGTCCCGGTAGTATTCCGCCGGAAGCACATCCGATAGCTCAATGAGAGCGTGGTCCCGCTCTCCGGCGTAGTCCACCTTTAGCAGGGGGGAGCGCAGCTGGGAGACGGGATCCTGCCGGATGGCCAGGGTCACGGTGACCCGTGTGCCGCCCTGGGGCGGGCGGTCGATGAGCACGGCGCCTCCATGATGGGAGGCGGCAGCGCGAATCATGACCATGCCAAGGCCCAAGCCATACCGGCTGTCCTCAATGGCAGGCTGGCGCAGATAGCGCCGGAAGACGCTGCCGCGAACCGAATCGGCAATGCCGCTGCCGCTGTCCTGGATGCACAGCCGCAGCATCCGGCCCTGCCGGGTAAGGCTTGCTGCAATATGGCCGCCCCGGGGTGTGAATTTCGCAGCATTGGACAGCAGATTCAGCACAGCCCGCTCCAGCTCCTGGGTATCCGCCAGACAGTAGAGGGCGGTTTCCGGCCCCTGGTAGTCCAGGCAAAGGCCGATGCCCTCCAGCATGGCCCCGGCCTTTTCGAAAATCTCCCGGAAAATACCGGTGATTTCCACAAGGGCCTGGTGGCTTGTGCCGGAAGATGCGGCGGACATATTGCCCACAAGCCGCAGCAGCTGGGCCAGACCCCGGTTCAGGGATGCAACCTGAGCCGTTCCGGCCTCGCCTGACTGCTCCGCAAGGGCTTCTGCAGAAGCCAGAATGCCGGAGAGAGGCAGCCGCAGCTCGGCGGCGGCCAGAGAAAGAACCCGGAGCTCCCTGGGTTCCGCAGGGCCCTCCAGCACGAAAAAGTCCAGCTCCCCCCGGCGCTCCACTTCGGCACCGAAGACGGTGCCGGAAAGGTCCAGGGTCAGGTACAGGCTGCCGCCTTCGTAGGCGGTGTATTCCTTCTGCCCAGTGGCGAGCAGCGGCGCAATTTCCGCGCCAAGGGGCAGAGGCAGGTGCTTTGCTGCCGCGTTGCACTGGAAAATGCGGCCCGCTTTGACACAGAAGCAGGGGGCGACGATCAGATCCAGCGTCTCTATGTGCAGGGTTTCGTTGTCCATGACAGTCCTCCTGACAGTGGTAGCTTGCGCAGAATCGGGGAAAACTTTCCCGGCAGGTTTCGACAATTCTTTTACGGCTATTTTAACGCCCAAATTTCAAAATAGCAAGGGCAACTTCATGAAAAAAGGGGATACACTATGCACGAAGGACACAGAGACCGGGTGAAGAAACGCTTTCGCCAGGAGGGGCTGGATCATTTTTCGGATATTCAGGCTCTGGAGCTGCTGCTGTTTTACGGCATTCCCCGGGTGGATACCAACCCCATTGCCCATGCTCTGCTGGACCGTTTCGGCAGCCTTTCTCAGGTGCTGGAGGCCAGCCCTGAGGAGCTGATGAAGGTTCCGGGGGTGGGGGAGAACGCGGCGCTGCTGCTGACGCTGATCCCGCAGATGGGCAGGTTCTACATGGTGGACCGCTCCAGCCGTGTGACAATTCTGCAAACCTTGGAGCAGTGCGCGAACTTTCTGGTGCCCCACTTTTTCGGGCGGAAGGTGGAGACGGTTTTCATCCTCTGCCTGGACGCCAAGTGTAAGCTTTTGTGCTGCAAGGAGCTGGGAGAGGGCGGCCCCAATTCTACCGGCGTCTCCATCCGGAAAATCGTGGAGACGGCCATTGGTGTCAACGCTGCCACGGTGGTGCTGGCCCACAACCATCCCAGCGGCCTGGCGGTGCCATCAGCTGAGGATATCCAGACCACCCGCCGCATTGCCCATGCTTTGCAGGCAGTGGAAATCACCCTGGCGGATCACATCATTGTGGCGGATGGGGACTATGTTTCCATTGCCATGTCCGATGACCGTTTTCGGGACTGCCTGCTGATATAAAGGAGATACCTATGGATCATTTTGAATTGGTTTCGGAATACAAGCCCTCCGGCGACCAGCCGGAGGCCATTGAGGCCCTGACAAACGGCGTGAACTGGGGCCTGCGGGAGCAGACTTTGCTGGGTGTCACCGGCTCCGGCAAGACCTTTACCATGGCCTCCGTTATCGCCAAGCTGAACAGGCCTACCCTGGTGCTGGCCCACAATAAGACCTTGGCGGCCCAGCTGTGCTCAGAGTTCCGGGAGTTTTTTCCACACAATGTTGTGGAATATTTCATTTCCTACTACGACTACTATCAGCCCGAGGCATACATTGCCCATACAGACACCTATATTGAAAAGGATGCCTCCGTCAATGAGGAGATCGACCGGCTGCGCCACTCCGCAACCTCCTCTCTGTTTGAGCGGCGGGATGTGATCATTGTGGCCTCCGTCAGCTGCCTGTACGGTCTGGGCGACCCCATTGACTACAAGAGCATGGTCATTTCTCTGCGGGTGGGGCAGGAGCGGCCTGTGGATGAGATATTGAAAAAGCTGACGGAAATTCGCTATGAGCGCAACGACATTGACTTTTCCCGGAATAAATTCCGGGTCCGGGGGGACACCCTGGAGGTTTACCCTGCCTACTGGTCCGGCAGGGCCATTCGGGTGGAGTTTTTTGGAGATGAAATCGACCGCATCAGCGAGATCAACGCCGTGTCCGGGTTGGTTGAGCGGTATGTGGACCATGTGGCGATTTATCCCGCCAGCCACTATGTTGCCTCGAAAGAGAAGCTCCAGCGGGCTATGCTGGAAATTCAAAAGGAGTGCGACGAGCAGGTGGTGAAGTTCCGGGCGGAAAACAAGCTCATTGAAGCCCAGCGAATCGCCCAGCGCACGGCCTACGATTTGGAAATGATGACGGAAATCGGCTTCTGCAACGGCATTGAGAACTATTCCCGGGTTATCCAGGGCCGGGCGCCCGGTTCGCCCCCCACCACGCTGCTGGATTATTTCCCGGAAGATTTTCTTATGTTCATTGACGAAAGCCATGTGACCCTGCCCCAGTGCCGGGCCATGTATGCCGGGGACCGGAGCCGGAAGGATGCCCTGGTGAACTATGGCTTCCGCCTGCCATCGGCCTATGATAACCGCCCGCTGAATTTCAAAGAGTTCGACGAGAAGATCAATCAGGTGATCTATGTCTCCGCCACTCCGGGCGAGTACGAGCGCACCCGTTCCGGACAGATCGTAGAGCAGGTCATTCGGCCCACGGGCCTGCTGGATCCTCAGGTGGAGGTGCGGCCCATTGAGGGGCAGATCGATGACCTGATTGGGGAAATCAATGCCCGCACTGCCAGACAGGAGCGGGTCCTTGTGACGACCCTGACCAAGAAAATGGCCGAGGATCTGACGGTGTACCTGCAAAAGGCGGGCATTAAGGTCCGGTATATGCATTCGGACATCGGGGCCATGGAGCGGATGGAGATCATCCGGGATCTGCGCCTGGCAAAATTCGATGTTTTGGTGGGCATTAACCTGCTGCGTGAAGGCCTGGACCTGCCGGAGGTGAGCCTGGTGGCCATTCTGGATGCGGATAAGGAGGGTTTCCTGCGCAGTGAAACCAGTCTGATTCAGACCATGGGCCGCGCCGCGCGGAACGCCGAGGGCAAGGTCATTATGTATGCCGACACAGTGACCCCCTCCATGCGCATCGCCATGGACGAAACCGCCCGCCGCCGGGAAATTCAGGACGCCTATAACAAAGCCCACGGCATTGTGCCCAAGACCGTTATCAAATCCGTCCGGGACCTGATCGAGATTTCCTCTCCCACCGCCGAGCGGAAGGGCCGAAACGGGGTCAAGATGACCAAGGCGGAGAAGGAAAAGGAAATCGCCCGCCTGGAAAAGCAGATGAAGGAGGCGGCCAAGATGATGGAGTACGAGTACGCCGCCGTGCTGCGTGACCAGATTGTAGAGCTCCGCGGCAACGGACTGTAAAGCCCTTATTCCAAAAATATTCCGCCACCCGGGAAATTGTCCTTGCAATTTGCGCCGTGGATGGTATAATGAATTCTATCACATACAAAGGAGTTCATCCCAATGACTATTTTGACTGCTACCGGCTCTGCCGGAATGGGCAGCATGCTGATCACCCTGGTGCTCATGCTGGCCGTGTTCTACTTCATGCTCATCCGCCCCGAAAACAAGCGGAAGAAGGAAGCAGAGCAGATGCGTTCTGCCGTGAAGACCGGCGACAAGATCACCACCATCGGCGGCATTGTTGGCACCGTTGTCAACGTGAAGGAAAACAACCTGGTCATCGAGACCGGCGCCGATCAGGTCCGGATCGAAATTGCCAAGTGGGCGATGTCCACCAACGAGACCGCCGCCGAGACCGCCAAGGCCGAGGCCAAGAAGGCTCAGGAGGCCAAGGCAAAGGCCAAGGCAGCCAAGAAGGCCGAGAAGGGCAAGTAAGCAAAGAAAAAACCACATCGGCTCCATACCGATGTGGTTTTTCTTTACCCAAGCTTTTTTAAGGGAACTGTTTCCAGAATGGGAATGCCCAGCTTTCCGAGCTTTTCCCGGACCTGGGTCTCAACCTTTGGCACCTGCAGTGCCTCCGGCTGGTGGGCATCGCAGCCCAGCACCATAGGCAGGCCTGCCTGAGCAACCAGCTCCAGGAATCTCTGGTCGGGGTAGTTTCGGCCCTCCCGGAAGCCCAGGAAATTGAATTCCAGGGGCAGACCGTGGCCCTTGGCTTCCCGGACGAGCAGCCCCATCCATTCATCATAGACAGACCGGTTTCCGGTGAAATTGAGAATATCCGGGTGGGCCATATAGGTGTACAGTCCGGTATCCATGGCGGCAATGCCCTGGCGGACATAGGCCTCCAGAATTGCTTTGTCTGCCGTGGGCTGACCGCTGTAGACCCCATCCGGCTCGTTACCCACGAAGTGCTGGCCCAGGATCATGTATTCCACCTGCTCCTGCCGGAGAAAGTCCACGAGCCGGTCGAAGTATTTGGGGTAGTATTCCGCCTCCACGCCGACATGGATTTCCAGCCGGTCTGCATAGCGGTCCCGCAGAGCGTTCACTGTGGATACATAGCCGGGAAGCTCCTCCGGGTGCATCCGGAAGGTGGAATAGTAATCTCCGGGGAAGAAATAGGGCGTGTGATCGGAAAAGCCCAGTATTTTCAGGCCTGCGGACAGTGCCGCATCCACATATTCCTGCTCACTGCCCTGGGCATGGTTGCAGCGAGGGGTATGGGTGTGATAGTTTGCAATCATAGAATAGCTTCTTTCTCTGTTTTGATTACATTATACCACGATTTTTACAAAATGCAATGGAGTTTGGAGAGACAGACCAATGAAAGACTTTCCTGTATTTACAACGGAAAACGGCGTCGCCAGCCTGATCCTGAAGGAGATCCCCTACCGGGGCGAGGCCTACATTCACCTGCGGGATTCCCAAAATCCCAAGGCGCTGCTGGAGGAGTGCGTATCCTTCTGCGCCGCCTGTGGGGCGGAGAAAATCTATGCATCGGGCAGCCCTGCTTTGGAGCAATACCCTCTGCATACGGCAGTTCTGGAAATGCGGGGCATTCCCAATGTGCAGGAGGAGCTGATTGAATCCCTGTTTCCTGTGACGGAGGCGACGGTCAGCCGCTGGCGGGCGCTTTACAATGAGGCCATGGCTCGGGTGGACAATGCCGGGACTCTGGAAAGCCGGGATGAAGGGCGGCTCCTGGAGGGCGGGGCCTACTTCGTCCATCACCGGGGGGAGCTTCTGGGCATTGGCTATCTGCGGGAGGACTGCATTGAGGCCATTGCTGCCGCGGTTCCCGGGGCCGGGAAGCGGGTGCTGCACTCTCTGGCCTCTGTGTGCCCCGGGGTGCCGCTGCGCCTGGAGGTAGCCGGAACCAACGAACGGGCCATTGCGCTGTATGAAAAAATCGGATTTCTGAAGGTAAAAGAGCTGTCCCGGTGGTATCGGGTTCGATAAAACAAATATTTTCTGGCTGTCAAGGAAAAATACTTGACAAAGAACGGAAAATCGTGTATGATATCCGAGCTGTCAAGTGGATTTGCTTGACAGAGGAGGATCGCCCATGGATGCACTGGAAATGACGCTGCTGTTTGATTACTACGGCGAGCTTTTGACCCAGCGGCAGAGGGACTGCCTGGATATGCGTTACAACCAGGATATGTCTCTGGGAGAGATCGCCCAGGAGCTTGGCGTCAGCCGTCAGGGTGTTTACGACAACCTGAGCCGGGCGGAGACGCTCCTGCGGAATATGGAAGAAAAAACAGGCTTCCTGCGCCGGGATGAAAAGGTCCGCTCGGCTGCCCAGCAAATCATCCGGGCGGCGGAGATGCTGTCCGCCTCCAAAGATCCGGAGGTGGGGGAACTGGCCCGGCAAATCCTGGCAGCGGCAAAGGAACTTGAGGAGTAAAGTATGGCATTTGAAGGCTTGACTGAAAAAATCTCTTCCACCTTCAAAAAGCTTCGTGGCAAAGGCCGTCTGAAGGAAGCGGATGTGAAGGAGGCCATGCGGGATATCCGTATGGCATTGCTGGAAGCAGACGTAAGCTATAAAGTGGTGAAGGACTTCACCAAGTCCGTTACAGAGCGCTGCGTGGGCGCGGATGTGCTGGAATCCCTGACCCCTGCCCAGATGATCGTCAAGATCGTCAACGAAGAGCTGTGCAAGCTCATGGGCAATGAGACGAAGCACCTGAATATCAATCCCAACGGCCCTACCGTGGTCATGCTGGTTGGCCTCCAGGGCGCCGGTAAAACCACCAACGGCTCCAAGCTGGCCGGCCTGATGAAGCGCCAGGGGAGAAATCCCTTGCTGGTTGCCTGCGACGTTTACCGTCCCGCCGCCATTCAGCAGCTAAAGGTCTGCGGCGAGAAGCTGGGCATCCCGGTGTTTGAAAAAGGCACCCAGGACCCGGTGGTCACAGCCAAGGAGGCTGTGCTCTATGCCCGGCAGCGCGGCTATGATATGGTTTTCCTGGATACGGCCGGACGGCTGCATGTGGATGAGGCGCTGATGGAAGAGCTGAAAAACATCAAGGCCGCCGTCAAGCCCAATGAAATTATGCTGGTGGTTGACGCCATGACCGGTCAGGATGCGGTGAATGCCGCCCAGACCTTTAATGAGTGGCTGGATATCGACTCCGTTATGCTCTCCAAGCTGGACGGCGATGCCAGAGGCGGCGCGGCCCTGTCTGTCAAGGCCGTTACCGGAAAACCCATCAAGTTCGCCGGTATGGGCGAAAAGTTGGAGGATATTGAGGTCTTCCACCCGGACCGGATGGCAAGCCGGATTCTGGGTATGGGCGATGTGCTGAGCCTTATTGAGAAAGCTGAAAAGGCCTACGATGCCAAGCAGGCCGCCAAGATGGAGGAGAAGATGCGGACCAACCGCTTCACCCTCCAGGACTTTTACGACCAGATGGTGCAGCTCAAGTCCATGGGCTCCATGGAGGACCTCCTGGCCCAGATGCCCGGCGGTGCCAACCTGAAGGACATCAAGCTGGACCCCAAGGCCATGGCCCACACCGAGGCCATTATCCTTTCCATGACCCCCAAGGAGCGGGAGAACCCCTCCATCATCGGGGCAAGCAGAAAAAAGAGAATTGCCGCCGGCTGCGGCCTGCGGGTGGAGGATGTGAACAAGCTCCTCAAATCCTTTGAGCAGATGAAAAAGCTCATGAAGCAGTTCTCTTCTCCCGGCGCTGCCAAGAAGCTCAGGAGAATGGGCGGCTTTGGCGGGATGCGTTTCCCGGGAATGTAATTTGGTTCGCTGAAAGCAAATGCTTTGCGATAGATATTTTAGACTTTTTATGGAGGTGAAACTTTCATGGTTAAGATCAGACTGAGAAGAATGGGTGCCAAGAAGGCTCCTTACTACCGTATCGTTGTTGCCGATTCCCGTTCTCCCCGTGATGGCCGCTGCATCGAAGAGATCGGCACCTACAACCCCCTGACCGCTCCCGCCACTGTCACTGTCGACGTGGAGAAGGCTCAGAACTGGATCAAGAATGGTGCTCAGCCCACCGATACCGTTCGTGGCCTGCTGAAGAACGCCGGCGTTCTGTAAGCCCTTTTTGAAGGAGTGGCACGATGAAGGAACTTTTGCTGTATATGGCAAAGAGCCTGGTGGACAATCCCGACGCCGTCACCGTTGTGGAGACCTCTGACGAGGAAGGCAAGGTGCTGGAGCTCCATGTGGCCGAGGGCGACATGGGCAAGGTGATCGGACGCCAGGGACGGATCGCCAAGGAGATCCGTACCATTATTAAGACCGTAGCCCAGCGCACTGGCGAAAAGGTTACTGTCGAAATTGTGGATTAAACGGCTATGCGTGGCGATTTCGTCACGCATTTTCGTTTATAAAGGAGAATTGTATGAGACTTCCGTTTATTGAGGCAGGGGAGATCGTGAATACCCATGGGGTCCGGGGGGAAGTGAAGATGCTCTCCTGGCTGGACAGCCCCGAGGATATGTGCGGCTTTTCCCGCTGCCGGATCGGTGGAAAGGACTATGCGCTTCAGTCCTGCCGGGTGCAGGGCACCTGTGACCTTTTGAAGCTTTCCGGGGTGGATACCATGGAGCTTGCCCAGGCGCTCCGGGGAAAAACTGTGGAAATTTACCGGGAGGACGTGGCGGACGACGTGGTCTTCGCCGCAGAGCTGGTGGGCATGGAGGTTTTCAGCCAGGGAAAACCGGTTGGAAAGCTGACAGACGTGCTGGATTATCCCGGAAACCAGGTCTATGTGGTCAAGGGCAGCCGGGAATATATGATCCCGGCGGTAAGCGCTTTTATCCTGGACGTGGATATGGAAGCCAACCGGATGGAGGTTCAGCTGCTGGAGGGCATGGAAACCGATGCGGATTGACATTCTGACCCTGTTTCCGGACACTCTGGGGGATGTGCTGTCCGAGAGCATCCTGGGCCGGGCTCAGGAGCGGGGCTTCATTCGCATTGAGGCCCATCAGATTCGGGACTACACCGCCAACAAGCAGAACCAGGTGGATGACTACCCCTACGGCGGCGGCCGGGGAGCCATTATGCAGGCGGACCCCATCTACCGCTGCTGGGAAGCCGTCTGCGACGAGGCAGCGGGGCCGGTGCACACCGTGTATCTCTCCCCCTGCGGCCATACGTTCAAGCAGGCCGATGCCATTCGCCTGAGCAAAATGGAGAATCTCATTCTGGTCTGCGGTCACTATGAGGGCATCGACCAGCGCTTTATTGACGAGTGTGTGGACGAGGAGATATCCCTGGGGGATTTTGTGCTCACCGGCGGGGAAATCGCGGCCATGGCTGTGACGGATGCCGTGTGCCGCATGGTGCCGGGGGTGCTGGCAGACCCGGAGTGCTTCGAGGATGAGAGCCATTTTTCCGGGCTCCTGGAATATCCCCAGTACAGCCGCCCTGCCGTCTGGCACGGCCGTGCCGTGCCGGAGATCCTGCTGTCCGGCAACCATGAAAAGGTGAATCAGTGGCGACGGAAGCAATCCCTGCGCCGCACAAAGGCCCGCCGTCCGGATATGTATGAAAAGCTGGATCTGTCCTCCAAGCAGGACCGGAAGCTCCTGCGGGAAATGGACGAGGAGGATAATGAAGATGGGTCAAACGGACAAGCTTGAAACGCTGCGTCAGTGGGTGCAGGAAAGCAGGCACATGGTGGCCTTTACGGGGGCCGGCGTCTCCACCGAATCCGGTGTGCCGGATTTTCGCAGTGTGGATGGGCTGTACAGCCAAAGCTTCGATTATCCGCCGGAGACCATTATCAGCCATAGCTTTTATCTGAAAAATCCGGAGTATTTCTTTCGGTTCTACCGGGAGAAGATGATGCCTCTGGACGTGGAACCCAATATCACCCACAAAACCCTGGCAAAATGGGAACAGGAGGGCAGGCTCAGTGCCGTTGTGACCCAGAATATCGATGGCCTGCACCAGAAGGCCGGGTCCCGGCGGGTCTATGAGCTCCATGGCTCCATTCTGCGGAACTACTGTACCCGCTGCGGGAAATTCTATCCGGCCTCTTTTGTGAAAAACTGTGACGGCATTCCCAGATGCAGCTGCGGCGGCATTGTGAAGCCGGACGTGGTGCTCTATGAGGAGGGGCTGGACGAGAAAACCGTGGAGGGGGCTCTGGAGGCAATCTCTACGGCGGATATGCTCCTGGTGGCCGGTACAAGCCTGACGGTGTACCCGGCAGCGGGCTTCCTGCGCTATTACAGGGGAAATCGCCTGGTGCTCATCAACCGGGATCCCACGCCCTTCGATGGCCGAGCGGACCTTGTTTTCCACGAGAGCCTGGGAATGGTCCTTGGCGCACTGTAGAGAAGTTAAGGCTTTGTGAAAAAATTGTTGACAAATGACGTTCGCTGTTGTATAATACCAAAGCTGTCCTTGAGACGGCCATCTGAAAGGATGCCTCTGTAGCTCAGTAGGTAGAGCAGCGGACTGAAAATCCGCGTGTCGTTGGTT
>UQGU01000060.1 GCA_900540635.1 uncultured Eubacteriales bacterium | reverse complement strand
CTTTCCGAATATCTGAATGTTCAATAGGTTACCTCCATCAGACACAGCCCCTGGGGCGGCGCCAGGAAACCGGCCTGCTCTCTGGGCGCGCCGAACAGTGCCGGGATGCTCTCCGGGCTTCTCTGCCCCTGGCCAACCTCCACCAGCGTCCCCACCAGAATTCTTACCATATTATATAGAAAGCCGTCTCCCGTCACGGTAATTTGCAGCTCATTGCCCCGGCGTGTGATTTTCAGCGCGTCAATACGGCGGACGGTGGATTTTTTCATTTTTCGATTGCCGCAAAAGGCAGAGAAGTCGTGCTCTCCCAGAAGCTTTTCCGCCGCCCGGTTCATGGCCTCCACATCCAGCTTTTCCGGCATACACCAGACATACCGGCGCAGGAAAACGCAGGGCTCCTCACTGTTCCAGATCCGGTAGCGGTAGGTCTTCCCCGCAGCATTCAGCCGGGCATGGAATCGGGGCGCTGCCTCCTCACAGGAATATATGCCGATGTCCTCCGGCAGATACCTGCGAAGCTGCTCCAGGATCTTCTCCGCAGGCATGGGATTCTGGCAGTGAAAATTGGCGATCTGGTGCGCCGCGTGGACGCCTGCATCGGTGCGGCCGCTGCCGGAGACCTCAATGGGCTCCTCCAGAATGCGGCTGAGCACCGTTTCCAGCTTGCCCTGGATGGTGCCCTCCACCCCGGGGAGCCGCTGCCAACCACGATAGCGGGTGCCGTCGTAACAGATATCCAAACGAAGATTACGCATATTCCTCCAATTCTTCCCTGGCCTCCCGCTCGGTATCTGCGGAAAACAGGAATTTGCCCTTTGCATCATACACTTGAACATGGCCCTGCACATATCGGATGGAATACATAACCATTCACCGTCCTTTTGGATTTCATGGCTATAAGATACCATATAATTAGTCCAATAAAACGGACATTATGTGCAGGGCCACATTTTTATTTCAGTTTCTTTTTCAGCCAATCGGCGGTGAAGTCAAAAACCTCCCGGCGGTTTGTCTCATTGAGAATTTCATGCCGCCCCTTAGGGAACAGATTGCAGGTTACGTCCTTCATGCCCGCCTTTTGGAATTCCTCGGCAGCCTTCCGGACCCCCTTTCCGTAATTTCCTACAGGGTCGTCCTCTCCGGCAATGAACAACACCGGCAAATTCTTGTCCATTTTGGCAAGGTTCTGTTTCTGTTCAATGAAGCGAATGCCGGTCAGCATGTCCCGCAGCAGGCCCGTCGTCGCCGTGAAGCCGCAGCTGGGGTGGGCAATGTAGGCATCCACGATTTCCTCGTCTCGGGTCAGCCAGTCATATTCCGTTCTGGGGTGCTCCACCCGCTTATTGTAGCCGCCAAAGACCATATTTTGCAGAGTCTCGCTGGGGTTCTTCTCCCCTACTTTCTTGCAGGCCATCTGGCAGATGCCGATAGCCCCGGGCAGGATTGCCCTGGGCTGCCACCCCGTGCCGCAGATGACCACCGCAGCAATGCCGCTGTCCGGGTAAACCTCCAGAATGGTTCTCGTCATGAAGGACCCCATGGAGTGGCCAAAGAGGACATAGGGAATATCGGGGTTTTCGGCCTTGGTCTTTTGCAGCAGCGAATAGCTGTCGCTGACCGCCGTAAACCAGCCGCCGTCAAAATAGCCCTGGGTGCCCTGGTCCCCTACAGTTCCGCCGTGGCCCATATGGTCCTCTGCCACCACCAGATAGCCCAGGCCATTGAGATAGGATGCAAATTCATCGTAACGCTCAATATATTCCGCAATGCCGTGGACGATTTGGAGCACTGCCTTGGGCTGTTCCTCCGGGGTCCAGCGGCAGCAGTGGAGCTGACCTGCTCCATTGGAAGGAATGGTAAACTCCGTCCGCATAGGCTTACTCCACAACCTGATAGCCCGCGTCGGCAATGGCCTTCTTCCAGGCCGCCTCTGCTGCAGTGCCCTCCAGGGTCACGGACTTCTCCGCAAGATTTACCTCTGCCTTGGTGGTTCCCGGCACAGCCAGGCAGGCCTTTTCCACCCGCGCCTTGCAATGATTGCACATCATACCCTCAGCATGAATAACCGTCATAGGGGATTCCTCCTGTTGTATTCCCATTTTGGGAAGTGATTTCCCGGCGGAAAGGGATTGACACCACCCGCCTGGTATGGTACTATTCTACCATATGTTTCGAAGAAAACAAGAGGCACTTTTGAAACCTGGCCAGTGTTTCAGGTGCTTATTCTTTGCTATTCACCCTGAATTGGAAAGGAATCACCATGAAAATCAAAGTTACTTCCGACTCTACCTGCGACCTTCCCGCCTCCCTTCTTGAAAAATACGACATTGATCTGGTTCCCCTGATTGTCATGAAAGACGAGGAAGAATTTCTGGACAATGTGACCATCACCCCCACGGATATTTTCCGGCACGTTGCCCAGGGTGGAAGTATCTGCACCACCGCCGCCAGAAGTGCCGCCGTATATCAGGAGCTGTTTTCAAAATATGCAGGAGAATACGACGGGATCATCCACATCAACCTGGGCTCCGGCTTTTCCTCCTCCTGCCAGAATGCTCTGATTGCCGCCCAGAAATTCCCAAACGTGCGCATTGTGGATTCTCAGAATCTGTGCTGCGGCCAGGGGCTGCTGGTGCTGAAGGCCTGTGAGCTGGCCGAGACGGAACAGGATCTGGACGAGATCGTCCGGCAGCTGGAAGACTATATCCCCAAAATTGAAACCAGTTTCCTGCTGGACCGCCTGGATTATCTGGCCAAGGGCGGCCGCTGCTCCATGGTAACGGCCCTGGGCGCAAATCTTCTGAACCTGAAGCCCTGCATTGAGCTGCGGGACGGCAAAATGAGCGTGGGCAAAAAATACCGGGGGCACTATGACAAATGCCTTGCAAGCTATATCAAGGAACGCCTCTTAGGCCGGGAGGATATTGACCGCAGCAAATTGATTCTGGTCCACACGGAAGTAGACCCCGCCTATATGGTCGCCGTCCAGGAGGCCCTGGCCCAGTGCGGCGAATTTGACGTTGTATACGAAGCAGTGGCCGGATGCACCATTTCCTGCCACTGCGGCCCCGACACCGTCAGCGTGATTTTCGCCCTGGAAGTAAAAAAGATGAACGAGCACCTTCTTCTGGATCTGGCAACGGACCTAGGCTATGAACTAGCCATCTCCGGCGCAGAAACCTACCGGGTAGAGGACAGCGCGCGGCTGGTCCTTACCGCCTATGGTCTGTCGCCGGAAGTTGCGGCGACAAACAACTATCTGATCGTCAGCATTCTCTCCGCTGACCGCACCCCCATTACCCGGATGCGCCGCATCGGGTTTCATGGGAACAATCTGGATGCCGTAGAACGGCTCAACGCCCTGAGCCGTCGGCTCTGCGCCGAAACGCCGGCCCCGGAGATTGCCGCAAAAATGCTGGAGGAAACCAGGGCGTCCGTTCCGTACTACAGCTTTCCGGTCGTAATACTGGGGCACTTTCTGGGGGCCGGAGGCTTTGGTCTGCTCTTCGGGTGCCGCCCGACGGATGCACTGCTCGCCGGTCTCGGCGGCATTTTGATTGCCTTTGTCAATCGGTTCGCCAGCGCCATGAAGACGAACCCCATATTCAGCACCCTTGCCGCCTCCTTTCTCATGTCCCTGCTGGCCTATGGCCTGGGTGCAGCAGGTATTGCGGCCAATGCCGATACGGTGATCATCGGCGGCATGATGATCCTGGTTCCCGGGCTGGTGTTCACCAACGCCCTGCGAGATATGATCTATGGGGATATCAGCTCCGGCATTCACAAATGCGTGCAGGTCCTGCTGATTGCCGGATCCATGGCTCTGGGTTCCGCCGCTGCCAGAAATCTGACCATCCAGTTCTGGGGGCCGCCCGGGATTGCCGGGACCGCCGCCCACAGCCTGGGGCTTCTGTGCTTCGGCGCTTTTCTGGGCTGCACAGGCTTTTCCATTCTTTTCAATATTCACGGGCCCGGAATGCTCCTGTGCACCCTGGGCGGTATTGCGGCCTACGCAGTCTACGCCCTGACCCTTTCCGCCGGATTTGCCCCCGGAACCGCCTTCTTTGTGGGCACAGCCTTTTCCGCCCTGTATTCCGAAATCATGGCCCGGGTCCGGAAGTACCCGACCATCTGCTACCTGGTAGTTTCTATCATTCCCCTGATCCCCGGGGCAAGCCTGTACTATACCATGCAGCAGGCCGTGGACGGCGCCATGGACCGCTTTGTCTCCCAGGGGCTGTTCACTGCCGAGGTCACCGGCATTATGGCCGCCAGCATCATCCTGATCTCCAGTCTGGTTCGGATGTTTCTGGGAAGGCATAAAACAAATCATTAAAACAGCAGCGTCGGCACGCATTCCTTTGCCGACGCTGCTGTTTTTTCCTCAATCCTGAAGCAGCTTTCCAATCTCCCGCATTCTTGCAGGATCCACCTTGCACACTGCCCGGTCATAGGTCAGCAGGCCGTTGAGCTCATCCTCCACATCGGACAGCTGGGTATAGATGGCTCCGCAGAGTCCTTCCTTCTTGGCAGGAAGAATCTGCTCCCGATAGAGCATTTCCAGCGCATCCATAAAGGCCTGCTTATCCCGGAAGCTGCGATAGCCATAGCTTTTTTCCGGATTGAAAATATGTCCCGGTTCCTTCCAGGCATAGCCGCCAAACTCAGAGACCACCTGCGGCCTCCGGCTGCTCTTCAGCCGTACCGGGCGGAAATACACGTGCAGGCTCTCCACGTCGCTATCCGCACAGGCAAACCATCCGGAAGCCGTGTCCACAAAGCGGCTGCTATCCAGAGCTTTCAGGCTTTCATACTGGCTCTGGCTGTCAAACTGCCCCCAGCCCTCATTGAAGATCGTCCAATAGCATACGCAGGGGTGCCGCTCCAGCGCCAGAACCGTCTTTTCCATGCTCTCCCGAAACTTTTCCCGGGTCTCGGGATCCCGGTGAAGGCCTGCGTCACTGCGGTGCTTTCCCAGGTTCAGGGTCGGCAGCACGGTATCCCGCAGATAATGGTAGGTGCCGTTATTCACCATGTCCTGGAATACCACCATGCCAAGCCGATCGCAGGCATAATAGAAGAGCTCCGGCTCCACCTTGATGTGCTTGCGCAGGGTATTGAATCCCAGGTTTTTCATAGCCAGGATGTCTTCGTCAAAGCACTTGGGGTCTGCCGGTGTCCAGAGGCCGTCGCTCCAATAGCCCTGGTCCAGAACGCCATGGAAGAAATAGGGCTTGCCGTTCAGACACAGCCGCGGCATTCCATCTACGGTTTTGATGTCCAGGGTCCGGAATGCAAAGTAGCTCCCCACCCGGTCCTGCCCCGCCTGGATGACCGCTTCATAGAGGTAAGGGTCCTCCGGGGACCAGGGTCTGGGGTTTGACAGCGTCAGCGCAGCCTTACCCTCCCGGATCGGCACCTGTATTTCCCCTTCCGGTGTTTTCAGGTGCAGCGTTCCCGTCTTGGGGCCCACCAGCTCCAGATTTACGGTATTCCCCTCTGTGGAGAAATGGAGCTCCCGGATATAATCATCCGGAACCCGTTCCATCCATACCGTCTGCCAGATACCGGAAACAGGGGTATACCACATCCCACCCCTGTCCCGGCGCTGCTTGCCGTAGGGCATGGTTTTGTCCCGCAGATCGTCCCGGGTCTCCACCAGCAGTTCATTTTCCGGCTGCAAAAATTCCGTCACGTCGAAAGAAAAGCCGTCATAGCCGCCGGAGTGCTCCCCCAGCAGCTGCCCGTTAAGCCAGACCCGGGCATGCTGGTCCACCGCCCCGAAGTGCAGCAGTACCCTTCCCGCTCCCCCAGGGGCGGCAAACCGGCGGCGATAGTGCAGGCAAGTTCCATCCAGGATTTCCTTATGAACCCCGGAAAGCAGCGACTCCGGCGGAAAAGGCACCAGAATGGTCCTGTCGAAGTCCCCACGCTCCCCTATCGCAAGGTCCCATAGGCCATTGAGATTGCAGAAGGAATTCCTTCGCATTCCGGGCCGGGGGTAAGCGTCCCAGGGGATCCCGGTTTGCTTCTTTCCTTCCTCCGTCCAAAGCTCCGTAAACGCCGCCATACCGACCGCCTCCTTTTTTCTATAGTGTAGCACAGAATTCCCCGGGGAGCAAGCACAGCGGACAGATTTCGGCACGCGCTGCCGCAAACAATTCTTCCGATGCCCTCTAACGTCACAAACCCTATTTTTTCTTTTTTAGAAAGAGGCTATGTCCCATCAGGATCAGCCCGGCAGCCGACAGCACCGCTGCCGGCCACCAGATCAGACCGGTCTGAGGCAGCTTCTTCCCTGTATAGGTGTTCCGGACCAGGAAGGTGTCCCCTTCCGCCCAGATCGTAGCGGTATAGCCCTCTACGGCCCGCTCCCGCAGGGCCCAGGTAAGGAGCCTGCCCGCACTGTCCCTGGCGGGCAAAGCCTTCCAGATATACTGCCAGTTGTTTTCCGGGGACAGTATTTGTGTGTCGTAGACCTGGCCGTCGCAGAGCAGCTCCACAACGACAGCGCCGGGTCTTCCGAAGGGAAAGCCCTCATCATCCCAGGCCTTCCACACCCGACGGGAGACGGTTTCCACAGGTATGGAAGTGCTGTGCTTTGGCTGGGCCGTGAGCTGATAGGAAAGCGTTCCGTCGTCATTTTGCCCCGGCAGTCTTACAAGAAACGGGTCTACCGTTATTTTCTTCCCGCCCAGCACCGCAGTGCTGCTGCCAACCAGATAGAGCCCAGGCTCCAACGCATCAAACCCGGCACAGCCGTTGGCACCGGTATCCTTTTTCGCCAATGGCTTCAGGCTGTTCTGCCGGGCATAGGCATCCAGGATCCGGGCAAGATCGGTGTATTGCGCCGCTGTCAATCCGTTTATCTCCACCGGGCAGTCCTGGAAATCCCCCGCAAGGGTGAAGCCGCCCTGGGCCCTGACAGACGCTGCATAGAAGAGCCCGAAGGGAAATCCCTCCACCGGCGCCCCATCCTCAAAAAGCTCTACCGTCAAGCTGCATTCGCGCTCCGGATCGATTCGCTCCGCTCCCACTGCCTGGGGCAGCAGGCAGGAAAGCAGGAACAAACACAAAACCAGAGAAAAACCACGCTTACGCTTCATTCCGTTCTCCCCTTTCGCTGCCTGCAGCAGGATCACCGGCAGTCCTCTGTCTGCCGCTGTCTTTCGCTTATGCCCGCTCTACACGTTTTCTGGTCACCAACAGGACTGCCGCACCGACGGCCAGTACGCCGCCCAAGGCGTAGAAGTACGCTGTACCCACACCGCCGGTGGAGGGCAACTCCGTGCCGGACTGGTTGTTGATGTATGCCGTGGGCCGGCTGAAGGTCATGGTGTCCTCATCCTCGCCGGGTGTGGCTGTAATTGTGATTTCCTGGTCATCTGCCAGCTTGTTGTAACCGGGCAGCCCTGCCGTCTCACGCAGATAATAGGTATCCGCATCCAAGCCGTCGATGATGATCTCGCCCTTTGCATCCGTGATCAATTCCGTCCCGGCAGGCCACGGTGTCCCCTGAGCAGGAACATCCACCCAGCCGGTGAGTTTCCCGTTTGCAACCTGTGCAGCCTTGCTCTTTCCGGAATTCAGCAGAACAAACTTGACCCCTTCCAATGTTTTTTCCCGGTTACCGTTGGCATATTTCAGCACATCCATGCCCCAGGTATAGGTTTTCGTAATGCTGGGGGTGGTGTCGAATTGGCCGTCCTCGCCATAGGTCAGCCTGCTCTCGTTTGGGTTGCCTTCCCCGGCGATTACCGCGTTTTCATTGACCGTTGCGCTGTAGCCGATGACCAACTCCCCGTTTTCTCCCAGCGTATCGCAGAAAGCCTGGGAGAAAACAATTTCAAAAGTGCAGCCATCCGTGACCTCGCGGCCGGTTCTTACGGTATAGGCACCGTCCGCCACAGCATTCCCATTCAAGGTGACGGAAATATCAGCGGCGCTGCTGTAATTCAGGGTCAAGCCAGCGGACATTTTATCATGGAATACGTAGTTCTCCGCACCGGGCTGGGTAATAACGGTGCTCCGGAAGTTGACAATGTCGCCGATATCCGCATCGTTGACCCGGCCAAAGGCCTGCGTGGCGTCCTCCTGCACCTCCTTGTAGTCCGTTGGCACACCATTCTTTTCCTGCATTGTAACATCTGGCATGGTCGTATCCAGAGCACACAGAACGCCCAGGCTGGAATCCACCAAATAGTAGCCAAAGGCAAGGTCCTTGAATTCCACCGTGGTCCCGGCAGCCGTCACCCGGCCCTGATTGTCGCTGAGCGCAGCCGCATAGACCTGGGCCTTTTTGGCAAAGTCCGCAGGATCTGCGCTCGCCTTCCAGGTGACATAGCCCTGCCCATCGATATCCGCATAGTTCCGGCCGGGGGCCGCAGCCGTTGCGGGGTCTGCAAAGAAAGCTTCCCATGCCGGGTTCACCGTATAGGTAATGGCCTCAAAGGTATCGTCATGAGACAGGTCAAAAATACGATAAACCGTATAGGTCTGGCCCACGACGGCATTGTTGATGGTAATACTTCCGGTAGTGGCTGTTCCATCGGCAAAAGCCGTGGCGGAAAGTCCCAGAATCAGGACCAGCGCCAAGAGCAAAGAAAAAATTTTAGAGACTTTTTTCATCATATCCGCTTCCTTACCTTTCAAAATTCCTGTACATATTCGGTTCATTCTTTTCAGAGCTGCTGTCCATCCCTCCTTTTTCGCAGACACATGGCAAACGCTGCAGCGAGGAGCATGGTGCCGGTGACGGCAAATCCCGTCTCTCCCCCGCCGCCGGTGTCCGGCAGCACATAGCCTGCGGTATTCACCGCCGTTATGGTGACATCCTCCAAAATCCGGAACGTAAAGCTATCATCCGGGCCGCTTTCCAGGATGGTTTCCCCGTTTCGGAAAGTCAGGGCAAAGCCATTGTGCTCCGCCTCTCGGATGGTCACGTTTACACCATAGGGAATGGAAACGGCGCTCTTTTCGCCATTTGCCAGGGAGAGCGTATGTGTGACGGGCTGCCCGTCTTCACCGGGATAGCTCAGGAGAAAATCGAACTTTCCGGTGGTATCGGCGTTCAGCACCTTCTTTTCCAGGGTCAGCACCCGGGGGGCATATTCATTTTTCACCGTGATAACGCTGCCTGTGCAGGATACCAGGCTGTTTTCGGAAAGGGAGATTTCGCCATTAAGTCCAATTGTCAGGCGGATGTCTTCCGTCATGGCGATACATCCCGCCGGAGGCGCAGTCTCCCGCAGCGTATAGCTGCCAGGCTGCAGGCCGCTGATACTGAGAATTCCCGAAGCATTCACCTGGAAGCGAGCGACACTGCCCGTCTCCTCATCCGTTTCCGGAACTCTGAAGCTGCCATTGCCTGCATCCAGTGCCAAAACCGGACTTCCGCCGCTGTCCGTCAGAGTGAATTCCGCCCCGGTCAGCGGCGTTCCGTCCGGGTCCTGCTTTTGCAGGGAAAAGGCGAAGGTATTGCGGGTGTTGGTGAATTCCACCGTATTGCTTCCGTTCTGCGCAACGGTCCCTTCCGCTTTCGCCCCGGCCAGGAGCACACCGTTGACCGTATTCGTGACGGAGTAGCCCTCCGTCGTAATTTCGGTGATCTGATAGCGCAGACCATAGGGCAAATGGCGGATAACAAGGTATTCCCCGTCCCGCAGCGAAAAATCGCTGCCGTCACAGATAATCAGATCCGTTTCCAGAGGCTTGCCGTCGGCGGAATAGCGGTTATAGGCATAGTCATCCTGTACCCCTTCTCCCCGGGCATCCAGGAAGCGAATGTGAAAGGCAAATTCCGCCGATGCATCGTGCCGTCCCTGCACGTTCTTCTGCACACGCAGCTGAGTGGTCTTCTGCTCGATGTTCACACCGGTCACAGAGGGCAGGGTGAAATTCATATAGCAGGTGGAGCCGGAAGCCCCCCGCTCGGTGTAGAAGAAGGTCAGCGTATGGGTCCCAGGCTGGCCGGGTGTCAGATAATCCCACAGATTCACATATTCCCCCACCGCAGAGTGGACACCGCCGATGTCGCAGACAAGGCGGTCATCCAGGAATACCCACATATCATCGTCTCCGAAGAAGCAGTATTCCAGAGGGCCTATGTAATCTTCCGTCAGGCTGAAGGATACGGCATATTGCAGGCCAAAGAAGCAGTTATGCGCCCGCCCGTCATCGCTGACGGGGAAGGTGCTTCTGTTCTCCTGCCAGGTACCCGGGGCATTGGTATAGCCCAGATAGGGAACGCCCTGCCCGGCTGCGCCAAAGCTGGGGTCCGTTTTGTTGACAGCCCCATCCAGCGGCCAGAAGTCATTGGTCAGAATATTTCCGTGAATGGTTCCCGATGAGGGCGAGGGATTGAAGAAGTCCTGAAGGCCATCCACTGTCCCAACGCCGCTGACATTTGCCGAATCCAGCGTGTAGGTATCCCCGATTCTTTGGAACGTCAGGCTGCTGCCGGAATAGATGTGCTTCCCCAAAGCATCCCCTTCATTAAAGAGCCTGGGCGCTGCGATCCAGGAATTGTAGACGATCTGTCCGCCAGACAACGAATCTGCCAGGCCGAAGGCGCAGCCGGAATTCTGTCCGCTGAACTGGTTTAAATAGATGCCGTCATAGATGTACGCTCCCATACCGGTGCCGCAATTGGCATTGCCCACAGCCAGCACATCCCGATAGGACCGCCAGGTCCGCTGGCCGTTACGGCTGGCAGCATAGTTGCTTTCGCTGTTGATCCCGGCTGTACCGGTGCGCCAGAGGCCCTCGGAATTCCTGCCGGCGGAGATATCATAGTCATAAAAGGTACTGGGGGTCGTAAAGGATGCCTCCCGACAGTTGTAAACCAATCGCAGGCAGGTTTCGTCCGTGATCAGGATAACATTTTCCCCCACTCGCTCCGGGCGGCTGGTGAAATGAATGCGGCTTGGGTCCGAATAGATGTCCCAGTCGGCCGCTTCCGTACTGTCGGCCGATTTTCCCTGCTTCAGCACCCACACCTGATCCAACACATAGCTCTCGCTGTCGATGAGTTTATCCACATAGGCGGTGTTGGGAGCATTGACATAGGTAAAGTGGTTGTCGCTGTACATCTGCGTCAGAGCAGTGGAGGTTGCCACGCGGTAAATGGCCGTGGCATTGCCTGCATTCTTCCCGGTTTGGTTTCCCGTGGCGTTCAGATAAAGCTCCCGGGTTTTATTGTTTCCGTTGTTTTTCGGCAGTATGCCGCCGGTGGTATCATAGATCGTCCAGGCCTTTGCACCGCTGTCTGCAAAGCGGGGAATATTGGCATAGTATTGCACCGTATAGCTGGGGTTGGGATAGGTACCGGCCTGAACCGCTACGATCCCCTGCTCTACCGCTATGGTCAAGCTGGGCACCGACTCCGCGCCCGGCAAAAAAAGCGCCGTTTCTGCCGTCCCATCCAGCGCCGAGAGAACCACTCCCAGCTCTGCCTCCGGAACGGCCTGCGCGCGCAGCAGCGCCGTTTCCTGTGTCAGCGGCTCCAGAACAGCGGCATTCACCGTAACCTCAGCGGTAATACGGTACTGCTCAGGATCCATAGGCTCCTCTCCGCGAAGCAGACTGAGGCTGCGCAGAAGCAGCAGGTCCGAATTTTCGGAAGCCTCCGCTTCCTCCTCCGTCAAGGACGAAAACAGGGAGTATCCCGCCTCCTCCGCCGTCTGCACATCCAGCTGCAGCGCTTCCACTTCCGGCCCCTCCACTGTAATATGCATGGTGAGCTCGTCATCGGAATAGTCAAATTCCCGTATTCCCGTCCGGCAGCCGTCCTCATGGGTATGGGCCGCAAAGCCGCATTGCAGCGCCCCGGTGCCGTCATAGCAGCAGCTTTCGTGGGTGTGGGCCGGCCGGCCGCAGGTATATTTTTCAAGATCCGGATTTGACGGAATCTTCCCAAAGCCCACTATGGCAGGGTCTCCCGGTGCATACTGCCCCAGGCCCACGATTCCCTCCCGGTCGCCCTCTACGGTGCTCAGGCTGTCAACGGACACATCCGTAAGGATGCCCACCCGGTCCGCCACTGCGTCTGCGTCGTCATCCAGGAAAATCAGCGCTCCCGGGTCCGGCACTTCATAATCGGCGCTTTGGAGCAGGCTCATCCAGGCAGCGCAGTCTGCATCGCTTGGCACGACATCTGATGGAATGTTGGCGTAGCGCAGGCAAAATGCCGCAAAGGCGGCATTCCAGTCCCCATAGGGCCGCCCGCACCATGCACCGTATCGGGTATATCCCTCGATTCTGTCATCCGCACCCACAATGTAATTGCGGCTGCTTTCCCTGTAGCCCAGCTGACTGCGGGCCACTGCCAAAAGGTCCGTCTTCCAATTTCCCGTCAGCTCCGGCAGGGTCTGCCGCCAGATATCCGGTGTTTCCAAATCAGCCTGCGGGTCCGCGTAGCACCAAAGGTCATGGACATGCGCCTCCATGCCACAAACCAGCACCGTCTCATAGCACTGCTCTGTGTGCACATGGGCCTTCTCTTCCAATGGCTCCTCTCCTTCCGGCAGTTCTTCCTCCGGTTGCTCATCCTCTAATAGGCCGTCCTCCGGTTGGTCCTCCTCTGGCTGCTTCTCCGGTTGCTCCTCCTCCGAAGGCCCCTCCTTCTTTAAAGGTGCCTCCTCCAAGCCGCAGGCCAACCGCTGACCCCAGCACTCCGGTCCATGGGTGTGCTCCTCCAGCCCGCAAAAGACGTCAGCCGAAAGAGTTGCCGCCGGAAGGATCAGCGCAAGGGCTGCTCCCAGCGCCACCAGGCAGGACAGCACCGGAACGCCCAGATGCCAAAGCTTTTTTCGCCAATCGGGCGTATGTATTTTTTCGGAACAATTCTGTCTGCGCACATCAGGGTCCATAAAAAGCACTCCTTATTCCGAGACAAATTTGAACGCAGCACCAGAGCCGGATCTCACACTTCCGGCGCTTCCCCTCGTGAATGCCGCTTGAATGTAGCACGTTCCGTCTGTCGAAAACAAGGCATATTGCAGCGCATATCCGGCCAATTTTCCGCTTGCCTATTTCTATTTCCGCTGATATAATTTTTTTGAAACGGAGGTGCACCCTATGAAAAAATA
>UQGU01000059.1 GCA_900540635.1 uncultured Eubacteriales bacterium | reverse complement strand
GCGGAGTAGTGACGTCGGTCACTGGTTCGCAGCGACATACTTTTCTAACAGCGCCTTTTTCTAACCTTTTACAAATACCTTACATCCCCGAACTTTCCCATTTTACACTTGGGGTTTATGATACCTCCCGTAAACCGAAATCCAAACAAAGAAAAATCTTAGGAGGACAAAAATGAAAAAACGGATTGCAATCGCCCTGGCAGGCGTTCTGGCCCTGTCCATGGCTGCCTGCGGCGCACAGAGCGCCGAAACCACCGCCACTGCCGCAGCTGCCGCCGCTGAGACCGCCGAGGCCGCTGCCGAGGCTGCCAAGCTCTCCGGCACCGTCACCCTGGCCGGCTCCACTTCCATGCAGAAGCTGTGCGAGGCCATGATCGAGAGCTTTGAAGAAAGCTATCCCGACATCACCGTTACCGCGGAATACACCGGCTCCGGCGCGGGCCTGGAATCCCTGGTTGGCGGCAAGACCGACATCGGCAATGCTTCCCGTGCCCTGAAGGACGGCGAGAAGGACAGCGGCGCTGTGGAGAACATTGTGGCCATCGACGGCATCGCCGTGATCACCCACACCTCCAACACCGTTTCCAACCTGACCTCCCGGCAGCTGACCGATATCTACACCGGCAAGATCACCAATTGGGTTGACCTGGGCGGCGCTGACGAGGCCATCGTGGTCCTGGGCCGTGAGGCCGGTTCCGGCACCCGCGGCGCTTTCGAAGAGCTGCTGGATGTGGCTGACCAGTGTGCCTATGCCCAGGAGCTGGATTCCACCGGCGGCGTCCTGGCCAAGGTTGCTTCCACCCCCGGCTCCATCGGCTACGTGTCCCTGGATGTGGTTGACGGCACCGTGAAGGCCCTGAGCCTGGACGGCGTGGAGCCCACCGAGGAGAACATTGCGGCAGGTTCCTACAAGCTGTCCCGTCCCTTCGTCATGGCGACTCTGGGCGCCATCGATGAGCAGAGCGACCTGGTAAAGACCTGGTTTGGCTATGTGCAGTCCGATGCGGGCAAGGCAGTCATCACTGCCATGGGCCTGATCCTGCCCCGGTAATATGGCAAATCCCAAGGGCAAACCGGGCCGGAGCGCTTTCACCGCAGAGCACCTGGCTCGGGCTCTTCTTTTGATTTGTGCGGTGGTTGCGATTTTTGCGGTGTGCGCCATTACGTTGTACCTCTTCGCCAAGGGTCTGCCCGCCCTGCACGACGTGGGCGTGGGAGAGCTGCTGTTCGGCACGGTCTGGAAGCCCACGGCGGCAGAGCCCAGCTTCGGCATTGCCTATATCATTCTCTCCTCCATTGTGGGCACGGCGGCCAGTGTGCTGCTGGGTGTGCCCATCGGCTTGCTGACGGCGGTGTTCCTCACCGAGGTCTCCGGCAAGACCCTGGCAAAGGCGGTGCAGCCTGCCGTGGAGCTGCTGGCGGCCATCCCCTCCGTCATTTACGGCCTGCTTGGCATGATGCTCTTAAATCCCCTGCTCTATAAGCTGGAAAAGGCCCTGTTTGCGGGCTCTTCTACCCACCGGTATACCGGCGGCGCGGATCTGCTGGCTGCCGTGATCGTTCTGGCCATCATGATTCTGCCCACGGTCATCAGCGTCAGCGCCTCTGCCATCCGGGCGGTGCCCGGCTCCCTGCGGGCGGCCTCTCTGGCCCTGGGGGCCAGCAAGATGCAGACCATCCGGCGTGTCACCGTCCCGGCGGCCAAGTCCGGCATTCTGACCGGCGTGGTGCTGGGCATCGGCAGAGCCCTGGGCGAGGCCATGGCCATTAACATGGTGGCAGGCGGCGCTGTGAATCTGCCCCTGCCCTTCAATTCCGTCCGGTTCCTGACCACCCAGCTGGTCAGCGAAATGGGCTACGCCGAGGGCACCCACCGGCAGGTGCTGTTCACGGTGGGCCTGGTGCTGTATCTCTTTATTATGATCGTTAATCTGGTGCTGCAGCGGCTGCGCCGGGAAGGGGGAAAAGACAATGGGTGAATCCCTGACGGCCCGCCGGAAGCGGCCTGCGGACACGCTGCTCTACGGCCTGGTCTATTTCTGCGCCTTCCTGTCCGTGGCTTTGCTGGCCCTGATTCTGATTTATGTGGTGGTCCGGGGCGTGGGCAGCGTCAATTGGCAGTTTTTGACCACGGTCACCTCCAAGCTCAAGGGCACCGTGGGCATTGCAGGCAACCTTCTGAACACCCTGATGATCGTGGTGCTGACCATGCTGGTGGCCCTGCCCATCGGCGTTGGGGCGGCGGTGTACTTAAATGAGTACGCCAAGCCCGGCAAGCTGGTAAGCCTGATTGAATTCGCCACGGAGACTCTGTCCGGCATTCCCTCCATCCTCTTCGGCCTCTTCGGCTCCATGTTCTTCGGCGAGACGTTGCATCTGGGCTACTCCCTGCTGACAGGCGCGCTGACCCTGACCCTGATGGTCCTGCCGCTGATCACCCGGAACACCCAGGAGGCCCTGAAAACCGTGCCGGACAGCTACCGCCACGGCGCGGTAGGCCTGGGGGCAGGGAAGTGGTACACCATCCGCACCGTTCTGCTCCCCTCGGCCATGCCCGGCATCCTCACCGGCGCCATTCTGGCTGTGGGCCGCATTGTGGGCGAGTCTGCCGCCCTGCTCTTCACCGCAGGCGCTGCCAAGACCCTGCCCAAGACCCTGGGCAAATTCTTCGCCAAGATCTTCCAGTCCGGCGGTACGCTGACCATTCAGCTGTACCTCAGCGCCACCAGTGAGGGCGACTTCTCCACAGCCTTCGGCATTGCCGTGGTGCTGCTGGCGGTGGTGCTGCTCATCAACATGGGTGCAAAGGCGTTGGCGAAAAAGCTGGATGTACAGAACCGGAAGTGATCCCTTTCACCCAAAGGCGGGGGATATCGAGTTGACAGTGTACAGTTGACAGTTGACAGTGAATGTGTTTCCTGCGGAAACGATTAAAAATTATTTAAAATTGTCCCGCAGGGACACCATAACTGTCAACTGTCAATTGTCAACTGTCAACTTCCACCCGTCCTTTTGGCTACTTTTGCAATCAAATTGACCGAACAGGAGAGAATATATGGAATCAAAAATCCGAGTGCGGGATTTGGAGCTGTTTTATGGGCAGAATCAGGCCCTCAAGGGCATTGATATGGACATTCTGCCCAATACCGTGACGGCCTTTATCGGCCCCTCCGGCTGCGGCAAATCCACGTTTTTGAAGACCCTGAACCGGATGAACGATCTGGTGGACGGGGTGAAAATCACCGGCTCCGTGGAGCTGGATGGGGAGAATATCTATGCACCCAATGTGGATACCACGGTGCTGCGCCGCCGGGTGGGCATGGTGTTTCAGCAGCCCAACCCCTTCCCCATGAGCATCTATGACAATGTGGCCTATGGCCCCAGAGTTCACGGCATTCGCAATAAGGCAAGACTGGACGAGACCGTGGAGGAGAGCCTCCGGGGGGCTGCCATTTTCGACGAGGTGAAGGACCGGCTGAAAAAGTCCGCCCTGGGCCTCTCCGGCGGCCAGCAGCAGCGGCTGTGCATTGCCAGGGCTTTGGCTGTGGAGCCGGAGGTGCTGCTGATGGACGAGCCCACCTCCGCCCTTGACCCCATCTCCACCGCCAAGATCGAGGACCTGATGGAGAGCCTGAAGCAGAAGTACACCGTGGTGGTGGTCACCCACAATATGCAGCAGGCCACCCGTGTTTCCGATTACACCGCCTTCTTCCTGCTGGGCGAGCTCATTGAATTCGGGAAGACACGCCAGGTCTTCTCCTACCCGAGAGAGAAGAAGACCGAGGACTACATTACGGGGAGGTTCGGTTAATGCGAATCAGGTTCGATGCCCAGCTGCGGCTGCTGGGGGAGGAAATGACCCACATGGGCTCCATGATCGAGTCTGCTATTCAGAATGCCACCCACGCCTTTCTGAACCAGGATGTGGAAACCGCCAAGCGGATCATGGCCGAGGACGAATACATCGACCAGGAGCAGAAGAAGATCGAGAACATCTGCTTCCAGTTGCTCATTCAGCAGCAGCCCGTGGCCCGGGACCTGCGGACCATTACCGCGGCCATGAAGATGGTCACGGATATGGAGCGCATCGGCGACCATGCGGCGGATATCTCCGAGCTCACCGTGGCCATGGCGGGCACCCCCTACAAGCTCCGGGGGGACAACATCAAGCGCATGGCGGCGGAGACCATTGTCATGCTGGTGGACGCGGTGGACTCCTACGTCACCAAGGATATGGCCAAGGCCCGGGCGGTCATCGACCACGACGATGTGGTAGACGACCTGTTTTTGAAGGTCAAGGCGGACCTGATCCAGGTCATCCGGGAGAACCCGGAGTACGGCGAGTACGCCGCCGATCTGCTGATGGTGAACAAATACCTGGAGCGCATCGGCGACCATGCCACCAATCTGGCCGAGTGGGTCATTTTCGCCCTGGACAACAAGGGCGAGGGAGAATAAAATTCGCCGGGAAGGCCGCAGCGGGCATTCCCGGTGATTTTTTCTGTACTTTCTTCCCATTCTGTGCTATAATGCCTACGACAAAAATACATAAGGATGGTGCATACATCATGACTTATCAGGAAGTAATGGCGCAGGCAAAGGGCAGCATGGGGAAGTGTAAGGCCTGCCCCGTCTGCAATGGGCAGGCTTGCCGGAATACGATCCCCGGCCCCGGGGCTAAGGGCGTGGGGGATACGGCGATCCGGAACTACGATGCCTGGCAGCGGCTGCGGGTGAATATGGATACCCTCTGCCCCTATGGCGAGGCGGATACCGCCTTCACCCTCTTCGGCAGAACCTTTGCCGCCCCCATTTTTGCAGGCCCTGTGGGGGCTGTTACCATGCACTACAGCGATAAATACAATGACGAGACCTACAATGCCGCCCTGGTCAGCGGCTGCGCCCAGGCGGGCATTGCGGCCTTCACCGGCGACGGCCTGGATGCCAACGTCATGGTCCAGGCCACCAAGGCCATCCGGGACGTGGGCGGCGTGGGCGTGCCCACCGTCAAGCCCTGGAATATGGAGCTCATCCGGGAGAAGCTGGCTCTGGTGCGGGAGAGCGGGGCCTTTGCCGTGGCCATGGACGTGGACGCGGCGG
Source organism: uncultured Eubacteriales bacterium (assembly GCA_900540635.1). Taxonomy (GTDB): domain Bacteria; phylum Bacillota; class Clostridia; order Oscillospirales; family Oscillospiraceae; genus Faecousia. The sequence continues at coordinate 8,191 of UQGU01000059.1, read as the reverse complement.
GCCTGCCCTTCCTGAAGGGCATGAACCCTCCGGCAGGCAGCAAGACCGTAGAGCAGCTGCGCCAGATCAGGGAGGCTGCGGGATTGCCCTTCATCGTCAAGGGCGTTATGACCGTCAAGGGCGCCCTCAAGTCCCTGGAGGCCGGGGCGGACGCCATCCTGGTGTCCAACCACGGCGGCCGGGTGCTGGACGGCTGCGCGGCCACGGCAGAGGTGCTGCCGGAGATCGTGGCGGCGGTGGAGGGCCGCGTCCCCGTGCTGGTGGACGGCGGCATCCGCACGGGCACGGATGTGTTCCGGGCGCTGGCCCTGGGGGCTAAGGCAGTGGTCATTGCCCGGCCCTATGTCTGCGCCGTCTACGGCGGCGGCGCCGAGGGCGCTGTGGCCCTGACGAAAAAGCTCCAGGGAGAGCTGGCCGACACCATGCAGATGTGCGGCGTCCATTCCCTGACAGAGATCACGGCGGAGTGCGTGAGAGGATAAGGTAAGATCATACCAAAGCACCCCTTCGGTTTTGTGGGCCGGAGGGGTGCTTTGTGCAGTATGAGGAAATGGATGGAAGCGGTTTTACAGGTGGGGCAGGGTGTTGGCATCGAAGAGGATGCTGCCCCGGGAAACGGTCATCTGGTTGGTGAGCATCCGGTTGCCTGTCAGGCTCTTTCCCTGGGAATCCAGGAACTCGCAGCGCTGCTCGGAAAGCTTCAGGATCGCCACATCTGCCTGTGCGCCGACGCTCAGGGTGCCCGTGCCGTCAGACAGGGACAGGGCCTTTGCGGGCGCAATTGTGGCGCAGGAGATAACCTCCGGCATGGACAAGCCCAGATTCAGGTACTTGGACAGAAGGAACGGAAGATTGCGGACCATCCGCCCCTTGGAAACGGTGGCGGCGGTGAGATCCGTGCTGATGACCGTGGGCAGGAAGCCCTGGGCAATGGCTTTTTGGGCCACATCGAAGGAGAAATTGGTTCGCCCGTTGGCACAGTCCATGACCACACCCCTTGCCGCGGCGTTCAAAACCTCGGGAAGGACCTTTCCGGTATCATCCAGGATCGTGGAGCCCTTTCCGTGGTACAGATGGCACAGAATGTCGCCGGGGCGCAGCATGGCGGCAAACTCGGCCATGGGAATGCAGGGGTCTGTGCAGTGGACGCATACGGGGAGTCTGAAACGAGCGCCCAGCTCCAGGGCACGCTTCAAAGGCGCGCTGCCGTAGCTGCCCACAATGGACCTGCTGATACGGACCTTGAGGCCGCGGATTTCCCCGGGATAGCTTTCGATCAGGCGCTGTATTCCGGCCTCGTCCGTCAGAGCGGGGTCGAGGTTCTCATTCAGCCCGCTGCCCATCTGGCCCATGGGGGAGATGTTCAGGAAGGTATAAGTGCGGACCTGATTCTGGGCCAGAATGCGGTGCAGCGCTTCGTAATTGGCGCTTCCGGCGGTTCCGGCATCCACACAGGCGGTGACGCCATAGGGGAGCAGCAGATCGGCATTGAAGCCGAACTGGCTTCCGCCCTGAAAGATATGGGTGTGCATATCCACCAGACCGGGGACCACATAGTGGCCGGAGGCATCCAGAATTTCCGGGTTTTCCAGGGCCGGGATGCTGCCAACGGCCAGAATGGCTCCGTTCCGAATGGCAATGTCACAGACCCGGTCGATGCCGTTAGCCGGGTCGATCACATGACCGCCGCGAATCAAAATGTCCATAAAGCTTGCTCCTCCAGGGGTAAATTACAGAGGCCACAGCATGGGCAGCAGCACAACGCACAGCACGAAGGTCAGCAGCAGCAGGGACCAGTTGCACTTGCCGTAGTCCTTGAACTTGAAGCCGCCGTTGCCGTAGATGATGGTGGCAGGGGGGCAGGCCACGGGGCTGACATAGCCGCAGGTTGCTGCGATGGTGGCGGTGACGATCAGTGCGGCGGGGCTGACGCCCAGGGTCTCACCGATGGCCACAACGATGGGCACCAGCAGATTGATGGTAACGACGTTGGAGGTGAACTGGGTCATGAAGCAGGAGACCAGGAACACCACGGCGGTGATCAGATAGACATTGCCGGTGCCGCCGCAGATCTGGGCCACCACGTCAGCGATCATCTGTGCTGCGCCGGTGGTCTTCAGGGCGGCACCCAGAGGCAGCATGCCGACGTACAGGAAGACGGTCTTCATGTCGATCAGGTTGTAGACAGCCTTGCCCTTGAGGATGCGCATGGCGCAGACGGCGATGGCACCCAGCATGGCGATCATGTACAGGGGAATGCCGATCTTGCCGGTGACACACATACCCACGAAAACCAGGGCGATGACCACCACGGATGCGATCTGCTGCCACAGGGGGGCGGACTTCTTCTCCTCGGAGTTGAAGATGCTGCTGTCCTCGGTAGTCTTGCAGTCCGGCAGCTTCTTCCAGCCGTAGAACAGCAGCCACAGGAAGGTCAGAATGGTGATGGGCAGGCCGATGCGGCCGATATCAAAGGCGCCGAAGGTGCCGCCCAGCTCTACGATGGCATTCTGGGCAATGGAGTTGACGGTTGCGTCGCCCACCAGGGTCAGACGGCCGCCGCACATAACGCCCAGGAAGCCCGCCATCATCAGCTTGGAGGCGCTGTAGCCCACGGAGGCCTGCAGGCCCAGCAGCAGGGGGATCATCATGGCCATAACGCCGGTGTTGTTCAGCAGGGCAGACAGGGCAACGCCCAGCCAGAAGACTACCATGATCATCTGCTTCTCGGTCTTTGCGACCTTCAGAGCGGCCTTTGCCACCTTTTCGGTGACACCGGTCTCAAACAGAGCGCCGCCGACCAGAATCATGGAGATCAGCAGAATGACGGTGGAGTTGGAGAAGCCGGCAATGGCATCTGCGGGGGTCACGATTCCGGTGAGGACCAGAACGGCCAGGCAGAGCATTGCGGTAAGGGGAACGGGAATTTTCTCGGAAATAAACAGAACGGCTGCCGCAACCAGTACGATCAGCGTTATCACAGCGGGTGAGATCATATAGGTTCCTCCATATTCTTGAATATTGAATTGTTTTTTTAAAATCAGGTTTCGTTTACGCCCCAGCCGTCCAGTACGGCCTGCCAGGTGCGGCCTACTTCACCCTTCGGGAAGCGGTCCTTAATGCCGGAATCCCGAATCCAGGCCAGCTTTTCCCGGGTGGCTTCGGCCATGGTGCAGGGCAGGTTATCCTCTTTCAGGAAGTCCACCACGTTTTGCATTTCGTGCTCCCGGCGGTCTGCGTGGATGATGGCGCCGGACACATAGCCGTTGATGATCTTCTCAAAGCCGGGGCCGAAGCTGTCCAGGAAGCTCTCGACGATGGTATCCTGAACGCCGTAGCGCTGGGCGGCCTGGAGAGATTCAAACAGCAGACAGCTGAGACCCTTGGCGGTGATGGAGCGGATGAACTTGATGCTGGTGGCGGTGCCCGGCTCCCCCTCTACATAGGTCAGGCGCATGTGGTAGGGCTCCATTTTGGCAATGTAGTCTTTGGCCCCGCTGCCGCAGCAGAGGGTGGGGACCTGGTGGCGGTCCTTCAGGAGGGTGCCCATCATGGCGCCGTCCACAAATGCGCCGCCCTTTTCCTCCACCAGGGCGCTGATGCGCTTCTTCTCGGCGGGGGTAGCGGTGGACACGTCCACATAGATCGTGCCCTTTGTCAGGCCGGGGACGGCCTCCTTGGCGGCGCTGAGGGCAAAGCCCGAGGGCACGGCGGAGATAACGATGTCCGCCTCCCGGCACAGGTCTGCGGGAGTCTGCTTCCGCCGGGCGTGGGCCTTGGCGCGCTTGGCTTCCAGCTTTTCGGTAAAACGGGGGTCATTCTGCATGGCGTCGAAGCAGATCAGATTTTCTGCCCCTTCCTCATGCAGGCCCTCTGCAATGGCTGCGGCGGCTTCGCCGAAGCCTACAAATCCAATGATCATAGTCTTACTCCTGTAAATAGTCCCCGTTGACCAGATGGGGCTTTTCCAGCTTCTTCCCGTCCCTTACGGCGGTGATCTGCTGGGCAATGCGCCGGGCCATCTGTACTGCGTTGTCCGTGGTGTTGCCCCCCAGGTGCTGGGTCAGGACCACGTTTTTCAGCCCCACAAAGGGATTGCTGCGCACCAGGTCCTCCTCAATGGCATCGAAGCCCGCACCCAGGAGCTTCCCGGAGCGCAGGGCCTGGGCGGCTGCGGCGTAGTCCACCAGCTCCTCCCGGGCGGTGTTGATCAGCACGGCGCCGTCCTTCATCTTTGCCAGCGTTTCGGCGCAGATGAAATTCCGGGTCTGCTCGGTCAGCGGCGCGTGGAGGGACAGGATGTCCGATTTTCTCAGCAGGGTGTCCGGGTCGACGAAGGTGACGCCAAGCTCCCGTTCCCGGTTCTCCGGCAGGCGGAAGGGGTCATAGTAGATGACCTCGGCGCCGAAGGCCTTCACCAGGGCGGCGACCTTCCGGCCGATGTTGCCGATGCCGTAGATGCCCACGGTCTTTCCGCTGACGGTATAGGAGCGCTTGGCGTAGGTTTCCCGGCTCCAGGTGCCGTCCATGGCGTCGAGCGTCATGGGCACCACGTTCCGGTAGACGGCCAGCATCAGCGCCAGGGCCATTTCGCTCACCGGAGTGGCGTTCATGCCGGCGGTGACGGCCACGGGGATGCCCCGCTTTCCGGCGGCAGCAATGTCCACGGTGTCGAAGCCTGCGCCCCAGCGCTGGATCAGCTTGCAGCGGTTCAGGTGGGCGATCTCGGGGGCATCCAGCCGCAGGGTGCGCAGGATCACATAGTCGGCCTGCTCCAGCAGGGCCTGGTCTATCTCCGGGGAGAAGACCAGGTGAAAGCTCATCGCGGAGAGGGAATTTTGCAGGGCGGCCTGCATGGCCTGGTTAAAGGGGCCGAAAACGGCAATGGTTTCCATTGGACGGCTCCTTTACTTCTGGGCTTCCAGCAGGTCCAGCACCCACTGGGGAGCCAGGTTGGGCAGGGGCTTTCCCTCGGCCTTGGCCTGATTGTAAGCGGCAATGGCCGCGTCACGCTTGTCTTCGTACCGGGCCTTCTCCTCGGCCTTTTCCAGGACCTCCTCGATCCGGTCCCGGGGCACCACGGTCACGCCGTCTGCGCCGCCAACCACCAGATCGCCGGGGTTCACCTGAACGCCGCCGCAGAGAATGGGCGCATTGATGTTGCCGGCGTCCTTCTTGATGGGACCGGCCTGCATCTGGCCCTTGGAATACACGGGGAAATTCATTTCAATGCAGCCCTGACGGTCCCGGGTATAGCCGTCGATGACCATACCGGCATAGCCCACAGCCTTGCAGGCCCCCATGATCAGGTCGCCAAAATAGGCCCGGTCCGGGTAATTCTTGCCGTCAATGACCATAACATAGCCCTCGGCGGGCAGGGAATAGGAGGCCACATGGATGGGGAAATTGTCGCCGTTGGCGGTTTCCACCGTGACGGCGGTGCCGACCATCATCATGGAGGGGTCTGGGTTGACGGGCATAATGGCTGCCTCCATTACGCCGTCCTTCAAAATACCCAGCCCCTTCATGCCGTCGGCCAGAAGAGCGGGGTTCAGCTTTTTCGCCCGCTCGATGACCTCATCGGGAAGCAGCGGGGGAAATTCATGCATTGCCATTGTAAATCTTCTCCTTTCAGAAACACGGAAATCCGCGAAGAGACGGTTTCCACGGAGTCGAACGCCGCGCGCTGCGTTCCTTCCGGAAAATCTCCGTTTCCTGCTTACGGCGTTCATTATATCGACATATTTCCCCAAAGAGAAACAGCGGAATTTTGTTCTTCCACAAAAAATCATACATTACCACAAAGAAATTTGTGCAAACGCACAAGCTTTGCTCTTGACACTTGTGCACAATCGCTACTATACTATACACGAAGCAAAGAGAAAAGCCCGGCTTTTTGGAGGTTTTTGCATGGACACTGTCAGTCTGATCTATTTTTCGGAAGCGGCGAAGGACCTGAATTTTACAAAAACAGCCCAGCGCCTGTTCATTTCGCAGCAGACGCTGAGCAATCATATCGCCCGGTTGGAGGAGGCCTACCAGGTAAAGCTTTTTGAACGGAAGCCCCGGCTCATGCTCACCAGCGCCGGGGAGACCCTGCTGAGCTTTGCCCGGGACTACAAGACCAGCGAGGAAAATCTGAAGGCCCAGCTGACGGATATCTCCCAGCGGGAGTCCGCCCAGCTGCGCATCGGCTGCACCCCCCACCGGACCAGCATCGTCATGCCCATTCTGGCCGAGGAGTTCGCTCAGCGCTACCCCAATGTGGAACTGGATTTCTATGTGTACCACTCCACGGACCTGGTGGAGATGCTGGTCAACGGAGAGCTGGACATTGCCCTGGCCATCGAGAAGGTTGGCCACCCGCTGATTCAGAGCACCCCTTTGTTCCGGGACCAGATCTATATCATGGTATCCCAGAATCTTTTGAATCGCTACTATGGGGACCGCGCCACAGACCTGGTGCGGAAAACCCAGAAAAACGGGGCGGACCTGAAGGATTTCCTGGCGCTGCCCTTTGTGGACATCCGCTCGGCAAGCCTGATCCGGGATGTGTTTTCCAGCTGCGATCTGAAACCGAATTTCGGCATCACCATCAACTATCCCCAGTTCGCCCTGCCCGGCTTTTTTGAAAACGCCGCCGCCTCCATCATCACCACAACCACCTATGCCCACATCCGCAACCAGGTGCCGGAGAACATCCTGTTTTTCCGGGTGAACACCACATCCCGGCTGTCTCTGCACGATATCGCCTTCATGCACCTGGAAAAAAAGCACCTGTCCCGGTACGAAAAATACTTCTTCCAGCTGGCGAAGTCCCATTTTGAGGCGCTGAAATAACTTTCCACGCCGCCGGGTTTCCGGCGGCGTAATGCGTAAAAAAAGAAGCAGACGCTTTCGCGTCTGCTTCTTTTTCGGTTTGGTGACCCGTACGGGAATCGAACCCATGTTACCGCCGTGAAAGGGCGGTGTCTTAACCGCTTGACCAACGGGCCTGGTAGCGGCAATCTGATTCGAACAGATGACATACCGGGTATGAACCGGCTACTCTACCAACTGAGTTATGCCGCCATGTGGTCAATGCAATTCCGGCACCGCCGAAACAGCTTCTGTATTATATCTGACACACCCCGTTTTGTCAAGACCTTTTTTGCGTTTTTTGAAAAATTTTCCCGCAGCCGCTTGCGGCCGACAGACTCTTAATGCACAGCTGGAGGTAGCCCGTCAGGGCCGGAGGGGTTCTGACGGAAGCCCTGTTAAGGATTTCAGCTGGGTGTCCCTCCGGGGGCCCCTTTCTTGTCCCGCCAAGAAAGGGGGAAAGAATGCGGCTTAAGGAGGCACTGAAAGGTTTGCTCCCGCAAACCAAGCCGTCCTCCTTAAGAATTCTCCCGGCCCGCATTTCGTTTGGAAAAGCAGGGTTTCGGCGCTTTCTACGGAAGCATCCCCGCATCCAGCATATTCCATGCCAGTGTGCGCACTGGCGCGGAATAGAGGACCACTTCGGCTTTTGGAACGATTGCCGGTGGCAATCGCCCCCTGCGGTTTTTTGCAAAATTGTCCTGCCGCACCGGCGGGAGGCGATTGACAAAGCCCAGGAAATGGGGTATAGTAAAGACACAAAGGGTGCTGCCAGTAGGACGGCTCCCGTTTGTTACAGAGAAGTAACCGTAACTTTTGGAAGGGTTAGACGGTTACTTCTCTTTGCTATTCTGGAGAACCAGAGCAATGACAGTTAAAATGACCATGGGGGCGATTGAGGCACATCGCCCCGAGAGCTCCAATCATTGAGCGTCCTCGTTTCATTGAAACTGTCTCGCCCATCTGTTTCGGGCCGATGTGGGCATCGGCCCCTCATGCAATTGTCGCGGGAAACGATTGACAAAGCCCCGGAAATGGGGTATAGTAAAGACACAAAGGGGCTACCAGTAGAACGGTTCCCCCCGAGCACAACAAAAAGAAGTAACTGTGAGCTGGGGAGCTTAGGCAGTTACTTCTTTTTTACTTATGATCAAAAAGCCCTGCAACTAGGGCGATCAAAGCGACAAGGAACGAGCAGAACTGAATGAGTTCAGGCCAAGAAACCATGTACGTATCCCCCCCTTTCTTTCGATTGGGGGCAAAGAAGTATAACCCCCGAGAAAACCGGGGGAACCGCCTACCGGGGTACTACTGGTAGCACCGCAGTCAGCAT
>UQGU01000058.1 GCA_900540635.1 uncultured Eubacteriales bacterium | reverse complement strand
GCGGAGTAGTGACATCGGTCACTGGTTCGCAGCGACATACTTTTCTAACAGCCCCGTTTCTTTTATTGTGTTACTTCACCAGCTTGCACACCAGATCGGTGTAGGCGTAGGGGTCGTCGATGGGCAGCTGGGCCATGAGCTGGGCCTGGCAGCACAGCAGCTGGGCCAGATCCTTGGCCATCACGGGGTCAGAGGTCATGACCTCCTGCAGGTGCTTGACGGTGTCGTTGTCCGGGTTCAGCTCCAGAATCCGGGCAGAGGGGAAGCTGAAATCGGGGTTCACCCGCTTCATGTACTTCTCCATCTCAAAGCTCATGTCGGCATCGGGCACCATGGCCACGGGGTAGGCGCCCAGATTCTTGTTCAGCCGGACCTCCTTGACCTGATCGCCCAGGCTGTCCTTCACGAAGGTCAGGAAGCCCTTCTTCTCCTCGGCCTCAGCCTCGGCGGCCTTCTTCTCGTCCTCGGACTGGAGGCCCAGGTCATCCGTGGAGACGTTGCAGAAGCTCTTCTCCTGGTAGGTCATCAGGGTCTGGGGCACGAACTCATCCACATCTTCGGTGAAGAGCAGGGTGTCGTAGCCCTTGCCGTCAAGCAATGTCACCTGGGGCAGCTTTGCAAGCAGCTCCTTGTTTTCGCCGGGGGCGAAATAGATCTTCTCCTGGCCCTCGGGCATGGCATCCACATATTCTTTCAGAGAAATCAGCTTGCCCTGCTTGTGGCTGTAGAACAGCAGCAGATCCTGGCAGCTTTCCTTGTGGGCACCGTAGTCGGATACGGCACCGTATTTCAGCTGGCGGCCAAAGGCGGCGTAGAACTCCTCGTACTTCTCCCGGTCGTTGTCCAGCATGGCCTTCAGCTCGGACTTGATCTTCTTCTCGATGTTCCGGGCGATAATGGTCAGCTGGCGGTTGTGCTGGAGCATTTCACGACTGATGTTCAGGGACAGATCCTGGCTGTCCACAATGCCCCGGACGAAGCGGAAGTGCTCGGGCAGCAGATCCTCGCAGTTCTCCATGATCATCACGCCGCTGGAATACAGCTGCAAGCCGCGCTTGAAGTCCTTGGTGTAGAAGTCGTAGGGGGCCTTGGAGGGAATATACAGCAGGGCCTTGAAGGACACCTGACCCTCGGCGCTGAAATGGACTACCCGCAGGGGCTTATTGTAGTCGTAGAACTTGCTCTGATAGAACTGGTTGTACTCCTCCTCGGTGACGTCCTTCTTGTTCTTCTGCCAGATGGGCACCATGGAGTTCAGGGTGACGACCTCTTTGTAGCTCTCGTACTCGGGCTTGTCCTCGGGGGAGTCCTCCTTCTTCCGGGACTTCTCCACCTCCATGCGGATGGGGTAGTGGATATAGTCGGAATACTTGGTGACGAGATTCCGGATCTCGTATTCCTCCAGGTACTGGTTGTAGGTGTTCTCCTCGGTGTCGGGCTTCAGGACCATGATCACGTCCGTACCGGCGTTTTCCCGCTCCGCTTCCTCGATGGTGTAGCCGTCGGTGCCGTTGGAGACCCACTTGTAGGCCTTGTCGGAGCCGTACTTCTTGGAGATGACGGTGACTTCGCTTGCCACCATGAAGGCGGAATAGAAGCCCACGCCGAACTGGCCGATGATATCGATGTCTTCCTTCTTCTCCATGGCCTGCTTGAAGCCCAGGGAGCCGGACTTGGCGATGGTGCCCAGGTTCTCCTCCATCTCCTCCTTGCTCATGCCGATGCCGTTATCGGACACGGTGAGGGTGCGGTTTTCCTTGTCCCGGGTGATGGTGATGGCGAACTGGTCCCGGGCAACGCCCACCTTCTCATCGGTCAGGGCCGTATAGGCCAGCTTGTCAATGGCGTCGGAGGCGTTGGAGATGATTTCCCGCAGGAAGATCTCCCGGTGGGTATAAATAGAGTTGATCATCAGATCCAGCAGCCGCTGGGATTCGGCCTTAAACTGTTTCTTTTCCATGATGCAATAACTTCCTTTCTTCACGTGCAATTAGCACTCACTTCATCTGAGTGCTAATATTATAGCGCACTTTGCAAAAAAAGCAAGGGCCAGGAAAAAAGTTCTTTCTTTATTTACAATTTTGTGGTAAGATTAAACTGTATGAGTATGCGGTCTTGAACAGTTGACAATGGACAGTTGACAGTGGACAGTTTTGGTACTTCCTCGGAAAAGATTTCAAAATTCTCCCGAAGGGACTCCTTAACTGTCAACTGTCAACTGTCAACTGTCAACTTGTATTTCCTGCAAGGCCCTGTTATTTGGAATGAACAAAATTATTTAGGTAACGAAGGAGACAAGCAATGATCACAGTCAGCAATTTGGGTATGCAGTTTGGTGGGCAGTGGCTGTTCCAGCATGTGGATTTGCAGTTTTTGCCCGGCAACTGCTATGGCATCATCGGCGCCAACGGGGCGGGCAAGTCCACCTTCCTGCGCATCCTCACAGGGGAGCTGGATTCTACCACCGGCTCCATTGAGATCGACCCCACCAAGCGGGTCTCCGTTTTGAAGCAGAACCAGAACGCCTACGATGACTACACCGTTATGGACACCGTCATCATGGGCAACAAGCACCTGTACGACGTCATGAAGGAAAAGGACGCCATCTATGAAAAGCCCGACTTCACCGATGAGGACGGCCTGCGGGCGGCGGACCTGGAGGCGGAGTTTGCAGAATTGGGGGGCTGGGAAGCCGAGTCCGATGCTTCCCGCCTGCTGCAGGGCCTGGGCATCGGCACAGAGCTGCACTATGAGCAGATGGCCAGCGTTGACCCCCGGCTGAAGGTGAAGGTCCTGCTTGCCCAGGCGCTGTTCGGCAACCCGGACATCGTCATGCTGGACGAGCCCACCAACAACCTGGATATCGAGGCCATCAACTGGCTGGAGGACTTCCTGCTGGACTTCCCCGGCATGGTCATCGCCGTCAGCCACGACCGGCATTTCCTGAATACCGTCTGCACCCATACCGTGGATATTGACTACGGCAAGATCAAGATGTACGTGGGCAACTACGACTTCTGGTATGAATCCTCCCAGATGGTCCAGGCCATGATCCGGAACAAGAACAAGAAGAACCAGGAAAAAATCGAGGAATTGCAGCTGTTTATTCAGCGCTTCTCCGCCAACAAGGCCAAGGCCAAGCAGGCTACTGCCAGAAGAAAGCTCTTAGACAAGCTGAGTGTGGAAGAGATGCCCTCCTCCACCCGGCGCTATCCCTTCGTGGGCTTCCAGAGCGAGCGGGAGCTGGGCAAGGATGTGCTCACCGTGAAGGATATCTCCGTCACCGTAGACGGGGTAAAGCTGCTGGACAAGGTCTATTTCTCCGTGGGCCGCACGGACAAGATCGCCTTCGTGGGCGAAAACGAACTGGCCCAGACGGCCCTCTTCAAGGTCCTCATGGGGGAGCTGGAGCCGGAGGAGGGCTCCATCAAGTGGGGCGTTTCCACCATCCGCAGCTACCTGCCCAAGGACAACACCGAGTATTTCGAGGGCAACGAAATGGAGCTGGTGGACTGGCTGCGGCAGTACTCCGCCAAGAAGGACGATGTGTACCTCCGGGGCTTCCTGGGCCGGATGCTGTTCTCCAATGAGGATGTGTTCAAGCATGTAAACGTCCTCTCCGGCGGTGAAAAGGTAAGATGTATGCTCAGCAAGATGATGCTCTCGGGTGCCAACGTGCTGCTGCTGGACCAGCCCACCAACCACCTGGATATGGAATCCATTCAGGCGGTGAACAAGGGCCTGGAGGCTTTCCAGGGCGTGGTGCTGCTGGCCTCCCACGACCACGAGCTGCTGACCTCTACCTGTAACCGGGTCATCGCCTTCCAGAGCGACGGCACCATCGTAGACCGCTACGGCACCTATGACGATTACCTCAACTGGCTGGCCGAACAGAAAAAGGACTGAGGAGGAATTTTCGTGGAAAAGATTCTGGATATTATCACCGAGAAAATGCAGGCGGCCTTTGAACAGGCGGGCTACGACCGTTCCTTTGGCCGGGTCACCGTGTCCAACCGGCCGGACCTGTGCGAATACCAGTGCAACGGCGCTTTGGCCGCTGCCAAGCAGTATAAGTGCGCCCCCATCCAGATTGCCAAGGCCGTGGCAGAGCAGCTGGACGCTGGGGACTACAGCATGGTGGAGGCCGTTATGCCGGGCTTCATCAACCTAAAGCTCTCCGGCCGCTTTTTGCAGACCTACCTGGAGGGCATGCGCGTTTCTCCCAAGTTCGGCATTGCCCAGCCCGGGGCGGGCAAGACCATTGTGGTGGACTACGGCGGGGCCAATGTGGCCAAGCCCCTGCACATCGGCCACCTGCGCCCCGCCATCATCGGCGAGAGCCTGAAGCGGCTCTATAAGTACCTGGGCTACAACGCCATCGGCGATGTGCACCTGGGCGACTGGGGCTTGCAGATGGGCCTGATCATCGCAGAGCTTTCAGAGCGGCAGCCGGACCTGCCCTATTTTGACCCGGATTTCACCGGGGAGTACCCCAAGGAGGCCCCCTTCACGGTCTCCGATCTGGAGGAGATCTACCCCACCGCCTCCGCCAGGAAGAGTGACCCCGCATTCTCCCACAAGGCCCACCAGGCCACCCTGGAGCTGCAGCAGGGCCGCCGGGGCTACCGGGCGCTGTGGCGGCACATTATGAACGTGTCCGTGGCGGACCTCCGGAAGAACTATGACAATCTGGACGTCCACTTTGAGAAGTGGCTGGGCGAATCCGACGCCGACCCCTATATCCCCGCCATGGTGGAGGATATGAAGGCCCGGGGCATTGCCGTCCAGTCCGAGGGGGCCTGGGTCATCCCCGTGGCCCAGGAGGGGGACAAAAAGGAGGTTCCCCCCTGCATTCTGGTGAAGTCCGACGGCTCCTCCATCTATGCCACCACCGATTTGGCCACCCTGGTCCAGCGGATGCAGGACTGGCACCCGGACAAGGTGCTCTACGTCACCGACAAGCGGCAGAACCTGCACTTTGAGCAGGTGTTCCGGGCCGCCCGGAAGGCGGGCATCGTGCCCCCCACCACCGAGCTGGAGCACGTGGGCTTCGGCACCATGAACGGCAGTGACGGCAAGCCCTTCAAGACCAGAGACGGCGGCGTGCTGCGGCTGGAAACCCTGATTGCGGACATGACGAACTTCGTCCGGACCAAGGTGGTGGAGAACAGGATCGTGGGCGACGACGAGGTGGAGGCCACCACGGCCAAAATCGCCATGGCCGCCCTGAAATACGGCGACCTTTCGAACCAGCCCACCAAGGATTATAACTTTGATATGGAGCGCTTCGCCGCCTTCGAGGGCAACACCGGCCCCTACATTCTCTATACCATTGTGCGGATCAAGAGCATCCTCTCCCGCTACGGTGCCTGGGAGAGCCTGCCCATTCAGGAGCCCGCCAACGACTACGCCAAGGATCTGATGCTCTCCGTGACCAAGCTTGGCCCCACCCTGGAGCAGGCCCTCAAGACCTCCAGCCCCAACCTCATCTGCGCCTATATCTATGAGCTTGCCGGCTGCGTCAACAAGTTCTACCACGAGACCCGCATCCTCAGCGAGGAGGACGCGCAGCTCCAGGCGGGCTACATCGCCCTCATTGGCCTTGCCAAGAACATCCTGGAAAGCTGTATCGACCTGCTGGGCTTCTCCGCCCCGGAAAAAATGTAAAAAATGCCTGCCGCAAGCGCCCCCAAAAAGGGCGGTTTGCGGCAGGTTTTTCTCTCTAAACCTTCCCCACCGGGGAAGGGGGACCGCCGCAGCGGCGGTGCGTCGCGCAGCGAATCTAATCTCCTATAGCTGCCAGTGGCAGCTATACCATAATTTATGGATGAGGGGCGTTGCGAGCGTGAGCGGTAGGAAATAAGTGCCTTCTTTGGCTCCAACTGCTCCCGCCCATTAGGCCCCTCCTCAGTCAGGGCTTACGCCCTGCCAGCACCACTTTTTGCGGTATAGCTGCCACCGGCAGCTATGTTAGATTCAATTCGCTGCGCGACGCACCGCCCGAAGGGGAAGCTTTTTCCGCAGGGGAAGGTTAAGGGTTAGAAATACCCATATTTCTTCCGGTTTCCCAGCACGAACAGCGCTGAAACCAGCAGCGCACAGCCCTCAGCGACGAAGGTGGCCAGCCAGAGTCCATTGACACCCACCAGCTCCGGCAGCAGCAGCACGGCGCCAATCTGAAAGACCAGTGTGCGCATAAAGGAGATGGCGGCGGAGACTGCGCCGTTGTTCAGGGCTGTGAAGAGGGAGGAGGAGAAGATGTTCAGGCCCGTGAACAGGAAGGCAATGCTGTAGAGCCGAAAGGCCTCATAGGTCAGGTGATACAGCCCCGGGTCATAGCCTACGAAGAGCTTTGCCAGGGGCTTGGCCATTAAAATGGCGGAAAGGGTCATAACAACGCCCAGAACCGTCATCAAAAGGGTGCTCTTGCGGAACATATTTTGCAATTCCGGCTTGTTTTCCGCGCCGAAGTGGAAGCTGATGATGGGGGAGGAGCCGATGGAGTAGCCAACAAAGATGGCGACAAAGATAAAGCTGACGTACATCATGACGCCGTAGGCGGAGACGCCGTCCTCACCCAGGAATTTCAGAAGCTGGAAATTATATACCATGGCTACGATGGAGCCGGATATGTTGCTCATGAGCTCAGAGGCGCCGTTGCCGCAGGCCTGAAGCAGAGGCTTTGCTTCCATCCGGACCGGGCGCAGATGCAGGGGGCTGCCGTTGTCCTTTTTCAGGAAGAAGATCAGGGGAATCAGTGCGCCCATGGTCTGGCTCAGGCCGGTGGCCAGAGCCGCGCCCGCCACACTCCACCGCAGCACACCCACAAGCAGTGCGTCCAGAATCATGTTGGTAACACCTGCGGACACCGTGGCAATGAGTCCCAGACGGGGCTTTTCCGCGGCAATCAGAAAGCTCTGGAAGACATTTTGCAGCATGAAAGCGATGTTAAAGGCGATGACGATACGGCCGTAGAGTACGCAGTCGGGTACCATTTCCTCCGTAGCGCCCAGAAGTCTGGAGATCGGCTCCATGAACAAAAGGCCAATGGCGGTCAGCGCCGCACCCAGCAGGATGGTCAGCTCGATCATCATGGCAAAATACCGGTTGGCCTTTTCGCTGTCTCCGGCACCCAGGTAACGGGACACCAGAGCCGTGCCGCCGGTGCCGATCATGAAGCCCATACCGCCCAGGATCATCAGAAAGGGCCAGATAAGGTTCAGAGCCGCAAAGGCGGTCTTTCCGGCAAAATTGGAAATGAAAAAGCCGTCTACCACGCTGTAGATGGAAGTAAAGACCATCATGGCGATGGAGGGCAAAGTGAATCGGAACAGCTTCCCGTAGGTAAAGTGGTCGGATAATTGGATCGTTTGCTTCATTTTTGTTCCTTTCCTTTGGCTTGCAGGGCGTTCACGCCCCGGCGGAGATCGTCTAAATAGCGTTTCATAAGGCGCAGGTAGGCCTCCCGGTCGGTTTCCGGCCAGCTTTCCAGAATGGCGGTTTCCAGGTCCAGCTCTACCAGGGCCGTCCGGTTCGCCAGGGCCAGGCCCGCTTCCGTCAGGCAGATGCGCTTCTGCTTGCCGTCCACCGCTTCCAGGCGGAGAAGCCCGTCAGATTCCATTTTGCGCAGAGCGGAATTGAGGGTCTGCTTGCTGATGCCCGTGAGGAAGCACACCTCCCGCACGGTGCAGCTGCCTCCTCCCGTCAGAGCGGTATAGAGCACCTGCATGACGCTGTCGGATAAATTCACCGCCTGGGCCAGCTCGTGATAAACGGCGTTTGTCTCGCAGATGTAGGCATTGAGCAAACGCATTTTTTCATATTTTTCCTGCATAGGGTCTCCTTTTTGTCCGAAATCGTACTATTTAAAGTATACACGGTTTTGGTAGGAATGTCAAGGGAAAAGCAAAACGCCCCGTGGACGGTGTCATGCCATCCACGGGGCAAAACAATCTGCTGTTACACATTGATGCCAATAAGTTTTGCTTAGGGATTCCCTGCTCCTGCATCTTCAATGAGATTTTTCTTTAGTGCTGTAATCGCATCCTGATTTTTCGTCAAAAGCTCTAATTGTCTGTATGCTTTTGCTCGTAATATTTTTAATCGCTCGATTTTGGGCGCGCCTTGTCTCCCGAATCCGCTTTAACCCTATCGAATTCGATAGGGTTAAAATCAGGATTATGGATTTGTTCCTCATATATTATCAGGGATTTTCATTCAGGTATTGGGTCACGCAGTACAGGGTCTGGCCGTCGTATTCCACCCTCGACCAGCCTACGTCCCGGTTGAGGCCGGTGCGGTGGACCTTGTCGGCGCTGGTGATGGTGGCGATGACCTGGCTTCGGGGGTCATCCACCGAGGGGATGGAGCGGAGATTGACCTTCTCCTTGGGGGTCACCCAGTCGTCTGCCGCTTCAAACTGGGTTTTGATCTCTCCGGTGTCCGGCTCCAGGCCGGTGCCGTCCGGGGCCTCCAGGTAGCTGGTGACGGCGTAGCACACGGTGCCGTTGTATTCGAGCCTGGACCAGCCGTTGCTGCTGACGCCGGTGCGCCTGACGGTTTCCCCGTGCTTCAGCAGGGTGAGCACCTGGGATTCCCCGTTTTCGGTGCTGGGCAGGGTTCGAAGGTTCACCTCCACCTTGGCGGTGACGGTGTCGTCCACGGTCTCAAACCGGGTTTGCAGGCCGCCCTCACTTTGGGCGGCCCCGGGGACATAGTCCAGGTCCGTGGTCAGGTAGCTGGTGACGGCGTAGCACACGGCGCCGTTATACTCCAGTCTGGACCAGCCGCTGTCGCTGGTGGCGGTCCGCAGGGCGGTTTCGCCGTTGAGCAGGGTGTAGAGAATCTGGCTGTCCTCCCCCTGGTCCGGGATGGAGCGCAGATTGGTCTTTTCCTTGGCGGTGACCGTCTCCCGGCACTCCGTGAAGCGCATCAGGGCCTCCGGGTCTGGGAAGGCCTCCTCGGGGGGCTCGGAATCCTTCGGGGGCTCAATGCCGTCATAGGCAAAATAGGCCAGGTTCATATCCACGCTCTGCTCCAGCCCCACGACCCGTGCGGACTTGGAAAACTGCCACATGGCGTGCTTTCCCTGGTAGCTGGACATGGGGGTCTCGGGGTAGGGGGCATCCGGGTACTGGGCCACCCAGACCTTATAGTGCTTTTCGATGGGGCCCATGTCCCAGTTGTTTTCCAGCTCGCTTTTGGAGCCGTAGAACATGGGCTCGTAGCCCAGACGCTTGATCTCCTTCAGAAAGGCCAGGGCGATGTCCGTCCGCTCGCTGTTGGAAAGGGCTTTCTGCCGGTTGTCCAGGAAGCCCTCGCAGTCGTAGACAATGGGGTAGGTGATGGGGTACTTGGCAACCAGGTCAGAAACCCAGGCTGCCTCCTCCTTGGCCTCCTCCTCGCTGATGGCAGTGGAGAAGAAATAGGCCCCCATGGGGATTCCGGCCCGGGCGCCCTCCTGGAGATTGTAGCGGGCGTTGCTGTCCTCCACGATCACCCCGTCTTCGGCGGTGCGGTAGCCCAGGCGGACCATGGCAAATTTCACCCCGGCCCCGGCCAGGGCCTGCCAATCGATGGTGCCCTGGTATTTGGCCACGTCAATGCCGAGGACAACGCTTTCGGTTTCCTTGGTGGTCCGTTTGCTGCCGCAGGCGGCCAGAGAGAAAAGCAGGGCCGCGGCAAGGAGCAGGGAGAAGGCACACTTAAATCTATTGTTCATAGGATCGGTTCCTTTTCTGTCTATGGGATGGTGCTATCATATCACAGATTCTACTTTTCGTAAAGCGGCAGGTTCTTGAGAAAGGGGAGAGACGGGGAACTCCTAACCTTCCCCTGCGGGGAAGGGGGACCGCCGCAGCGGTGGAAGAGGGGCGTCACGGGCGAGAGTGGCATGTAGTTAGCATAGTTGCCCGTCGCTCTCGCTCAGAACGCCCCTCCTCAGTCTCGCTGCGCGAGCCAGCTCCCCCGGAGGGGAAGCTTTTGGCAAAAAAACGGGGGGCTGCCAACGGCAGCCCCGGTGTCCGGAGAAATTTACTTACCGCTGATATCCGCGCCGAAGTACTTGCCGGACAGCTCGGAGAGCTTGCCCTCGGTGCGCAGGGCTTCAATGGCCTGGTTGACGGCCTCCCGGAGAGAGGCGGTGTCGTCGCCCTTCTGCATGGGGATGGCGATCTCGTTGGCCTCCTCAGACTCGGCCACGATCTTGATGGCGGCGTCCGGGTGCTGGCTCAGGTAGTCGAAGAAGGAGACGTTGGCGTTCAGGGTGGCGTCTGCCCGGCCCTGGAGCACCATCTGGATGGTCTCGTCCAGGGTGTCTACGCCGGAGCAGGTGGCGCCGTAGGCTTCCGCCATCTCCATATAGGTGCTGCCGATGGAGTTGGCCGTGGTCTTGCCCGCCAGGTCGTCAAAGGATTGGATGGTGTCGTTGTCCTTGGCCACCACCAGGGCGGTCTTGATGTAGGCATAGGGGGTGGAGAAGTCGTAGGTCTCCTTCCGGCTGTCGGTGATGTCCACGCCGTTGATGACCATGTCGTACCGTCCGGCCTCCACACCGGCGAGAAGGCCGTCCCACTCGCCCTCTACGAAGGTGGCCTTCACGCCCAGCTTCTCGGCAATGGCCTTGCCCACTTCCACATCGTAGCCCACCAGAGCGTCGCTGTCATCGTGGAAGGACCAGGGCGCCCAGTTGCCCTCCAGGGCGATGACCAGCTCGCCCTTCTGCTGAATCTGGGCCAGACGGTCGCCGGCCGGTTCCTGCTTCTTGCCGCAGCCGGCCAGGGCCAGAAGGGCGGCCAGAGCCAGAGCGGTTATACGAATCCATTTTTTCATAGTGTTTCCTCCTGTTTGGGAGCTTCTTCTCCCAGAATGGTGCGCAGGAAGGCCCGGGAGCGCTCCTGCTTGGGCTGCCGGAAGAAATCCTCCGGCTTGCTCTCTTCCAAAATCACGCCGTCCTCCATGAAAACCACCTTGGACGACACATTCCTGGCAAAATTCATCTCGTGGGTCACCACCAGCATGGTCATGCCCTCCTGGGCCAGCTGCCGCATGACGGCCAGCACCTCCCCGGTGAGCTCCGGGTCGAGGGCCGAGGTGGGCTCATCGAAAAGGATGATCTCCGGGTCTGTGGCCAGACCTCTGGCGATTGCCACGCGCTGCTGCTGCCCGCCGGAAAGCTGGCTGGGGTAGGCAGAGGCCCTGTCCGCCATGCCCACCTTTTGCAGCATCCGCATGCCGATCTCCTCGGCCTGGGCCTTGGGCATTTTCCGGGCCACGATCAGCCCCTCGGTGACGTTTTGCAGGGCCGTCTTGTTCCGGAACAGATTGTAGTTCTGGAAGACAAAGGCGGTCTTTTTCCGGATGCGGGCAATGTCGCGCTTGGAGGCATTGTGCAGGGGCACCGTCTCCCCGTCGAAGACCAGCTCCCCGTCGTCGGCGGTTTCCAGAAAGTTGATGCAGCGAAGCAATGTGGTCTTTCCCGAGCCGCTTTTGCCCAGAATGGCCACCACATCGCCCTTTTCCACGGACAGGCTCACGCCTTTCAGCACGCCCAGCCCATCGAAGGCCTTGTGAATATTCCTGATTTCCAGCATTGCCATACTCACACCGCCCCGTAAGAACTCAGTTTCTTTTCGCCCCAGCTCTGCAGCCTGGTCAGCACCGTGCAGAACAGCAGATAGATGAGGGCGACTTCGATGTACAGCGCCAGATGCTCATAGTACCGGGAGGCGATGCGCTGGGTCACCATGAACATCTCCATCACCGTGATGTTGGCGGCAAGGGAGGTGTCCTTCACCATGGAGATCAGGTTGTTGGACAGGGAGGGGAAGGCCGTGCGCATGGCCTGGGGCAGCAGAATGCGGCGCATGATCTGCATATAGCTCATGCCCACGCAGCAGCCCGCCTCCAGCTGCCCCTTGGGCACGGATTCCAGGGCCGCCCGGATGGTCTCGGCGCAGTAGGCCCCCTCGTTGATGGAGAACACCAGCACCGCCGAGGGAAAGGGCTCCAGCATGATGCCCAGGTTCGGCAGACCGTAAAAAATCACATACAGCTGCACCAGCAGCGGGGTGCCCCGGACCACCCAGATGTAAAACCGGGCGATCTGCTTGAGCACCTTCACATTGGCAAACTGGACAATGGCCGTAACTACAGCAATGACCAGAGCCAGAGAGAAGGAGATCACCGTCAGGGGGATGGTCATGGTCAGCCCCGGCAGCAAAATCTTGGGGAAGGATTCCAGAAGAATCCGGAATAGTCGTTCGTTCAATGGGTTCTCCTTTGATTAAAAGTGCTCTGCCAGATCGTGGTAGAATGCGTTCATTTCCTCTTCCGTATCAAATCGGCCAACGTACATCTGGTTGGCCATGGCCCCGGACAGGGCGTCGGGAATGCGGCCGTTCATCACGATATGGCCCGCGTACTTCATCATGATCTCGTAGTCGTCCAGCTTGTAGCGGGTGCCGTCCCGGCGGCCGTAGAAGGCGCAGTAGTGGTGGGCGCCGGTGGGCTTGGTGTTTTTGTCGAAGCAGACCATATCCGCCCAGATCTTATATACGTCGGTCTCCTGGCTGTAGTTGTACATGTCCGGGGTGTAGCCGCCGGCGGGGCGCATATTCACCTCCAGGCCCAGCACATCGCCCTTCTTGCCCAGCCCCGCCTGGTCCTCGCTGAGTACGAAGAACTCCAGGTGGATGAACCGGCTCTTCACGCCGAAGGCCTTGACGGTCCGCAGGCCTGCGGAGCGGATGTTCTCCGGCACGTCCTTCACCAGGTAATAGGTGGAGTCCCGGTTGTCGTTGACGATGTCCATAATGGATTCGGGGGTGATATTGCCGCTCTCAAACAGGGGCTGGCCCTTGGAATCCACAATGGCATCGAAGGTCTGCACGTAGCCTCTGACGTACTCCTCCATGATGTACACTTCGTCGCCCTTGTGGTCCATGAAGAACGCCAGGTCTTCGTCAGAGGAGAGCTTGTAGGTGTTGTTGGCCCCCACGCCGTTGTCCGGCTTGACCACCACGGGGTAGCCCACGGTGTGGGCGAAGTCCAGGGCGTCCTCCAGCCCCTCCACAATGTGCCATCTGGCCGTGGGCAGACCGGCCTTGGCATAGTACTCCTTCATGGCGGACTTGAACTTGATCTTCCGCATATCCTGAATCTTGGGGCCGGTGGTGATGTTGAATTCCGTCCGCAGCTGGGCATCCCGCATGAGCCAGTACTCATTGTTGGATTCCAGCCAGTCGATCTTGCCGTACTTGAAGGTGAAGAAGGCCACGGCCTTGAAGACCTCGTCGTAGTTTTCCAGGCTGGACACCTTATAATATTCATCCAGACTGTCCCGCAGCTCCTGCAGCAGGTTTTCATAGGGACTGTCGCCGATCCCCAGCACCCGCATGCCGTTTTTCTTTAACTCCGCGCAGAATTTCCAATAGGTCATCGGGAAATTCGGGGAGATGAAAATAAAGTTTTTCATGGGTTTCTCAACTTCTCTCTTTTATTAACATTCATACCTTCCCCAAAGGGAAAGCTCCTTAACCTTCCCCTACGGGGAAGGTGGCTCGCCGCAGGCGAGACGGAAGAGGGGCGTTTTGTAAGTGAGCGGTAGGTAGGTTGTGCGCTTTTCCAGCTGCTCTCGCCCATTAGGCCCCTCCTCAGTCAGGGCTGCGCCCTGCCAGCACCACTTTTTGCGGTATAGCTGCCACCGGCAGCTATGTTAGATTCAATTCGCTGCG
>UQGU01000057.1 GCA_900540635.1 uncultured Eubacteriales bacterium | reverse complement strand
AAAAAATCTACGCTTTACTGCACCCGGTACCCAGCTAGAATCAGGCTGACAATCACCTGCCAGAAATCGTGTTCCTCCGCGCTGTAGTACCGGCTGTCCGAAATCTCGTGAAAGGACACAATGCGGTTTATTTCATCCAGCCAGGCTTCATTCTGCATACGTTTCATAATCCCTTTGCAAATGAATTTGTTCCGCATTATTGCGCCGCCGCGCCATCCAGCGGGACATAGCGGGCGCTCTCAATGTAAAAATCTCCGGGATAGCACAAAAGCGTATATTCCTTGCGCGCGAAAGGCTCCGGTCCTACCTGCAAGTCATCCAGTATGGGATAAAAATCAACGACATAGGTCACTTTGTGCCCGTCCATCGTCTTTGAGACTCTCTGCAACCGTAGATTCCCGGGTTCGAGAGCCGCCGTCTGATCGACAACTGTACCGCTTTTCGTGTCATAACCCGCACACTGCGTGATATCAAAGGAGTATCTTCTGAAATAGCAGTCGAGCGTCCGGTGAATGGCGCTGCTCGGAAAGTAGAACCATCCGTCGTCCGGATTCCTGTATTTCTCCAGCGCGCTGCGGTTTGTCCACCAGAGAAAGAGCCGGAACAGCTCATCGGAGGAAAGCTCACCCGGGTTGTCAAAGGTAAAGCCGTCGTCTGTCTGCACAACCTCGGTGCCTGATAAAAACGCAAGCAGCAAATCATCCGGCAGCTTCGACAGATCTGCTGTAAGCTCCTCGCGCAGCGCAGAGTCGCGCAGGAATCCTGCGTCCACAGCCTGCCACGGATTGGTGTCCTTCAAGTTTTCTTCGGCAGAAATTGTGATTTCAAACACACGCTGCTGCACGCGGGAAAAGTCGATGGTCGCGCGGCGCTGCCCATGCAGGAAGAACGACAGCGAATAGAAGCTGTCTGCAACAAAGCTCAGCTCTGCGTAATTGTCTGTGCCCGCCTCGCCGTAGACATACTGCGTCTGCCACCGTTTCAGCTCCCGGTCCACGCACGGGAATTTATCCAACACCTCGTCGATCGTATCGCCGAGGCAAATACCGCGGAAGGCGGGCGCATCCTGCGCCGTTTCACAAACGATCTCGTCATTTTCTACCGTACCATCCCAGCGAAGCTCCATCAACTGCGGCGTCCGGTAGCCGTTCTGCCGGAAATAATAAAAAACGCTCTGATTGTCCAGCAGTGCATTGCCGTATGCATCGGGAACAAGAGATCCCGTGATTGCTTCCACCTGCGCCTGCGTCATACCGGTCTGCACGCCGTTCGTGCGCGTCAGCTCCCATTCCTGCAAGGGCTGCGTCACATCATATGTTCCGTCGTTCGGAAGCGGCGTGAAGGGCGGCTCTTCGATGTTCAGCTCCGTATGGCTCAGAAAAACCGGCTCGCCGTCCTGCATATAAAAGCTGAGCGTGTCCTCCCGAAGCCCAGACAGGTCCTGTGTCTCGCCGCTAATAATTTCATCGCGGTACCGATTCCACTGCACATCATCGAGCAGATTGCCGTTCCCCATCCGGCTGTACTGCACATAGTAAATCTGCTTTCCGCCGATATTTGCCGTCAAGACGCTGTCGAGCCGTGTAAGTGGTCGGTCATTTACGCCACCTGAAACCGCTGCATAAACCTCGCCGTCATAATCCCATACCTTTGAAAGCCCTTCATGCATCAAGTTTCCAAGCTCAAAATGCGTTTTGATCTGCGTCTCAACATACTCCTTTGTCATGCTGCCCTGTTCCTTCAGCGCGTCCATATTCCGCGAAAAGACCCACATCAGATATTCCGATGTCGATGCAGGTGCCGCGCCGCGCGAAAAGACCGGCAGATAATCCAGCCGCCACCGGTCCGCAAAGTCGAACCACGCCGCCCGCGCGGTCTCGTCGACTGAAAGTTCTTCTTCCGGCGCCGTGCGTTCCGGCTGCACCTTTTCTGCGACCGGTTCCGGCGCTGTTTCGGCTTGCGGCTCCGTTTTCGGCTGCGCTTCTTCCGTGGAGGATGCAGACGCGTTCGTTTTCCGGCGCGTGAGCTCTGCAAACGAGCAGCCGGTTGCGCTTACGGTCAGCGCCAGCGCCAGAACGATGCAAAGAATGCTCGTTTTCTGTTTTTTCGTCAGAAACAAAATCCGCTCCTTCACAGGGGGACCCGCCAGACTCAAAGCGGCTTTTTTGCGCGGCGCCTGCGCGAGAATCGCCCGTGCGTAGGCGATGCGCTGCTCGGGCTGCAACCCCGCCGCAACGGCTTCATCGCACGCAAGCTCTGCGTCGCGCTTCGAGATAATCGCCGCCAGCCAGACGAGCGGATTCCACCAGTAGACGATCACAGCCAGCGTCCGGCAGAATGACCACAGAAAGTCCAGATGGCGCAGGTGCGTCAGTTCGTGGCGCACGATCAGCTCGGTCGTGTCACTGCGCAGTACGTCTTCCGTCAGGTAGACCGCCGGAATGAGACCGGCTAAACAGGGCGATTTGATACGTCTGGAGACGTAAATGTTCGTCCTTCCCCGTTTTCCGAGGAATTTCTTATCTTTGTGGAGCCGAATCGTGAACGTCAGCCATGTACCAAACAGCCAGAGTCCGAGCAGCGCGCTGCCGCTGAACCAGACGATTTGCAAAATCCGCGCCGTGGTCAAAGGCTTTGCCGCCGGTTTTGCCGTCTCCTGCACGGCAGGCGTCATAGGCTGTGTCTCTGGCTTCGTTTCCGGCTGCGTTGCGGTCTGTTCCGGCTGCGTCGTTGTTTGAACCGGAGCCGTGGGCTGTACAGTGGTCGTCGACGGCGCTGGAATTGTCGACGCAGTTGAAACCACCGGCGTGGTCTGCACAGTCTGCACAGGCGCAGTTCCTTCCGCCGCCGGAAGAACCGGCAGCGAAAACAGCGTCCCCGGCAGGCAGAGCTTCAGAAGAACCACCAGCCAGAGGCAATAGATCATCCGCTTCGGCACGCGGTTTTTGAACGCTGCCCGCACCAGCAGCACAGCCAGAATCAGCGCCGAGAGCGTCAGAATGTCCCGCAGCATATCAGTCCTCCCGCGGTTCTGCCGCGTCCAGAATGGCGCGAAGCTCCTGAATGTCTCGCTCACTGAGCGCGCCGCGGTCCACAAGATTTGAGACCATCATCCCGACGCTCCCGCCATAGACCTTCGATAAAAATGACTCCGTCTCCTCGGGCTCGACATCGGCATAGGTGATTGCCGCGCTGTATTTCTGAAATTTCCCGCTGCTATCCATCGTGACCGCGCCCTTGGCAATGAGTCTCTTGAGCATCATAAAGATCGTTGCCCGGCTCCAGCCGGTATCCTTGTCCAGCGCCGAGACCAGCTCCGCCAGCGTCCGCGGCTGTTTCTCCCAGAGCGTTTTCATCAGCTTCCACTCCCCGTCCGATAAGCGAATCTGCGCCATATGCGTTTCCTCCGTAATTAACGTTTGTTATATTCCGAGCATATCATAAAAGCTAACAGCTGTCAACTACCAGTTTCTTCTTTTTCCTTGTCTTTACAATTGACAAGATCCGGTGTATCATACAAATATATCCTGTCAGATATACCGACCATCTGATAGAAGCACCGGCAAAACGCCGGTCCATGTGAAAGAAGGAGGCATTCCTCATGCGCAGAACATCTCCTGTGATCATTTCGCTGCTTTTGTGCATTGCCCTGTCCGTTCCCGCGCTTGCCGCAGGCGAGCTGGACGCTTTTCAGCGTACAGCGAACGACGCGGCAGCATTTTCCGATGTTCCGGCAGGCAGCTGGTATGAAGCTGGCGTACAGGCGGTCTACCGCCGCGGCATCATGACCGGCACCGGCGCAAAAACCTTTGCCCCGACCCAAACGATTTCCTGGGCGCAGGCAATCACCATCGCCGCGCGGATTCACGCCGCCTGTACCGGCGTGGAAATCTCCGCTTCGGATGGCGCATGGTACGAACCGTATGTTTCCTACGCCGCAAAGGCAGATCTTCTGCCATCAACCTGCCCGGAGGGCGCCGCTGTTTCCTCCAGAACCATCACCCGGCAGGAGCTGGCAGGACTGTTTGCAAACGTTCTGTCCGCGCAGTCGCTGCCTGCCATCAACGACAGCGCCATTCCGGACCTTGCCGCCGTGGACGAGGAATTTCGCAGCGCGGTCCGGCTGATGTACGCCGCGGGCGTCTTTACCGGCAAAAATGGCGGCAAATTTGACCCCACGGGCTCTGCCACGCGCGCGGAGATTGCCGTCATTGTCGCCCGCCTGCTGCTTCCCGGGCAGCGCATCGGGCACGACAACCGCGTCCATCCGGTCATGTCCAGTCAGATGGGCAACTACATACAGGGAAGCCTTGCCATCGAATCCGACAGTGTCGTCTACTTCCCCTTCCGCAACGATCAGGAACCCGACGAAACGCGCCGTATCGGCGTTCTGGCGCGGAAGGCAGACGGCAGCACAGAGACCGTCTTCACCGCAGACCAGATTCCGGACAACCTCTGGCTCGATACGGACGGCTCGTTCTACTTCCTGAACTGGGAAAAGCTGCTGCATTACTCGCCCGCAACCAATCAGCTCAAAACCGTCTACACCGCCAAAGGCAAAATCGACACCTTCCAGCTCTACGGCGGAAAAATCTATCTGCTGGAAAACTACGCCGGAGACCCCAATTTCCCCGACCAGTGGCGCTACCGCTTCGGCTATCTGGAAAACGGCAAATTCCACAATCTGATGGACGGCATTACCTTCCATCAGGATCTCTATATGGACAAATTCTATCTCTTCGGCGGCAAGGCGTATTTCCTCTTCGGCGACAACACCTACGTGTCGAACGGTCATTTGTTCTATAACTATCCGCTCTGGTCCATCGATCTGGAAACCGGCGCGAAGGGACGCGCGGTGGACCTTGACGGTTTTTACATGGACGAGGTTGCCTTCGACGGCGCAACCGGCTACGCGCTCGAGGGCGGAAAGGACCTGCCCATGTCGATTGTCCGGTTCAGTCTTTTGCAGCCGGAGCTGCGTGAGACGGTGCTGGTGCTGCCTGACGATGCATCAGACGGCCACCGTATGACGCTGTTTGCGAATGGAAGCGACCTTTATTACTTCTCGCCGGAGGCGCACCGGATCTGGAAAATCGGGAAGGACGGGACCATGACGCTCACTGCACTGGCGCCGTGGGGCGAGCGGCTGTACGATTATGCAACTGTTACCTCGCAGGGCACGCTGTTCCACGATATCACCACGCTGAGACTGAGTGACTCCGAAACGCTCACCGTTCAGCTGAAAAACGGAACGTATGTCAACTGCAGCGACTTTCTGAAGCTCCAATAAACCGGCAGCAAAGCAATCATAACCACCGGCCGTGCCGGTGGTTATGATTCTAACTTTTAGGTGTTTCTTGGAATAGTACGATTTGCTATTTGGAATCATTTTGGGGGGCACTTTGGTCAAAAACTTGTTTGCTTGGGTTACGCCGTCTGGATTTCCAATCGGTATTTAATGGGAAATATCCCTGATATTAACAAAACCCGAACCCATCCCCCACAGGGAAGAAGTTCGGATTTCTTATGTTTGGTGGAGACTACGGGACTCGAACCCATCTAAATGCAAGAAGCCAGTGGCATCTTGCGGCCACCAGTTCAAAAACTGGTGGCAACCATACGCTTTGCCGGGGGCAAAGCGGCCATCGAGTCCTGTAGTCTTACCCGTACATGAAAAATCCGGACTTTTTCATATCGTTGGGGTCTGCTTTCTGGGTTTTAGCATTTTTAAACAAAAAATGTATTTAATTCTATCATTATTTTGTTGACAAGACAAATATGTTATGCGATAATAATGAAAAGTTCACAAAGTCGGCCTTTTGGCCGCTGAAAATAAGTTCGGGCGTTTGCCCGATGAAAAGGGAAGCCGGTGTGATTCCGGAACGATCCCGTCACTGTGATAGCCAGGATGCAGCATGATGCCACTGATTTTTTGGGAAGGCGCTGCGGACGTAACTTAAGTCAGGAGACCTGCTTATTTTTGAGAATGCACTTGCGTCGGACAGGGATCATTCTGCAAAATGTAGCTGTTGCCATTTTTGGCGATGTCTCCTTTGCGTATGTTTTTTAGTCGGACGGAAGTCCGGCTTTTTTTGCGCCGTATTTTGGGAACAAATTATGAAAGGATGATAAGGTATGAAACATCGGAAAACATGGATGGCGTTGCTCCTGTGCGCTGCATTGCTGCTCTCCGGATGCGCCGGGAAGCAGGGGGATGCCAAAGAGGAGACATCCCAAAAGGTACTGAACTTCGGCTGTCAGATGTATGATGACGGGTCCGTCAACACGGCTATGGCCATCAGTTCCTCCTGGAACTGTATGCGCTATGGCATCAGTGAAGCACTGTTTCGATTTGACGACAATATGAATGTGGAGCCATGGCTGGCGGAGAGCTATACGGTCAATGACGAACACACCCAGTGGGTCATTACCCTGAAAAAAGACATCAAATTTTCCGATGGCTGCCCCCTTACTCCCTCCAGCGTAAAGGCCTATTTTGATTACCTGAAAGAGGTGGGTCCCGGCGGTTCTGCCAAGCCTCAGAAATACCTGGAATATGAGGCGGAGGTGACTGCCGATGATGCCGCCAATACCGTTACCATCGTGACCTCCAAGCCCTATGCCAATTTGCCCGGCCAGCTGGCCTATCCGGTGATGGCGATCCTGGATGTGGAGCATACAAAGGATTTTGACAACGGTGCCATCGGTACCGGTCCCTATATGATCGACAAATTCAACGGCGTGGGTGTGGGTTACGATATGAAAGCCAACCCCAACTATCGGGAAAAAGTACCCTATGACAAGGTCCATATTCTCTTTATGGGCGATGCCTCTGCCAAGACCATGGCACTGCAGAGCGGCCAGGTGGACCTGGTGGAGAACATCACCAATGTTTCGGACATCCAGAACTTCCAGCAGGACGCCAATTACACGGTGGACATTGCCTCCGGTGTACGCTGCGGTTTCAGCTGGATGAACCTGAACGGTGTTCTGGGCAACAAGACCCTCCGGCAGGCCATTCTCATGGGCATTGACAATGATACCATCTGCTCCTCCAAGACCATTGGTGGGCTGTACACTGCCGGCTTCTCTGTCCTGCCCTCTACCCTGAACTATGGCTATGACAAGCTGGTAAACCCCTATAAGTATGACCCTGAGGGGGCAAAGAAACTGCTGGACGATGCGGGCATCGTGGACTCCGATGGCGACGGTTTCCGGGAACTGGACGGAAAGAAAATCGACCTACGCTATGTTTCCTATGAAAACCGGATGCTCAATGATTTTTCCAATGCGCATATGCAGTATCTGGCGGAAATCGGCATTGCCTGCACCGCGGATTTCGGCAGCTCGGACGATCAGTGGAGCAAGCTGGCGGCGGGCGAGTACGATCTCAATAATA
The DNA here is from genome assembly GCA_900540635.1 of uncultured Eubacteriales bacterium. Taxonomy (GTDB): domain Bacteria; phylum Bacillota; class Clostridia; order Oscillospirales; family Oscillospiraceae; genus Faecousia. The sequence continues at coordinate 6,892 of UQGU01000057.1, read as the reverse complement.
ACAACTGGACCACAGTGGGCACCGGCGATCCCTTTGAGTATATGGCAAACTGGACCACAGACGGTACCTACTGCGGCTACAGCAACCCCGAATACGATGCCCTCTATGAGCAGCTCAAGGGTGAAATGGACACTGAAAAGCGGGCAGACCTGATCCGGCAGATGCAGCAGATCGTCATCGACGACGCCCTGGTCATTGTGGACGGCTACTACAATTCCTCCATGATCTACTCCAAGAACGTGGGCTTCGCCCATATCCATACGGCGGACTACTACTGGCTGACCACAGAAATCGTACCTGCCTAAAGAAAAACGTTTCTCGCACAGCCGGGGCCAAAGCCTCGGCTGTGTATAAAGGGAGGAGAATCGGCCTTGAAGAAGAAAAAACTGGCCCTTCGGCTGGCGCAGATTCTGGTGGTGCTGGTGGGTATCAGCTTTGTGACTTTTTTGCTGACCTATCTGTCTCCAGGAGACCCTGTGCGCAATATGTATACTGCCGCAGGGATCATGCCCACGGAGGAACTGGTGGCGGAAACCAGGGAAGAACTGGGCCTCAACGATCCGCTGCCGACCCAGTATCTCCGCTGGCTGCGGAACTGTCTGCGGGGAGACTTCGGAAAATCCTATACGCTGAACAAGCCGGTGACGGAACTGCTTCTGGGGCGGCTTTGGCCTACGGTGAAGCTGACCCTGCTTTCCATGGGGCTGATGCTGCTTCTGGCAGTGCCTCTTGGTATGCTGTCCGCGGTGTATAAGGACCGGTGGATCGATTATCTGGTACGGGGGCTGACCTTTGTAGGCTGTGCCATGCCGAATTTCTGGGTGGGCCTGCTGCTGATGCTGGCGTTCTGCGTTCGTATAAAGGCCTTTCCCGTCATCAGTTCTGCCGGGGATCTGCGCAGTATTTTTCTGCCTGCGCTGACACTGGCCCTTGCCATGTCCTCTAAATATACCAGGCAGGTCCGCACGGCGGTTCTGGAAGAGATGAACCAGGACTATGTGGTGGGGGCCAGGGCCAGGGGCGTTCGGGAATCCGTGATTTTGTGGAGAAACGTGTTCCCCAATGCGCTGCTGCCGCTTATCACCATGTTTGGACTGTCCGTTGGCAGTCTGCTTGGTGGTACCAGTGTGGTAGAAGTGATTTTTTCCTATCCCGGATTGGGAAATCTGGCGGTTTCGGCCATCACTTCCAGCGACTATAATCTGATTCAGGGGTACGTTCTCTGGCTGGCACTGATTTACATGGTCATCAATCTTCTGGTAGATGCCTCCTATGGGGCCGTAGACCCCAGAATGCGGGCAAAGGAGCAGATACGATGAAAAAGAAAAATTTCTTCCTTGCCCATAAGCAGTTTACATTTTTCCTGATTCTGGCTCTGCTGATCATCCTGGGGGCGATATTTGCCCCGGTGGTGACCGGCGGTGCGGATCCCCTGAAAGGTTCTCTGACGGAGGCCCTGGAGGCACCCAGCCGGGCCCATATTTTTGGCACCGATAAAATGGGCCGGGATATTTTCACCCGGGTCATTTACGGAGCAAGGGCTTCTCTCAGTGCGACCTTTGGTGTGGTCGCTCTGATTTTCCTGGTTGGCACCGCGGCGGGTGTGACGGCCGGATATTTTGGGGGCTGGGTCGATGGGGTGATCATGCGCATTGCGGATATGATGCTGGCCTTTCCCGGCCTGGTGCTGGCTCTGGCTGTTGCCGGAATTATGGGGGCAGGCAGCCGGAATGCGATCATCGCCATTGTCCTGGTCAACTGGACCAAGTACGCAAGACTTTCCAGAAGCCTGGTTTTGAAGATCCGGGACCGGGATTATGTGTCAGCGGCCATTGTGACAGGCTCCAAAACAAAGCATATGCTTTTTTCTTATATGCTTCCCAACGCCCTGCCCACGCTGATCATTACGGCCACTACAGATATTGGCGGCATGATGCTGGAATTGGCGGCACTGTCGTTTCTGGGCTTCGGTACCAGGCCCCCCGCGCCGGAATGGGGCTATATGCTCAACGAAGGCCGTGCCTGTATGCAGTCCGCACCCTGGATGATGATCTTCCCGGGATTGGCCATTTTCCTGGTCGTTACGGTTTTTAACATGCTGGGAGATTCCGTGCGGGATATTCTTGACCCCAAGGAGGCGTAGAAAAATGCTGGAACTGGACCATGTTACCATCGCCTATGGGGAAACTCAGGCTGTGGAGGATTTTTCTTTGCATATGGAGCCTGGTGAGATCGTCAGTCTGGTGGGCGAGAGCGGCAGCGGGAAAACCAGCGTGATCCGTGGAATCCTGGGGCTGTTGCCGGGAGGCGGTGCTGTTACCCAGGGGAATATTGTATTTGACGGAAAGAATCTTCTGAATGTTACCCCGGAGCAGTGGCGCACTGTCCGAGGACGGGAAATTTCCATGATTTTTCAGGACAGCGGGGCCATGATGAATCCTACCCGCAAAATCGGTACCGTTTTTGCGGAGTATCTGCGAACCCATGAGAAACTGACAAAAAAAGAAGCCTGGGAAAAAGGAACCCAAATGCTTGCCAGAATGCGACTGCCAAGCCCTGAAAATATCATGCGCTCCTATCCCTTTCAGCTTTCCGGCGGTATGCAGCAGCGGGTGGGCATTGCCATGGCCATGAGCTATGAGCCGAAGCTGCTGCTGGCGGATGAACCCACCTCTGCGCTGGATGTGACGACCCAGGCCCAGATCGTCGGGGAGATGGCCAGACTGCGCCGGGATTATGGAACCGCAATCCTGCTGGTCACCCATAATCTGGGCGTTGCCGCCTATTTGTCAGACCGTATTCTGGTGATGCGCCAGGGGCGCATGGAAGAGGCGGGGGACCGGGACACCATTCTCCAATCTTCTACCAATGCCTATACAAGAAGTCTGCTGGAATCCGTTCCGACGTTGGGAGGTGTGCGTTATGTCTGAGCCGGAAGTGATCATGGAGGCCCTGCATGTTTGCAAAAGCTATCCCGCTTCTGACGGCCGATGGCTGCGGGCAAATGAGGATGTCTCATTGCATCTGGTAAAGGGAAAAACGCTGGGTCTTGTAGGGGAATCCGGCTGCGGCAAAAGCACATTTATGCGATTCCTGGTAGCGTTGGACCGGCCGGACAGCGGGCAGATCCTGTATCGGGGCCAGGATATTACGGCCCTTCGGGGAGAGAAGCTACGGCAGACACGGCGGCACATTCAGATGGTTTTTCAAGATCCCGGCGCATCGTTCAATCCCAAAATGAGGGTGCGGGATATTGTCTGTGAGCCTTTGCTGAATTTTGGCCTGATCGCCCCAAAGGAAAGGGCAGCGGTATGCCGCAGCCTCCTGGAAATGGTGGAGCTGCCCGGAGATTTTGAAGACCGTTACCCTCACAGCATGAGCGGCGGTCAGCGGCAGCGGGTAGCAATTGCCCGGGCGTTGGCCCTCCAGCCTGAGATCCTGATTTTGGATGAGGCAACGGCAGCATTGGATGTATCCGTACAGAAAAATATAATCGAACTGATCGTTAAACTTCAGAGAGAGCAGGGCCTTACCATAGGCTTTATCTGCCATGACATTGCTTTGGTGCAGAGCGTGGCCCATCAGGTGGCGGTCATGTATCTGGGCAGGGTGGTAGAGGTTTTACCTGGGGAGAATTTGCGCACGCAGGCCCGGCATCCCTATACCCGTACACTCATTGATGCAGTCCTGGACCTGGATACGGACCCGAGGAAGCCTATTACGGTTATTGACTCGGAGCCACCCAGCCCCCTGGATATTCCGGCGGGCTGCCCATTTCGGGATCGTTGCAGCCAATGCTTTGAAAAGTGCGCCCAGGAAAAACCGGAAATGCGCTGGCTGTCCAAAGAACACGGCGTGGCCTGTCATCTGTTTCCTGAGGAAAGGTAGGATGGCGTGAAAAGAAACGAAAGCCTGATTTCCGGCCCCATCGGTTCTGCCCTGCTGGCCTTTGTGGTGCCGCTGATGCTCAGCAGCCTGGTGCAGCAGCTGTATGTGACGGCGGATGCGGTGATCGTTGGGCGCATTGCCGGGAAGACCGCACTGGCGGCCATTGATTCCGTGCATACGCTCTTTCGGTTTCCCATCAATTTTATGAACGGCCTTGCTGCCGGGGCGACCATCCTGATTTCCCGGCACTTTGGTGCGAAGAACCGGGACGGATTGCGCTCCTGCATGCTCTCAGCGGTCGCCTTGGCGGTGGTACTTGGGATCCTGTGCGCAGTAGGAGGTGTTCTGCTGACACCTGTGCTTTTGCAATTCATGCAGGTCCCGGAGGATATTTATGCTCAGACCCTGGAATATACGAGAATTTATTTCGGGGGCATTTGGGCTATGATTTTATACAACATGGCCTCCGGTGTCCTGCGTGCCTTTGGAAATTCCAAAAGTCCCCTGTATATTCTGCTGGTCAGTTCGATTATCAACATTGTAGGAGACATTCTGCTGGTAGGCGGGCTGGGGATGGGAACCGCAGGTGCGGCGATCGCAACGGTTTTTGCCCAGATGGTCAGTGCGGCAATGGCACTGTGGATGGCAGGGAAAAAACTGCCGCAAAGGATCGGCGCACGGCGGCTCCGGCGGTGGCTGGAACACCTGTGGGCTATGGTACGGACCGGCATTCCGCTGGCACTGCAATCGGTGCTGTTCCCGGTGGCCAATTCCATTGTGCAGGCAGCGGTGAACACGATGGGAACAGACACCATTGCGGCCTGGGGCATCTGCGACAAGCTGGATATGCTGATCTGGCTCCTGGCGGATGCCATGGGGCCGGCACTGACGACCTATACCGCCCAGAATATGGGGGCGGGACGTTGGGACAGGGTCTGTAAAGGCAATCGGATCGGTGCGGCCATGTCCGTGGCCGCAGTGGGGACGGTAAGCCTTGGCCTGTATTTCCTGACGGCCCCGCTGGGCGGCCTGTTTGTTCCCGTGCAGGATGCGGCGGCAGTCGTACCCCAGGCAGTTGTTTTTATGCGGCGAATGGCCCCATTCTTCCTGTTTTATGCTTTGGCGGAAAGCTTTTCCGGCGCATGCTGCGGAACGGGTGATACGGTCAGGCCCATGATCCTGACCCTTTTGTCCATCTGCCTTCTGCGGGTGCTGGGGATCCTGCTGGTGCTGCCCAGACAGCATACCATGGAATGTATCATCGATATCTATATCTCCTCCTGGATCGCTGCGGGCATCGGTTTTCTGATTCTGTGGCAGTGGGAGAAAAATAGAGTCCCAAAGACGTAGCAAAGCCGCCCACCGGGCTTGGCTTCCCCGACCGGGAAGCTGCAGGGCGTAGCCCTGACCGATGCGGCAGCGGGAGGCGTGAAATATTGCAGAACCAGTATGCGAATCCGTACAAACGCCCCATATGATCACCTCCCGTCTTTAAAATCCCTTGGTTGAAAACGTGCCCCTACCAGCGAAACCGTAGGGAACGGCCTATGTGCCGTTCCGCACGTGAAAGGACGGAACTATTTCCGATAATACAAAAAACGCCCCCCGTCATGTCATTCAGGCCTTTAGCGCCAGCGGAGTGGAGAAATCCACGCACATGGCAGAAAAGTACCAACACAAGGTAAAATCTGCCACTCGGGAAGATTCCTCGACTCACTGCGTTCGCTCGGAATGACGAGTACGATGGGTTTTTACCTTTGCTTCCGCTGTTTGTAATTCTGGCCGCAAAAAAGGGGCTGTTAAATAACCCCAAAACGAAATCGCAGACTCTTTCCCGAAATGGAAAGGGTCTGCTTTTTCTTACCCATCAAGGCTGTGGATAACTTTTCTCTCAAAAATGTGTACACCAACCACAACCGGAGAAAATTTGTTTTTCTTCGGCATTTTTTTGAGGGTATTCAGCCAGCAGCCTTGGCCGGATTGGCCTTTGCTAATTTGCTCAAATGGTACTTGTGCAGGTTAAAACCGCAGCTTATCAGGGCAATCTCCAAAATTACCTTGTTTATGCCCCTTCTTCGGAACCGTTCGTATCCTCGGTTTGCCTTTATTTCGCCATAAGTCCCTTCGGATTGTATGGATCGGTTCATTCGGAGCAGCGCACCATGGATGCTGTTCAGGTTGTCAAGAACCTCCTTGTGGAAGGAAGTCAGTTCATAGTTCAGCCGAATGATCCGGTCAAATCTGCTTTTGTGACATTTAGATCGATGTGGGCAGCCGCTGCAATCCTCGCACTGGTGAAGCTCTACAGTTCTCCCATATTGGTTGCCCTTTACCGGTTCCGTCCGTAGGAAAAGAAATTCTTTGCCGTTTGGACAAACCAGTCGTCCTGCTTCATTTACTCGGAAATTCACTGCACGGTATGGATCGTCACGGTATTTCTTGTCCTTGGTTTCCTTTTCGTACATGGGGAACTTCATGTATTTTTCCATTCCATGCTCTTGGCAGTACAGATAATTATTCAGATTGCCATAACCAGCGTCTGCCACAGGATACTTTGGATATTTGTGGTATCTTCTCTGAAATTCCTCTATTAACGGTTGAAAACAGTCGGAATCTGAGGCATATTGGTAGACCCCGTAAACGGCGATATATCCGTCGCAGACACCCATTTGCACATTATAGGCCGGGAGAAGCTGGTCATTGCCCATATAATCCTTTTTTACCCGCATAAAGGTAGCGTCGTGGTCGGTTTTGGAGAAGCTATTGCGTTTGTCTCCGCAGATATCCACCTTTTCCCTGTAACCCTTCAGCTTTTTTCGACTGTCATCTATCCGCTCATACAGCCTCTGGCCTGCTGTTTTCCGCCGACCAGACCCATGGACAAACTCTTCCTGGTTCATGCCTGTGACCTTTAGAAATTCTTCCAGAATCTCAGATAAATATTCCGCAGTGTATTCCTCCCGAACACCCAGTTTCAATCCAAGGTATTGTAAAACTGTTTCGT
>UQGU01000056.1 GCA_900540635.1 uncultured Eubacteriales bacterium | reverse complement strand
CAGGGTGACTTGCCGGGAAGATAGGTAATGCCAACATGAAATAAACCGCTTCGCTGTCGCGAGGCGGTTTTTGTCATCTTTTTATAAAATTGCAGTCTGCTTTTGCGGATTTGTTTGCACAGAGGAATTATATGTGGTATACTGACAGCAATTTCCAGAAAAGGAGGCCGCATATGAAAAGAACGCTGTGCTGCATACTGGCTGTCTTCATGCTGACGGGGTTGTGCGGCTGTGCTGAAAAGCAGGAGACGGCGAAAGAGCTTTGGGTGGTGACGGAGGTTTCCTGCTCCGATGGCATGAATTACCAGGCGGAAATGATTGCCAGGCGCATGGAGCAGGCAAATCCCGGACTGACGGTGGAGCTTGAGATTCTTCCCACGGACCCGCAGGAGCGGGAGGCCCGGCTAACGCAGCTTCGGACAAAAATTATGTCCGGAGCGGGGCCGGATGTCTATCTGCTGCCAACCGGAAGTACCTTATCGACGGACTATGTAAATGAGTACCATCGCCGGGTAACCCAAACAACACAGGTGGAACCGCTGTTTCTGGACGTGACCCAGGCCATGCGCTCCGGGCAGTTTCTGGACATCAGCGCCTATTATGAAAGCGACGATGATTTGAATACTGCCGCGCTGAAGCGGGAGATCATGGATGCGGGCACCGTTCATTCCCGCCGCTATGTGCTGCCGCTGCGGTTCAACATCCCGGTGATGTTTACCGACAAGGACCTTTGGGAGCGCTTCGGTCTATCGGAGGCCCTGCTGGAGTCCGATGGACTGACCCTTTCTCGGACACTGATGGAAAATGCAGGAGATGACTATATCGTCACCGGTCTGCGGCTTCCGGCAGACCTCAGCCTGCTTTCGCAGCCCTTTGATTACGGCACGGAAACGCTTCAGATAACTCAGCAAAACATTGCGGACTATATGCGCTTGTACCAGCGCTGGCGGGCGGCGGCTGTCCCCGGGGAGCAGGCGCTGGTGGATACGGCAATCGAGGCGTATCTGTCCGGGCTGGACGAGATCCGGCTTTGGGCTCTGGAAGGGCCGATCCGGGATATGTGCCAGTCTATTGGCGTATTCAACGATCTTTCCCAGTACATCAGCGTGGATGTCCATTGGAGCACCGGGGGCTTCCCGCTGTATTCCTGCACCATGGCAGAAGCGCTGGAAACCCTCGCTGTGGAAAAAACCTATACTTCTATCTATGGAGAGGAGCGGAACCTGGCCTGCTATCCCTTCCGGGATTCTGCCGGATGCGTGACGGCCAGTGTGACCTACTGGGGCGCTCTCGGCAGCGGAACGAAAGTGCCGGAGCTGGGGTATGCCTTCCTGCGGCAATTCCTGGAGGAGGAATTCCAGTGGGACCAATACCGCCCCAGAGAGGATACCCAGAAAAAGCAGGAGATCGCAGAGATCCAGTGTCACGGGCAGGTGGAGAACAGCTGGCCGGTCCGGACGGTTGGCTCTGCCGCGGCCCTGTGGGAGACCCTGCGCTATCAGAACCGGGATATGGTCTATTCCAAGCGGAAGGAGTCCAACCAGGTTGGCGCGGCGGCAAGGGCTCTGCAATTTCGGGATGAGGAGATCCCGGCCCTGTCCTGGAACATTGACGAGGTCCGCTTTCCGATTACCATTACCGGGACGGACAGTATGGAAAGTGCTTTATCCAGGCTGAATATGGAAGACGGAACGCCCACGGACGTGGATATCGACGAGTTGGCCCGGCAGGTCTACCAGGGCCTGTGGTGGCATCTGGCGGAGGGATAGTGCTTTTGTAGAAGACAAATGTTCGCTATCAGAAAACTTTTTCTTGACAAAGCAACAAAACTGTGCTACCATGTACACAGACGAGGTTGGTATCACGTCTCGTCGAAAGTCTATACTCCAGTAAAAACATAGCAGGCATGTGTATGAAAACCTGTAAAAAGCTGCTCACCCTGGCTCTTGCCCTGATTCTGCTGATGTCCGTTCTCGTCCTGCCTGCCATGGCCGCACCACGATACGCTATTGGCCCATGCAATTATTGTGGTGGACCGACGGTTTTTCGAGGGATGACTGACACAACCCCACGTTACACCAAAGCGGAATGTACTGTGTGCGGACGGTTGTCTTATTTTGTAAACTGAAAACTGAGCAAATCCAAGAAATAGCGGGAGCTTTTGAGCGCTTCCGCTATTTCTGAATTTAAAGGAGGCCGAAGATGAAGACAACGTTCTTTTATCTGCTGCTATTCATACATCTTCTGTTTCTTTGCGGCTGCAGTACACGGCACACTGTCTCCGAAACAGGACAGGTTCTCTGGGTCGTTACAGAGGCTTCCTGCTCCGACGGAATGAATCTTCAGGCGGAAATTATTACCAAACGCATGGAAAAGGAAAATCCGGGTCTGACCGTGGAACTGGACATTCTCCCAACGGACCCGCAAGAGCGGGAAATCCGGTTAAAACAGCTGCGGACCAAAATCATGGCCGGAGACGGACCGGACGTCTATTTGCTCCCTACCGGCGGAACACTGACGCAGGATTATCGCATATCTGAAAGCTGGTTTCTGCGATTTCGGGAAATATCCATTGCCCCTCTGTTTCAGGACGTCGAACAGGCCATGCGTTCGGGCCTGTTCTATGACATACAGACCTACTATGAAGCGGATAGGACACTGGGAAAGGACGCGCTGAACAGCCAGATCATGGACACTGGTACTCTTGGCAAAAAACGTTATCTGTTTCCCCTGCGGTTTGATATTCCCGTTCTGCTTTCCGATTCCGACCAATGGACTTCCTTTGGGCTGGATGACCTGCAAATGCAGGAGGATGCCTGTTCTGTTGTCGAGCACTTGCTTGCGCGGGAGAATGGAAAAGATGTGTCGGCCGGAATTCAGCTTCCAAAGGATATGTCTCTCCTGTCGCCACCCTTCGACTACTCCACCGAGAAATTAAGCGCGGATGCCGATGAGATCGCCCGGTATCTTCGCACCTATCAAAAATGGAAGTCCGCAGCAATCCCGTCTGAACACGAGATCATCTTTTCCGCCAGGGAGATATCCAACGCTCTGATTCCGGAATTGGACAGGGATTTTCTTTCCGCTGTGTATAACAAAAGCTTGAACCAGATGGCGGATGTCAATACCATTTCAAAATACATCAGCTTCGGGGTCCATTGGAGTACCCTGGGGATTCCCCTGTACAGCTGTTCTCTAGCGGATTCTCTGACAACTCTCGGCATAGAAAAAGCCGCGCAGGCTGTTTTCCATAGAGGATCCTCTATAAGGATGTACCCCATGCGCGCGGCGAATAACTCCGTAGCCGCAAGCATCACCTATTGGGGGGCTGTTGGCGGCAGCTGCCAGGACCCAGCGCTTGCGTACCGCTTTTTGCGGCAGTTTCTATCGGAGGAATTCCAGTGGGGCCAGTATCGGCCGCGCGTGGAAAAGAGCTTTGCGTCAAATTGCGAGGACCCCCAATGCCCCGGTCAGGTAGAAAACAGCTGGCCGGTTCGCACAAGCGGTTCCGCGGCGGCCCTGTGGGACAACACACAGTACCAGGCGCTTTGCTTAGGTTCTGACCTTTGGACCAGCGGTAATCAGATATCCCTGGAAATACAGCGGGCATCCATCACCGACGCCGACATTCCCGCCCTTTCCTGGGAGATCGACGAGGTACGCTTCCCCGTTACCATCCCCGGGACGGATTCTCTGGAACACGCCCTGTCCCAGCTGAACGAGCCGGACGGGACGCCCACGGACGCGGACATTGACGCTTTGGCACAGCAAGTCTACCAGGGCCTGTGGTGGCATCTGGCGGAGGGATAGTGCATTATCAAAAGACAAATGTGCGCTACCAAAAACTTTTTCTTGACAAAGCAACAAAACCGTGCTATTATACACTCAGATGGGATTCTACATTGCGTCTCGTTGAAAATCTACACTCTGGTAAAAACATAGGAGGCATGTGTATGAAAACCTGTAAAAAGCTGTTCACCCTGGCTCTTGCCCTGATTCTGCTGATGTCCGTTCTCGTCCTGCCTGCCATGGCAGAGGCGGAAACGTCTCATGTCCATACGGATACGATTCAGCCCAGAGTTCCCGCTGTGGTGTGTCCGTACTGCGGAGGTAATGCTATATACTTCGGGCGCACAAATGGAGTCATCTATTATCGCTGCAACTCCTGCAATAAGATTTTCAAGTAAGCGTCAAGGGAAAATCAGCGCTGCTCTGCTGAAAGCCCGCATGGTTTAGAACGGCCATGAACAGATGTCATTGCGGACCATTCCGCAATGACATTTCTCTATCTGGAAACTCTCTCTTTGAGATAATATTCCTTTTACAAGGAGAATTTCTGAAATGCGCAGAGGAAAACGAACTTTCTTGGGGATCCTGGCAATCCTCCTATGTATATTGTCCGGCTGCGGCAGTCTTGGTGCGGCTGGCACGCGGGAACAGACCAGCCTGTGGGTGCTGACGGAGCAAAGCACAAGGGACGGTATGAATCTCCAGGCGGAAATCATCGCCGAGCGCATGGAAAAGGAAAATCCGGGTCTGACCGTCCAATTGGATATTCTCCCCACAGACCCGCAGGAACGGGAAATCCGGCTGAAGCGCCTACGGACAAAGATCATGGCCGGAGACGGGCCGGACGTCTACCTCCTTCCCACCGGAAACCGGCTGCTGCTGGACGATGACGACGAGCGCGCCGCAAACATTTCGACCTCAGCTTTAGCCGTTGAACCGCTTTTTTCGGACATAGAGCAGGCTATGCGCGTTGGCCTTTTCGCGGACACAGAGCCGTACTACAGTCAGGACGACGCGCTGCCAAAGGAGGGCTTTCAGCGGCAGGTCATGGCTGCGGGATGCGTCTCCGGCAAGCGTCTTATCCTACCGCTTCGCTTTGACATCCCGCTCCTTCTGACGATCCCGGAATACTTTGACCGCTGCGGCATTGACGGGGAAGCGCTGAATACCGACTGCATTTCCATGGCGGAGTATCTTCTCTCCCGGGACAACTGGTCTGAGGTCGCCGGCGGCCTGACTCTCCCGACTGATACGCGTCTGCTGTCCAACTGTCTGGACTACGATCACGAGCGAGTGCAGATATCCGTGGAAGAGATCGCGCGGTATCTGCACACCTATCAGCAAAGCACGTTTCTCGGGCAAAGGCAGAAAACGGCGATCATGGACGCGTGGGAGGAAACCCATTATACCAGGTACAAGCAATGGCTGACATCGACCTCCTCCAATGACGAGGATGACGTCTATATTATTTATCCGTTTACTGGGTCTTTTGAAGATTTTAACAGCACCTATGACTATATCGCACACGGCATTCATTGGAGTGAAAACCTGCTTGGGCTTACGGTGTATCCCGTTTTTACATCCAATCTGACTGGGGCGCTGGAGTCCGTTGCCGTAGCAAAGCAAGCTGGGCACACGCTGCGGATGCTCCCGATGCGGACCTCCGACAACAAAATCGCGGCTGCCGTTACCTATTTCGGCGCAGTCGGGAGTAGCTGCCGGAACCAGGAGCTGGCATACCGCTTCCTGCGCGAATTCCTGACGGAGGAATTCCAGGGCGGTTTATATCGTCCGCAGCTCCGCAAGAAAACGTACGCACCAAAGAACAGTCAGACGGACGGGCAGGTAGAAAATAGCTGGCCCGTGCTGGTAACTGGCTCCACGGCCTCCCTATGGAACTGCCTGAGATACCAATGCCAGGGGGCAGGCGACATAAGTGAATTTATCATTCGGCCCAAGCCATCCTCGATCTGCCGGGCGATTATGAGCCTCCAGATCACCGACGCCGATATTCCCGCCCTTTCCTGGGACATTGACGAGGTGCGCTTCCCCGTGACCATTTCCGGGGCGGATTCTCTGGAGTACGCACTATCCCAGCTGAACGAGGCTGACGGGACGCCTACGGACGCGGACATTGAGGCGCTGGCACAGCAGGTCTATCAGGGCCTGTGGTGGCATCTGGCGGAGGGTTAAAGTATATGAAACAGGTATCCAAAAATACACGGCGCTGCGCCCGGGAGGGACTGCTTCTGGTCCTGCCGCTGACGGCGGGCTGTGGGCTATTTTACGCGGTCCCCTTTCTGATGGTGCTGCAAAACTCCTTCCAGCGGGGCACGGGCAGATCCCGGGAAAACGTTGGCATTGAGACCTACCGGAGTATGCTGCGCAGCGGCGTGTTCCAGCTGGCCTTCGGCAACACGCTGAAATTTCTGGCTGTGGCCCTTCCCCTGATTATTCTCCTGTCCTATGCCATCGCGCTGCTGCTGAAAAACCACGCGCGGAAGCATGAGGCACTGAAATCCGTCCTGCTGCTGCCCTACATTATGCCCGTGGTGGGCACGGTGCTGCTGGTGGAGCTGCTGTTTGCCCAGACGGGGCTTGTAAACAGAGGGCTGTACACTCTGGGGCTGCCCGTAGCGGACTGGCTTCACTCCAAGGCAGCCTTCTGGGTGGTGATCGCCCTGTACCTGTGGAAAAATACGGGCTACAGCGTGATTCTGCTCCTCTCTGGCCTTATCACGATCCCTGAGGATCACTATGCCGCCGCCTCTCTGGACGGCGCCACGGCATGGCAGCAGCTGCGCTATATCACTATGCCCCAGATGTGGTACAGTGTGTTTTTTGCCGCGGTGTTCTCTCTGATCAACGCTTTCAAATGCTTCCGGGAGATTTTTCTCATCGGCGGGACCCACCCGGACCAGAGCATCTATATGCTCCAGCACTTTATCAACAACGCCTTTGACAAGCTGAACTACCCAAAGCTGGCGGTGGCCTCCGTGCTGCTGCTTCTGGTTCTGACGGTGCTGTTCGCCCTGAGCTACCGCTGGGTCAGGCGGAAGGAGGCATACAAGGATGCGTAAACGCCCCGCCTATTTCTCCTCCTTTGCCGCCGTTCTGCTGACGGCGCTGTCCGTAATCCCCTTCCTGTACGTATTCGCCAAAAGCCTGCTTTCCGCCCAGGACGGCTTCACGCTTTCCTATTACTATCAGGTATTTCTCGCCCAGGAGCAGTATCTGCTGCGGTTCTGGAAGAGCCTGGGGCTGTGCCTGTGCATCACGGCGGGACAGGTAGTCGTATCCACCCTGGCGGGCTACGGCTTTGCCAAATGCCGCTTCCCCGGGAAGAACGTCCTGTTCTTCCTGCTGATGGTGCTGATGATTATGCCCCTGCAGGTAACGCTGGTGCCCAACTACATCATGCTGGACAGGCTGGGACTGCTGGATACCTACTACGCGCTGGTGCTGCCCATGATCTTCGTGCCTCTGGGTACCTTCATTATGACGCAGAGCTTTCAGGCCGTGCCCAACGAGATCATTGAAGCCGCCCGGCTGGACGGCTGCGGGACCCTGAAGCTGATCTGCCGTATCGCGGTACCCATGAACAGGGCAGGACTGATCTGCACGCTGCTGCTGTCCTTCCTGGACGGCTGGAATATGGTGGAGCAGCCCATGGTCTATCTGGAGGATTTCGGGCGCTACCCCATTTCCGTAGCCCTGGCCTCGGTGCCGCCGGAGAACCCCACCGTACAGCTGGTGTGCTGTATTCTGGTCGCTCTGCCGCCCCTGTTCCTGTTCGCCTATTTTAACCGGGAGCTGGTAGAGGGCATCGCCCTGGGAGGAGAAAAATGAAAAAACAAGCCCTATGTTTCGGAAGCCTCATCCTGTACATCCTGATCGCCTGCACCATCGTATCCGCCTGGATCGAGGCCACCATGATGACCCAGGTAGAACAGGGACCCGTCAACACCAAGGCCGCCCACGAGGCCGTGACCCGGGAGCTGCCGCTGAGATCGCTGTTCGCGGACCAGGAGGGGCTGCACCTGTACGAAATCTACGACGGCACCGGATGGGAAAGCGGCAAACGCATCCGCGAGGTCAGCGGCTGGTCCCTGACCGGCGAATGCGTGTCCGTTTCGGGCTTCCCCGACACGCCCTATGTCTTCTCCGCGACCCGCCAGCCGAGGGCCGGGGAGGAGGTGTCGCTCCTGGAATCCCAGGAGCGGGGAGACGACACTTACCTGCTGATTTTCGGGGGAGAGCTTCCAAAGGATGCGCAGCTTCCCCTGGAGGCTGTAGGCTTTGAGGTCAAAGGAAACGCGGCGCTGATGGAAATGCGGAGCTTTCCGGTTCCCTTTATGGAGCAGCGGGCAAAGACCGCTTCTGAGCTGACCGGTTTTGCGGAACGAATTTTCAGCCTGGGCGATACGGAGCAGTTTTTGAACCAGCTGCCCCGAATTGCCGGTGGGGCAGCGGTACTGCTGGCGGGGCTGGTATTTCTGATCGCCGTCTGGCGGATGCCGAAAGCGGGGCTGCTGCGCTGCGTGAACGGCGCCTTGGCCGCGCTGTGCCTGTGCCTGCTGCCCGGGACGCTCAGCAAGATCCTGCTGCCCGGTTCCCTGCTGCCGGAGGAAAACATCTTTGCGCTGTCCCATTACCGCACTGCGCTGGACACCGTTTTCAATGGACTTGCCGCCTTCCCGGATGCGTTTCAAGCGCTGGCGCAAGTGCGGGATACGGCATTTTCCGCAAGCGGAAGGGTGCTCCTTTTGGGTGCCGGAATTACGGCAGGAATACTGCTGCTGGAATGTGGCTTACAATGGGCCCAAAAGCGCAGAAAGCGTCCCTCAAAATGAAAAATACACCGCGCGATTTGAGCTTTTCCAAATCGCGCGGTGCTGCTTTATTCTACCGTGACGCTCTTTGCCAGATTCCTGGGTTTGTCCACATCCAGGCCCTTGGCGACGCTGACATAGTAGCCCAGCAGCTGCAAGGGGATTACTGCCAGGCTGGGGGCAAAGTGGGGATCGGTTTTGGGAATGTAGAGGACGAAGTCTGCATTGTCCTCCATGCTGTAGTTGCCGTAGGTGGTCAGAGCCATGAGGTAGGCACCTCTGGTTTTGCATTCCAGAAGATTGCTTAGGGTTTTCTCATAGAGCTTCTGCTGGGTCAGTACGCCCACCACCAGGGTGCCCGGTTCAATCAGACTGATGGTGCCGTGCTTCAGCTCTCCGGCGGCGTAGGCCTCGGAGTGGATGTAGCTGATTTCCTTCATTTTCAGGCTGCCCTCCAGGCTGATGGCATAGTCCAGCCCCCGGCCGATGAAGAAGATATCCTTTGCGGCGATTTGCTTGGAGGCAAACCACTGAATCCGCTCTTCGTCCTCCAGCAGCCGCTCCATTTTCCCGGGCAGGGATTCCAGCTCCCGGACCAGGGCGGCGGCCTGATCGTCCGTCAGCTGCCCGCGGTCCTGAGCGAAGGCAATGGCCAGTGCGTAGACGGCCAGCAGCTGGGCGCTGTAGGCCTTGGTGGTTGCCACGGCGATTTCCGGACCGGCCAGAGTATAGAAGACGTAGTCCGCCTCCCGGGCAATGGTGGAGCCCACCACGTTGACGATGGCCAGGGTTTTGGCCCCCTGCTCCTTGGCCTTGCGCAGGGCGGCCAGAGAATCAGCGGTTTCACCGGACTGGCTGATGATAACCACCAAAGTGTTTTCCGGCACAAGGGGGTCCCGATAGCGGAATTCCGAGGCAAGCTCCACCCGGACGGGAATTTTTGCCAGATCCTCCAGCACATACTGGGCGGCCACGCCCACGTGGTAGGCAGAGCCGCAGCCGATAACCCATACCTGTCGGAAGGAGGCGACAGCATCCCTGGTCAGCCCGGTTTTTTCCAGATCAATGGAGCCATCCGTGCAGACGGAGCGCAGGGTATCCTCCACGGCCTTGGGCTGCTCGTGGATTTCCTTCATCATGAAGTGCTCATAGCCGCCTTTTTCGGCGGCTTCCGCGTTCCACAGGATATCCACAGGCTCTTTGGAAATTTCGTCGCCGTCCAGATTGAAGAAGGAGATGCCCTGGGGGGTCAGGCGGGCAAGCTCCAGATTGCCCAGATAGTACACCGTGCGGGTGTATTTCAGAATGGCGGGCACATCCGAGGCAAGGTACTGTTCCCCGTCCTTGGTGCCGAGAATCATAGGGCTGTCCTTTCGGGCGGCGTAAATCTCCCCGGGGTAGTCCCGGAACAGCACGGCCAGAGCATAGGAACCGCGGATGCGGACCATGGCGTGATTGATGGCATCCACAGGGGTGTGGGCGTATTTTTTATAGTAGTAATCGATGAGCTTCACGGCCACTTCCGTATCGGTGGAGGAGTAGAAGGTATAGCCCTTGCGCAGGAGCTTTTCCCGCAGCTCCTGATAGTTTTCGATGATGCCGTTGTGGACGGCGACCACATTGCCGTCATCTGAGCAGTGGGGATGGGCGTTTTCCTCGCTGGGTTCGCCATGGGTGGCCCAACGGGTGTGGCCGATGCCGCAGTCTCCCGGCAGCGCGCGGCCGCAGTCCGTTTTTTCCTCCAATGCTTTCAGCCGCCCCTTGGCCTTGACGATCTGCACCGGCGCCGTTCCATCCCGCACGGCCAGACCGGCAGAGTCATAGCCCCGATATTCCAGTTTAGAAAGACCGTCCAACAAAATCGGCGCGGCCGAATGCTTCCCTGTAAAACCAACGATTCCGCACATAGGTGTCATCTCCAATAAGAATCTTTGCTTCATCCGAAACAATTATCCAAATTGTAGCATAAACTTATCTAAAAATCAACTGCGAAATGAAAAGAAAGCTATCCTGCGTTCCGGCAGCGGTAAGCGCATATATAAAAAATACAAAATGTTCAAGGTTTCCCTGAAAATTGGTATATAATGTGAAGAGCAGAGAGTGCGAACCTTTTAAGAAGGCCAGCTTTTTCCTGCTGAGGGAGCCTTTGAAACCCTCTGCGGCGGATGATCGGTCTGCTGCGGACTTTTCAAAGGTTCCTTAAAATTCCAATACTAGGAGCTGAAACATTTATGCAGCATCAGATGTGTTTGTCTGATTTGCGTTCCTTTGCCGCTTATCTGAGAGAAAATGAAAAAAGTCCTGTGACCATTGAAAAATACCTGCGGGATGTGAAGGTGTTTTACGGTTTTTGCGGGGGTGTGGTCACAAAAGAAAGCGTACTTGCCTACAAGGCGGAACTGATGAACCGGAAATACGCGGTGTCGTCTGTGAATTCCATGCTGTCCTCGATCAATAGCTTTCTGATTTTCAGCGGATGGGCAGAGTGCAGGGTGAAGTCCATCCGCATTCAAACCAGGGTTTACAGGCCGGAGGAGCAGGAGCTGACGCGGGAAGAGTACCAGCGGCTGCTGGATGCCTCCCGGGAAAACCAACAGCTGAATCTTCTGCTTCAGACAATCTGCGCCACAGGAATCCGGGTTTCGGAGCTGCCATTTTTTCGGATTGAAGCGCTGGAGCAATCCGGGGCCGTGGAAGTGCACTGCAAGAACAAGACCCGGGTGGTCTTCGTCCCCTCACTGCTGCGCAGCCGGCTGCTGAAATATGCGCGGAAACGAAAGCTTCGGTCCGGCCCGGTTTTCGTTACACGAAACGGGAAGCCCCTGGATCGGAGCAACATCTGGCAGCAAATGAAAAACCTGTGCCAAAAGGCACAGGTTAACCCGGAAAAGGTATATCCGCACAATCTCCGAAAGCTCTTTGCGAGGACGTTTTACAGTGCGGACAAGGATATTGCCAAGCTTGCAGATATCCTGGGACACGGCAGCATTGAGACAACGCGCATCTATATTATGAGTACCGGCTCAGAGCACCGGGAAAAAATCGAGAGGCTGAATTTGCTTATGTAAAAAAATAACCACATAATTCGTATTATGTGGTAAACGCCCAAAGGGATATACATATAACTCTACCTATTCTTTCCTGAATTATACAGCATTCCTATGAAAAAATCAAGACATACTTTCGACTTAATTTCTGACCCCATGCAGTTAGCGCACGCTAATTAAAAAACCGGAGTAATTGGAATTCCTCCGGTTTTTTTGCGCCTATTCCCCGGATTTTTCATCATAAAGAAGGGGAAAACACGATGTGCGCAACCACATAATACGAATTATGTCATAACAAGATTGGTTTCACACGAGACGATTGTCTCGTTGAAATAGGATCGCTGTAAAATTCGAGGAAAGGAGGCGCACGTTCAACGCGGGCGGCAAAAATCTTTGCCTGAGTTCCATCCGCCTGTTTTACAGATGATCTGTCGCCGGGATTCCCCGGCATATCCCCGGCGGTCGGCATTTGCCGGTTCCTGCGGCGAAAGCCGAAATCTTCCAGTATTCTATTTTTGGAGGTAATATCATGAAGAGAAAAGTTCTGGCTTCTTTTCTGGCACTCATGATGGTATTCTCCATGCTGCCCACCTCGGCTTTTGCTGCCGAAACAGAGTGTGCACATGAGCATACCGAAGAGGAAGTAAGAGAAGCAACCTGTACGACACCTCAGCGTGTTGTGCTGCATTGTCATGACTGTGAGCAGGATATTAAGATCCTGCAGGATGACCTGAGCCCCGCTCTGGGTCACGACATGGTCATTGATGAGACACTGCCCGGTTACAAGGCAGCAACCTGCACCGAGGGCGGCCTCGACACCCGGAAGTGCAGCCGCTGCGATGTCACCGACAGCGTGGAAAGCGCTCCTCTTGGCCATAAGTGGAGCGAAAAAGAGGTCGTTAAAGAGGCCGACTGCGTGAATCCCGCCGGTGTCGAGCGGACCTGCGAGCGCTGCGGCGAGACAGAGCGCGTACCCTTTGAGGGCGAGCTGGCTGAGCCTGCACTGGGCCATGTGTTCGAGGAGAAGGTTGTTGCGCCCACCTGTAAGGATGAGGGCTATACCCTCCACGAGTGCAGCCGCTGCGGCTACAGCTACAAGGATGCTGTGGTTCCCGCCGACAGTTCTGCCCATACACCCGTTGTTGGAAAGGTCCTGCGGCCTGCAACCTGCACTGCAGAGGGCATTGCCCACTATGTGTGCGAGGTTTGCGGCGTGAGCCTGGGCTACAAGACCACCGAAACCAGCCACGACTGGAAGGAAGTCGAGCGTGTTGAAGCCACCTGCGGCAAGGACGGCAAGGTAAGCTATGTCTGCACCAAGTGCGAGGATACCAAGGAAGAGACCATTTCCGCAACCGGCGAGCACGACCTGGAGGAAGTCTTCCGGGATGCTACCTGCACCGAGCCTGCAATGGTAGGCAAGGCCTGCAAGAACTGCGACTACACCGAGGAAATGGAGCCTGTGGAAGGTTCCGAGGCGCTGGGCCACGACTTTGTCCTGGACACGGAGAACGAGAAGTATGTAGCAGCCACCTGCGAAGAGGGCGGCCTGGATACCTTTAAGTGCTCTCGCTGCGAGGAGACCAAGGAAGAGCCCACCGAGGCCCTGGGCCACAAGTGGGACGACGGCGTCCACCAGGATGCCACCTGTGAGAATGCTTCCGGCGTTCTGCACACCTGCGAAATTTGTCA
The DNA here is from genome assembly GCA_900540635.1 of uncultured Eubacteriales bacterium. Lineage (GTDB taxonomy): Bacteria > Bacillota > Clostridia > Oscillospirales > Oscillospiraceae > Faecousia. The sequence continues at coordinate 1,481 of UQGU01000056.1, read as the reverse complement.
GAAGACCTATGTAGAAGCATATCCCGATGGGATCGCCGAGCCCGCCAAGGGTCACAAGTACGAGGAGAAGGTTGTCCCCGCAACCTGCAAGGAGGGCGGCTACACCACCTATACCTGCTCTGTCTGCGGCGACAGCTACAAGGACGATGAGACCCCTGTGGACGAGAATGCCCACGAGGCGAAAATTGCCAAGGTGCTGAAGGACGCAACCTGCACCACCAAGGGCATTGCAAAGTATACCTGCGCTATCTGCGGCAAGGACCTGGGCTACAAGACCACCGAAACCAGCCACGAGTGGGAGGAAGTCGAGCGTGTTGAGGCCACCTGCGGCAAGGACGGCAAGGTAAGCTATGTCTGCACCAAGTGCGAGGATACCAAGGAAGAGACCATTTCCGCAACCGGCGAGCACGACCTGGAGGAAGTCTTCCGGGATGCTACCTGCACCGAGCCTGCAATGGTAGGCAAGGCCTGCAAGAACTGCGACTACACCGAGGAAATGGAGCCTGTGGAAGGTTCCGAGGCGCTGGGCCACGACTTTGTCCTGGACACGGAGAACGAGAAGTATGTAGCAGCCACCTGCGAAGAGGGCGGCCTGGATACCTTTAAGTGCTCTCGCTGCGAGGAGACCAAGGAAGAGCCCACCGAGGCCCTGGGTCACAAGTGGGACGAGGAGAACGCCGTCAACGTTCCTGCCGACTGCCTGCATGACGAGCATATGCTGGTCAAGTGCGCCAACTGCAACGAGACCAAGGAAGTTGCTTACCCGGATGGCGTAGGCGAAAAGGCCCTGGGCCACGACTATGTGGAGACCGTTGTGGAAGCTACCTGCTCTGCAAAGGGCTACACGCTCCATGTGTGCAGCCGCTGCGAGGATAGCTTTACTGACAATGTGACCGAAATCAACCCCGAGAACCATGTGTGGAAGGCAACCTCTATTAAGGACGCTACCTGCTCCGCTACCGGTGTTGAGAAGCGCATTTGCGAGGCCTGCGGCAAGATTACCTATGCGGTATCTGAAAAGCTTCCCCATACTTTCGATGAGGAAGCGGAAATCGTTACGAAAGAGCCTACCTGTGCAGATGCGGGTGAAATCAGCAATACTTGCACTGTTTGCGGCGAGACTGTTGTCGTTGCCGCTGTGCCTGCTACCGGGGAGCATACGCCTGTAGAAATCCCTGCAACCGATACGATGACTGCCGGACTGAAGTGCTCTGTTTGCGGTAAAATTCTGAGAGAGCCTGTAGAAAAGGGAAGCTGCGAGCATGCAAATACCGTGGTGATTCCTGCGGTTGATGCTACCTGCACCTCCACTGGCCTGACTACTGGCTTGGAGTGCGCGGATTGCGGTGCACTGCTGGTGCCCCAGGAGCAGACCGAGAAGCTGGCCCATACCGAGGAAGTCATCCCCGCAGTAGCAGCCACCTGTTCTGCCACCGGCCTGACCGAGGGCAAGAAGTGCTCCGTCTGCGGTGAAGTCCTGG
>UQGU01000055.1 GCA_900540635.1 uncultured Eubacteriales bacterium | reverse complement strand
GTGACCGCAGTCACGTACATAGCGCAACCGGCGAAGCCGGCTCTTAGCGCGGAGTCGTGACGTCGGTCACTGGTTCGCAGCGACATACTTTTCTAACAGCCCCTTCTTTCTATGTGGGAAGATGCTCCAGCTGTGCAACTACAATCCTATGTTTTTTGTAAAAATTCATCCAGGAGTGCCCTCTCCGGAATGGAATTTTGGACGCCTTCCTGCGCAACGGAATAGGATGAGGCCCAGCTGGCCGCATGGATGGCACCTTCGATTCCTTTTCCCTCAGCAAGCATAACTGCCAAACAGCTGATAAATACATCGCTGGCTCCGGTAGAATCCACACAAGGGAAGGGATGCGCCGGATATCTGCGGATTCCCTCCGCATTGGCCCAGAGACAGCCAGCGGGCCCCATGGTGATAATAACGTTCTCCACGCCTTTGTCCAGAAAATATGCGGTCTGCTCCTCCGGCGATGACAATCCGGGACAGAGTATCTCGGCTTCCTCCTCGTTAGGAACCAGAATGTAAATTCCTTTCAGAAGCTCCTCTGGCAAGTTCCTGGCGGGGGACGGCTTTAAAATGGAGCGCGTGCCGTGTCTGACGCAAAATTGCAGCGCTTCCCGAACGCTTTCGAAGGGAATTTCCATCTGGATCAGACAGTAGTCTGTGCTGCGAAGCAGCGCCTGGTGGCGGCGAATGTATTCCTGATCAACCAGGGTGTTGGCCCCTGGGTGTACAACGATGGTATTGCTGCCATCGGGACAGACATTGATATAGGCGGTACCTGTTGGCTGATCCGCAGTCAGCGGGACGCTGGACATATCCACATTGGCGCTCGATAGCTGTTCCGCGATTTGCTTTCCGTAGCGATCATTTCCAAGGCAGCCAAACATATAGGCATTGCCCCCCAGTCGGCTGACGCCAAGGGCTTGATTGGCGCCCTTTCCGCCGGGCCATGTCGTCAGTTGAGGGGCGAGCAGCGTTTCTCCGGGGTGGGGCAGGTGCGGGACCTGGAGGACAACGTCCATATTCATGCTGCCAATGATGGCGATACGAGGAGTGTGCTTTTGCCGGACAGAGATGCTGCCGCGCATTCGGGTGCTGCCACAAATCGCCTGGGAGGTGAATTTTTGCGGCTGCTGGCGAATTTGCCAGGAGAGGGCTTCAAGCGCCACCTCTGCCATCCGCGCTGCGCTTGTCCCGCCGGAAGTCAGCTGAGGGGTAAGCTGGGTGGAGAGGAGGGCATCCTCCATGGAGATGACCGACAGGTCTTCCGGAATCTGAAGCTGCTTTTTGCCTGCAACGCTATAGACAAGACCGGCCAATTCCGCATCCTGACAGACGATCCCGTCTATGCCGCTTTCCAGAAGAATATCCAATACCGGCTCATATTCTGCCCCGACATGGATTTCCAGCCCGGAGTCAATGGAGCGGTGGGCTTCCAGCAGAGCCGCCTCATACCCGGAACACACGGCCTTGCGCACGATACTGCCGGTTTCCCGGTGCGTCAGCAGCGCGATGTGCTGGCAGTGATCCAGCAGGAGCTCCGTACACTGCTTGGCCATGCGGTCATTTGCCCGAAACACCTGGGGGCACACTGCGTTTTCCATCATATAGTCCAGGATGACCGCGCCATACCCTTCCGCGTGGAGCTGCTGAAGCGCCTGCAAACCCTCCTCGCTGCACGGAAAAAACAGAATTCCAACAGCCTTGGTATCCCGAAAGCTCTCCAGCGCAGCAAGCTCCTCTTCGCTGCTGCCGCCGGTAATGGACAATGACAGTACAAAGCCCTGCTGCCGCGCAAGGGCCTGCACCCTTGAAACAAAGGATGCGTAGTAGGAAATATCCAGCGAAGGAACGGCCAGGCCGATGGTATTGGTGCCGGTGAGAAGGCGGTCACGAATTTTGGCATAGGGTACATAGCCGCTGTCTTTGATGATTTGAAGGATACGTTCCTTGGTCTCCTGACTGATATTCTGATCCCTATGGTTGAGAACTTTGGAAACAGTTGCAACAGAGACGCCAGCTGCATTGGCAATATCCCGGATGGTCATTTTGTGTACTCCTTCCAATACGGCACAAGAGAATGGGCCGATTTCACAGTTTTACGACATACATATTGTACTGTTTCAACAAAAATAATGCAACCCAAAAATGGATTGTTGACAAAACGCATGGCGTGGTTGTACAATCCAGTTAAGGTAAACAGTTTACGAAACCATTTTACTATTGAATTCAATAAAAAGCAAGTATAAAGCAAACGATTTTCAGAAGCATTACAGTAAAAACCGGGAAGGAAGTGCATAATGAAAATTCTGAATCTTGGTTCTCTGAACTTTGACAAGGTCTATGACGTGCCGCATTTTGTTGCTGTCGGTGAAACAATTTTGAGCGACGGATATGCAGAATTTCTGGGAGGCAAGGGCTTGAATCAGACGCTGGCCCTGGCCCGTGCCGGTGCAGAGGTATATCACGCGGGAGCCATTGGCCAAGATGGCGCGCCTTTTCTGGAGTGCCTGACCCAATCCGGTGCAAATGCAGGATGGATCCAGAAAATCGATGCGGTCAGCGGACACGCAATTATTCAGAACGCAGCCGGTCAGAACTGCATCATCGTCTGCGGCGGGGCAAATCAGTGCATAAGTCGTGCGTACATCAAGCAGGTTCTTGGAAACTTTGGCAGCGGAGATATTCTGCTGCTGCAAAATGAAATATCCAACGTTTCCTTTGCAATGGAAGAAGCCAGGCGGCGGGGAATGCAGATTGCCTTCAATGCATCGCCAATTACCCGGGAGCTGATGGAGTATCCTCTGGAACTGGTGGATTACTTCATCATCAACGAAGTTGAGGGAAGGGCCCTGGCAGGTGTAGCCTCTGAGGAGTATGATCGAATTCTGGAAGGACTGGCAGAGCAATTCCCCAATGCGGCCATTGTCCTGACCGTTGGCGAGAAGGGCGTTCTGTATTACAATCATGGAAAACGTCTTTCCCACGGGATTTACGCGGTAAAAGCGGTAGATACCACCGCCGCCGGAGATACCTTCTGCGGCTACTTCCTGGCAGGCCTTACAAAGGATCTGCCGATGGAGGACATTCTGAAATATGCGAGCATGGCCTCTGCCATTGCTGTCAGCAGACAGGGCGCGTCTACCTCAATTCCAACATGGGAAGAGGTCATTCATTTCGAGGAAGCGCACACAAAGGAGGAGCTTTGAATGAAAAAGATACCTGTAATCATTGACTGTGACCCCGGTCACGATGACATGGTAGCGCTGGTTCTGGCATATGGCAGCCAGAAATTGGATATCCGCGCCGTTACCACCGTGGCAGGCAACAATACCATTGAGAATACGACGCGCAATGCCCTGAATGTGCTGCATTATATCGGTGCAGACGAGGTGCCTGTGGCGATGGGTTTTCAGGATGGCATTGTCCGCTCCCACAAGGCGACCATGGAAAAGATGACAGCCGCCATGCTGGAGCGTATGAATGAGGAGCAAAAGAAAACGCTGCTGTCGGTAAAGACAACCGGCGCGGCAGTGCATGGAACTACCGGACTGGACGGCTTCACATTCCCCGCCGAAAATCCGAAGAAGGCAGCCTCCATCCGCGCTGTGGAGATGATGGCGAAGGTTCTGCGGGAAAGCGAGGAAAAGGTAACCATCATTCCCACTGCACCGCTGACCAATGTGGGACTACTGATTAAGGCTTTCCCGGATCTGATTCCGAAAATCGAGCGAATTTGTATGATGGGCGGTACCGCGCAGTTTGTCCTGAGCCGTCCGGGCATGGAATTCAATACCTTTGTTGATCCGGAAGCAACCAAAATCGTTTTTGAAAGCGGGATTCCCGTTACAATGTTCGGCTACGATGTGACGTATCGGGTTATGTGCGGTGTGGACACCCTGGAGCGCCTGGAGGCCCTGGGCAATGACACCGGCAAGATGATGGCCGCGCTGGTTCGCTTCTTCATGGCGCGGCACAATGCCGGTCTGAGCTTCCTGGATCTCAAAAACGTGGTTCCCATCCACGATGCCTGCGCTGTGGCAGGGGTTATCGACCCGTCGATTGTTACGGAGAGCCGTTGGATGCACGTGGACATTGAAACCGGCGGCGGTTATACAGACGGTGCGACCATCTGCGATTATTCCGGCATTTTGGTGGGCCTGCCCAAGAATGTGGAGGTTGTCTACAATATGGACAATGCCCGGTTTATGGATATGCTGGTGGATGCCGCCGCCAATTGCAAATGATTTTGTACTTTGACGCCGCACTGGCGTCCAAATAAAAGGAGAATTCATATGGCAACGTTAGAAAAGAAAAATCACAAACTCGACAAAATGACCCTCCTGCTGATCCCCTTGGCCGTAGCTATTAACATGGTATGCTATAACGTAATCTACCCCATCACTACCGTGGTTCTGGGAGATTCCATCGGCACCATTCTTGTGGGCGCGATCTGCGGGCCCGTCCCCGGCCTGATTGTTGGACTCCTGTCCAACCTTGTAAATGTCATCAAGAATCCCGTCATGATTGTGATGGCACCGCTGAACATGGCCTTTGGCGTCGTGGCGGGCCTGATGTCCAAAAAGGGACTCTTCAAGAAGCTGTGGAAGACGCTGCTGTGCACACCTATTTTTGGCTTCATCGGAGGTTGGATCAGTGGAACCATCATTTTCTTCGCCATGGGCGGCGATTTCTGGGGTAACATGGCTTCCGTTCTGATGGGCATTCCCATGTTCAATGCCGGTGTCCCCAAGTATCTGGCAATGGCCGTCAGCTCCCTGTGCTTTGACTGCATTGATAAGTTCGTTTGCCTGCTGGTAGTCTTCTTGGTTATCAAGGCCCTGCCGGATCGCTTCCTGGTTAAGCTGCCCTACGGCAAGTATGTCACCGATGCAAAAGCAGACGAGGCAGAATTGGACATTTGATTCGGGAAATTGTGCAATAACCGTTAAGAATTAGGAGGAACCTGCCGTGACAGATGCCGAATTTATCGAAAGCTTTCGACACTACCAGAAAAAGGGACATTGGTGGTATGATTTTCATCCTGTATGTAAGCTGATTCTTGTTCTGTGCCTGGGATTTACATCCATGATCGTATTCCGCTGGCAAATCGGCCTGGCGATTTTCCTGTTGGCAACTGTCATCGCCGCCACAACACCCATTTTTAAGTCCTATCTCAAGACCATCGGCGTCATGTTTTTGCTGGGCTGTGTGCTGACAGTCGGTGTCCGACTGTACGTCCATCTCGGCGACCCGGGGCCTGTGGCATTTTACCTGTTTGGCAAAGCCGTGCCTATGACGGCTGTTATCAGCTGCCTGGACATGGTATTCATGATCGAGGGCTTTCTGGGAATCTTTATGGCCTTCTTCCTGACCACGGAAATGCGGGATCTGTGCTGTGGGCTGGAGCAGATGGGAATGTCTCCCACTGCCAGCTTTATGGTGCTGTCTACCTTTTCCTGTATCAGCTCCATCAAGGGCAAGCTGAATACCGTCCGCGAGAGCCAGCGGGCAAGAGGTATCGAGACAGAGGGCGGTTTTGTTACCAGGGTCAAGTCCGTGCTGCCTGTGCTGTTCCCAGTGATTATCAGCTCCATGACCGGAATTGAGGACAAGACCCTTGCGATGAATGCCCGGGCGTTCGCAGCGAAAGGCAAGCATACCTCCCTGCGCAAGATTGCCCCTGCAACTGCCGCAGAGAAGGTCATTACAGCTGTCACTTTCGCTGCCTGCGTGGTGACCTGCGTACTTGGGAAAATATATCTGTAAGGAGGAATAGACAATGGGTAACTGTGTGGAATACAAGGATGTATCTTATGCCTATCCTCTGGCGAAAAAGGCAGCAGTTCGGCATTTAAGCTGCAAGCTGGAGTCTGGAAAATGCTACGGCATCATCGGCCCCAATGCCGGCGGTAAAACGACGTTCTGCAATCTGATGCGGGGGCTGTGCCCCAATTTCTATGGCGGCACCCTGCGGGGGACTGTGATTGTAGACGGCAAGGAGCTGAAGGACTGGGACGAAGCCGACCTGAGCGTGCGGATTGGCTATGTTTTCCAGGATCCCTTTGCCCAGGTCAGCGGCATCAAGGAAACCGTCTTTGAGGAAATCGGCATGGGCCTGGAGAACCTGGGGGTAGAGCGGGAGGAAATGATTCAGCGGATCCTGAAAATCGCCAAGCTGGTGAAGGTGGATCATCTTTTGCAAAAGAACCCCCTGGCGCTGTCCGGAGGACAGTGTCAGAGAGTTGCATTTGCCTCGGTTCTGGTTCTGGATTCCGACATTGTGGTGATCGATGAGCCCACCAGCCAGCTGGATCCGGAGGGAACGCTGGATGTATTTGAAATCGTCAAGGGCCTGAAGGAAATGGGAAAGACCGTCATTATTGCGGAGCATAAGATTGACCTGCTGGCCGAATACTGCGATGAGATTATTGCCATGGCCGGAGGAGAAATTGTCGCCCAGGGGCCAACCTGTCAGGTATTGGCAGACCCGGCTCTGCCGGGATATGGAATTCAGATTCCGCAGGTCGTGCAGATTGCCTTTGCGATGGCACAGGCGGGAAAGCCTCTGAATACCATACCGATCGACCTGCAGGAAGCGGTCAGCTTGCTCCGGCAGCGGATGGAGGGTTAAAACATGGCAATTGAAGTGAAAAATCTGTGCTTTGCCTATCCCGGCAGCCCGGTAACTGCTGTCGAGAATGTTTCCTTCACCATTGGCAAGGGTGAGCGTGTCGCAATTATTGGCCAGAATGGTGCCGGTAAGTCCACCACGGTCAAGATTATCGACAATATCTACAAGCCCACAAGCGGCACAATCCTGGTGGATGGCATCGACACGAAAGACAAGACCACCGCCGAAATTGCACCGCATGTCGGTTATGTATTCCAGAACCCCAACGACCAGATTTTCAACGATGATGTCACCAAGGAAATTGAGTATGTTCTGCGGTATTGGAAGCTGCCCGAGGAGGAAATTGTTCGCCGTCGGAACGAAGTGCTGGACGTCACCGGAATTCGGGATTTTATCCATACCCATCCCTTTGACATTCCCCTTCCCATTCGAAAATTTTTGACGGTGGCGGTGGTTCTGGCGGTTGGGCCGGACTATGTGATTTTGGATGAGCCCACTGCGGGCCAGGATAACTGGGGCCGCGCGCAGCTGAAGACGGTGATGGACTATCTGCAGAACAAGGGAAAGACCATTATCACAATTTCTCACGACATGGAGTTTGTGGCCGAGAATTTTGACCGTGTGATTGTAATGGCACACAAGAATGTGATTGCTGATGGCAGCTGCCGGGAAATTTTTTATCGCAGCGATATTCTGGCCGATGCCCGGGTAAAGCCGCCGGTCTGTACGGAAATTGCACAAAAGCTGGGTTTAAAAGAAAAGGTCTTAAATCTGCAAAAATTGGTTGCAGCTGTCCGTTGATGCCCCCGCTGCGCAGATGCATGAAATCCAGCTTGTCAAAAAAGCCTCGCAGAGTTTTGTGGCGTAAGCCGACAAATAAAATGGGATCATTTTCCGCCGGAAAAGCCCGTAAGGTTTTTCGACAGATTGAAACAGGGACTGCCTCGCGGAGGGGCAGTCCCTGTTTCGCAGCTGTATCCCATCGGGAAATTTCCTCACGCCTCTTCCCTGTATTCATAATAGGCGTAATTGGAGTTCTCCTCCGCCCGCTTTACCATGGCTGCGTGGCATTGGTCCCGGAGGCGCTGCTTTCGCTCCGGCAGGGGAAGGCTGTTGTCCGGGTAGAAGGGGCCGTCCAGATAGGTGACCACCTTTGGAAAGGCTCCAAGCCGGCGCTTCCGGTAGCAGCTGGTCATGGCGTATACCGGGGCCCCATCCCGGGCAGGATAGCCGAAGGAGGCAGCGGGGAAGGGGCGGATGCCCGTATAGAAGGGCCAGATATGGGCCTCGGGGTAGATGGTGATGAGATCCTCCCGGGAAATATGCCCATGGACGGAGGCCGCCATATCCCGGCTCTGCTTTATGGTGGACCCCAAGGGAATGGCTCCCAGCATTTGCAGGAAGTTGTGGATCAGGGGGATGGACAATGCATCCGGGCCTACAATAATATAGCTTCTGCCCTTTCGCCGCAGCTGGCAGGGCAGAAAGGCATCCATGACCCGCTGGGTATGGTTGGCATAGACATAGATTCCCTTTCCAGCAGCCTCGTCCAGGACCTGTCGGTTTTCAAACCGGTGCAGGCACCAGATTTTCCGGAAGCAAAAGGCAATCGGCCGGGCAAGGCCCCGATAGACGAAGCAGGCAAGGCCCCGCCAGACGGGGTTTGTGTGGGTGTAGCGGAACCACTCGGGCAGGGGCTTGGTTTTGATATTGGTTCCGGCAAAGTCGTCGTTTACCGGATCGCGGTAGGTGATGACCTTTTTCATGCCTTCCCTGCCGTTTCCAGGAGCATCCGCTCCATTGCATCCATGCACTTTTCCTGGTCAAATTGTCCGGCGGCGTTTTCGGCGTATTTCCGGCTCCAGGCTGCCCGCTCTTCGGGATTGTCCAGCCACCAGTCGATCTTGGCCGCCAGATCGGCAGGGGAGTCAAAGCGGAATTTGCTTCTGTCCGTCAGGGCGTAGGCCTGGGTGGCGCACCGGGGAGAGTCGGAGATAATGGGCACCAGGCCGCAGGAGATGGCCTCCAGGCAGGAAATGCCCTCGGCCTCCATGGCGGCGCTGTGGACATAGAGGTCCGCATAGTTTAGAAGCTTCACCATATCCCCATGGGGGAAGAAGCCAAACCGGGGCGGCACGGGGAGGCTTTTAGAGAGCTTTTTCAGCGCCTTTTCCTTGGGGCCGGAGCCTGCCAGAACCAGCTGGATCCTGTCCCGATACTTGGACCTGTTCACCGCCCGGATGAGCACCGCCTGATTCTTCTCCTTGGAATACCGCCCTGTGGCCACAATAATGAATTTGCCTGCATATTCAGCGGGCTTTTCCACGTTCTGGGGCCCGAAAACGGCATTGACGCCGTTGGAGATCACATAGCCATTGGTAGGCCCATACATCTTTTCATATAGATCCCGCAGAAATTGGGTAGGGTAGTGGATGGCATCCACCATTTTATAGGTCTTGGAGAAGACGTGGTAGGTCAGCCGGTTAACAGGCGCGCAGTTCTCCATAAAAATGTGGCTGGTGAAGTTCTCCGCCATGGCGTGAAAGCCCGCACTGACGGGAATGCCCTGCGCCTTGGCAAGCTGTGCCGCCCGGCGGCCCAGCACAAAGGGCAGCATGACGTGGACGATGTCCGCCCCTTGGATCGCCTGCCGGATGACGGCATCGTCCGGCTTTGCCAGCTGAACGCCGTTGCTTTTTACGTAACCGTTGAAAATACCCAGATTCCGTGTGGGCACCACAGCATAGCCGGGGACACCCTGCTTTTGGGCATCGGGGCAAAGGATCGTAACGGTATGTCCCTTGGCCCGCAGGGCCCGGATCAGGTTCATAGCCGCCAGCGTAGTGCCGTTGTTTTCCTCGCCCAGCACATCGCAGACAATGGTGATGTTCATATGCAGTCCTCTTTCTTCTTTCTTTTCCAGTGGGTTATTATGCGTCGGAAAGCTAAACATTATATAAACAATCACCTGCGGAGAATAATCTCCGGATTCACAGATTTCCGGAAAGAACCCCTTTACTTTTGGGAAAACTTATGATACAATGCGTCTGCTGACTATGGGTCAGCGCATTCCCCGGGCTCAGTTGCGGGAGAAAACCCACCGGGTGCTTCACCAAACCCCATACTTAGCCCTACGGAAAATTAATAAAAAAGGTGGAAAACACAATGATCCAGAAGGAAAAGAAGACCCAGGTCATCCTGGAGAACGCTACCCACGAGGGCGATACCGGCTCCCCCGAGGTTCAGATCGCCATCCTGACCGCCCGCATCAACGAACTGACCGATCACCTGCGCGTCCACAAGCATGACAACCACTCCCGCCGCGGTCTGCTGATGATGGTTGGTAAGCGCCGCAAGATGCTGGACTATCTGGCTAAGAAGGACATCAACCGTTACCGTGCTCTGATCGCCAAGCTGGGTATCCGTAAGTAATATTCCCCGGGGCGACGGAAACCGTCGCCCCTTTTTCGCATCTCAAATTTTCGGGAGTCCCTTTAGCGTTTGAAAGTGTCGAGCTTTTTGCTCCCCTGAAAGGTATAGAGGATGTTGGGCGCTTGCGGCCTGCAGACTCTTAATGCACAGCGGGAGCTGTCAGCGAAGCTGACTGAGGGGTTCTGTGCTGCAGCCTCTGGTTTCAATAGAGGTTCGGACTCAGTCGCTTTTTGCCCGACTGCAAAAAGCTTGCCAGTTTCAAGTGCTAAACCTCCCGAGAAAATAAAAAATCACAACAGGAGGTTCACCAATGATTACTCACAAGCAGTTCCCCAACCACAAGGTGTACGAAATGGAAATCGGCGGCCGTCCCTTTACCGTAGAGACCGGTAAGGTGGCAGAGCTGGCCAACGCCGAGTGCATCTGCCGCTACGGCGACACCGTGGTACTGACGACCTGCACTTCCAACCCCATCCCCAAGGCCGGTATTGACTACTTCCCTCTGACCATCGAGTTTGAGGAGCGTATGTACTCCGTAGGCCGGATTCCCGGCTCCTTCAACCGCCGGGAGGGCAAGCCCAGCGAGCGGGGCATCCTGAACAGCCGGATCATCGACCGGCCCATGCGTCCCCTCTTCGACGAAGAGCTCCGCAACGACACCGTGGTCACCTGCACCGTCCTGGCCAACGACTACGATAACCCCGTAGAGATCGTGGCCTCCCTGGGCGCTTCCATTGCCATTGCCTCTTCCGATGTGCCCTGGAACGGGCCCGTGGCCACCACCAATGTGTGCCATCTGAACGGCGAATATATCATCAACCCCTCCGCCGATCAGCGCAACGCCTGCGACTGCTTCGTGTGCATCTCCTCCACCTTCGAGAAGGTGGTCATGATCGAGACCGAGGCCAAGGAAGCCCCCGAAAACATCGTCTACGAGTGCATCCGGGTCGCCCACGAGGCCAACATGGAGATCGTCAAGTTCATCAACTCCATCGTCGCCGAGATCGGCAAGCCCAAGTTCACCTTCGAGAAGGCCGCCGTCAACCACGAGCTGCTGGACGACCTGATGAACTACGGCCTGGACCAGATCGAGTACGCTCTGGATACCCCCGACAAGAATGTCCGGGAGGAGCGGCTCACCGCCGCCCGGCTGGACTTCGCCGAGAAGTTCGCCGACAAGTACGAGGACTTCGATACCCATATTGAGGTGTGCCTCTACAAGATGCAGAAGAAGGTCGTCAAGAAGTGGCTGCTCCAGGGCAAGCGCGTCGACGGCCGTGGTATGGACGAGATTCGTCCTCTGGCTGCCGAGGTTGGTGTGCTGCCCAGAGTCCATGGCAGCGGCCTGTTCACCCGTGGCCAGACCCAGGTGCTGTCCATCTGCACCCTGAATACCCTGTCCGCCGCCCAGAAGCTGGACACCATCTACCCCGAGGATACCAAGCGCTATATCCACCACTATAACTTCCCCGCCTACTCCACCGGCGAGGCCCGGGCCGCCCGGTCCACCTCCCGCCGGGAGATTGGCCACGGCGCACTGGCCGAGAAGGCCCTGCTGCCTGTGATCCCCAGCGTGGAGGAGTTCCCCTACGCCATCCGGGTGGTCTCCGAGGTGCTGTCCTCCAACGGCTCCACCTCTCAGGGCTCCATCTGCGGCTCTACTCTGGCTCTGATGGACGCCGGCGTGCCCATTAAGCGGCCTGTGGCCGGTATTTCCTGCGGCCTGATCTCCGACCAGGAGACCGGCGAGTGGAGAACCTTCACCGATATCCAGGGCGTGGAAGACTTCCACGGCGAGATGGACTTCAAGGTTGCCGGTACCACCGAGGGTGTCACCGCCATTCAGATGGACCTGAAGAACCGTGGGCTCACCATGGAGATCATCGCCGACGCTCTGGAGCGCTGCCGCAAGGCCCGTCTGGAAATCCTCAACGAGATCATGCTGCCCTGCATCCCCGCGCCCCGTGCCGAGGTGAGCGAGTACGCACCCAAGATGCTGAGCCTGAAGATCCCCGTGGAGAAGATCCGTGAGGTCATCGGCTCCGGCGGAAAGACCATCCAGAAGATCTGCGCCGACACCGGCGCCAAGGTGGATATCGATGACGACGGCTCCGTCTTCATCTCCGCTGTGGACTCCGCCGCTGCCTACGCCGCCAAGAAGATGGTGGATGACATCTGCTTCGTCCCCGAGGTGGGCAAGCTGTACTACGGCAAGGTGGTCCGCATCCTGCCCATCGGCGCTTTCGTAGAGATTGCCCCGGGCCACGACGGCATGGTGCATATCTCCAAGCTGGAGAACCGCCGCGTAGAGAAGGTCGAGGACGTTCTGAACCTGGGCGACATGACCTGGGTCAAGTTCATGGGCTTCGACGAAAAGGGCCGCGCCAACTTCAGCCGCAAGGACGCCCTGAAGGAAATGGAAGGCAAGTAAAATATTGATAAGGGCGCGTGCCAAACGCGCCCAAGTGAAAAATCACATCAGCCATCCCAAAAAGGGTTTGACTGATGTGATTTTTTTGTCAGCTTTCCATCTGTTTTCCCAGGAACCCCGCCACGGCCCGGGTGAGCTCCTGGTCACCCGGAAGCAGGGGCTGGTCGTTCTCTCCCAGCAGGAGCAGCACGCTGCCCATCAGATCTCCCTGGGACAAAATCGGGGAGGCTGCCCCCAGGCGATACTTCTCATCCCCAAGTGCTGCCCGGATAGGGCTGTCGCCGCTTTTGTAGAGATAATTCGTCCGCTGCTCCATAAGCTTTTCCAGCTCCGGCGAGTTGGGCTTGTCCAGCAGCTCCTTCCTGGGCGCTCCATGCAGCGCAATGATCCCGTCCCGGTCCGCAATGGCCGTAATATGCCCCGTAGCCGCCGACACCGACTCGCACATCTGGGATGCAAGCTCCTGCAGATCCCCCATGGGCGAGTATTTCCGAAAAATCACCCCACCGTCCTTCTCCGTATAGATTTCCAGGGGGTCGCCACTGCTGATAACATGGACACGGAAAACCTTGTCCTTTCGGTGGGTGGCCGACTGGACGATTTCCAATTCGATATTTTCCGTGCCGGAATTAAAATTTACGGCTTCCTCCCGGGCATTTACATGGAGCAGCGCGTCAATATCCGGGTAGAGCTGGATTTCCAGCCGGTTCTCGAATACCCGGATGCGCTGAATCAGCAGCTCCAGGTCGTTGCGCTCTAAGTGCCCCTTGTCCAGAATATCCTGAAACACCTCCAGGGCGGTTTTCGCTGTCCGGTTGACCTGGATCATGGCGTTGCGCTTGTCGGAGAGCAGAGTAATCTGGTGCTCCAAGCCCGCAATTTTCTTTTGCAGCTCCCCTTCCAGCTCGTCATAGGTCTCCGCCAGCAGCTCCTCCTGCTCCGGGTGCTTTAGAACATCCCGGATGCGCTGCCGCTTGGTGGCTTTCAGCTCCTCCCGCAGGTCTTCCATGACCTGGGCCAGACGGTCGGCGGACCGCTCCGTTTCCAGTACGTCCGCCTGCTCCCGGTTAAGCCCGGCATTCAGCTCTTCCAGCATGGACTGGGAATTGTCCATAACCCTTCGGACGTAGATTTTCAGCAGTTCGTCCAGCTTGTCCACCCGGATGTGGTGGGAGCTGCACCCGGCTCGTCCCCGGCGGTGGTAGGTGCCGCAGGTGTAGGCGGCGCTCAAATCCCTGCGGCTCATGGCAAACATGGGGCTGCCGCAGTCGCCGCAGAACAGGAAGCCGGAATACACATTGTCGTACTTCTTCACACCCCGGTAATTGGCAGTGGAACGCTTCTCCCTCAGGGCCCGGGTGGTGGCAAAGGTGCGGTAGTCGATGATGGGCTGGTGGTGGTTTTCAATGACGATGTGTTCCCCCTCGTCCCGTTTCACATCCTTGCCGTTGATTTTGGCCCGGGTGTATTTGGCTTGCCGGAAGGTGCCGATATAAAAATCATTGTCCAAAATCCCCTGTACCGTGACGATGGCCCAGGCGGCCTTGGTTTTCCGGCTGGTGGGTTCCCCAGCCGCCTCCCTGCGCATCTGTTCCGACATCCGGGGCGTTGGAATCCCCTGCTCCGTCAGATAGTTGGCGATTTTCTTGTAACCCCAGCCCTGATTGTTGTACAGGTCAAAAATCTGCCGCACGATCTCCGCTTCCGTGGGGACAACTTCAAATTCCTTCTGCTTGTTGATGATGTAGCCGTAGGGTGCGGCGCACAGCCATTTCCCATCCGCCTGCCGCCGCCGAATGACATTTTTCACCTTTTTGCTGGTGTCGGTGACAGGCATTTCGTTGATGAGAAATTGAAACTGGATTTTCAGCCAGTCGTCATCGTTGGGAAAGTCAATGTTGTCTCCAATGGAGATGATGCGTGCGCCTGCATCCCGCAAATCCTCCAATTCCACCAGCCCCCGGGAATTTCGCCGGGAGAACCGGGAAAAATCCTTCACCACCAGAATGTCATATTGGTGGTGGATCAGGCCCTTTCGCATGGCCTGATACCCTTCCCGCTGCTCAAAGGTATAGCCGGAACGGTCCCGATCCTCATAAAAGGTCAGGCTGCTGCCGGGGAATCGGCGGTTCACAAAGTCCCGGATGATGGCTTTTTGATTTTCAATGGACACATTGTCCCGATCCAGCTCCTCGTCCACGGAGATCCGGCAGTATCCGGCAATGTCATAGGTTTCGGTCATGGTTATTCTCCCTTGAGGTATTTTTCGGTTTGACGGTCAAATTCGGAAATATAGTCTGCATCCTGCCGTTTGCGGAATTCCTCGTAGATGCCGCTGACCTGTTTCGCCGCCGCCTCCCGGGAAATGCGGCCCTTGCCGTCCAATACCTGGCGGCGGTTGTTGGTCAGAAAACGGTCCGTCTC
>UQGU01000054.1 GCA_900540635.1 uncultured Eubacteriales bacterium | reverse complement strand
TCAATGTGCTTTACGCCTAACCTTTTCAGTTAGGAACGTGTCGCACGACAATCCAGATGCAGCAACAAGCTGATTCAGGTATGCCATTTCATCGGCTGCCAGCCGGACTTTTATTTCATAAATTCTTTTGTTCATGTTCCTCCTTTAAGTACATAGGGTTTCAGGGATATGCCCTGACAAGCTGCCTTTGGGGACAAAAGGCGATGCTTGCCAGACAAAAGACACGACCTTTCCCGAAATCCGGTGATAGTGCGTGCTCAAAATAACGAACAACTTGTAAAGACATACATTCGGGCTGATGTGGGTATCAGCCCCTGCGCAATTCTTTGGAGCACAAAGCCATTGACTTTTGACAGTGATTTTCTGAAAATACGCTGGCCGTTGCACTTTGTGCTGCCAGTTTGTGCCTCCGTATTTTTCAGAAAGTGCCGTCGTTTTTTCATTCCATGCCATCGAAAGCGTCCAAAAACGCCAACGCTCCTGGATTCATCTGATGCCCGATAGCCAATCGGGTCCATGGGATTTTCACCCCTGCGCTTCCGCCCAGCTCTTTCGAGAAGTATCATTGTCCTGCCTCCACCGTCGTCGCCTTGCCGATTGCTATCCGGCAGCGGAGGCCAAGAGAATCGCTCGCATTAGAAATGGTCATGGCACATGACCTCCCGGCTCGGGTGCGGAAGAATGTATCAGATGAATGAGTATGAAATTGTCAAGGTACAATGGCTGAAACATCCGAATAAAATAAAAAGCACCGTAAGATACCAACCACACAGGCAGGAAGCTTCCTGTCTGTAGATTGGCCTCTTACGGTGCTTGACAGCTCAATGATGAAACACCACAGTCTCCGCTTGCGCGATTTGAGGGCACATTATTCAATTGGTTTGTTTCAACCTGCTCGTATTGTAGAACATATATTCGTATATGTCAAGCGGTATTTTTATTTTTTTGAAAAAATCACTAGCTGCTGCCCTGTATCGTACCCGATTTCACTTTTTCGTAACAGTTTAGGGAAGCTCTGAATAAAGCGGCAAGAGCTGACAGCAAGAGATTTTGTTTCCGGGCAAGGTATGGAAAATGCGGGAATACTGGATGTATTTCCCATTTTTCATACCGCAGCACGGGGACAAAAAATCTGCTGCTCAGCCGCAGTCGATTTGTTCAGAGTTTCCTTAGATATAAATTAAGTCATGTAAAACAATTTCATCATGTAGCCTCTACGAGATTATTTTTAAGCCTTCCCGCTACCGGGCGACTTCGGGACTTTCGCCCTAGAGAACGTGCGCTCACCGGGCGCACCACATTGATAGCCACCGCTGCAGCGCAGCGGTGGCTATCAGGTTTATGTCAGTATAATGGTGTGTTTAGATCACAAAGAAGGTGCATCCGCCGGGAGCGATTTCAACCTGTCCGGAGGTCTTCATACCCACGAGTTCAGGCAGCATATCATTCTCGCCCAAAAACAGTTCCTTGCCGTTGAGAAGCATCGTACCGCTGCGCAGCTTAGCCTGCTTTTCACTGTTCAGTACATTCCCAAGCATAAATTGTTGAACTGCTTTAATCATCATATTCCACTCTAAATTCAGAAGTGCTTCCTCAAATTTCGGTAGTCACCAATCCCGCTAACCGGCTCTGGAGGGATGGATTTTATCCACCATCCAAAGCGACCGCTGCTCCTCGGTTGGTTGGGCGTTGAAGCTCAGATCCAGATTCATATCAATAATTGTTACATTCCATTTGCTCGCAATTTCGTACAAGCCCAACACCAGCGTCCGGTAATTTTCATCTCCTGTCGGTGGATTCGTGTAGATTACAACTAGGCATTCCCAAGTTTTCTGCGCTGTGGCAATAATATACTCCAGCGATGTTTGTGCTGTGATGATCGCAGTGGGTTTCTGCCTTTGGCAGTACCGTCAATTGGCCGGAATGACATCCACACAATAGTACAAAAGGAGGATCATTATGCAAGCAAAACAAGGTGAAATAATGCTCTGGTGATCAAAGAGGCGCATCGTACTGCACGCCACCATCATTGTATTTCTGTGTTTTTCCTACAGCATGATTCGTGATAACGTTTATCCGAATATCAGCAATATATGTAACATTTTCTTGCTGCCTTATTGTCAAAACGCAGAAATGCATATTTTGATACACTTTATATAAACAGGGTAACCTTTTGACATTGTCCAGAACCTTTTAATTTTTTATTATATATCCTGAAACAGTTGTACGCCCTCATCATACTCCCGGAACGCCTTCTTCTGTTTCGCCACCCAGGACAGAGGAAGCCCCGCCGTCAGGAAAACATTGGCCTGTGTGATGTTCTCCCGGCTTAACTCCCGGGCAATCGCCGCCAGGGTCAGGATGTAGTAATCCTCGTCCATTACCTTTTCAGCCAGGTACTCCTTGTGCCCAACGCCGATTTGGTAATAGTGGCCCTGGTAAATCAGCAGATCATGCTTGAAAGTCGGCTCTGTTTCGCTGCGCTCCACCCCAGTAGGGAAGCAGCAGTTGGCCGTTTTGATGTTGCCATATCCATGGTCAACACCGATGATGCAAATTCCGTTTTTGTTTTTCAAATTTTATCTCCTTTTCAAATTATTTTGCGCACCTATTCGACTTCGCCCCCGTGCGCTCCTGGATTCATCTGACGCCCGACAGCGAATCGGGACCATGGGAGTTCCACCCCTGCGCTTCCGCCCAGCTCTTTCGAGAAGTATCATTGTCCTCCCCCACCGTCGTCGCCTTGCCGGTTGCTGTCCGGCAGTGGAGGCCAAGGGAATCGCTCGCATTAAAAATGGTCATGGCGCATGGCCTCCCGGCTCGGGTGGGGGAGAATGTATCAGATGAATGAGTATGAAATTATCAAGGTACAGTGGTTGAAACATCCGAATAAAACAAAAAGCACCGTAAGATACCAACCACACAGGCAGGAAGCTTCCTGTCTGTAGATTGGCCTCTTACGGTGCTTGGCAGCTCAATGATGAAACATCACTGTCTCCGCTTGCGCGATTTGAGGGCACATTATTCAATTGATTTGTATCAACCTGCTCACATTATAGAACATATATTCGTATATGTCAAGATGTATTTTCAAATTTATTGAAAAAATTACCGGTCACTGGTCCATGTAGTACCCGGTGATGCTGTTCCGCGATAGTTTAGATGTAAATCAGGTCGTGCAATACAATTTCATCAGTGTAGTTCTGAATGCAGTTCATTTTCCAAACCCATTCCGGCTGCTTAATTTTGAGCCGTGTGGTATGTGCTGAACATCATCGGAAATCCCTATGGCAGTCACCGAGGACTCTGTGTCGTGTCAGAGCGACTGATGTCGAATTTGTGAAGGCTACCGCGAATTGAAAAATAGTGCACTAAAAAAAGTAAAAAAATTACATATTTAATGACAAAGCAACGAAACTATGCTATACTCATCTTAATTGAATAGTGGCCTCCACTAAGTTAAGATGTGGATGGAGAAAACATTGCGTGCGGAGGGGCGTTTACGATGATTGCTATGGCATTGTTGACTCGGACAAAATCCTATTACTATGAGATGGACTTCGGGCAGAAGGCTTCCGTTGGCACGGACAAGACTTGCCAAATGATTGTTCCAGGGTTGGAAAAGCAATTTACCGTCGTCTGCCAGGACAATTGTGCGAAAATTATGTTTGCCGACGCATCCCCAAAATGGAATGTTCATCATTCTGCACCAGCTGCTGTGCTGGAGATCCCAATTGGTGAAAGTGCAGTGCTGGATCATGAGAACCAGGTTGCAGTGCACTTCGACCATGTATCACAATCAGGCAAGCGCTTTTATTTTGACAGCAATTGCAGGATCGGCGTGGGCAGAAGTGAAAAGCAGGCGGAGAACACCATTGTTGTCAAGCTTCCGTTTGTTTCGGCCAGACACCTGGAGTTTATTTCGCAGAACGGAAGGCTGACCGTCAGAGACAAGGGCAGCAAAAACGGCACATTTGTAAACGGGGAGAAAATCACGCAGCGTGAGCTGGCCCCGGGAGATGTGGTTTCAATCCTGACGTTTCAGATGGTTTATGACGGGAACGCCCTGTCCTTCTTCAATGCCGGAAACACAATATCCATAAGAGATGCGGAAGCGGGAAAACAGAAAGAGGATGCATGGCAGACAGGTCAGTCTGTCCTTTTTGAGAGATCTGTTCGCCTGAAAAGCAGCGTTGCAGCAGAGACAATTGCGTTGCCGAGCCCGCCGCCTGACCGTGAAAAGCCGCAGATTGACTACCTGAGCACCTTTCTGCCTGCCGCCATTACGGCAACGATGGGCGTTGTTTTTTATCTTACTACAAAAAGCGCCACAAGCCTTCTCTATTCACTTCCAATGACGCTGAGCGGCGTCATATTGTCTGTTGTCAATTATCGAAAGCAGATTCGAAAATACACCCAGGAGTGCCGAACCGCCCAGGAGAATTTTCAGACTGCGGTTTCGAAAGCGACAGAAAAGCTTAGAGCATTCAACAGCAGGCAGCTTTCTGCTATGGAAGCGGAAAACCCCAATCTTTCGCGCCTTGTCAATGCCGCACAGACGCGAAACAGCATCCTGTGGAATCGCAGAGCAAATGAGGATGATTTCCTGGCAGTGCGTCTGGGCACAGGAAAGGCCCCGTCCATGGCAAATATTCAGGCCAATGTCCCCAATGCTTCGGCAGATTCCCAATATGCAATAACGTGCCGCGATTTAAAGAACGCATATTCCTGGATAGATACCGCCCCAATTTGCTGCGACCTTCAGAAAAATCACATTACCGGCATTGTGGGCAAGCGCGCGGACACCGATAGGCTGCTTGGCACGATGCTCGTTCAGCTGGCGGCTCGGGACTGCTATACAGAGCTGAAAATCGTCTATCTGGACAGCGGCCTGAACATGAATTGGGCAGAGAAGCTCCCGCACACCCAGGGCCTGTGTGCCTCCACCGGGGCGGAGGCGGATCACGTCATGGAAGGAGTATTTGCGCTTCTGCAAAAGCGAAAGGCGGAACTGTCCAATCGGAAGACCTTTGGAAATGCGCCTGCATTTCTCCCTTATATTCTGCTAGTGGTTGCCGACCCGGCACTGCTCAGCAAGAGTCATGGCATTCAGGAGTATATCATCAACGGCGCGGCACTGGGAGCGGGGATGGTTCTGGCGGTTGAGAATCTCTCCCAGCTGCCAATGAGCTGCAGGGCTGTGGTCAGGCTGAACGGAAGCAGAGGAGAACTGTTTTTCAGCGAAAACGCTGCCCAGATCACGGCATTCTCGGTGGAAAGTACATCCGGCCATGAGGAAATGCGCTTTGCGGAGGCAATCCAAAACATTCGGGTAGAGGAAGACGGCCCCAGGGACGAGAGCAGCACGCTGCCGAAGAAATATTCCCTGTACGAAATGATGGGAATTCGGCGAGCAGAGGATCTGGATCTGAAAAAGCGCTGGCAGCAGAGCGACGTATGCTCCGCCCTGAAAGCGCCTCTGGGCATCGGCATGGGGGGACTTGTGGAACTGGACATCAGCGGCGGCGATACCGCAGACGGCCCTCACGGTCTGGTTGCCGGTACAACCGGCTCCGGCAAGTCCGAAACGATTGTATCCTATCTGTTGGCGCTGACGACATTATACAGCCCCCTGGATTTGTCGCTGGTGATCATCGACTTCAAGGGCGGCGCAATGTGCAATAAATTCAAGGGGGTTCCCCATCTTGTCGGCTGCATCACGAATCTTGCGGATAAGGAGATTGGCCGCGCGCTGAAATCACTGAATGCAGAGTTGAAGCACCGTCAGAAGCTTTTGGAGGATGCGTCCAACCTGGTGGTAACCCATGACATTGACAACGTCAATAAATACACCCGGCTGTTTAAGGCGGGCAGGGTCAAAGAGCCGATGCCCCATATGGTCATCGTTGTGGATGAGTTCGCCGAGTTGAAGGGGCAGTACCCGGAGCTTCTGAACCAGCTGATTTCCGCGGCGCGAATCGGCAGAAGTCTAGGCATTCATTTGATTCTGGCAACCCAGAAGCCTGCCGGGCAGGTCAGTGATCAGATTTGGTCCAACTCCAAATTCCGAATTGCCCTGAAGGTTCAAACGGAGCAGGACAGCAAGGAGGTTATCAAGAGCGACCTGGCTTCGAAAATCAAGGAAGCCGGACGGGCCTACCTTGCGGTTGGAAACAACGAGCGCTTCGAGTTGTTCCAGTCCGGCTACAGCGGAACCCCGGTTTCCGCCGCCGGAAGCGTGGAGAGCATCACCCAATTCAGCGCTGTGGCAAGGCATATTGCCGATTTCTGTGCCGGGGCGGGGATTCCCCAAATGCCAAAGCTGTTTTTGGAGCCCCTTCCCGAACGCGCTGTGTATTTGTCGTTGAAGGCCTCCGGGGACGCCGCCGGAACAGTGGCGCTGGGATACTATGACGATCCCGAGAACCAGCGCCAGGGAATCAGTGCCGTATCTCTGACGCGCAGCAACCTTTTGATCATCGGCTCCGCACAGATGGGCAAGACCAATCTACTGCAATGCGTTCTTCGCGGCCTTGCCGAGCACTACAGCCCCAGGGAGGTGGAGGTCTATATTCTGGACTTTGCCTCTCAGCTGATGCGGAAATACGAGGGATTGAACCATGTCGGCGGTGTGGTGACCTCCATGGAGGATGAGAAGCTGAAGCATCTGCTGCAGCTTTTGAGCCGGGAATTCGCCATACGAAAGGAAAAATTTGCCCGGGCGGGCGTCAGCTCCCTGACGGCGTACCGGGAGCTGGGCCTGACAGATGTCTCCCACATTGTTGTGATGATCGACAATTTCACGGCTTTGAAGGAGCTCTACTTCGAGGATGATTCGGAACTGCTCCACCTCTGCCGGGATGGACTTTCCGTGGGCATCACCGTGGTTGCGGCCAATTCCCAGACAAAGGGAATCGGGTACAAATATCTCTCCTTCTTCGACAGCCGGATTGCCCTTTACAACAATGACTCCAGTGAGTACGGGGTTCTGTTTGACCATTGCCGGGAGACGGTGGAAAAGTTTCCCGGAAGATACCTTGCCATGCAGGAAAACCGCCTGCTGGATTGTCAGGCATTTCTTGCCTTTGACGGCAGCCTGAATGCGGCAATTGAGACATTTGTTGCGGAGGAGCAGGTGCGGTATGGGCAGCAGAGGGCGGCGAGAATCCCTGAGCTGCCGGAAAGCCTGACGGCGGCAGCGCTTACAGAGCAGTCCGGCGAAGTGTATCGGAATCCGTATTCCGTAGTGCTGGGATTGGACTATGAGACGGTGGACACTGTGGTTTGTAATATCCGAAAAGCAGGTTGTATATCCCTTTCCGGCGGCACGCCGGAAGCGCAGTCGGCCTGCCTGAACGGTATGATTCGTCAGATGGACGCAGCCTATCCGGGGAAGATGAAAATATGGATTCTGGACGGACTGGAGAGAATGCTTCAACCTCTGGAAACATTGCCCAGTGTTGTCAGCTATCGTCTGACAGCTGCAACGCTGCCGGAAGTCACGACAGAACTGGAGCAAAAGGCAAAGGGCCGGATGGCAATGCTGGAGCTTGGGGATATGGATAGTGTTGTAAATTCAGAAATGCTTGTATTGGTGATCAATGATCCTGGTGCAGCTGACGTCATGAACATGAATAGGACTGCTCTGAATGCGTTCTCAGCATTGATCACCAAATACAAGAGCATGGGAATCTGTGTGCTTGTTTCCAATGTTCCTAACGCATCCTTCATTTCCTCGGAATTCTACAAGAAGTGTGCGGAGAACAAGCAATTTCTGTGGTTCGACAATCTTCCGGCGCTGAAGCTGGTTGCGGTGCCATATACGGTGAGCAAAAAGTTCAGCAAGAAGCTTGTGCCGGGAGACGCGTACCTGTTCAATGACACGGAGTGCACAAAGCTGAAAACGCCGCTGGCGTAACGGAAAATACAGGAGGGGTGACAATGAATTTTGCAAGAATCGAAGCATTACAGAATCGAATTGCGGGACTTTATTCCGCAATCCAGAAGATGAAGGACAGGCGGGAAAGCCTTTTAAGTGAGGCATCTCGCACTAGGGACGCTCAGGAGAGGCTGCGCGCTGCCATCGATGCGGCATCCGAAAAGGCTAAGACATTGGGCACGCTGGGAATGCGGCCGGAATTCTGCGAAGAGCTTCTGGCGCCCGTTCGGAATGCGCCGGATATCTCCGGCATTTCCGGTGTCGTTTCGAACGAGGTTTCCAAGGCGGATGAGGACATTGCGGACGCAAACCGGCAGATCAGTATGGCGAGCCAGGAAAAGGCCCAGCTGGAAACGGAGGCAGTATGAATACCAGAAGCTTTACAGTTGTGGACGAATCCCACACCGCTGCAGGCTCCAGCCTACAGCAGCTGTGCGACCACGTAGAGAATGCCATTGCGGAATACATCAAGATTTTGAATACGGTCACCACGGAGGCCGCCAAGGCCGGCCAGACCACGCGGCGCTACGAGGCCTATGCCGCCATGATCTCCGGAATTCAGGGAAACTTTTCAAGGCTTGGGAGCACCCTCAGCCAGGCGGCGGAGAACTATGTTTCAGAAATTGATGCAGCAGACGGCTACTTGTACTAGGAGGAAGCACCATGGCGGACTTACATATTCAGAAATCCGGGTTCGACCAATGCATTGCGCAATTGGATGGCCTGGCCAGCAATCTGGCGGGAATGTCGATTCGTTTCGACCATGCCCCAGAGGATACCAGCCTCATGGGGGCGAAGGAGCGGGAGTGCTTTGAAAAGCTGGTGGAGATCATCGACGATTTGACCTGCCTGACAGAGGAGACAAAAAAGGATGTCAAATTAACAAAGGCACGCTATATGCTTGCCGACAAGTGAGGTGACGGAAATGTCCAAAAGACCCTATACGGATGCGGCTTATGACCAGATTCGGCAGACCATTGATGAAATCGACAATGCGCAGATCAGCCCGGTGACGGATTTCTTCGGGGATATGCTCAGCAGGATTGCCCAGTTTTTGAAAATCTACACCGTGGACACCTATCAGAACGATATGCAGCAGTGGTACCGAAAGGTTCTGGACAGCCACAACACCACCATGGCCAAGGTGGACACGCTGTTTGCCAATGTGGAAGCGGTAGATTCCAGATATGAGAGCCTTATGAGCGGTACATATGACGCAATCGCGGAGTTTCAGAGCGTGATCAACTGCCTGCGGGATACCATTTCCGGGAAATGCACCCTTGCGGAGGGCCAGCAGGCGGCGCAGAATCATCTGAACGCCGGCATTCAGGCCCTGCGCGCTCCTGCAAATACGGTTTTGACATACGCCGAACAGCGTATGCTCGGCGAGACGTCGAAAAATCTTGTGAAGGATGCACTTGCCTATGGTGTCCTCTTTTGTAAGCTCCTGGTGGAAAAAGATCCAATCGCCTTGGCCAGCACAGGAAAAAAATTCATTGATACGGTTCTGGCGACCGCATGCGATTTTGCAACCCTTGTGTCCATTGTCCCAGTGGGCATCTTTAGCATCAAGGGTATTCAGGAAAAAATGGGGTGGAGCTACGAGGAATATCTGGATTTGCGCTTTGAACAATTGGGGGTGGCGAAGAAATATCAGGGTAAACGATCCGTTTCCGACCTGCTGGATGGTCTGGCGGATGATATGGACGAGGATCTTGCGGCCTGCCCGGAGGACAGTCCCTATTATTCCCTTACAAAAAAGCTGAACAATGCCGCCCATAAGGTTTCCGACATCTCCCATACAATCGACTTTGCCGCGGATGCCTATGACCTCTATTCCGGGATTACGGGCACAATGGATACCATCAAGGAGATCAAGGCAGGAAAGCTGCTCACAGGAGAGGATTTTCTGAAAAAATATGAGGATGGGAAGGTCAGCCAGTTTGAAGTCAAATTCGTTGACGGCGAGATCAAATACCTGGTGCCGGTAGATGGAAAGGAGACGGTGCTGAACGCAATCTCCTCACGTACCGGCATCCCGCTGACAGGCTGGAGCGATCCGAGTAAAAGGCCCGGAAATGTATATAAAGGCCTTGGAACCCTCTGGTCCTATATCGATGCCCTTTTGCCCAACGCAGACGGTTCCCCAAACGTTGGCAGCCCGGTAGATGTCGCTCTGGGAGCGGTAAAGGAAATCAGCACCATCAAGGACACGCTGGATTTGGCCAGCGACTATGCAGACCTGAATTCGGAGCCTCAGACGCTGATCAAGGAGGCTGTAAATTACGCCGAGTATCTGCGGGACGGCGGGAAAAAGCCCCCCCTGCACACGACGGAATACAGCAACCGCAACCCCTATACGCACAGCTGGACAACGGCAGATATAGAGCTGGTGCGCCCCACCATCGGCTCTGCAGGAGGAAGGTGATTGTAAATGGAAGAAAATGTACGTAACAATGGGCTTTATGATCGCAGCTGTTCCGATCCAGCGCTGACCAAGGCGCTGCTCCAGGAGAGCCTGAGGACGGGAAAGCTCGAAGCGGCCATGACCTTTGCGGACAATCTGATTCAATTGGAGCCGGACAGCTATGCCCCAATCCACGCAAAGTGCGCGATTCTGTTCCAGGAAAAGGAGCTGGGCGACATCGGCCTGCTTTTGGCAGACGCGGCGGAACCCTTTGGGGACGACCCCAATTACATCGTTGACCGGCTGGCCTATACCATCGAGGTCATGGGAACTGCCGCAGCGAAAAAGTATCTGGAAAAGATTGGCGGGAAACCTGCCTTCGAATCCGAGGAATTCCTGGAGCTCTGCGCCCGAATCTATAATGCGGAGGGCGACGAAGAGGCGCTGATCAAGTGCCTGTATATCCTGCACAGGCAGTTCCATTCCGAGCGCGCCCGGCTTCTGTTGGCCGTGAAATCCATGGAGCACCAGAAATACGAGGCGGCGCTCAAATGGTATGTAGCGGTTATCAACGGCTATACCGGCTCTTCGGAATACTTCATGGCGCTGGCGGGGCGCTGCGTCATGCTCCAGAAGCTTGGCCGAGACAATTGGCGGGAGGAAATGCAAAAGGCAGCTCTGGAAATCGAGCTGGCGTCCAATATGCATATTTTCAATCTGTGGCTGCAATCCATTTCGGAACAGCTCTGGGAGCTTCTGGGAAATCAGGAAATGGCGGAACATGACCGCAGCGTGATTGCAGAGCTGGAAAAATACGCGGAAGACCCCAAGGGGTATATGCAGTCCATTCAATCAGTCAATAACGGGGAAACCCGGAAATAATAGGAGGAAATAAACATGAGCGAACTAAGAGTATCCAGCTTCGGAGAAGCACAGGCACTGGCACAGGAATTCAACACGGCATCCGCGAATTTGCAGGAGCTGATTGCCTTTACCGACCGGGTGGGCAGCCAGATGCAGGGCATCTGGGAAGGCGCAGCCATTGAGAACTTCATGGCAAACTATGAGGAGATCAAGTCCGCGCTGAACAAAATGGTTCCCCCGGTTGCTGAAATGAGGGAAACCGCAAACCGCAAGCTGGAAGCTCTGCAAGCGGCCAATCAGTAAAAGCATTTTCCAGGCCGCACCGAGCCCATCGGTGCGGCAAACCCCATTCTGAACCGAATTGAGGAAATGATTATGGGATATCGAATTCAGGCGTCCTGCCTGTGCAGCATCGGCGCAAAGCGCAGGAACAATGAGGACAACTTTTATTTCGACGGGAAAACGCTGGAAGAGGAAAACGAAGGCCTGCGCAATCCTGTGAGCATCGATACGGAGCTGACCAATGGGCTGTGCATGGCCATATTCGACGGCATGGGGGGCGAGAATTTTGGAGAGTACGCTTCCTACGCCGCAGCGCGGAAAATGCAGAGCTGCCAGCGCACCTTTGCGGATTTCTTCATCCCGGAGAAAAAATATCTGGAGCGCATGACCGCCCAGCTCAACGCGGCGGTCCTGGCCGCGGCGGACGAGAAGGGCACCCGGCGCATGGGCTCTACCATGGTCAGCCTGTACTATACCGCCCGGATGGTCTATGTGTGCAATCTGGGGGACAGCCGGGCCTATCGGCTGCGGGACGGAGAATTTTCGCAGATGTCCAGAGACCATATCAGCACCAGACCCATGCCCGTCGGAAAAAAGCCCCCGCTCACCCAGCACCTGGGAATCGACCCGGAGGATATGCTGATTGAGCCCTATATCGTAAAAGCAGAGCTGCGCAAGGGGGATCAATACCTGCTGTGCAGTGACGGCCTGACGGATATGGTGGAAAACGTGGAAATTTCGGACATCCTGCTGCGCGGCGAAACCACGGAGGAATGCGTCAGCAGCATGGTTCAGGCTGCGATGGAGCATGGCGGCCGGGATAACATCACGGTGATTCTGTGCCGCATTGACTGAAAGAGAGGAATTGGAAATGAGTGAGAGTGCGCTTTACCCTGACTGGGAGACGGTTCGGAAGATCGGCAGCGGCAGCTTCGGCGCCGTTTATGAGATTGCCCGAACGCTGCCCAACGGGAAGACGGAAAAGGCGGCGCTGAAGGTGATCTCCATTCCCCAAAACGAGGGGGATGTGGAGGAACTGTACAGCAGCGGCTATGACGACGCCAGCATCACGGCACATTTCAAAAGCTATCTGGCGGATATTGTAAACGAGTATTCCCTTATGGCCGAAATCAAGGGCCATACCAACGTAGTGTATTGCGATGACATTCGCTACATCCAGCACGATGACGGCTTCGGGTGGGACATTTTCATCAAAATGGAGTTGCTCACCCCGCTTATGAAAGCAAAGGAACCCGGCGCTGTGGAAGACACCGTAAAAAAGCTGGGCGCTGACATTTGCAGCGCACTGGTGCTTTGCCGGGAGAAAAATATTATCCATCGGGACATCAAGCCCCAGAACATCTTCGTCTCTGAACACGGGGATTACAAGCTGGGGGACTTTGGCATTGCCAAAACCGTGGAAAAAACCACCGGGGGAACGAAAATCGGCACCTATGGCTATATGGCCCCGGAGGTGTATAACAACCAGCCCTACGGCGCAGCGGCGGACATCTATTCCCTGGGACTGGTGCTGTACTGGCTGCTCAACGAGCACCGGCTGCCCTTCCTGCCCATGCCCCCAAAGGTGCCGACCTCTACGGAAAATGAGCAGGCGCGTCTCCGCCGGTTCCGGGGAGAGCCTATCCCCGCGCCGAAAAACGGAAGCGAGGCGCTGAAACGAATCGTCCTGAAAGCCTGCGCCTACGACCCCAAAGACCGCTACCATACGGCGGACGAAATGCTTGCGGATTTGAACGCCCTGCAGGGCAGCCCAGCGGCAGCGCCGGAGGAAACCGCGCCTGCTGCGGAAGCGGAAGCCCCCGAGGATACGGAAACCGCGACAAGAGGCGTTTTCACCGTCGAGACAGCCAGGACGGTGGCCCCGGCGCTGGACGCGGAAAAAACAGAGGGAACTGTTGGTGTTTTTGGCAGGGAGCCGGAAAAGGTGGAAGTCAAGCCCCAGAAGAAAACGCCCGGCAAGACAGGCAAGCCCGGCAGCAAAAAGCGCTATGCCGCCGTTCTGGGCGGCATCCTGGTTGCGGCGGTGGCCGTTCTGGCCTTGACCCAGGGCGGGAAGAAGGCATCTCAAACCGCCAAGGCAAGTGGAAAAACCGGCACGGTAACCACCGCAGCCACAGAACCAAAAACCGCCTCCATTCCCTTCTCTACGGAAATCGGCAGCACCGTCGAATTTGGACATTACGAGCAGGATGCGGTTACCTCGAACGGGCCGGAGCCCATAAAGTGGTACGTGATTTCCAAGGACGAGGACACCAATATGCTCCTGCTGCTGAGTAAAGACGGGCTGGATATCGCTCAGTATCACAGCAAGGATACAGGGGTAAGCTGGGAAAACTGTGACCTGCGGAGGTGGCTCAACAGTGAGAACGGGTTCTGGGGAACCGCTTTTTCCAAGGAAGAAAAGGCAATCATCGGAAATACGCTTTGCAAAATGATTGTCACGGATTCTGATGGCGTTCGTTCGGACGATGGAGAAGACACAGTGGATAAGGTCTTTTTGCTGAGCCGTGATGAATTCGGTGAGTATGGTGTTTTAGGCCATCAGAGCTGGAAAGACCTTTCTTTAACCGTCTATGCGTCATCGCATATATCTAACAAAAACGAGGGAAAAACTGTCTGGCTCAGAACGCCGAAAAATGATATGGATATTGTCAACCTTGTGAATTTCTCAGGCCCTGCAAATTATTACAACGAGGCCGCAACCAGCTGGCAAGCGGTTCGCCCTGCTGTCTGGGTTGCTGCGGATGGTGCAGAAGCACCTACGGACGCAGTTGCCCACAGGCCAAGATCGTTTTTCCTAAATATCTCGATGGATGAATTTGAGGAAGAACTTGCCCAACTGCTGGAAGTGGCAAGCTCCTGGACAAGGGAAACCGCCCCGCAGACGCTGGATGAGTTTCCTCTCTGCCCGAAGGCAATTACAGAGTTGTATGACACTGTGAAAAACGCAGAGTCTGAGGTGAAAATAACGGAGATTACGCCGACTGATTCAAGGCTGGAGTGGAAAACGAATCTATTGGAGCAATTGACGGAAGCACGTGAAGAAGGGTACTCTACGGCCTATCTTCTTTCATGGAGTGATGAAAAGGATGCGTATGACGCCACATTTCTGGATCGGGACGGAACAGCAGAGATTGCGTCAGATACTTTGAAAAAATCACACGACATCGATGTAGGATGTTTCTTGAGCAAGGACTTGGATATATGGCACGAACAGGTGCAGGTGACCTATCCGATTGAAGATGGGCATATCACCGAAAAGCCTGGCAGTATATTTATATCGATGGATAATACAGATTATCGTATTTCGTGGTTCCTTTATGATGGAGAATACAATGTTGAAATTTACCCATCTTCAGGTGATTCCATTCACGTGAGATACGATAAAACTACCGGGGAATTGCTCAGCGTATGGTAAGAAAACGCCTCTGCAAATTCACAATATGGCGATTTTTTTACTTATTGAAGCGTTGTAAAGAGGTGAAATAAATGTCAGATCTACGCAAATCCCCCTGGGCGGAGTGGGAAACCGTCCGGGTCATTGGGCGGGGAAGCTTTGGGACGGTTTATGAAATTCAGCGCAGGCTGGTGGACGGGACTGTGGAGACGGCGGCCATGAAGGTCATCACCCTGCCCCAGAATCCCGGCGACGTGGAGGAGCTGCGGGGCGAGGGCTATGACGATGAGAGCATTACCGCAACCTTCCAGTCCCACCTCAAGAGCATTGTGGCGGAATATACCCTCATGCGGAAGCTGGACGGCAGCGCCAATGTGGTAAACAGCAAGGACATCCGCTACATCCAGCATGACGACGGTATGGGCTGGGATATCTTTATCCGTATGGAGCTGCTGACCCCTCTGCTGAAAGCCCTGCCGGAGAACGTCCCGGAGGAGACCGTTGTCCGCCTCGGGCGGGATATCGCCAGCGCCTTGGTGCTCTGCCGGAAGCACAGCATTA
>UQGU01000053.1 GCA_900540635.1 uncultured Eubacteriales bacterium | reverse complement strand
CCACACCAGTGACGTCGGTCACTGGTTCGCAGCGACATACTTTTCTAACAGCGCCGTTTTCTGCGATACCGGCAAGGGCAATAAGTACCTTGCTATTTGGTCGAAGCTGTGGTAGAATCAGGATGATAATTTGGCACAAATTGCGTTTTCTCCCTGATTTTGAGAATTCCGGAGCACGTTTGCATTTCCCGTGCCCGGCCCATGGAGGCAGTAAGACATGATCAAAAACGTTATAGACTATCTGGAGATCACGGAAAAGAAATTTGGGGGCAAAAAGGCCTATTGCGACGAAAACCGGGAGATCACCTTTTCCGAGCTGAAGGACAGCGCCCTGAAAATCGCCAGCGGTCTTCTGGATGCCGTAAGCATCGGCACACCCGTGCTGGTATACATGAACAAAAGCGTAGAGGTCATTGAGGCCTTTCTGGGTGTTGCCTATACCGGCGGCTTTTATGTGCCCATCGATATGCAGATGCCCTATGAACGGGTCAAGCTGATCATCGATACCCTGGGAGCCAAGCACCTTCTGGCCCGCAGAGAGGACCCCCTTCCCGAGGCGGTCAAGGAATGCTGCACCGTGTACTACATAGAGGAGCTCAAGGCCGCGGATGCGGTGCGGACGCAGGAAATCCAGGCCCGGCAGCACCGGTCCATCGATACAGACCCGGTGTATGCCATCTTCACCTCCGGCTCCACCGGCGTGCCCAAAGGGGTTCTCGTCAGCCACCGGTCCGTCATCAATTTCACGGAGTGGTGGTGCGAAACCTTCGAATTTGACGAGAACGAGGTCTTCGCCAACCAGACGCCCTTCTACTTTGACGCCTCCGTAAAGGACATCTACGCCACATTGCGCTGCGGAGCCACCATGCACATCGTCCCCAGGAAATTCTTCTCCCTGCCCAAAAAGCTGGTGCATTTTCTGAATGAAAAGCGCATCACCTGCATCGACTGGGTGCCCTCTGCCCTGTGCATGATCGTGAATTTCCGGGCTCTGGACAAGGAAAAGCCGGAATCCCTGAAAAAAGTCATGTTCCTTGGAGAGGTCATGCCCACAAAGCAGTTCAATATGTGGCGCAAGGCCCTGCCGGAGGTGAAATACGCCAACCTCTACGGCCCCACCGAGGCCACCGGCGACTGCACCTACTACAAAATCGAGCGGGAATTCGAAGACACGGAGCCCATCCCCATCGGCTTCGCCTGCAGCAATACGGAGGTCATGCTGCTAAGCGGCGACACCTTGGTCACCGAGCAGGACACCGTCGGCGAGATCTGCGTCCGGGGCTGCTCCCTGGCCCATGGCTACTTCAACAATCCCGAAAAGACAAACGAGGCCTTTGTGCGCAATCCCCTGCAAAAGAATTACTACGAGCGCATCTACCGCACCGGAGACCTGGGAAAGTACAATGCATACGGTGAGATCGTCTTCCTGGCCCGGAAGGACTCCCAGATCAAGCACATGGGCCACCGCATTGAGCTGGGCGAAATCGAAACCGCCCTCAGCGCCGTGCCCGGAATTCGGCGGGGCTGCTGCCTATATGAGCACAAGACCCAGAAAATCGTCGCCATCTACGAAGGAAGCACGGAGCAGAAGGCCCTGACCGAGGCACTGAAGGAAAAGCTGCCGAACTACATGCTGCCCAACCGGTATGTCCCTCTGGAGGAAATGCCCATCAATCTCAACGGGAAGATCGACAGAACACTGCTGAAACACCAATACATAAAGGAGAACTGAGCTATGAAAGAGCGCATTTTGAAGCTGCTGGAGGGAATCCAGCCGGACATCGATTTTGAAAACGAGACCGCCCTGATTGACGACAGCCTGCTGGAATCCTTTGACGTGATCCAGATCGTCACCAGCCTGATGGACGAATTCGATATTTCCATCGATGCCGACGACATTGAACCGGAAAACCTGAACAGCCTGGACGCCATCTGCGCCATGGTGGAGCGGAAGCTGGCCGAGCGGTAAACAGATGGAGCTGAAATCCCTGAGCTATGTGGCCTTCGCCCTGGCGGTGGTTGCCCTCTACTATGGCGTCCGGAAGGTGAAGAACGGCCAAAGGTGCGTGCTTCTGGCTGCGAATCTCTTCTTCATCCTCGCCACATCCGGCCTCAAATCCCTGCTCATCATCACGCTGTGCGTGGCCATTTCCTACGGGGCAGGGCTTCTCATTGAGAAAAATATCCTTTTGGAGCAAAAAAGCAAGGCCCGCCGGATTTTCTGGCTGGACATTGTGCTGTCTTTGGCGATTCTGTGCTATTTCAAGTTCTTCAAGGACACCTTCCTGCTCCTGCAGGACCTTCTGCGCAGCAAGGGAATCTCCGTCAATGCGCTGGTCTCCCCCATTGGGCTGTCCTATTTCACCCTGACCATGATTGCCTACACCAACGACATCTACCACAAAAAGCACAAGGCAGAGCGGAATTTCCTGGACTATTTTCTCTTCATCACTTACTTTCCCTCCATCGTCCAGGGCCCTGTCAATCTCTACAAAAGGACCGCGCCCCAGTTCAAGCTTACCCACCAGCCCGAGGGCAAGCGGATCATCATGGGGATGCAGCGCTCCCTGTGGGGCTATTTCAAAAAGGTGGTCATTGCAGACCGGATCGGCATTCTGGTCATGGCCATTCTGAAAGACGAGGCCGCAGGGGGCTTTCTGCTGTTCTGGGCCATGGTGCTCTATAGCTTCCAGATCTACGCCGACTTCTCCGGCGGCATTGATGTGATCATGGGTCTTTCCGAAATGCTGGACATCCGTCTGGCCGAAAACTTCCGCTCTCCCCTGGTTTCCAGAAGCGTCACGGAATACTGGCAGCGGTGGCATATGTCCCTGGGAGAATTCATGGAGAAGTATTTGTACTACCCCATTGTGCTCAACCGGTCCGTCATGAAGTTCTCCAAGAAAATTCCCAATAAGTACCTGAAAAAGGTGTTTTCCGCAACCCTGGCCTCGGTGATCGTTTTCATTCTGGTAGGCGTCTGGCATGGCACCGGCTGGAACTATGTGGTATACGGCTGCTATCAGGCCTTCTTTGTCTCCACCGCCGTTCTGCTGGGCCCCTGGTACAAAAAGGTGCGGACCGCCCTGCACATCAACGAGAACGCTCTGAGCTGGAAGCTGTTCCAGGCCCTGCGGACCTTCCTGATTTTGACCTTCGGTCGGTTCTTCATCCGGGCCAAGGACCTGCCCCAGGCCTTCTCTCTCATGGCAAGGACATTCCGGAATTTCAGTCTCCGGCAGACCGCCATCCTGTTTGACGGAACCCTGTGCGGGTACGGCCTGGATTACAAGAACATCCGTCTGATGTACCTCGGCATTGCACTGCTGATTGCCGTGGATATTCTCCACGAACGGAAGGTGAAGCTCCGGGAGACCGTTCTCCGGCAGGACATTGTAACCCGGTTTGCCATCTATCTTCTGGCTGTGTTTGCCATCATCATCTTCGGCATTTACGGGCCGGAATTCTCCGCCTCTTCCTTCATCTATCAGGAATTCTAGGCAGGGAGGAGATTGGTTTATGAAAAAATATCTGATTCGCGCCGCCGTTTTTCTGCTGCTCTTCGCCCTGTGCTTTTCCGGGGCTCAGAGCATCCTGCACTACCGGTGGTCCGGAAATGAAAACCTATACACCCGGAATATACGCTATTCCCAGGCTGCTCCGGATTCCATCGACGTTCTGTGCCTGGGCACCAGCGAGCTCTATGCCGCCTATGACCCCATCGTCACCTACGAGGAAGCAGGCATTACCGGCTACAATTTTGCCATCACCTTCCGCTGCGCCATGACGGCCTACTATCAGCTGCTCTACGCCCTGGAATACCAGACCCCGGATATTGTCCTCTGCGATTTCAGCTGTTTGTTCGACGACATGAAACCCCACGAGCAGGAAAGCATCTACCGGAAAGTGGTGGAGTGTATGCCGGACAAGGCCCTGAAAGAGCAGATGATCCGGGAAATCTGCGCTGTGGACGACACCCAGTCCTATCTTTCCTGGAAATTCCCCCTGCTGCGCTACCACACCATGTGGAGTGAGCTTACCGCAGAAAACTTCCAGCCGGACCGGCAGCTCGATGACGCCTACCCCAGCTACCAGAAGGGTTCCATGCTCTATGAGGCCGTTTATGAGGGCACGGATGAGATCACCCCGGACCTCTGGAACCATACAGAATCCGTGGATACCTTCTCCGAGTTCAGCGTAGGCTACTACAACCGCATCATCGAGCTCTGCCAAAG
The DNA here is from genome assembly GCA_900540635.1 of uncultured Eubacteriales bacterium. Classification (GTDB taxonomy): domain Bacteria; phylum Bacillota; class Clostridia; order Oscillospirales; family Oscillospiraceae; genus Faecousia. Next base: position 12,261 of record UQGU01000053.1, on the reverse strand, counting down.
CAAAGGGATTGAAGTTGTGGCCGTCACACCCCCGAAAATTCAGGATGCGGCGGTCTATGCCGCCAACGAGGAAAAAATGCGGGCCTATTTCGAGGCCAAGGAGATTCCCTACCTGAACTACTGCACCTACGCGCAGGTTCAGCGCCTGGGGCTCACCTTCCAGGAACACTACTATGACCACAGCCATCTGAATGTGGAGGGCTCTCTGGTCTTCTCCAAAGCTCTGGCCCGGGACCTGCTGGAAATCTTCAACCTGGAGGACCACCGGGGCGACGAAGCCTATGCGGTGGAATGGGCGCAGCCCCTCGAAGAATTCCACCGGTACCTCGAGGATCTTTCCACCCGCAGAGCCGCCCAATAAGCCGCTTTCTGCATTCCCCCAAAAAATGGCTCTGCTGACCGAAAAAAGCGTCAGCAGAGCCATTTTTCACCCCATCTTGATGAAATTTCCATTCAATGGTAAAATATTTTCAGTTTTCTGTCAGCGCAGCCCCGCAAAATGCGTCTAATATAGCAAAGGCCTTTTTACACAGATTGGAGGAATCCACCTATGAGCGACGAAGAGATCATTGCGCTGTACTTTGCCCGGGATGAACAGGCCCTGGCCCAGACGGATGCCAAATACGGCCCCTATTGCTTCTCCCTGGCCAATGCCATCCTGCCCAGCCGGGAGGACGCAGAGGAGGCCCTGAACGATACATACCTGAAAGCCTGGCAGACCATGCCGCCCAAAAAGCCTGCGGTGCTGCGGCTGTTTCTGGCAAAGATCACCCGGAATCTCGCCTTCTCCCGCTGGCGCAATCTCACCGCCCAGAAGCGGGGCAGCGGGGAGCTGCCACTGGTATTGGAGGAGCTGGAGGAGTGCGTCGGCACCGGCGAAGAGGTTTGCGCGGCGCTGGAGGCCAAGGAGCTGACCCGCTCCATTGGCAAGCTTCTGGACACCCTTTCTCCGCTGGAACAGAACATCTTCCTGCGGCGGTATTTCTTCCTGGAGGACGCCGGAGCCATCGCCGCCCGCTACGGCCTGCGCCGGGATTCCGTCAACCAGAGCTTATGCCGCACACGGAAGAAGCTGAAAGCGCACCTGATTCAGGAGGGATATGCAGTATGAAACGATGTGAAGAATTGTTCCTTGCCATTGGCGGACTGGAATCTGCCAGACTGGCAAAAACCGAAGAAACGCCCCGTTCGGTCAAGCGCCCGAAACCGCGTCTTGTCCTGATTGCGGCAGTGGTTGCCCTGGCCGCACTGCTGGTGGGGTGCGCCGTGGCGGTCTACGCCAGAATCCATACAAAGGTCATACAGTATGATGTCCCCACCGCCACGCTTTCCCCGGACGGCAGCGTGGAGACCAAAAACGTTCTGACGGACTGCTATCCCCAGGCGCTTCCTGACGGATACCGGATGGTCGGCGGCTCCCCTATAGACCGGACAACCCAGAGCATCGAGTTTGCCAATGACGCCGGACAGACCATCACCTATATCATCTCCACCTCAGAAAGAGACGGCATCACGTCGGCTTCCGCGGAAAGTTCCGAAGTCACCGTCTCCGGCCAGAGCGGAACCATGCAGGTTTCGGATGAAGGCCAGACAATTGCCTGGCACAATGAGACGGAGGGCTACTACGCATGGCTCGATACCGAGGACATGGCCGTCGATTTACAGGCCATGGCGGACAGCGTGGCCTTCGGCCAGCCGCTTCCCCTGAGCTTTTTGTGCAAAGATGGTGCCATCTGGGCCCCCCACTACCCCCAGCAGCTTCCCGACGGCTACACGATAGATCGTGTTTCCTTTGCCACAGACACCGTGATCATTGACTATTACTGTGACAACGAAGGCGAAGCAATCACCTATGTGGTTTCCCCGACCTATGACCTGCGCGACACCGTTTCCGACCCGCCCCACGATTCCTTCGTCTGGACGGACGAGACAGTGGGAGAGGATTCCGCAAGAATGCTGACCACCAGCGGCGGCCTGCGGATTCTGCTCTGGGAAAACACCCGGGAGGGCTTTTACGCCTACCTCTCCACCATGGACGAAAACGTGGATATCCCCGCCATGGCGGAAAGCACCGCCGCCGGAGAGCCCCTCCGCGAAACCCCGGATTACCTGGGACCGGATTATTCCATCGATCTTTCCCAGGATTCGGGAACCTACTATGGCTGGGAATCCATTTACCCCCAGTCCACGCCGGAGGGCTATCGCATTACCTTCGTCAGCGACAGAGCCTACGGCCAGCAGGAAATCCGCTACGAAAACGCCGCCGGAAATTTCCTGCACTACACCTTCTATTACCGTCTTGGCCCCTATGGCCGCAGCTTTGACGGAGCGGGCCAGCCGGAAACGGTGGATATTGGTGGGAATACGGGGTATCTCAACGGCGACTCCCTTCTCTGGACGGACGAAACCAAGGGCTACGCCTACAGTCTTGCCACCGATGACAATCTTGACCTGGTTGCCATTGCCAGAAGCGTGGGCCTCGGACCGGAGCTGACCCCCACCAACGCCTCCAAGGCCACCGAGGCCCTGGAAGAGCTGGGGGACTACCGCATCACCGCCCTGCCCGCCGGAATGGAGGAGGACAGTTTTACGGGCTGGCCATTGGAAAACGGCTGGTATGCCTATGTCCGCCGCTGGTACTTTGACAAAAAGACCGGCAAAGAACTCTTTTTCTCCTACGAGACCTATGTAGGCGACGGCACCGTCACTCTGGAGGAGCTGGCCCAGATGCACATCGGCAGCAGCGAACCGGCCCAAGCCTACACCATCCAGGGCTGCCCCGCCGCAGGGGCGGTAGTCGGCGAACTGGCCCCCCACTCGGATGTCGTCTGGATTCAGGGCACCCAGGAAAATGGCCTGAGCTTCGCACTGAGCAGCGCAGACTTTACTGTGGAAGAACTGGTAAAAATTGCGGAAAGCGTGCGGAAGCAGTAATATTGTGCAGAATAAAGCGTTGCATTCACGTTCCAATTGCGGTATACTGAATGCGATCTCTTGAAAGGAGGCCTACTATGAAAGATATCGCCGTCAATGAGCAGGACCTGCAGCACAGCAACTCGGAAAAACAAAAACATATGCACGCCCTCATGTGCGCACTATCAGAAGGCCGCCAATCCGGAGAAAAAGAAGGCTGGATCTCATCCGAAGATGTGCGAAAACACTTCCAAGATCGTAAAAGAAATTTCAAAAACAGATTCAGTGGCATCAGATAATCACACAAATAGAGCGAACCGGTCAATTCCGCCGGTTCGCTTCTTTTGCGTTATGGTATGAAATTCGCAATTTACGCACGCACTTGTGAAACCATCCACCAGATGATAAAATACCCACAAATCTTTTTCCACTCCCCATTTTTCTGCGTGTATAAGGGTGAACACACAAAAAGGAGGTTTTTCCCATGGATGACAATGCAATACTGGACTTGTATTTCGCCCGGTCTGAGCAAGCCATTTCCGAGACGGACCGGAAATACGGCCGCTACTGCTACAGCATTGCAAACCACATTCTCTCCAGCCCCTCAGACGCCGAGGAAAGCGTCAACGATACCTATTTCGCCGCCTGGAAGCTGATCCCGCCCCGGCGGCCCCAGCGATTCGGCCCCTTTCTGGGTAAGCTCACCCGGAATCTCTCCATTGACCGCTGGCGGAAAAACACCGCAGAAAAGCGGGGCGGCGGGGCAATGCGGCTGCTACGACAGCGGCAATTTCTGGCTGGACATGGGCTTTACCTTCCCGGAAGACCAGGGCTACGAGGTCGTATATACCCCCGGCGTCCTGCGCTGGAATCGACTGGACAGCTTTAGCCGTGATTATGTAACCCTCATAGACTCCGGCGACTGGGTGGAACGGAACTACACCACCGCCGCCGGGAGTACCGTCCTGATTCTCCAGTCTCCCAGTCAGGAGCTTGGCTATATTCTCCTGGCGGACGGGACAAAGCTTCCGGCTCCGGGAAATTAAGAGACTCTCTTTTTACGGATACGGCACACAAGGAAGGAGCGAACGGATGAAAACCCGTTCGCTCCTGCTTTTCGCTTTTTAATCCTTCACCATAATGTCCAGAATGACCTCGTTGGTGACGCCCATGCCCTCTCGGCTCAGGACGCCCACCTTTTCGATGGTGTTTTCGATGCCCTTTTTGACAATGCCCTCGCCGCCGGAGAACTCCTTGCCCTTCCGGGCCATTTCAAAGCCCAAAAGGCCCGCGTTCACCGCCATGGCGATTTTGGCCGCGCAGCTGGGCTTCGCGCCGTCGCAGATGGTGCCGGAGAGAATCGCCAGGCCGTTCACCACCGTGTGATTGATGAGGACCTCGTCCGCCCCATGCAGGTAGGCAATTCCCGCCGCCGCGGCACAACCGGCGCAGACCGCTCCGCAGTAGGCGGACAGGTAGCCGATGGACTGCTTGATGCGCACCGCCACCAGGTTGGCCAGCACCAGGGCCCGAATCAGCTGCTCATGGGAAGCATTTAATTCCTTCGCGTATTCCAGAATGGGCAGGGTGATGGTCAGGCCCTGGTTGCCGCTGCCGGAATTGATCACGGCGGGCAGCTCACAGCCGCTCATCCGGGCATCCGAGCCCGCGGCGGCGGCCGCCATGGCCCGGAGCTTTACATCCGGATTTTTCTCCCCGGACAGCAGCGTCCGCCCGATTTCCGCCCCCCAGCTGCCCTTCAGCCCCTCCTGGGAAAGATTTTGGTTGCAGGAAATCTGATATTCTATGGTCTCCGCCACGTCCTCCAGGCGGCAGGTTCTGGCATACTCCACAATTTTGGTAATTTCCAGCATGGCGGTCTTCTCCACCTGCCCCGCAAGCCGGGGAATTTCCCGCTCCTTCAAGACAGTCTCGTCCCGGCGGACCGACACCACATTGGTGTGGGTGTCCACGATGCGCACAAAGGCGCTGTGCTTCCCGGCGTACATGGTAATCTGAATGTCAAAAATCCGGTCCGAATCCGCAAGGCACACGGTAACGGGGCACTTTTCCAGGAATTTCTTCGCCAGCGCCCCCGTGTTTTCCGGCGCGCCGGACAGCACCTCCAGCTCCAGATCCGGGTTTCCGGCCACCACACCGGCGGCAATGGCCGTTTCGATGCCCTTCATCCCCCCGGTCTTGGGCACAACCACACTTTTGACGTTTTTGATAATGCTGCCGCTGACCGCCGCCGTGATTCTCTCCGGCTCGGCACCCAAGGTCCTGTAGGCGATGGCCGCGCCGTAGGCCAGGGCGATGGGCTCGGTGCACCCGGTGGCCGGAATCAGTTGGTCCTTCAGGACCTGGGTGTAATATGCGTACTCCTGCATGGTTGTTCCTCCCGGTTGTATAAGTTCTCTATCCGGCGGTATTCCCAAATTTCGGAAACCGCAGTCCAAGTATACCATGGACCGGCAAAAAAAGAAAGTCTTTTCGTCAGCCGCAGTGATCCCCGTCCCACTTGAAGCGTGGCCTGCCCCATGGTAAAATATTTTCAAAACCAGCTTCTCCCCATGCAATATTCCCCTCCCCTTTTACGCCTATATAGGTGAAAGACAAACCACAGGAGGTGATCCCATGGAGGATCAAGGAATTCTCGACCTCTTCTTTGCCCGTTCGGAGCAGGCCATTGCAGAGACGGACAGGAAGTACGGCGGCTACTGCTACAGCATTGCCTACAACATTCTCTCTTCCAAAGAGGATTCGGAGGAAAGCGTCAGCGACACCTATCTTGCGGCCTGGAATCTGATTCCGCCCAGAAAGCCCAATTTTCTGAATGCGTTTCTGGGAAAAATCACCCGCCACATCTCCATAGACCGCTGGCGCAGATTAAACGCCCAAAAGCGGGGCGGAAAGGAAACGGTCCTGGCCTTGGAAGAGTTGGGGGAATGCACGGCTTCTTCGGATATGGAGGCGGAAATCACCCAGCGGGAGCTTGCCCGGATTCTGAATGATTTTCTGGAAAACCTGCCCGAAACGGAGCGCCATGTGTTCCTGTGCCGGTACTGGTATTTGGATTCCATTGAGGCCATTGTCCATACCACCGGCTTCACCCAGAGCAAGGTGACTTCCATGCTCCACAGGACCAGAGGAAAGCTTCGGAAACGGCTCAGCGAGGAGGGGTACGTATGAACGCAATGGATATTCTCACAGGGCTCAACGATGTGCGGGACCGCTACATCGTTGACACGGCAGCCTTCCGCCGGGCAACGCCGAAACAGCGGCAGCTTCCCAGGAAAAGATTGTGGCTGATTGCGGCAATCGTTGCCCTGGCTCTGCTTTTGGTAGGGTGCGCCACCCTCTATGTACTCCATCTGCAGGATATGGCCTTTGGTGAGGCCCAGCGAGCAGGCACCAATGGAAGCACCGGAACCTGGTTCAAGCTGTCCTTGCAAGGTGTAGAGGGAACCCCGGGATATCTGGCACAGAAGGAATGGCACGAATGGCTGGAAACCTATGACCCCAACGATGAAATTTACCATTCCGAAGAGGCCTTCTCCGAGGACTTTGGAGAGGAATACGAAGCCTACCTGCTCTACACCCGGGCCATGAAGGATAAGCTGGACGAAATCTGTGCCAAATACCACCTGAATCTGCTGGGAAAAATGCACCGTGACCCCGATCCGGAGGCAGCCTGCCAGGCCCTGGGCATCCGGGGCATCCTCCGCGTTCCGGCAGAAACGGACCTTGCCTTTCGGTACTACGCGGACGGCTCCTTCACCGCGGAAGGGACCGTGACCCTGACAGGGCCGGATGCCGTCTGGCCCTATGGCGAGGTGCTCAGCTTTTCCGCCTTTCGAAAGGACAGCTTCAACGACGTGTATTCCATGATTCCGAAGGAGAATTTCACGGAGTGGAACTACAGGACTTCCTACGGCGCGGATGTATTGATCGTTTCCGTAGAGGGAACGGAAGATGGCACCTGGGTCAGCGGCGCTTCCCTCTTTGCAGACGGGGGCGACTATATGATCCACCTAAATCTGACGGAATACGACCGGACCTGGACAAAGGAGGCCCTGGAAAGCTACGCCGAGGCCTTCGACTTCACCGTGCAGCCTCAGGAGGTCTCTCCGGAAGCGCTGGCGCAGACGGACGCCCGGCAGGCCGCCTATGACAAAGCGTGGGCAGAGCAGTACCAGAAACGCCTCCACGGTTATGCGGAGCTGGGCTACGATTCCCGAATCAAAGACTGGTTAACCATCAGCACCCATCCGAACCAGCTGGGCTTTTGCCTGGCGGACCTGAACGGAGACGGTGTGGAGGAGCTGCTGCTCGGAGAAAACGGGTATATTCAGGAGGCCTACTGCAAGACGGAGGACGGAACGCAGAGGATCATGCCGCCCACGGTCATGTACTATGGGGCCTTTCTGGAATCCAACCGCTATCTTTCCGACATAGCCTCTGACTATTCCCTCCACCCATCCTATATGTACCTCTGTCAAGACAATGTTCTTGCCTACGTGTTTGTGGCTCAGGATTCCACCGCCTATCATTTTGCAAGGCCGGAAAACGGGGAATATGTCTGGGACAAGTGCGTCTTTTATTCCACCATTGAATATTACCGGGAGCACCCCTGGAACCTGTACGAAGACGGGCCCGGTTCCAACGCAATTCCAATCACGCAGGAGGAATTCAACGCAATCATCCGGTCTTATACCCGGGTTCCCGTAACGCTCACGCCCATTTCTCAGTACCCCCTGGATGCTTCTTCAGCAAGCAACGTAGGCGAGGACACCGTCTACACAAGCTTTGATGCCCTGCTCCCCCGCCGTTCGGGCCTTGCTGACGCACAGGACTGGCACTATTGCCTGATCGATCTGGACGGCGACGGTCAGGACGAGTTTTTCTTAAGCCACAAAGACTGGAACGGTCTGCTGGCCATGAAAGACGGGCAGGTAAAGCTTCTGGAATGCGGCAGAAACATAAGCATTATCCAGGGCGGCTTTGCCTGCACCCGACAGTATCTGGACGGAAACAGCGCCACCGGCTTCTACAAGGTTGAACACGGAGATGCGATCCTTGTGGACTACCTGCGCCATGATACGGGGAAAAACGCGGAAAGCCCCTGGTTCTGCAGCCCGGACGGCCAGGACGCCACCCTGCGGCCCATCACCCAGGCGGAGTATGAGGCCATTCAGGCAAAATACGTACCCCTGGAACTGGATATGCGCGCTGATCTGGTGTATTCCGGCGAATGAGGAAAAATTGTTTACAATTTGCTTTTGGCTCTTGTATTGACATTCTTTCGCAAATCCAATATACTAACCCCAATTCCGGTTTCGAAAGGGGGCGCCGATATGGCAAAGCAAAAACGGATCGCGGCGGCGTTGATTGCCGCGGCCATGCTTTTGGTTCTGCTGGGCGCCGCCCTTTTTCTCATTGAGGAAGCCGGTCATGACTGCATCGGCGAGGGCTGCCCCGTCTGCCTTCAGATGGGTATCTACCAGCATGTGCTGAAGGGCTTTGCTCCGGCGCTGTGCGCTCTGGTTTTTGCTGCTGCGATCCGGCGTGCGCTGTATGACTACATTTCAGCCTGGGTTGATGTTATTCCCTCTTTTACGCTTGCAGCGCTCAAGGTCAAGCTCTCCAATTAAATAGGTGCTTTTTACAAGGGTGTAGTCTATCTGTTTTCGGATAGGCTTTTGCGGTGCTGCCGTCACCCTTGTATTTTTGCGCCCAATTTTAAGCTCTTATTTTAATCTGGAGGATTATTTCCCTATGAAAAACAGAATTTCCCTGCTGCTTGCTTTGGCGATAATTGTTGGTCTGCTGGCAGGCTGCGGGCAGCAGAATAATACCAATAAGACCGATAAACTAAGCATTGTCACCACCATTTTCCCGGAGTACGATTGGGTCAAAGAAATCCTCGGTGACACGGCTGAGAACGCCGAAATAACCATGCTGCTGGACAGCGGCGTTGATCTGCACAGCTATCAGCCAACCGTTGATGATATTGTTAAAATTTCCGATTGCGACCTCTTTCTCTATGTCGGCGGCGAGTCCGACGGCTGGGTGGATGACGCTCTGAAAAATGCGCCCAACAAGGAGCGGAAGGTCATCCAGCTTCTGGACGTGCTGGGCGATTCCGCAAAGGCGGAAGAAACCGTAGCGGGTATGCAGGAGGAGGAACATGACCACGAGGAAGAGGCGGAGTATGACGAGCACATCTGGCTGTCTCTGAAAAATGCCCAGGTGCTGGTGGCCGCCATTTCCGAGGCCCTGCAGGAAACCGACCCGGCCCGGAAGGATACCTACGCTGCAAACGCCGCAGCCTACGCGGAAAAGCTCTCCGCCCTGGACGGCGAATACCGGGCGGCTGTGGACAGTGGGAAGTACAAAACCCTTCTCTTCGGTGACCGCTTCCCCTTCCGCTATCTGGCGGATGACTACGGGCTCGACTACTATGCCGCTTTCCCGGGCTGCTCTGCCGAAACAGAGGCCAGCTTTGAGACCGTCTCCTTCCTTGCCGGGAAGATGGACGCGCTGGGGCTGCCCTGCGTGCTGACCATAGAGGGCACCCAGCACAAGATTGCCGAAACCATCGTGCAGAATACCGCCCAGAAAAATCAGCAGATTTTGACCGTGGACTCCATGCAGGCCGTCACCGCAAACGACGCGTCAAGCGGCGTAAGCTACCTCTCCATTATGGAGAAAAACCTTTCCGTGCTGAAAAAGGCCCTGGGACAGGAGGCGGAATGATGGCGCTGCTTTCCTGTCAAAATCTCAGCGTCGGCTACGAGGGAAAGCCCGTTCTGCAAAATCTCAGCTTTGAAATTTTTGCAGGCGACTACCTCTGCATTGTCGGCGAAAACGGCTCCGGCAAAACCACCCTTATGAAAACCCTTCTCGGCCTACAGCCCCCAATCGGCGGCAGCATTCTCACCGGCGATGGCTTGCAACGAAACGAAATCGGCTATCTGCCCCAGCAGACCCAGGTGCAGCGGGACTTCCCGGCCTCTGTAAGGGAGATCGTTCTCTCCGGCTGCCAGAGCCGCTGCGGCCTGCGGCCCTTTTATAACAGGGCGGAAAAACGCCTTGCGGCGGAGAATATCCGCAAAATGCAGCTGGATACGCTTGCGGGGCGGTGCTATCGGGAGCTCTCCGGCGGTCAGCAGCAGCGGGTGCTGCTGGCCCGGGCTCTGTGCGCGACCCGGAAAATGCTGCTTCTGGATGAGCCGGTTTCCGGCCTTGACCCCAAGGTCACGGCGGAGCTATACGGTCTCATCGAACAGCTCAACCGGGAGGACGGCATCACCATTCTCATGATCTCCCACGATATTGCCGCAGCCCTTCGATACGCAAGCCACATTCTGCACATCGGCGACGCAGTTTTCTTTGGAACCAAGCAGGCCTACCTGGAAAGCCCCCAGGGGCAGCTGTTCCGCTCCGGGAAAGGGGGCTGCGCACTATGACGGCAATTTTTGCAAAACTCGCCCTGTACTGGACCTATCCCTTTGTCCGCTACGCGCTGGTGGTTGGGGTGCTGATCGCCTTCTGCTCGTCCCTGCTGGGGGTGACGCTGGTGCTGAAACGCTTCTCCTTCATTGGCGACGGTCTTTCCCATGTAGCCTTCGGGGCCATGGCCATTGCCGGGGTACTGCAAATTTCCAGTGAGATGCCCCTGGTCATGGTCATAACGGTGCTCAGCGCCGTGCTGCTTCTGCGCACCGGACAGAATACCAAAATCCAAGGCGACGCGGCAATGGCCATGATTTCCACAGGCGCGCTGGCCGTTGGCTACCTGCTGATGAACCTTTTCTCCACCTCTTCCAACCTCTCCGGGGATGTGTGCAGCACCCTGTTCGGCTCCACCTCCATTCTCACATTGTCCCGGAGCGAGGTATGGCTTTGCGTGGGAATGTCCGCGCTGGTGGTTGCTCTGTTTTTCCTGTTTTACAACAAAATCTTTGCCGTGACCTTCGACGAAGCCTTTGCCAAGGCAGCCGGAACCCAGGTGGAACTATACAACCTGCTCATCGCCGTTGTGGTGGCCATTGTCATCGTTCTGGCCATGAATCTGGTGGGCTCTCTGCTGATCTCCGCCCTGATCATCTTCCCCGCCCTGTCCGCCATGCAGCTGTTCCGGAGCTTTCGGTCGGTAACGGTGTGCGCGGTGCTGCTGTCGGTATTCTGCGCCGTACTGGGAATCCTGATTGCCATTCTGGCCGGGACCCCCGTGGGCTCCACCATCGTGGCCGCGGATATCGGAATGTTTCTCATCTTCTCCCTTTTGGGACGTTTCCTTGGAGGTAAAACCAAATGAAAAAAATGCTTCCCCTTTTTCTGGCCGCCCTGCTGGCCCTCAGCGCCTGCAGTCGTCAGGCCGCCGAAGCGCCGGAAGCCCAGATGCCCACCTCCCCATCCGCCGCCGCCCAGAGCAGCACCCTGCCTTCCCCGGCTGCCGAAGAAACCGCTGCCGATGACGCGGGCGCTTCCACCGGAGACTTCATCGACCTGACCGCCATGAGCAGCACCATGGTCTTTGCGGAGGTTTTCAACATGACTACACACCCCGAGGACTATGTGGGCAAAACCGTAAAGATGCAGGGCATTTTCAGCACCGGCAAGCTCTACGCCCAGGAGGGTACCCTGGAGGACGGCGGCACGGTTTTCGCCTGCATCATCCAGGACGCCGCCGCCTGCTGCGCCCAGGGAATTCCCTTTGACCTCGCCGAAAGCCGCGCCTACCCTGAGGACTATCCGGAATTGGGAGACCCCATCACCGTCACCGGAACCTTCGAGATCTGCACCCAGGATGGGCTGGAATTTTGCCGGCTGTCCCAGGCAGAGCTGCTGGATGCTGAGATCTGAAACATCCTGCGATACAGCCAAAAAGCGAACGGGTCATCCACGATCCGTTCGCTTTTACATTCTGGCTGGACGCAATCAGCGCTGCCGGACAGCGTCCTGATCAATCCGGGACTTGGTCCCCGTTTCGGCGGAATAGCGCGCAAATTCACTCCCGCATAGATATCTTCCCATCGCCTCCGCGATCCGGCTGCGGCAGGAATTGTGGACTTGAGTCTTACTTCGCAAGCACAACGGAAATTTTGATCTCCTTTTCCGCCTCGCTCAGGTCAAACGCACCGCCGTCCGGGACGCTGACACGCAGTTCATACAGTGTGCCGTCGGCCAGGGTATCCACGCCAGTCCCGGCTTCATCCGTGATCGTCCACAGCTCTTTGCCGACCTCCGCCAGCTTTTCGTCTGTACCGTAGGCATAGAGCTCCAAATCAGCGGCGCTTCCGGAAAGATTGTTCATCCGGAACGAGACCGTCGTGTTGGGAT
>UQGU01000052.1 GCA_900540635.1 uncultured Eubacteriales bacterium | reverse complement strand
GTATGCGGTAGAGCTGGCGCAGCAGGGCATGGGTGCAGAGGAAATTGCACAGGTGCTGACGCAGCAGCGAGAGAAGGTCTGTGTGGTGGCTCTGCTGGATACCCTGGAATACCTGAAAAAAGGCGGCAGGATTTCAAAAACCGTGGCCTTCGCCGGGGGCATGCTGAATATTAAGCCGGTTGTCACCGTCCAGGACGGCGCGGTTGCTCTGATCGGCAAGGCCAGAGGCTCCCGCAACGGAAACAACCTGCTGGTGGAGAAGATCCGCGAGGCAGGAGGCGTGGATTTTGAAAGGCCGGTGCTGCTGGGCTACACAGGCCTTTCTTCCGCGCTGCTGGAAAAGTATGTAGACGACTCCAAGGCACTGTGGGCGGACCATGTGGATAAGCTGGATGGCTGTCTGCTGTGCAGCGTCATCGGCACCCACGCTGGCCCCGGGGCCGTAGCCGTGGCATTTTTTAGAAAGGGATAAGCCCTGCAACTGCCACTTGATTTTTTTACGGGAAACTGATATACTGTTTACGTTTGATACGTGGAGAGTTACTCAAGTGGTCGAAGAGGCGTGACTCGAAATCTCGTAGGGCGTGGAAGCGTCGCCAGGGTTCAAATCCCTGACTCTCCGCCAAGGCTGGCAAAGGATAATAGAGGATGGAGATTTAGAATTGTCTATTTCTCTGTTATCTGTTGTCCTTTGCTTTTTTATTTTTGGAAAGAGGGACCAGCGTGGAAAAGAAAAAAACGACGACAAGAGATATGACCCAGGGCAATATCGTCAAGCAGGTATTGCTGTTTGCCCTGCCGCTGATGCTGGGCAATGTGTTCCAGATGCTTTATAATACGGTGGATTCCGTGGTTGTGGGCCAATTTGTCAGCACCCAGGCTCTGGCGGCGGTGGGCTCTACGACCATGATCGTCAATATGCTGGTGTTCTTCTTCAATGGATTTTCCATAGGCGCCAGCGTGGTCATCGGCATCCACTTTGGCGCCAAGAATATGGAAAAGCTCCATAAGGCGGTGGAGACCACCATCGCCGCAACGTTTGTCATGTGTGTGGCGTTTACCGTGATCGGCTATGTGGGCGTTGTGCCCATGCTTCGGCTGATGTCCACCCCGGAGGACGTATTTCCGGAGGCGACGGAGTACCTGCACATCTATTTTGCGGGCTTCTCCGGCCTGCTCATCTACAATATGGGCTCCGCCGTGCTGCGCTCCGTGGGAGATACCACAAGACCTCTGTATTTCTTGGTGCTGACCAGCGTGCTGAATATCATTCTGGACCTGGTCTTCGTTCTGGTGTTCCATATGGGCATTGCAGGCGTTGCCTATGCTACGATTCTTTCCCAGTTCATCTCTGCAGGCCTGATTCTGTGGCTGCTGACGGCCTCGAAGGACATCTACCGCCTGACCTGGAATGATCTGGCCATTGACGGGGCCATTATGAAGCACATCTTCTCTGTGGGCCTGCCTGCAGGTATCCAGTCCGTCATCACGGCCTTTTCCAATGTGTTCGTGCAGTCCTATATCAATTCCTTCGGCTCCAGCTGCATGGCCGGATGGAGCTGCTACAACAAGCTGGACCAGTTTATTATGCTGCCCATGCAGAGCATGGCCATGGCCTCCACCACCTTTGTCAGCCAGAACATCGGCGCGCAGAAGATCAAGCGCGCGGAGAAGGGCACCTATATTACCACCGGCCTGACACTGCTGATCACCGGCGTGATCATTGCGCTGCTGGAAATCTTTGCGGCCCCCTCTGTGGAGCTGTTTTCCCAAGACCCGGACGTGGTCCGTTTCGGCGTATTGTTCATCCGCGCAAACGTGTGGTTCCTGCTGTTTAACTGCGTGAACCATGTTCTGGCCGGTGCGCTGCGTGGCATGGGGGACTCCAAGGGACCTATGCTGATTATGATTCTGACCTTTGTGGCCGTGCGTCAGACGTACTTGTTTATCATGACCCGCTATATCATCAATACGCCCTTGAGCGTGGGCGTTGGCTACCCTGTGGGCTGGGTGAGCTGCTGCATTGTGGAGATGGTTTATTTCCTTCTCCGCCGGAAGCGCCTGCTGTACGGCAAGGCAGAAACCCTGGAAACCGTCTGAGTGGGGGAAGAAAACGTGACTTTTTCGTATAAACGGTTCCTGAATTTGCCGAAGCCCACGAAGGAGGACTTCCGGGGGGACCGGGAGCGCATCCTGGATGCGCTGAACATGCCGGATGCTTCTATGACTCTGGAGGCCCTGCGGTCCCTGTATCCGCTGACAGCCCGGGCAGACTATGCCGTTACGGTGACCCTGTGCCCCGGGGACCGGGGCACGGACATCATTCGGGTAGAGCCGGGGGACACAACGCACCGTCTTCTGGGCCTGGCGCTGGACATCGGAAGCACCACTCTGGAAATGGAGCTGGTGGATATGCTGACGGGACAGGTCCTTCGAAATGTAGGCTGCGTGAACAGCCAAGTGTCCTTCGGTCTGAACATTCTGGACCGCATCCTCGCCGTAAAGGAAAACCGGGAGAATCTGGAGGCGCTGCGGCTTTTGGTCACCGGGGACATCAATCGCCTGATCGAAAAGGTGACCGCAGGGCTTGCGGAGCCGGAGGAAATTTCGGCCCTGATCGTGGGGGGCAACACCACCATGATTCACTTTTTCCTGGGCTGCGATCCCTGGCTGGTGTTTCAGAACCCCTATGCGCCGGTGTTTTTCGACCCGGGCATTCACTCCGCCCGGGAGCTGGGGCTCAAATTGTGCTGCAATGTGTTCTGCTTCCCGGCCAAGGCCAATTATCTGGGCGGCGACATTACGGCGGGGCTGCTGCTGACGGACCTGGACACAGGGGAGAAGCCCTCTATTTTCCTGGACATCGGCACCAACGGCGAGCTGTGTCTGGGCTGCCGGGAGTTTCTGCTCATGGGTGCCGGGGCGGCAGGGCCTGCCCTGGAGGGCTTCGGCAGCCGCTACGGAATGCGGGCGGAGCCCGGGGCCATCCGGCATATGCACATTGCCGACGACGGCAGTATTCAGCTGGATGTGATCGGCGGGGGAGAGCCCGTGGGCATCTGCGGAACGGGGATTTTCGACCTGATTGCCCAGTGCTATCTCCGGGGCATTATCTTCGGGGACGGCACGGTGAATCGGGAGCAGAAGGACTTCACCACGGAGGTCTGGGATGAAACCGCCGAGCGCACGGTCCCTGCTGTGGTGTACTATGAAAAAGCGGATAAGAAGCTCTATTTTACGGAGCCGGACATTCGGGAATTCATCCGCTGCAAGGCGGCGGCCCATACCATGGTGGCAACGCTGCTGGAATACTGCGGCCTCGGTTTGGACGATATTGACCATATCTACCTGGCAGGCGGCTTCGGAACCCATATTGACCTGGAATCCGCCGTGACCGTTGGTATTTACCCGGATGTGGATCGGAAGAAAATGGTCCTGCTGGGCAATACATCCCTTGCCGGGGCAAAAAAGCTCCTGCTGGATGCAGGGCAGATGGCGCGGGTGCGGCATTTTCTGGAGAGCAGCGAGTATCTGCACTTTTCGGAGATGGAGCGTTTCCCGGAGAACATGGTGGCGGCGGAGTTTATTCCCCACACGGACGGTCGTCTCTATCCCAGTGTCAAACGGCATCCGCTGCAAAAATAGTTTGGAAAATTCCATTTTCCCCCTTTACAGGAGAAAAGCTTTCGGATATAATGCCCTTATCTATGCAATCTATGAAAAGTGAGATTTTTCTATGAATATTGAGTTTGATACCTATAAGCAGAAGCTGAACGACTGCCGCCCTGCCCTGGACGGTCTGGCAGAATCCCTGAATATGACCGGTATGCGCAATGAGCTGGAGCGGCTCCATGCCATGCAGGAGGCCCCCGGCTTCTGGGACGACCCCGAGAAGAGCCAGAAGGTCGCCATTAAGGTCAAGCAGACCGAGGCAAAGATTGAGCGCTACGAGAAGATGGTTGCCTCCTGGGACGACATGATGACCATCTGCGAAATGGCCGCCGAGGAAGACGACGACTCCATGCTCGACGAGCTGAGGCAGAGCTTTGAGGTCCTGGAGGAGCAGATGGAGACCTGCCGCCTGGAAACCCTGCTCACCGGCCACTACGATAAGAACAATGCCCTTATGAGCTTCCACGCCGGTGCAGGCGGAACGGAAGCTCAGGACTGGTGCCAGATGCTCTACCGGATGTATACCCGCTGGGCAGAGCGCCACGGCTTCACCTACAAGATTCTCGACTATCTGGAAGGAGACGAGGCAGGCCTCAAGTCTGCCGACATCATGATCGAGGGCGAGAACGCCTATGGCTTCCTGAAGGGGGAGAACGGCGTCCACCGTCTGGTCCGCGTGTCTCCCTTTGATGCCAACGCCCGCCGCCAGACCTCCTTCTCCGCAATCGAGGTCATTCCCGAGATTGAGGACGACAGCCAGGATATTGAAATTCGTCCCGAGGACTATGAGATGCAGGTCTACCGCTCCTCCGGCGCAGGCGGTCAGCACATCAACAAGACCTCTTCCGCCGTCCGTCTGATTCACAAGGCCACGGGCATTGTGGTGTCTTGCCAGACCGAGCGAAGCCAGTTCCAGAACAAGGAGACGTGCCTGAAAATGCTGCGCTCCAAGCTGGTGGAAATCAAGGAGCGGGAGCACCTGGACAAGATTTCCGACATCAAGGGCGTCCAGCAGAAGATCGAGTGGGGCAGCCAGATCCGCAACTATGTGTTCATGCCCTATACCCTGGTGAAGGATACCCGCACCGGCTGCGAGACCTCCAATGTAAACGCAGTGATGGACGGTGCCCTTGACCCCTTCATTGAGAGCTATCTGAACTGCCTGGCCACAGGAAATTGGGTGCAGAAATAAGCTTCCGGAAGGTTTTTTCCGAAAAGTACCGGAATAAAGCTTGCATTTTGCGTTTCTGTGTGCTATACTTGACAGGCTAATCGAGGTCTGCTGCTGTGCAGACAATATACCGTTCGCATTCCGCGAATCAGCGGAGGGAGGTTTGTCACGATGAATGTTTTGGAGACGATTCTGGTGGTTCTGGAAGCCATTGCCAGCGTTGCCCTGATTGTGGTTGTTCTGCTGCAGTCCGGCAAGGAAGCAGGTCTGTCCGGCGTACTGTCCGGCTCTTCCGATTCCTACCTGAGCAAGAATAAGAACGCCGGCCTGGACCATGTCCTCGCGTCCTCTACCAAGTGGATCGCGATTGCTTGGATTCTGCTGGCCCTGGCTCTGAGCCTGGTGTGATTCGAGAATAAATGAACATAAGACCATGGAGTGCTTTCCATGGTCTTTGTCATTTTTGCCCAGTGACTTTTGAAGGTCTTCGTGGTAGTATAAAGAAAACGTATGAAGGAGCGTGCAGCTATGTCTGAAAGAAAATTGCAGGGCCTGGAGCCCGAGAGCGTATTCCGTTATTTTGAAGAAATCTGTGCCATCCCCCATGGGAGCCGCAATACAAAGGCCATCAGCGACTACCTGGTTTCCTTTGCGAAGGCCCACGGCCTTCGCTATCGCCAGGATGAGAGCAACAATGTGGTGATCTTTGCCCCCGGCACCTGCGGCCTGGAAGACCACGAGAGCGTCATTTTGCAGGGCCATATGGATATGGTCTGCGAAAAGGACGCCGGTTGCCCCCTGGATATGGCTGTGGATGGTCTGGACGTGACCCATGATGGATGCTGCATCTTTGCCAAGGGAACCACCCTGGGCGGTGATGACGGCATTTCCGTCGCCTATGCCTTGGCCATTCTGGACGACAATACCATTGCGCACCCGCCTCTGGAAGTGATCATTACCGTGGACGAGGAGATCGGGATGCTGGGTGCCGCAGCCATGGACCTGGCGGATGTGAAGGGCCGCACCATGCTGAATCTGGACAGCGAGGATGAGGGTATTTTCACCGTCTCCTGTGCAGGCGGCGCAACCTGCACCGTCTCCCTGAACGCCGAGCGGAAGGCTGTCTACGGTCCCTGCGTTCGCCTCAGCGTGGAGGGCCTCCGGGGCGGCCACTCCGGCGCGGAGATCCACAAAAACCGGGCCAATGCCAACAAGGTCATGGGCGATTTCCTGGGCCGCATCCAGAAGCTCATGCCCCTGTGCCTGACCTCTTTCTCCGGCGGCAGCAAGGACAACGCCATCCCCCGGGCCTGCCAGGCGACGGTGGTTGCCATGGGCATCGGCCTGGAGCGCATCAACGATATTGCCGCCCAGCTGCAGCAGGAGGTCCGGGAAACCTACGACGAGCCCGAGGCCCTGGTACAGGCCTTTGACGTGGACGCTCTGGGCGGAAACGCCCTGACCACCGCAGCCACGGCCGATGTGATTTCTCTGCTCTGCGCGGCCCCCAACGGTGTGCAGGCCTATTGCCCGGATATGCCGGAGCTGGTGCAGACCAGCCTGAATCTGGGCATTGCCAAGCTGGGGGACCGATTTACGGCCACCTTCTCCGTCCGCAGTTCCGTCAATGCGGAGAAGGAGGGACTGATCACCAAGCTGAAAGAGCTTGCAGACTTCTATAATGGCACCTACAGCCAGTCCGGCACCTATCCCGCCTGGGAATTCAAGAAGGATTCCCGGCTTCGGGATGTGATGGTTTCCATCTATACCCGGTTGTTCGGCAAGGAGCCCAAGGTTCTGGCCATCCATGCGGGGCTGGAATGCGGTCTGCTGGGCGACAAGCTGCCCGGGCTGGACTGCGTCTCCATCGGCCCGCAGATGCACGATATCCACACCAGCCGGGAAAAGCTGGAAATCGCCTCCACAAAGCGCACCTGGGACTTCCTGCTGGAGGTCTTAAAGGCACTGTAAGCCCCACAGGCGATCCAGGAGCGCACATGCAAAAGTATACCCCCGGCTTTCCGCGTCATGCGGAAGCCGGGGGTTCTGTTTCGTGAAATGCCGACAGCCTTATGTTTTGCTTACTCGGCGGACAGCCAAACGAGAACGGCACATTCCTGCTCTTGAAGCCTGTAGGCGCAGTCCCCAAAATCCTTATTGTCGAACGTGAAGAGGAAGAAGCCGCCGTCGCCGTGGTCGAAGAGCATGGCGCTGAGCAGAACTTTGGTGTCTTTGGACAGATCGATGGTCTTATCACCCTGCCAATCCAGGCTGTCCAGCAGATAGCTCTGCTCCGGCAGAACGATAAGGGCACCATGGCTTTCTTCCCCGGGGGATGTGACGGCCAGAATCGAAGAGCGGAGGGTAGTGGTGCCTGCATTGCCGAGCTCGTGGATGAGAGTAAGCTGCACTTTTTTTGTGTCCGCCGGAAGAGTCAGAGGAATGCTCTGGGTGCAGGTACCGTTCTCCCAGAGCTCGGCATGGATGGTAACGTTCTGAACAAATGTGCCGGTGTGCAGCTGAATGGATGCCCCTTGCTCCCCAAAAGTGTTGCTCTCATAGCTTGTGACCTTCATGTAGTCGCCTACCCGTACCGGATTTGTCAGAAATACTGCCGCAAGGACCAGGCAAATGGCCAGCGCTGCGCCAAATGCATATTTTGCGGGCTTGCGATAGTTCAGAATACTTTTGATGCGCTGCTTGACGCCGATTTCCCCAAAGGCCAGAGGGCAGGCCGTGATGAAGCCCCTCGGCATAGAGCAGGCCAGAATGGCTCTGGAATAGGTCTGCTTCTGTGCGGCATCCAATGCCGAAATGACTGCTTCGTCACAGGCAAGCTCCATATCCCGGCAGAAGAACAGATAGCCAACCCAGACCATGGGATTGAACCAGTGGATGCTCAGCAGCAGAAAGCCCAGGCTCTTCCACCAGTGATCCCCACGCCGAATATGGGTGCGCTCGTGGGCGATGACGCAATTGATTTGCTCCTCGGCAATATCCGATGGAAGGTAGATTTTTGGCTTCACCAGTCCCAGAACGAAGGGGGAGGGGACACGGTCGCAGAGGTATATATTGCCCCTGTACAAGATACGTTCCCGCGTCCTTCTTTGGATATGCAGGAAGCTCACGGCGGCATAGAGGAGCATAAGGGCCGCACCGATGGACCAGAGGGTCATGACCGTGGGCAGATAGAGCTTCGCTGCGAAGAAGGTTACGGTGGGGCCGTCTCCCGCGCGCTGGAGCATAGCTGCGGGAATTTCCAGAGTGGGTTTTTCCGTTTTCTCGTTATAGCGCACATATTCAAGCTGCCCGTTGTGATAGGCTCCAATGTGGTTGAAAACGGAGAGACTGCTGGAAAGCATAAAGGGGCAGCACAGCCGCAGGGCGACAAATAGCCAGAGAACACACAGATATTTTTTCGGAAGCTTCCGGAATACCATCCGCAGCACCAGAACGACGCCAATGAGAATGGCCGAGGCGGCGCTCATATTCAATAGCTTTACAAACGCACCGTACATGTTATTGCCCTCCCATCCTGTGGATCATGTCCCGGATCTCGGCAAGCTCGGTTTCCGAGAGCTTTTTCCGCTTGGTAAAGGCCGCCAGAAAGGCGGGCAGGGAGCCGCCGAAGGTGTCCTCCACGAATTTTTCGCTTTGGGCTGCGGCATATTCCTCCTTGGTCATACGGGAAGTGACTGTGCCGTTTTCATTTTGGAAAATGCCCTTGTCGCACAGCCGTTTCAGAACAGTGTAGGTGGTGGATTTTTTCCAGCCCAGCTCTTCTCCGCACAGCGCCACCAGCGCCCGGGAAGAAAGGGGCTCATACATCCAGATCAGGTCCGCAAACCGCGCCTCTACGGCGCCAAGATGCAAATCGTCCATTGAAATTCCTCCTTATGGTCTACATCTTGTAGATTTATATATAGTCTACATCGTTTAGACCGAAATGTCAAGGACATTCAAGAAGAATTAAGAACCTTTGATGTTGCGCAGCGCAAGGCTGTGCTGTATAATGACATCAAAATCTATGGAAGGGTGTTTGACCATGGGCGAAAAGCACAAGTGGACTCCGGAAGAGGTGCAGTTCTGGTACCGCGGACGGAAAAGCCAGAACTATTGCAACCCGGAGGATACAAACTGGGTGGTTCGCAAGCCCCGCAGCCTGGGATGGACTATGAATCTTGCCAATAAGAAGACATGGTGGTTTCTGGCGGGTGTGGCCTGCGCGATGCTGCTGATCGTAACGGTGCAGAAGAACTGGAACCGCTCCATCGGCATCATCGGTGGTGCGGACGGCCCAACGGTCATCTATGTGTCCGATAAAAAGGAATCGCAAACACCCACCGGCTACCCATCCGACAGCGTCCAACGGCCCCAGATCATGTATGACGGGGCAATCTATCTATATGGCGGCAGCGGCTTTGACGGTTCTTTGCCACAGGGATGTGTCCAAGTGGGAAGCGTTCAGACCGTGGACAATGCCAATGCGCCCGCAGAAGACTTCGCCGGAAGCCGGGTAGAGGCAGGGCAGAAACTCTACGCCCTGCCCGGAAACAGCGGCAGCATCTATGTGGAATACACAGACGGATTTGCGGAATTTGTCCTGGCGGGAGCCTCAAAATAGCCCCTGCAAAGACTCTTTGCGTGACATTTTCACGCCTCCGTGCTATTCTGGAGCCAAAGGAGGCAGGATGCTATGCGTGATATCGGAAAGAACATTCGCTACTATCGGGAGAAAAAGGGTTACAGCCAGGAGCAGCTGGCGCAGCTGCTGTTTGTGACCCGGCAGACGGTTTCCAACTATGAAACAGGCCGGTCCCGGCCGGATGTGGAAACCCTTGTAAAACTGGCCGGACTGCTGGACATAGAGGTCACGGACTTGATTTATGGCCCCCGGCAGATTTCCGTCAGCCGCCGCTCCCTCTGGCTTCGCCTGGGCGCAGCCATCATTCTATTTGGCATTTATCTCTGGTTGACGCCTTTTTCGATAAACTACGCTGCGTACCATTACAGCAAGATACCCGAGTGGTACCGAATGCTTCTGCTGCTGCCTGCCATGTTCTTTTCTCTGGGCCAGCTGTCTATGGATGGGCTGCGCAGGCTCTGGAAGCCCAGACCCATTGCTTATGCCAAGACGGTCCGCTGGGCCTGCATTGTCTGGCTTGCGTTTTACGGCACCGCTGTGCTGATCTCTTTCTTGACGGTGTATTTTGAGATTCCGGGAATGGATCGGATCTCCTTCTGCGCCCATACCGTTTTGGGGATGCACACGGATACGACCTTTTTGCATGAGAGCAATATGCTCCTGTTTTTCCTGTCCGGGGCCGGATTGGTGCTGACGGAAAAGACTTCGTCTTCCGCACTTGAAGAATGATATTCACAGGCTCTTCGTGGGAGGGCCTGTGCTTTTTTACGGAATTATCTTGCAAATTGGGCCATTTTGCGCTACCATAGGTGTATCTATTTTTGGGAGGTAAGATCATGGACGCAAAGAGCATTATGCAAGTGTTTTCCGATACCGCCTATGTGCGGACCGGCGGCAGCCCTGAGGAGCTGAAAACCGCCAATTATCTTTTGTCCCGTCTGGAGCAGTGGGGCGTTTCCGGCACCCTGGAGGCATTTGATGTGGACATGGCGGATATTCTGGAGGCGGAATTTACCGTGGACGGCAAGACCGTCCCCTGCAAGGGCTATAAGAATGCCGGCTCCGGGGAAGTGGAAGCCGAGCTCTACTATCTGCGCAATACGGACGACTATTCCCTGAGCCGGTGCAAGGGCAAGATCGTGATGATCGACGGATACCTGGGCTACTGGCGCTATCAGGATCTGCTGAGCAACGGCGCACTGGGCTTCGTCACCTATGACGGCAACGCCAATTATCCCGACCGGGACATCGATCAGCGGGAGCTGAGAAGCTACGTCTCCAAGGGGGTGAAAATCCCCGGCGTGAACATCAACGCCAAGGATGCCATTGCTATCATCCGGGACGGCGGGAAGACGGCAAAGATCACCCTGAAGCAGAACGAGTATGTGGGCCAGTCCCACAATGTGATCCTGGACCTGCCGGGAGAAGGGGAGGACTATATTGTCTTTACCGCCCATTATGATTCCACGTCACTTTCCCAGGGTGCTTACGACAATATGTCCGGCTCCGTGGGCCTGCTGGGTCTGGCGGAATACTTTGTGTCCCATCCCCACCGCTGCGGTCTGCGCTTTGTCTGGTGCGGCAGCGAGGAGCGGGGGCTGCTGGGCTCCAAGGCCTACTGCGCCGCCCATGAGGAGGCGCTGAAAAGCATCGTTCTGAATATCAACCTGGATATGATCGGCTGCATTATGGGCAAGTTTATTTCCTGCGTCACCGGCGAGGAAAAGCTCTGCCACTACATTTCCTATATGGCCTCCGAGCTGGGCTTTGGCATGGAAACGGCCCAGGACGTCTATTCCAGCGATTCTACCCCCTTTGCGGACAAGGGCATTCCCGCGGTGTCCTTTGCGCGGAGCGCCCCCAGCAATACCGCAACCATTCACAACAGCTATGACACCATGGCGCTCATGAGCGGCGAGCAGATGGTATCGGACATTGATTTTCTGATCGCCTTTACCGACCGCATGGCCAACGCCAAGCGCTGCCCCGTGGCAAGAGAGATGCCGGAGAACATGGTCAAGAAGCTGGACGAGTACCTCTGCCGGAAGCGGCCGGAGAAGAAATGACGAAACTGTGAATTTTCCGGAATGAAAATATGAATTTTTGGAGACAATGCCCATATTCTTTTCACGGAATTCATGCTAAAATAAACTTTCTGGCAAAAGAAAATAAAAAGAAAGAGGTCTTCCAAAATGTTTGAAAAGCTCTTCCATCTGTCTGAGAACAAGACGAGCGTAAAGACCGAGCTGATTGCCGGCCTGACCACCTTCATGACCATGGCCTACATCATCGCCCTGAACCCCAACCTGCTCACGGGCTTTGGTGCCGAGGGACAGGACCTGTGGAACGGTGTGTTCCTGGCCACCTGCATCGCCTCCGCCATCGGTATGTTCGCAATGGCCTTCCTGGCCAACAAGCCCTTCGCCCTGGCCCCCGGTATGGGTCTGAACAGCTTCTTTGCTGTGGTCGTGGGCAACATTGTCGCCATGACCGGCATGACCTATGTGGCCTCCTTCCAGGCCGCTCTGGTGATCATTCTGATCGAGGGCATTATCTTCATCTTCCTGTCCGTGCTGAATGTCCGGGAAAAGATCGTGGAGGCCATTCCTCTGGGCGTCCGTCTGGGCATTTCCCCTGCCATCGGCCTGATGCTGATGAACATCGGCCTGGGCTCCAATGTGGGCATCTACGCCGAGGGCAACGGCTTCACCACGCCCTTCTATGTCATGCGTGACTTCTTCGGCGCTCTGACCCCCAGCGTCCTGCGGGCCAACATGGGCGACACCGGCTATGCAACCATGATCCTGACCGTTGTTACCATGTTTGCCGGTCTCTTCGCCATTGTGGCCATGTCCAAGAAGAACGTGAAGGGCTCCGTGCTGTATGGCATGCTGATCGCTTCCGTGATCTACTGGGCAGGGGAGGCCATCTTCCTGCACACCAATCCCTTTGCCTCCCTGGCCACCGCTTCCTTCGTGCCTCCCTTTGCAGATATGGCAAAGACCACCCTGTTCCATTTCAACTTCGCGGGCTTCGTTCAGATCGGCTGGTTCACCGCCATTACTCTGATCATCACCTTCTGCATCATTGATATGTTCGATACCATCGGCACCCTGGTCGGTACCGCTTCCCGGGCCGGCATGGTAGACAAGGACGGCAATATGCCCAACATGAAGGAGGCACTGCTGTCCGACGCCATCGGCACCGTGGTGGGCGCCTGCACCGGCACCTCCACCGTTACCACCTTCGTGGAGTCTGCCTCCGGCGTGGAGGCCGGCGGCCGTACCGGCCTGACTGCTGCCACCACCGGCGTGCTGTTCCTGGCCTGCATCTTCCTGGCCCCTGTGGCTGCCATTATTCCTGCGGCTGCCACCTCTTCCGCTCTGATCTATGTGGGCGTTCTGATGCTCATGGGATTGAAGAATGTGAACTTTGAGGATATGGACCAGATGGTTCCCGTGGCGCTGATGCTCATCGGTATGCCCATCTCCGGCTCCATCGGCCACGCCATCGGCATTGGCCTGATCTCCTACACCATCATCAAGGTCTTCGGCGGCAAGGCCAAGGAAGTCTCTGTCCTGACCTACGCCATCAGCCTGCTGTTCCTGGTGAAGTTCTTCCTGGCAGTGTAACCGCAAAAACATAGACAGCCGTCCCGGTTTCGGGGCGGCTGTTTTGCGTGGTTCGCGGTGAGACGTTACAAAAAGTAAGCGGAAGGTCTCAAAAAGCCTGTAGTACGCTATTAACATAACCTTGAGACAAGGTTTATCAGGGAACCGAAGGAGAAGGAAAACAAACCGATAAACCGGAAGTTGGCAAGAAATTATTTGTCCTTTTCCAAAGAGGTAATGATTGCAGACCCCATTACAACAATTGCAACAATTGGACCGAGCTGAGGCCAATTCATTATTTCGGCTCCAAATGCAGTGCCAAGGTATCCCAAGATAATAGCAACAATGGAAGAAATAGCTGCTTTTTTCATATAGTCACACTCCTTTACAAATTAGAATCGTTTACTTCTTCATCTTAGGCGCAATAAGCAACACTACTGTCACAAGAAAATATAAACCATACAGCAACCAAGTAATGGTATTGTTCCAAGGGAAACTCATTTCTGGATGGTTCAATGCAAATATTATAAATGCAACGGCTATAATCAGCATTATCAGACCAACGATCTTCGATGTGTTCTTTTTCATGTAAATCACCTCGTCAAATCCCGATTTGTTGAACGGATATTCAGTATAACACACATGCAATCCGATAGCAAGTGACCGGTATGGGTGCGCTTAGCTGCCACGTATCCATGGGCAGGCGGCAGACATATACGAAAAGGGGCGGCTGTCAGCCGCCCCTATGAATTTCATGCCGTTTGCTTTTACAGCTCGCAGTTGCCCACGGTTCTGGGGAAGGGAATGGCGTCGCGGATGTTGCCCACGCCGGTCAGATACATGACGCAGCGCTCGAAGCCCAGGCCGAAGCCTGCATGGCGGGCAGAGCCGTATTTGCGCAGGTCCATGTAGAAGCCGTAGTCCTCTTCACGCATACCCAGCTCCTCGATACGGGCTTTCAGCAGGTCGTAGTTGTCCTCACGCTGGCTGCCGCCGATGATCTCGCCGATGCCGGGAACCAGGCAGTCCATGGCGGCCACGGTCTTTCCGTCGGGGTTCAGCTTCATGTAGAAGGCCTTGATCTCCTTGGGATAGTCGGTGACGAAGACGGGGCGCTTGAAGACCTGCTCGGTGAGATAGCGCTCGTGCTCGGTCTGCAGGTCGCTGCCCCAGTGGACGGGATACTCGAACTGGTCGTTGTGCTCCTCCAAAATCTTCACGGCCTCGGTGTAGGTAATGCGGCCAAATTCAGAGGTCATCACGTGGTTCAGCCGGTCCAGCAGGCCCTTGTCCACGAAGGAATTGAAGAAGTTCATCTCCTCGGGAGCGTGCTCCAGCACATAGGAGATGATATACTTGATCATGGCCTCGGCCAGCTCCATGTCATCCTCCAGGTCGGCAAAGGCGATTTCCGGCTCGATCATCCAGAATTCGGCGGCGTGACGGGTGGTGTTGGAGTTCTCCGCCCGGAAGGTGGGGCCGAAGGTATAGATGTTCTTGAAAGCCATGGCGAAGGTCTCGCCGTTGAGCTGACCGGAAACGGTCAGGTTGGTGGGCTTGCCGAAGAAATCCTGGCTGTAGTCCACCTTGCCGTCCTCGGTCTTGGGCACATTGTTCAGGTCCAGGGTGGTCACCTGGAACATCTCGCCTGCGCCCTCGCAGTCGGAGCCGGTGATCAGGGGCGTATGGACATAGACGAAGTCCCGCTCCTGGAAGAACTGATGGATGGCATAGGCTGCCAGGCTGCGGACGCGGAACACGGCCTGGAACATATTGGTCCGGGGCCGCAGATGAGGCATGGTCCGCAGAAATTCCACGGTGTGGCGCTTCTTCTGCATGGGGTAGTCGCTGGCAGAGGGACCTTCCACGGTGACCTCGGTGGCCTGGATTTCGAAGGGCTGCTTGGCATCGGGGGTCAGCAGCAGCTCGCCCTTGACGATCAGGGCAGCACCCACGTTGACCTTGGAAATCTCATTAAAATTATCCATGGTGTCATGATAGACCACCTGGACAGGGGTAAAGAAAGTACCGTCATTGAGGACGATGAAGCCAAACTGCTTGCTGGCCCGGACAGACCGAACCCAGCCGCCGACAGTTACTTCCTTGCCCGCATAGGCGCTTGTGTTCTTGAACAGCTCTCTGACAGAAATCAGATCCATAGGAATAACCCTCTCTCTTGCTGAAAATATAGGCTAAGTATACGCTAAATCGGCAGATTTTACAAGAGGGAAAATGACTTTTTATGTATTTTTCCCGAAAAAATCTGCCGGACGCGGGATGCGTTCCGGCAGAAATTTTTACTTGTGGCTTGCCACGCTCTTGCGGACCAGAGCCCGGTGGAGCCTTGCTTCCGCCAGACGGAGGTCGGTATCCGTGGAGTCCTTGTTGTGCAGAACATCCTCTGCCCGGTGCTGAGATGCCTCCGCACGGTTCACGTCAATCTTGTCTGCCCACTCAAAGGTGGTGGGAACCAGGGTCACAGCGCCGTCTACAACGCTGAGCATACCGCCGATACAGGCGGCTTCCCGGCGCTGTCCGTCGGCAATGACCGTGGCTCTGCCCATACCCAGGGGGGTCACAAAATTGATGTGACGGGCCATGATGGCCAGATCGCCGGTGGTGGAGCGGACAATGAGCCGCTCGGCGCTGCCGTCGTAGATCAGGCCGTCAGGGGTGACGATTTTCAGGGGGAAGGTGCTCATGCCTTCTCACCGCCCCGATACTTTTCCACGACCTCGTCGATGGAGCCGGCGAACAGGAAGTAGGATTCGGGAATATCGTCATGCTTGCCCTCGATGATCTCCTTAAAGGACCGGATGGTCTCCTTCAGAGGCACATACTTGCCCTTGTAGCCGGTAAACTGCTCGGCGACGTGGAAGGGCTGGCTCAGGAACCGCTGGACCTTCCGGGCGCGGTTAACCGTCAGCTTGTCCTCGTCGCTCAGCTCGTCCATACCCATGATGGCGATGATGTCCTGCAGCTCCTTGTAGCGCTGCAGAATGCTCTGCACGGCACGGGCGGTTTCGTAGTGCTCCCGGCCCACGATCTCCGGGGACAGGATCCGGGAGGTGGAGTCCAGGGGGTCAACGGCGGGGTAGATGCCCAGGCTGGCAATGCCGCGGTCCAGAACGGTGGTGGCGTCCAGGTGGGCGAAGGTGGTGGCAGGGGCGGGGTCGGTCAGGTCGTCAGCAGGCACGTAAACGGCCTGGACGGAAGTGATGGAGCCGTCCTTGGTGGAGGTGATGCGCTCCTGCAGAGCGCCCATTTCCGTTGCCAGGGTGGGCTGGTAGCCGACGGCGGAGGGCATACGGCCCAGCAGTGCGGAAACCTCGGAACCGGCCTGGGTGAAACGGAAGATGTTGTCGATGAACAGCAGCACATCCTGATGCTTCACATCCCGGAAGTACTCTGCCATGGTCAGGCCGGACAGGCCTACACGCATACGGGCTCCGGGGGGCTCGTTCATCTGACCGAAGACCATGGCGGTCTTGGAAATAACGCCGGATTCGGTCATTTCATTGTACAGGT
>UQGU01000051.1 GCA_900540635.1 uncultured Eubacteriales bacterium | reverse complement strand
AACCCCCGCAAACGGAGTCAGAGTCCGGTGTGCTACCGTTACACAAATCCTCTATGTGGCCGTTTCGCTTACCGCGTCACAAGCAACATGGGTATTATAGCACCGAAACGAAAAATGTCAAGCATTATTTTCCTTTTTCCGCGACTTTTTTTCTCCGTCTACAGGGTGCCCGCATTGGGAAGAAAATATGTACCGAAAAGAAGGAAAAATGAAAAAAAGCTCTTGAAAAAAGGAAAGCAGGATGGTACTATGGAAATGTAACATTTTGGGACAACCCGGGCGGTGGGCTTTTGGCGGATTTCCACGAGCAGAGCCAGCCAAAAGCGGCTGCGGGCAGCCCTTAGAAAACCACAGGAGGGTTTTGAAATGGATAAGGTAAAATTGCAGCAGGCCAAGGCCTGGACGGAGAAGGAGCTGGCAGTCTGCGCGGACTTCTGGCTGAGAAACGGCATGGACAAGGAGCACGGCGGCGTGTACACCTGCCTGGACCGCTATGGCCGGATCTACTCCACCGATAAGAGCGTATGGATGCAGGGCCGCTGCGGCTGGATCTTTGCATACCTGTGCCATGTGTACGGCGTGAAGAAGGAGTGGCTGGAAGCTTCCAAGAGCTGCCTGGACTTCATGGAGAAATACTGCGTCAACCCCGAGGCCGACGGCAGAATGTACTTCACCGTCACCGCTGACGGCAAGCCCCTGCGTCAGCGCCGCTATTACTACTCTGAGGCCTTCTATGCCATTGCCAACGCCGAGTACTACGGCGTCACCGGCGAGAAGGAATGCCTGGAGCGGGCCAAGAAGGCCTACAATATTTATTGGGATCTGTGGCACGGCGCCAAGGACCCCACCGGCCTGGGCCCCAAGACCATTCCCGAGACCCGCAGCGGCCGCGCGTTTGGCCTGCCCATGATCTATCTGAACGTGACCTCCGTCATGCTGCGGGTTGACCCCGAGAATAAGGCACTGTACGAGGAGCGCGCCCAGGGCTGCGTGGACGATATCTTCAAGTATCATGTCCATCCCGAGCTGCACTGCGTGCTGGAGAACGTGGGCCCCAACGGCGAGGCCAACCTGGACTACACCGACGGCCGCATTGTGAACCCCGGCCACGACATTGAGGGCGTGTGGTTCCTGCTGGAGCACGCCAAGCGTACCGGCAACAAGGAGCTGGTTGGCAAGGCCGAAGAGATATTCAACTGGGCCATCAAGGCCGGCTGGGACGAGGAGTACGAGGGCCTGCTGTACTTTGTGGACTGCCTGGGCAATCCTCCCGAGGCTTACGAGCACGACATGAAGCTGTGGTGGCCTCATGACGAGATCCTCATTTCCTCTCTGATGCTCTACCGCGACACCGGCAAGGAGGAGTATCTGGACTGGTACTTCCGGACCATGGACTACTGCAAGAAGCACTTCTCCGACAGCGAGGGCGGCGAGTGGTACGGCTACCTGCGCCGGGACGGCAAGCCCACCGAGCCCAGCACCAAGGGTTCCACCTTCAAGGGCCCCTTCCATCTGCCCAGAATGCTGATCATGACCGATCTGATGCTGGGCGAGCTGCTGGCAAGATAACAGAATAGTACATCGTGGGCCGGGACCGGACTTCGGTCCCGGCCTTTTTAAGGAGAAAACACCATGGAAGACAGACAGCAGAGTGTGATTCTGCGCATCGGCAGCGACTATTATTCCCTGACCCCTGCGGAGAAGCGGCTGGCGGATTATATCCTGGCCAATCAGGAGCGGGTGGTCCGGCAGTCCATTTCCGAGCTGGCCCAGCAGAGCGGCGTGGCCGAGGCAACCATTTCCCGCTTCTCCCGGCATATGGGCTATAAGAGCTTTCCGCTGCTGAAGCTGGCGGTGGCCAACGCCATGGCCCAGGCCCGGCTGGGGGATACGCCCCTCAGCGGTCAGGTGGAGCAGAGCGACGACCTGAAAACCATGTCCCAAAAGCTCTACCGGGCAGATGTGGAGGCTATGATGCAGACCATGGAGGTGCTGGACCTTTCTGTGGTTGCCCAGGTTGCCGGACTGTTCCATGAGGCACGGCAGATCATGTGCATGGGCCAAGGCGGCTCCATGCTGATTGCCCGGGAGGCAGCCCACCTGTTTTCCACGGTCAGCAACAAATTCTGGCCGGTGGAGGACTCCCATTTGCAGGCAATTTCCGCCTCTACCATGGAAAGCACGGACGTGCTGTTCTTCTTCTCCTATTCCGGCTCCACCCGGGATGTGCTGGAGATCACGGCCATTGCCCGGGAGCGGGGGGCGAAGGTGGTGCTTGTGACCCGGTTCCCCAATTCTCCGGGAGCCCAGCTGGCGGACTTCGTGCTGCAGTGCGGGGCCAACGAGAGCCCCATGCAGTCCGGCTCCATCGCCGCCCGGATCGCTCAGATGTACCTGCTGGACGTGCTGTTCTCCGAGTTTTCCAGAATGGACATGGACCGGGCCCTGGAGTACCGCCGCCGCATTGCGGAGGCGCTGAAAAGCAAGCATACATAATAGAAATACGCCGGACGCGCCTGATTTCGATTGGGCGCGTTTCTCTTTGACTGTTTTCAGAAGGCAACTGTGAAGAAATTTTCATTTTCATGTACATAAATGAGCGATAAACTTACATGAAAATGAGCACAAAGGCAAAAACTTTCAGAAAACATATGAATTTGCTTATAGATGCAGTCAAAATAGACAAAAGCGAGCAAGCAAATGCAAGAGAAATAAAACGTTAATTGTGCGTATTGCAAGAATTTTCGAAAAAAGCTTGCTTTGAAAGAAAATTTCATTCATGGGCAATTGACTTTCTTGGTGCGGGTAGCTAAAATAAGGGCAGTTGAGGGCGTTGGATTCCATCGCTTTGAACAAAACGAAAAATTCGAGGAGGACATTATGAAGAAACTGTTTGCTGTTCTGCTGGCAGTGGTCATGGTCGTGGGCCTGTGCGCCTGCTCTGTGTCCGAGAAGCCCGCAGAGACTACTGCAGCTACTACTGCTGCCGCTACCGAGGGTGCAACTGAGGCCGCTACCGAAGCTGCTCCCACTGCTGCTTCCGAGATTACCCTGTGGACCTACCCCATCGGTGGTTGGGGCAACCAGGAGACTGTTGATGCTCTGATGGCTGACTTCGAGGCCGCTACCGGCATCAAGGTCACCGTTGAGTACCTGACCTACGCCGACGGCGACGACAAGGTCAACACCGCCATCGAGGGCAACGCCGCTCCCGACCTGATCATGGAAGGACCCGAGCGTCTGGTCGCCAACTGGGGCGCCAAGGGCAAGCTGGTCAACATCGCTGACCTGTTCGACGACACCGACAAGCAGGAGATCAACGCTGCTGCTCTGGCCGCCTGCTTCGCCGACGACAACACCGCTTATGAGTATCCCCTGGTCATGACCGCTCACTGCATGGCCATCAACAAGACCGTCTTCGAGGCTGCCGACGCTATGCAGTACATCAACGAGGACACCCACACCTGGAAGTCCACCGAGGATTTCTTCAAGGCTATGGACGCTGTTTACGAGTACACCGGCAAGCAGGTTGGCGCTGTTTACTGCGTCGGCCAGGGCGGTGACCAGGGCACCCGCGCACTGGTGAACAACCTGTACGGCGGCACCTTCACCAACGCTGAGCACACCGAGTACACCTGGGGCGCTGAGGAGAACATCACTGCTCTGAAGGCTCTGTACGACTGCAAGGCCATCGAGTTCGACGCCGGTATCGCTGGCGGCGACGAGATTGCTCTGTTCTACAACGGCACTCTGAACGTTGCTTTCTGCTGGAACATCGCTCAGCAGCTGAACCCCAACTCCGCCAACACCGGTGCTGAGAAGACAGCTTCCGGCGACGACATCATGTTCATGGCCTTCCCTGCTGACGGCGAGCCCAAGCTGCAGGGCGGTATCTGGGGCTTCGGTGTCTTCGACAACGGCGATGCCGGCAAGATCGAGGCTGCTAAGACCTTCATCAAGTATATGTGCGACTCCGAGGCTACCGCCGATGCTGTCAAGGCTGCGAACTACTTCGCAGTCCGCGACACCGCTGAGGGTGCTGACCTGTCCACCATCTGGGCTGACAACGAAGTCATGGCTTCCTACAATGTCCTGATGCCTCTGCTGGGCGACTACTACCAGGTCACCACCGGCTGGGCTGAGGCTCGTACCTGCTGGTGGAATATGCTGCAGCAGGTTGGCGCTTCCGACGGCTCCACCGAGGCAATCACCGCCGCTGTTGAGCAGTACGTGAACCAGGCCAACGGCCAGTAATTCCGAAATCGGTTAGACTCTTGCGCGCCCCTTCCCTTCAAGGGGGAAGGGGCGCTTATCATCGGCTATGTGCGTAAGAGGTAATCGTGGATCGTGAAGCCCGATTCACGCCTCACGATTACCTCTTACAAATTTTGAGAGGAGGATTCTCCGTGGCGAACAAGAGAATTGCTTTGAATACCAAGTCCCGGAAGCTTGTTATGCACGAAACCATGACCGGCTATGCGTTCATGCTTCCGTTCCTGATTTTCTTTGCCATGTTTGTCCTGTACCCCATGTTTATGTGCGTCTATACCAGCTTCTTCGACGCAACCATGGGCCGCGCGGACATTTTCGTGGGCTTTGGCAACTACAAGACCCTGTTCCAGGATAAGGTTTTCTGGATCGCACTGCGGAACACCCTGGTCATCGTCCTGGTTTCCGTGCCCGTCACCTGCGCATTCTCCCTGTGGGTTGCCTCCGTCATCAGCAAGATGCACGTGACAGCCACCTCAGCATTCCGCTGCATCTTCTATCTGCCTGTGGTCACCGGCTCCGTGGCCGTCACCATGGTGTGGAAGTGGATGTACAACAATTACTACGGTATCTTCAACTACCTGGGCACCAACCTTGGCCTGCTGGATAAGAACATCAACTGGCTGGGCGACTCCCGGTATGCCCTGGGCTGCATCATCCTGATCCTGCTGACCACCTCTGTGGGCCAGCCCATCGTCCTGTACGTCTCCGCACTGGACAACGTGGACAAGTCTCTGGTGGAGGCTGCCGAGGTTGACGGCGCAACCCAGATGCAGGCCTTCTGGAAGATCAAGTGGCCCCAGATGATGCCCACCACCCTTTACATCCTGGTCATTACCACCATCAACTCCTTCCAGTGCTTCGCACTGATCCAGCTGCTGACCCTGGGCGGACCCAACAACTCCACCATGACCATCATGTACTACATCTATTACAACGCCTTCAAGCTGTATAAGTACGGCTATGGCAATGCCATGGGTGTCATTCTGGCCATCATCATCGCCATCCTGTCCGCCGTCCAGTTCAAGCTGGGCGAAGAAAAGTAAGGGGGAGCGAAGCTATGAAAGATCAAATTCAGAAGAACGCCGCCCGGCAAAAGGTTTATCGCGTGATTTCCTTCATCTGCGTTGGCATTCTTGCCTTCCTGTTTGCCTTCCCTCTGTACTGGATCATCACCGGTGCATTCAAGACTGGCCGGGAGATCAACTCCACCACCCCTGTGTGGATTCCCACCGAGTGGGACCTGGGCAACTTCCAGCGCCTGTTCAGCAAGCGCTCTGCGCCCCTGTTTGACCTGACCTTCGGCAAGTATATCATCACCGGCCCCACGGTGCCTGCCGCCATCCGCTGGCTGATCAACACCGTGTTCATGTCCGTTGCCTCCATGCTGATCACCTGCCTGACCGCCGCCATGGCCGGTTATGCTCTGGCCAAGAAGCGCTTCATCGGCCGCAGCGTGGTCTTCTCTCTGGTGGTCTGCGCCATGGCCCTGCCCAAGCAGGTTATCCTGATCCCTCTGCTGCGGGAAATGTCCAGCCTGGGTCTGTACGATACCATCTGGGCAGTTATCTTCCCCATCGTGGGCTGGCCCTTCGGCGTGTTCCTGCTGAAGCAGTTCGCAGAAGGCATTCCCACGGAAATGACCGAGGCCTGCCGCATTGACGGCGCTTCCGAGTGGAGAACCTTCACGGATGTCATGTTCCCCATGATCAAGCCCGGCGTTGGCGCCTGCGCCATCTTCACCTTTATCAACTCTTGGAATGACTATTTCATGCAGCTGATTATGCTGACCTCCAACAAGAACCTGACCATCTCCCTTGGTATTGCAACCATGCAGGGCGAAAGCTCCACGGACTACGGCCTGCTGATGGCCGGTGCAGCCCTGGCCTCCGTGCCCATCATCATTGTGTTCCTGGTGTTCCAGAAGTACTTCACCAAGGGCATTACCATGGGCGCTGTGAAGGGCTAATTTCAATCGTTAACCATCGGGGCAGTCAAAAAAGGCGTGTCATTCCGAGCCAGTGCGCACACTGACGTGGGAATCCCCCGGATTTTCAGACATTCTGAGAAATCCGAGCGTTTGCCTCTAACCGGGGGATTGCCACACCGCTGTGACCGCAGTCACGTACATAGCGCAACCGGCGAAGCCGGCTCTTAGCGCGGAGTAGTGACATCGGTCACTGGTTCGCAATGACAGTGTAATTGAACAGCCCCCCGCAAAAGAAAAGGAGTATGAAAAATGAAAGATCTGTCCAAATACGCCGGTATTATTCCTGCGTTCTACGCTTGCTACGATGAAAAGGGCGATATTTCCCCCAAGGCTGTTCGCGAGCTGACCCAGTATTACATCGATAAGGGTGTCAAGGGCCTGTACGTGGGCGGTTCCTCCGGCGAGTGCATTTACCAGACCGTTCCCGAGCGGAAGCTGCTGCTGGAGAACGTCATGAAAGTTGCCAAGGGCAAGCTGACCATCATTGCCCACGTGGCCTGCAACGGTACCCGGGAGTCCATGGAGCTGGCTGCCCATGCAGAGAGCCTGGGCGTGGATGCCATCGCTTCCATTCCCCCCATTTACTTCCATCTGCCGGATGCTGCCATTGCCAAGTATTGGAATGACATCTCCTCCGCTGCCCCCAACACCGACTTCATCATCTACAACATCCCCCAGCTGGCGGGTGTTGCTCTGAATCCCTCTTTGCTTGCTACCATGCTGGAGAACCCCCGCTGCATCGGTGTGAAGAACTCCTCCATGCCTGTGGAAGACATTGAGAAGTGGATCCACTGCGGTGCCAAGGTGGTCTTCAACGGCCCCGATGAGCAGCTGCTGGGCGGCCTGGTCTCCGGCGCTACCGGTGCCATCGGCGGCACCTACGGCGCGATGCCCGAGGTCTACCTGAAGATTTTCGAGCTGGCAAAGTCCGGCAAGGATCTGGACAAGGCCCGTGAGCTGCAGCAGGATGCCTGCCAGATCATCTACAAGATGTGCTCCGGCAAGGGCAATATGTATGCCATGATCAAGGAGATCCTCCGTCAGACCGGCGGCCCCGACATCGGCGGCGTCCGGGAACCCCTGCTGGGCCTCCAGGAGGGCGACAAGGAAATCGCCAAGGAGTGCGTAGCCATGATCAGCGCCGTGAAGGCAAAGCTGTAAGGCAAATTTCATATTTTCGCGGGGACGGTTTTGTACCGTCCCCGTTTGCTGTGCCGGGAGAGGGGACCGT
The DNA here is from genome assembly GCA_900540635.1 of uncultured Eubacteriales bacterium. Lineage (GTDB taxonomy): Bacteria > Bacillota > Clostridia > Oscillospirales > Oscillospiraceae > Faecousia. The sequence goes on along the minus strand of UQGU01000051.1, from coordinate 9,473 downwards.
CATTGTGTCGTGTTTTTTGCGTGTATCAATCTATATTTTGTGGATTTTATAAAAAGAGAAAAGATGCTAGACTACGAATGGGTCAATTCTCAGGAAGAGATGACACCGCAATTTATCGAGTGACTTTTCATTTTTAAGGAGGATACAATTATGGCACTGTCTCTGGATTCTAAAATTCGCGATATTATGCGCAGCCCTGAGGGCAAGCAGGTTATGGAGAAGTACGCCCCCGGCTCCAGCACGGATCCCCGCATGAAGATGGTTGGGGCGCTGACCTATCGGAAGCTGCTGTCCTACCCCGAATCGGCTGAGGTTGCAAAGCTTGCCGATCAGATCGATGAAGATCTGAAGAAGTGCTCCCGCTAAAACTTCTAATACATCATAACCCAAAGGCCGCCGCGGATCATTCCGCGGCGGTCGTTTCTTTGGAGGCATGGACCATATCCTCTATTTCCATGGCTTTCAGGATGATTTCCAGCTGAAGACGGGTGTCCGGGTCTTTCAGACTGATGTCCAGCTCCCGTTCAATGCGGCTGATCCGGTCCACAACGGTGCTGCGGTGAACAAAAAGCTCTTCTGCCGTCTGAGAATAAGACATACTCGTGCGCAGAAAGGTCCGCAGTGTGTCCAGATAGGAGATGGGGCCTACCTTGTCATGCCGAATCAGGGCTTGCAGCCGCTCTGTGAAATAGGCCTGGGCAGGCAGGTTCCCCATGGAATTGATGACCATATTGATCAGCGCGTAGGAACGAAAATAAAACAGCCTGGTGCCCGGATTGGTGATTTTTCCGCTCTCTACGGCAGCCTCTGCCTGCATATAGGCAATGCAGGCCCCGTATGGGTCAGAAAAGCCATTGCTGACTCCGGCGACACCGTTGGTTTCCCGCAGAAATTTGCTCATGCGGCTGTTGAGCGCGGCATAGTAATCTCCACGCTTGTCTGTCAGCGGGACAACATTCAGAAAGCATACAATGGTATTTTTCTTCGGAAAGGCGTAAGATTCCGGAAATTCCCGCTCAAAGGCGCCGCAGATATAGTTCCTGGGCAGCCTGGAAGCGCGGTTGGCGCAGTATTGGGTGATGCAGACAAAATGCTGTCCTTCCTGCATGACATTCAGCGCCCATTTCTGATTTGCCGTCAGCGGATAGCCGTTTACAAGATTGGCAAAGGCTGTTTTCGAAACGGATTGCTCGCTGATGAGAATGGATGGATCCCGCTCTATGGATTTTTCAATCAGGCGGGCCAGAAATTCCGCAAGCGTAAGGTCAGCCTCAGCAAAGGTGCTTTTTCCGCTGAAATAGACACAGCCGATATAGGCGCCGTTGGCGTTGAACAAATTCACGCAGAGGTAATCTCCGCCCTTCAATTCCAGAAGAAATGCGCCTTTTCGTTCTGTCCTAAGGTCAAATTCCGTCAGATATGCACCAATTTGCTCCGGCTCCAATCGGCTGTCCGCCTTTGTGATGTAGTGAAAGGAGGCATCCAAAACGCAGATGGAGCAGTCGAACAGCGGCTCGCTGCACGCGACGATCTGCTGCAAATCCGCCGTGTCCAGAAAAATGTCAAATAGCTTCTGCTCCCAGGCGTAGTACCGGTCAAAGAGCTGACAGATGCAGCGATTTACCTCGAAAAAGTCGGCATCCTTCTCAATGACGATCAAGCAGCACTGCTCCCGATAGTGAAACAGCTTGGCTCCTTCTCCGATCACCACGATGACCGCATTTTTTTGAAGCTGCGGGTGCACGGGAAGGTGGTCGACGGTTGCCAGATACAGGTGGTCCGCGTAGAAGGCAACCTCATTGTCCAGATACAGCTCCGGCCTGGAAATCGTCAGCTGCGTGGATTTTGGGCCCGACATAGTAACGGGATATTTCTTTTTTAATCCTTCATAGACAATATCTGCATTGAGCTTCATGGGGCTGTCCGTCCTTTCCGGTTTGCATTCATTATAGACACTCTCATGGGAGCTGTCAATAGGATGGACCGTCAAAACGCGGTGGAAGCGGCGTTGATTTCCATAAAAATTGTGTATATTCACAATCCGCCTTCTGCATTACAATAAGGCTAGCGTTCAGACCCAGGAAAGCATACTGAAAACTGATCGCCGGTTAAATTGACGGGCGGCAGGGAAAGAGGGATTTTAGAAATGGCATTTCAACCAAATGACAAAGCAATGCTGGAGGGCTACATTCAGGTGGCAAGGCCTCTGGAGGAGATGTTCTCCGTAAAGGGAAAGGTTGCGCTGGTACCCGGCGGCAGCTCCGGACTGGGCTTCGATATTGCCTATCGGCTGCTCCAGGGCGGGGCAAAGGTTGTGATTGCTTCCAATTCCACTGTTGAGGAAGAGGCTGCAATGGACCTTCTGCAAAAGTATGGCTTCGGAGATTCTGTGAAGTTCTGCTTCTGCGATGTCCGGGAAGAAGAGCAGGTGGCCAAGCTGGTGGATTTCACCGTGGATTCCTTCGGTACGGTGGATATCCTCATCAATTCTGCCGCAACCTGGAACTATGCCCACCTGTGCGACCTGCCCAGAGAGGATCTGGAGCGGGTGATGGATACCAATGTTAACGGCGCATTTTTCCTTGTGAAGTATGTCAGCCGGTACATGATCGATCATAAGATCCCCGGCAAGATGGTATTCATCGCCTCCAATAGCCCCTGGATGCCCTATCCTGTGTTCGGCGGTTATTCCCATTACGCTGCCAGCAAGGGCGCGGTTGTGGCGTTGGCTACCCAGGCGGCCAAGGAGCTGAAGCGCTACGGCATTATGGTCAATGCTGTGGCGCCCGGCGGCATGGTTACCCCCGGCGCTGCCGGAAATCTGGCCTCTGAGCTGCTGCCGGAAGAGAAGCAGGACGAGTTCTACGATGAACTCATGGTCTGGCAGACCGATGGCCAGCAGCCTGTGGATGAGGTGGCAATCATTGCTTACGCCCTGGCCACGCCCATGGGCGACGGCATTACCGGCGAGTGCGTGGTTGCGGACTCCGGCGCCAGCCACAATATCTTCCGCTTCCAGCCTGCCATTGAGCAGTATCCCCCCGAGGATTGAGAAAGGAGCTTCCAAATGAGTAAGAAAATTGATGCCAGAATTCCCCAGGACTCCGGCGTAGGGGCCAATATCAAGCAGTATGTGGCCGTCCAGACACCCTGGAACAAGCTCATCAGCTATTATGAGGCGATGCATTACATCAGCCGCTTTGAATCCGTCCTTTCTGCGGCAACTCAGCAGGCTCTGCGGATCATGATCCCCGATTACCGGGAGCGGGCACAGCTGATGTGTGAGGACGGCTTCCAGCGGCAGTATATGACCGGCAAGTATTACGGCAACGACGATGGCTTTGGCATTCATCCGTTTATGTGCGGCGAGTACCCCGGCGCTTTGATCGGTGATAAGGGTGACGATGCTCTGCTGATGTGCGGCCGCTGCCAGGATTTCGGTACCTACCGCTGTGAAAAAGAGCTGGATGTGTGCGACTGGGATATCGTCGGCTCTGAGCTGTGCCGCACTACCACCATGTCCCTGCAGGGGCAGGCAAAGGCGGCCGCAGAGCGCCGCCCCAATGGTCCCACGCTGGACTATATGATGGTGGAGGCCAAGGGCTGCGGCGATCGGCACTGCCGGATCATTGCAGAGAACCGGGAGAAGTATCCTGCGCCGGAGCATGAGCTGTGGGAAAGCTTCGGCCCAGCCGTCACCGATGACTATAAGAAATACACGGAGGAAGCGGACACCGTAGAGGATTCCATGATGTTCCGGGAGGAGTGCAACTACCACTTTGTAAACGGAACCAACAACGAAACGGATTCCTCCAATCAGATGATGAACCTGTCCACGGCGGCTTCGCTGTACATTCTGCCCGCCATTGCGGAAACCGTCAAGCGCGGCATTGTGACCCGGGAGCAGGCGGACCACATTCTGCGGTGCGTGCTGGAGGCTGCGGGAAAGGCCATGTTCGGCGAGCGGTATGCCATTAAGGCGCTGCGGGACTGGATGGGCGTTCCCAACTCCATTGGAGAGGATGGCCGCCTGCTGGCGGGCCTGATCGAGGTGCAGCTGCAATCCCTGGTGTGCGCTTATGAGGTGGAAGCCTTTAATGAGAAGGAGTGCATCCTGGTCATCGACCGCAGCGGCCTGGAAATCACCGGCACCAAGGACGTGCCCGAGGCACACCTGGCAATGTGGTACGGCATGGCCAAGACGCTGATCAACGCGCAGTGGTCCTGCTGGGAGGAGGATTCCCCCGCAAAGAAGCTCCGCATTAAGATTGCCAAGAAAATCGACAAATTCGCGTAATGGGGAGGCAGCATCATGAATAAGAATATCTTCAAGTATGATGATATGAAGCGCAGTGAACACATGGCTGTGCGAAACAATGTGGGCTGGTATTTCTGGACGCACCAGCTGATTGAAGTCACCGGGCCCGATGTGGTGCCTTTCCTGGATCATCTGTATACCGGGAATATTGCGTCCCTTGCCGTTGGCCGGGACCGCTACACCACCATGCTGAATGAGCAGGGCGAGATCATTGACGATGTGGTCATTATGCGTGTTTCCGAGGATACCTATTGGGTTTCCACTCTCTACGCCACCAAGGCCGATGACTGGTGGTACTTCCACCAGGGCGACTTCGATGTGGAGTGGAATGAGATCACCGAGGACTGGCAGATGCTGGCTGTCCAGGGCCCTAAGTCCAAGGCGGTGATAGAGGCCCTGTGCGACAATTCCGTAGAGGATCAGAAGTTCTTTGAGATTCGGGATAATGTGATCAACGGCATTCCGGTCAAGATCAACCGTGGCGGCTACACCGGCGAAAAGTGGGGCTACGAGATCTATATGTCCCCGGATGATCTGGAGGCCATTGAGACCCTGGTGGATGCAGAGGTCGTGCGCAATGGCGGCAAGCGGGTCACCGAATTCCAGATCATGGCATGGACGCTTCCCACGGAGGCCGGTATCTTCTATATGCGCGACCTGGCCCACACCAATCCCATTGAGGTTGGTCTGGATAAGAACATCAAGTGGGACAAGGACTTTATCGGCAAGGAAGCCCTTCTGAAAGTGAAGGAAAACGGCCCTGCCCGGGAAATGGTGGGCTTTGAGGTGCTGGACGACGACTACTATATCCGCTCCAAGCAGTATGGCGGCCCCGGTGAGGCGGTGTTCATCGACTCTGAGGAAGAGGAAGTGGGCCGCGTCTCCAAGCTGGTCTATTCCTACGTGAAGGAAGTCAACAACGGCTACATCCTGGCAAAGAAGGGCGCACTGAAGGTTGGCGACAGGATCAAAATTCACGGGCATGACTGCGTGATTACCGAAAAGAACTGGCTGAATTAAGCTGGTATAACAAAGCGAGGAAAACAAGATGAAGCTTGAGGGAAAATCCATTGTGGTCACCGGCGCTTCTGCAGGCATGGGGCAGGCTATTGTCACACTGTTTGCGCAGGAGGGGGCCAATGTTATTGCCGTTGCCCGCAGAAAAGAACGGCTGGACGCACTGGCGGAGGCACTGAAGGAGGAACCCGGTAAGGTTATTCCATATGTCGGCGATGTATCGGACCCCGCCGCCTGCGACGGAATGATCGATGCTGCCGTGAAAGCCTTTGGACGGCTGGATGTGCTGGTCAACAATGCGGGCATTATGGATGACAACACCGCTGTGGGTGACGTGTCCGATGAAATGATCGAGCGGCTGTTCCGCGTCAATACCTATGGGCCCCTGTATGCCATGCGCAAGGCGGTTCAGGTATTCCTGACGCAGGGCGAGGACGGAGGCAATATCATCAACATCACCTCTGTGGGCGCGGCCCATCAGACAGCAGGCGTGGCCTATTGCGCATCCAAGGCGGCCATTGCCTCCGCGACAAAGAATACCGCATTCATGTACATTGACAAGGGAATTCGCTGCAACGCAATTGCCCCGGGCGGAATCCTGACGGACATTCCCTTGGTCATGCCCAAGGCAAATAAATTCGGGTTTGAGCGCACCGGTTCTCTGCTGGCCCACTCCCCGGAAATGGGACTGCCCGAGGACATCGCCGGAGCGGCACTGTTCCTGGCCAGTGACGAATCCCACTTTGTCAACGGCACCACCATCGTCTGTGACGGCGGCTGGACCTGCTTCTAAGCTGAATTTACAGGGCGAGGCCCCGGCAAGCGGAAAATGCTTGCCGGGGCTTTTGGCTGCCCGGAAATCCTTTGCGGACTGGGTACCTGTATTTCCTTTATGTGCAGTAGGCAGCGCCGACTGCAATTGGAAAAAACTCTTGCCCAAAGTGGAAAAAAGTGCTATGATTCTTCCCGGAGGGACAAAAATATGAATGTAAAGAAAAACAAAAAGGGTTTTACCCTGATGGAAATGCTGATTGTGGTAGCAATTATTGCCGTGCTGGTGGCCATTGCCATTCCGGTGCTGTCAAATAATCTGCATAAAGCGAAGGTTGCGGCAGATTGGGCGAATCTGAGAAGCTACTATGCTGTACTCCAGGCTGACTATATTCAGACGGGCGAATACCAAGATGAAATTGGCGGATGGAAATACCCCCAATATCTCGACGCATACTACGATACTATTTATTACCCGGACGGAAAGACGATAAAACTTCAAGCGGGTATTTATATGATTCGACGTGATGGAGGATATGTTATCGTTTATCAATGCAATTCGGCGCATGATGATTGTTTCAAGAAAATCGGATAATGATTTAGAAAGGTGTTTTCTATGGATGGTGCTAAACTGTTGTGTATTATTGGAAAAATGTCGGTGGAAAATATTCATCAGATTATAATCTCCGACCCTGCTGTCATCTACTACCTTACCGGCGTATCCATCCAGCCCGGGGAGCGGATGCTGGTTTTGGTGCTGCGCGTCGACGGAAACCACCGGTTCTTTATCAACGACCTGTTCCACCAGACCCGGGACCTGGGCGTACCCATTACCTATTACAACGACACCGAGGATGGCGTGGCCCTGGTGGCCAAGGCTTTGATTCCCGGGGAGGCCGTGGCCGTGGACAAAAACTGGCCTGCCCGGTTTCTGCTGCGGCTGCAGGAGCTGCACACCGGCAAATGCGTCAATTCCTCTTCCATTGTGGATGGGGTCCGGGCCATCAAGACTCCGGAGGAGCAGGAGAAAATGCGCATAGCCTCCCGGCTGAACGATCAGGTCATGGACCGGATCATCCATGCCCTGCCGGAAGACCACACGGAAACGGAGCTTGCAGACCTCTTGCTGCAATACTACCTGGATGCGGGCTGCTCCGGCTATTCCTTCGAGCCCATCACCGCCTTTGCCGGCAATGCGGCGGACCCCCATCATGTGACGGACGGCAGCCGGGGCAAACGGGGAGACTGCGTGGTGCTGGATATCGGCGGCAGAAAGGATGACTACTGCTCCGATATGACCCGGACGGTCTTCCTGGGCGAGGTATCCGATCGGCAGCGGGAAATCTATGAAATCGTGAAAGAAGCCAATCTCCGGGGCATTGCCGCGGCCAAGCCCGGGGCCCGGATGTGCGACGTAGACAAGGCCGCCCGGGACTACATTGCGGAAAAGGGCTTCGGAAAGTATTTCACCCACAGGACCGGCCATTCCATCGGACTGGAGGTCCATGAGGCGGGGGATGTGTCCGCCGTCAATGAGGCCGTGATCCGGCCAGGCCAGTGCTTCTCCGTGGAGCCGGGGATCTATATCCCGGAGGAGAGTATCGGCGTTCGCATTGAGGACCTGGTGCTCATCACCGAGGACGGCTGCGAAGTCCTGAATCACTATCCCAAGGACCTGACCGTGGTTCCGTTCAAGTAAACCATCGAGAGGGGCGGCGCTGTGCCGCCCCTTCACCATTTCCAATGAAACGTAAAAAAAGCGTATGCTTTTTGTGAAAAACCGAAAAAAACATGGAGTGGCCTCGACAAATGTTGACAAACGATGAATTTTGGGGTAGGATGACCTTGTCAAGTGAACAAAAGCTAATGTAATTTCGGATGTATGGCCCGAGAGTTTCTACCGCAGCGCCAGGAAGCTGTGACCATTGGTGAAAAATGCGCGTTCCGTTCCCTGAATTCGGGTTTTGGAAGGCGTTTGCTCATTTTTGCACCGTGGACTGTAGTTGTCCGCGGCTTTTTTAATTTGAAAAGGAGCGTTTTGCATATGAAGGCAATGGAAAAGAAAATCCTGGAAGAGGGCAAGGTCCTGCCCGGCGGTATCCTCAAGGTGGGTTCCTTCCTGAATCAGCAGATCGATACCTCCTTCCTGGGCGAGATGGCCAAGGAATTTGCAAGGCTTTATGCCGATGCCGGTGTCAATAAGGTTTTGACCATTGAGTCCTCTGGCATTGCCATTGCGGCGGCGGTGGCCCTGGAAATGGGCGTGCCTATGGTCTTTGCCAAGAAGCACAAGTCCAGCAATGTGGACGGCAAGGTCTATACGGCCGTTGTCCACTCCTATACCCACGGCACGGACTACACCATCGTTGTCAGCAGCGACTACCTGGGTGAAAATGACCGGGTTCTGCTGGTGGACGATTTCCTGGCCAACGGCAAGGCTTTGGTTGGCCTGACCGAGCTGGTCCGTCAGGCGGGGGGCACCGTGGTGGGTGCGGCTATCGCCATTGAGAAGGGCTTCCAGGGCGGCGGCGACGCACTCCGGGCCGAGGGCGTAAGGGTAGAGTCCCTCGCCATCGTGGATTCCATGACCGACGACGCAATCACCTTCCGCAATTAACACGTTGTTTCTCGCTTCTGCGATGAACATATACATTTTTCTAGGAGGAAAAAGAAAAAATGAAAAAGATTCTTTCTCTGGCTCTGGTCCTTGTGATGGTTCTGGGCCTGGCTGCCTGCGGCTCCAACGGAAGCACCGCTTCCACCACCGCTGCTGCCACCGATGCCGCTGCCGAGACCACTGCCGCCGCAGAGAACGAAGCCCCTGCCGCTGCTTCCAACATCAAGGTTGGCTTCATCTTCCTGCATGACGAGAACTCCACCTACGACCTGAACTTCATGAATGCTGCCCGCCAGGCCATTGCTGACCTGGGCCTGACCGAGGATCAGTACCTGTTCCGCACCAACATCCCCGAGGGCCAGGAGTGCTACAATGCCGCTGCTGAGCTGGCCGATGCCGGCTGCAACATCATCTTCGCCGACTCCTTCGGCCACGAGGATTACATCATCCAGGCTGCTCAGGAATTCCCTGACGTGCAGTTCTGCCACGCCACCGGCACCAAGGCCCACACCCAGGGCCTGGCCAACCACCACAACGCTTTCGCTGCCATCTATCAGGGCCGCTACATGGCCGGTGTTGCTGCCGGTATGAAACTGAACCAGATGATCGAGGACGGCAAGATCACCGCTGACGAGGCCAAGATGGGCTATGTGGGTGCTTATACCTACGCCGAGGTCGTCTCCGGCTACACCAGCTTCTTCCTGGGCGCTCGCTCCGTCTGCCCCTCCGTCACCATGGACGTGACCTTCA
>UQGU01000050.1 GCA_900540635.1 uncultured Eubacteriales bacterium | reverse complement strand
TTTCGGTTCGCAGAGCCGCTCTCAGCGCCTCACAGGAGGCGTCTCGCTGACAGCTTGCATATGATATCATTCACTGCTTCATTTGTCAAGCATTTTTTACAAAAAAGTTGAATCTTTTTTGGCGGTTCTGGCCATAGACAGCTGTCCGCATTTTGTGAACACGCTCCCCCGCGTTTTGCGGCAGCGAAAAATCGTTCGCTGCCGCAAATTTGGAAAGATCTGCAAGAGGAATCAGGCACAGAGCTTGCTGATTACCAGGGCATAAATCATAGCCGTCTTCAACAGCTGGCTGATTCTTGCCCGTTCGTTTGCTCCATGCAGATGGGAGTCAAAGTCATGCTCCCCTGCACCAAAGGCAACGCCGCCGGGGATCTCATGGACGTAGGTACCGCCGCCAATGGCCTCGCAATAGCCCTTCCGCCCGGTGTAGGTTTCATAGGCATTCAGCAGGACCTTAATGAAATCAGACTCTCCGTCAACTGCATGAGCAGGCCCCAAGCTGCCTTTGCATTCCCACCCAAAAGCGGCCATTTTCGCTTCCGTCACATGGCAGGTGTTTTCTTCCGTGGCGCACAGGGGATCCCGGGAATCAAAAACACCCCAGAAGCCGGTGCTATCCAGGTGAACCATAGAGAACGTCAGCGTCAGGCAGCCGGAGACAGCATCCTCCATGGCAATGCCCAGGGCCTTGCCCCGGTTATCCCCATAGGGAAAAAGCTTGTGCAGCTGCTGCACCGTCTTTTCTGCTGCCCCCTGGGCCAGAGGCAGCGCGCACAGGACCTGCAGGGTCGCCGTAATGGCGTTTTTGCCCTCATCAGGCGTAGATGCGTGGGCCTGGACACCCACAGCGGTGATCTTCGCCGTATTTCCTTCATAGACGGCCGTCAGCGAAACGCCCGTCTCCCCGGAGACCCGCTCCAACACAGCCTCCAGCTGTGTCCGGTCAGCATTTTCCACCAGGCAGGTACAGTTTGCCGGAGCCACATTCACGCGAATACCGCCGTCCAATGCCAAAACGCGAACACCCGGTGAAACCGTCTTCTCCCAGGATGTCGAAAATCTGGGGCTGTAATGGGCTTTTTCAATATTGGTCACAGGGAAATCCGCGTCCGGTGACAGGGCATAGGGTGCAAAGGGATGGTTCGCATAGTAGTGGGCAATATCCTCGGAGCCGGATTCCTCATCCGTGCCCATAATGAGCTTGGCATTTTTTGTCAGCGGCAGGCCCAGCTCCCGGACGCAGCGCATACCCAGCAGCGCAGCTACCAGGGGACCTTTGTCATCATCCGTGCCCCGGCCATAGATCAGGTCTCCGTCCCGTACCAGGCAGTAAGGATCCGTATCCCAGCCGTCTCCGGCGCCAACCACATCCAGATGGGCCAAAATGTGCAGCCCATCCTCCCGGTCATTCAAATCAGCCGTCCCCACGTAGCCTTCATGATTTTCCGTCCGGAATCCCCAGCGCTTTGTCAGTTCCATTGCCCGCTCCAGGGCCAGCGCAGGGCCTTCGCCAAAGGGCTTCCCGGGCTTTGCATCCGAGCGGGTGGATTCCGCAGCGATGAGAGGCTCCAGTGCCTCCACCAACTCATCCTCCCGGCCCTGCATCCACTCTGAGATTCTTTCTTCCGTTGTCATAGGTATCTCCTCCTTTGTCCACATTATACCGCGCATTTTTCCAAAAGGCAATGCGCCCTTCCACGGTTTGTGAATCTTTGTCCTGATTATTCTTGACCTTTTCCCGTCAGGGCGATATAATGGATGTATCTTCTATATAGACAAGGAGCGTTATCCATGTACTATTCCATGACCATTGCAGGCCTGAAACGGGACCTGCCCATTTGTCCTGTCAACGAGAACCTGTCCATTGCAGGTTTTGTCATCTTCGGTGACCAGGAGCTGACCGTGGCCTGTGCCCGGGAGCTGCTGAAAAAGGCGCCCGAATATGACTACATTATCACCGCAGAGGCCAAGGGTATCCCCCTGGCACATGAGATGGCCCGTCAGGCCGGTGACGCAAAGTACTTTGTAGCCCGGAAGGGCTCCAAGCTGTATATGCGAGATACCTTCGGCGTGGCTGTGCGCTCCATCACCACCGATCGGGAGCAGCACCTGTATCTGGACGGCCAGGACGCAAAGCTCATCAAGGGCAAGCGCATTCTGATTCTGGACGACGTCATCTCCACCGGTGAAAGCCTCAGCGCTCTGGAAGCCCTGGTGGAAAAGGCCGGCGGCATTATCTGTGGCCGCATGGCCATTCTGGCCGAGGGCGATGCCCAGAACCGGGACGACATCATCTATCTGGAGCCCCTGCCCCTGTTCAACCCCGACGGTACTGTAAAGGAATAATCCGTATTGCACAAAAGCCCTTGATTTTCGTTTCCCGCGAAAATCAAGGGCTTTTCTATGTACTTACCAATCGGAGTCCCAGTCTGTATCGCCGCTGTCCCAGGAGTCGTTGCTGTCCCAGTTAAAATCACTGTCACTGTCGGAACGGGTCTGCGCTTCGGTTTCCCCCGGTTCCGTCTGAACAATCTGCTGATAAAGCGGCGAGTCCTCGAAGTCCGTAAGCTGGGTCTCCGCGTCCCATACCGGCGTATAGTAAAAATCCTGGGCCGCAGAGGGGTGCTGCAATTGCTCCGGCAGCGCCGCATAGTCTACGCTCTGCCAGGTATCGTCATCGAAATAGTACCAGTCGTCGTCATAGATGCCCGTCAGATGGTAATAATAGCCGGAGTTGCAATGGTAATAGCCGGACTCGGTTCGTCCCCCCGCCCGGATATCCCGGGCATAGACACTGTCCTGGAAATTGGAGCAGGGCAGCTCCGGCGACCATTTCTCCTGAAGGTAATAGGGCTTGGATTCCTTGCGCGTCTCCAGTGCATCCGGCACAAGGTCCAAACGCAAGGGTCCCTGCCAATTCCTTTGGGCCGCGCTGTAGCGGAACCAGTTCAGGCCGCTGTAGCTCCCGCCGCTGTAATAATAATCGGTATTGTTGTAGGCGTAGTATCCTTCCAGCGGATCATTTCGCGTCAGAATCAGGCCATAAACCGTCAAGACCACGGTGAAGCAAACGGCAATCGCACCGATGATTCCCACAATCATCAGAAGATTCCCCAAGAGGCCCTTGGCCCGCTTTCCGGCCTTGACCCGCTGTGCGTCCGTTCCCTCCTGCCGTTTTTTCACATTCAGCATTTTCTGCTGGATGATCTCCTGCTTGAGCCTCTGAAACAGCTCGTTGACGGCGTAAGCCTGATCCGTGCCCCGGTAGCGGACGGATCGCTCTCCGGAGGCCTTGTTTTTGTACACCACATAATTTCCGGTGTCTTCCTCATAGTAAATACCGAAGGCCTTAGGCTCCCGAATGTCCTTGCCGATGAAGAACCGGGTCACCTCTTCCGGCGGCAGGCCCTTACCTTCATACCATTGCCGAAGTTCTTCGATCGTCAAGGGCTGGTCTCCGCTGGACCGACGGACATTTCTATTGGGTGCGCCGCAGCTGGGACACACCGACTGGGTGTCGTCCATCATCGTGCCGCAGAACTCGCATTTGATTTTCATAGGCAACCCCCTTCAAAAGGTATTCTCTTTTGTATTATAACGTATAGCAGTGCAAAAGTAAATCATACCAAAGGATTACTTTTTTCTTCTCATTGTCTTGTTCGAAGCTCCCTCAAAAGGGCCTTCAGTTCTACGTCATCATGCAACAGCCGATGGGTGTTCTGTCATCCTTTTTTATCACACTCCAAAATATTCAGCTATTTCATAGGTTTTCGCAAGAGTCGTTCTCGTATTATGCATTAACGTGATTTTAATCCTTCATTTCGCAGTTTATTATTATAAACTCTTTCGCCAATTTTCTACAAGAAATCAAAAATTGTCGATTTTTCGAATAGATTCCACACCCGTTTACATATTCTTTACACACTTTCCACATTCAGATGCATTAAAATCCCCCGGTCCGAGAACCGGGGGATCAAATGCATATGAGAAAAGAGCTTACTTCTTCAGAGCCTCTTCCACTGCTACAGCAACAGAGATGGTAGCGCCGACCATGGGTGAGCAATGCGCAGCATTGCGAATCAAATCCTGCAACCTGCCGGTGGCAGGTTGCCACTTTACCCATGGTCCTTAGAAATCTGAAAGCTTTTTACTTCTTCAGAGCCTCTTCCACGGCAACAGCCACGGAAACGGTAGCGCCGACCATGGGATTGTTGCCCATGCCCAGGAAGCCCATCATTTCCACGTGGGCAGGCACGGAGGAGGAGCCGGCGAACTGGGCATCGCTATGCATACGGCCCATGGTATCGGTCATGCCGTAGGAAGCGGGACCGGCAGCCATGTTGTCCGGGTGCAGGGTACGGCCCGTGCCGCCGCCGGAAGCGACGGAGAAATACTTCTTGCCCTGCTCAATGCACTCCTTCTTGTAGGTGCCTGCAACAGGATGCTGGAAGCGGGTGGGGTTGGTGGAGTTGCCGGTGATGGAAACATCCACGCCCTCATGATGCATGATGGCAACGCCCTCACGAACGTCGTCAGCGCCGAAGCAGCGGACAGCAGCCCGCTCGCCATCGGAATACTTGTACTCCTTGACGATTTTCAGCTCGCCGGTGTAGTAGTCGAACTTGGTCTGCACATAGGTGAAGCCGTTGATCCGGGAGATGATCTGAGCAGCGTCCTTGCCCAGACCGTTCAGGATAACCCGCAGGGGCTCCTTACGGGCCTTATTGGCGGACCGGGCGATACCGATGGCACCCTCAGCGGCAGCGAAGGACTCGTGGCCGGCCAGGAAGGCGAAGCACTTGGTCTCGTCCCGCAGCAGCATAGCGCCCAGGTTGCCATGGCCCAGACCGACCTTCCGGTCCTCAGCCACAGAGCCGTCAATGCAGAAAGCCTGCAGGCCGATACCGATGGCCTCGGCGGCCTCAGCGGCGGTCTTGACGTTCTTCTTCAGAGCGATGGCAGCGCCCACGGTGTAAGCCCAGCAGGCGTTCTCAAAGCAGATGGGCTGAATGCCCTTGACGATCTCGTAGGGATCGAAGCCCTTCTCCTGGCAGATGGTGCGGCACTCTTCCACGGAGGAAATGCCGTACTGAGCGAGGACGCCGTTGATCTTATCGATTCTTCTTTCGTAACTTTCAAACAGAGCCATTGTTTCGTCCTCCTCTTATTCCTGACGGGGGTCGATGTACTTAGGCGCGTTGTCAAAACGGCCATAGTGACCCTTTGCCTTGGCATAGGCGGTGTTGGCATCGTCGCCCTTCTTCATGAAGTCCATCATCTTGCCCAGGTTCACAAACTCATAGCCGATGATCAGGTTGTCCTCGTCCAGAGCAACGCGGGTGACATAGCCTTCGGCCATCTCCAGGTAGCGGGGGCCCTTGGACTTGGTGGCGAACATGGTGCCCACCTGGCTGCGCAGGCCCTTGCCCAGGTCCTCCAAAGAAGCGCCCACAACCAGGCCGCCCTCGGAGAATGCGGACTGGCTGCGGCCGTAAACGATCTGCAGGAACAGCTCACGCATAGCGGTATTGATGGCATCGCACACCAGGTCGGTGTTCAGTGCCTCCAGAATGGTCTTGCCGATGAGGATCTCGGCAGCCATAGCGGCGGAATGGGTCATACCGGAGCAGCCGATGGTCTCCACCAGAGCCTCCTCAATGACGCCCTCCTTAATGTTCAGGGTCAGCTTGCAGGCGCCCTGCTGGGGAGCGCACCAGCCGATACCGTGGGTAAAGCCGCTGATGTCCTTGATCTCCTTAGCCTGGACCCACTTTCCCTCTTCGGGAATGGGCGCGGGGCCATGGTAGGCGCCCTTAGCCACGGAGCACATATTCTGTACTTCTGCACTGTAAATCATGGCAAATTTCCTTTCTTTCAAAAGACAGTTTTCCGTCTTCGATAATCTTCCGGAAAATGCTGTGCAGAGTCAGCTCTGCAGATCCCCAACAAATTCCGCATACATTATACATTCCAGGATTCGAATTGTCAATGAAAATCGATACAAAAATACCTGTTGTATCCCTTTGAGGCACATGCCGGAGGCGATCCATATTTTACCAGTATTCTACCGGCGTTTTGGGTCAAAATAGCCTTGAACGCAGCTGCGTTCACACAAAAAACGCCGAGGAGGACCTTTTATGAACTGTCACGCCAACAAGTGCATCGAGTGTACCGTAAGTCAGTGCGCCCACCACTGCGGAACCGAGAACTACTGCTCTCTGGATTCCATTCTGGTTGGCACCCACGAGTGCAATCCCACTCAGGACCAGTGCACCGACTGCATGTCCTTCCACAAGAAGTAAGGGGAAGCTTTGCAGGCAGGCCTTTGGCAGGTCTGCCTGCAAAAAAGCAAAGCCTCGGCGGCTTTTCCTTGACGAATCTGCCGTTTTTTTGTATGATAGAGAAAACCAAATCGTCACGAGGAGGGCTTGCCATGAGCAGCTACGACGAAACAGCTTCCCCGGATCGCGATCCGCTGTCCCCCGCGCCCGAGGAAGCACCGGACACCGTACAGGAAACCGCCCCCGAAGCGGCGGGGATGCCCCAGGAGGCATCGGCCGATACCGGCAAAGAGGCACCGGCCGAACCCGCTCAGGATACATCTGTCCCACAGGAATCCCAGAGAAAGAAACCCTCTTCTCCCTATGAAAACTCCCCCTACTCCGGCTACTATGATACACATCCCCAGTCCCAGCCAAAGACCGCAAAGCACAGCCGGGAGAAGTCGGCACGCCCCGCCCGTCAGGGCAAGGGAAAGCGCATTGCCTGCGCTGCCGCTGCGGCACTGGTGCTTTTCGGCAGCTGTGCCCTGACCTATCGGCTGGCCTTTGACCGCGCAAAAGCAGAAAATGACCGCGCCGTGACCGCTCTGAACCGTCAGCTGACAGACCTGCAAAACCAGATTGCCGGGCTGAACCGCTCCGGCGGAGCCTCCCAGGCCGGTACCGTGATCCCCGCCCAGGGGCTTACACCGGCTCAGGTCTACGCCCGGAACGTAGGAAGCGTGGTCGCCATCTCCTGCGATACCAGCATGACCCTGAACGGCCAGCACATGAACGCCACGGTCACGGGCTCCGGCTTCATTCTGACGGAGGACGGCTATGTGGTCACCAACTACCATGTGGTAGAAGACGCCACCTCCGTCACCGTCACCACCCAGTCCGACGAAAGCTTTGAAGCCACCGTAATCGGCCACGACACCACCGCAGACATGGCTCTGCTAAAAGTGGAAGCCCAGAATCTCCAGGCCGTTACTCTGGGCTCCAGCAGTGAACTGATGATTGGCGACATGGTGGTCGCCATTGGCAATCCCCTGGGGACGCTGAACGCCACCCAGACCGTGGGCTACATCAGCGGCATCAACCGTCAGGTCTCCACGGACAACAACTATACCACCATGCTCCAGACCGACGCCGCCATCAATTCCGGCAACTCCGGCGGCCCGCTGTTCAATACGAAGGGGGAGGTCATTGGCATCACCACTGCCAAGTATTCCGGCACATCTTCCTCCGGCGCCAGCATCGAGGGCATCGGCTTCGCCATTCCCATTGATGACCTGAAGCGGAATCTGGAGGAGCTGCAAACAAAGGGCTACATCAGCTCTGCCTACCTTGGCATTATGGGTATGGACGTAGACCCAGAGGCAGTAAAAAACTATGGTATTCCCAGCGGCGCCTATGTGGATTCCGTGGAAGCCAATTCCCCTGCCGAACAGGCCGGTGTCCAGGCCAAAGACATCATCATCGCCCTGGGGGGCCAGAAGATTGGCAGCTTCAGCGACCTGGCCCGGGTCCTGCGCAGCTTCTCCCCGGAGGACGAAACCACCGTCACGGTCTACCGCGGCGGAAAGGAGCTGACTCTGCCCATTACGCTGGGGGAAAAGCCCCGGGAGGACGCCTCCGCGCAGGCCGAAAATGGCAGTGAAATGCCCTCCGAAGGCAGTTTTCAGGAGTGGTTCGATTATTTCAACCGCTTTTCCGGCGTCAATCCGTAATCTATATGCGATAAATATTTCGGTCCGGTGCGCGCAAATCAGGCGCACCGGGCTTTTCTCTTGGTGTTTGTCGAAAAATGTCGAAAAAGGTCGATAAAAAGTCACGCTTCACACATTGAAAATGTGCTTCCCGTATGTTATTCTTTACCCAGATTCTGCAACAAGGGGGGCTTCTCCTCGTGGAAACCATGACATTATTAATTGCTGACAGCTCCGAAGAATTTTGCAACAGCCTGATAGATGCCCTGCAGGGGAATTATCGGATCCAAACCTGTCGAACCGGCAAGGAGGCCCTGGAGATTCTGCGCACTTCAACGCCGGATCTTCTGATCATGGACCTGATGCTGCCGGAGCTGGACGGTTTGACCCTTTTGCAGGTGCTGGCCGATTCCGGCATCCGCCCCACAGTGCTGGCCACCACCCGTCTGGCCAATGACTACGTTATCGCGACTTCTACAAAGCTCGGCGTAGAATACCTGATGGTCAAGCCCTGCGACATCCGGGCCATCGCAAAGCGTGTGCGGGATCTGAGCTGTCAAAAACCGCGTCCAAGACTCAGCGCACCGGACCCCAAGACCCACGTCTCCAATCTGCTGATCTCTTTGGGTGTCTCCACCAAGCTGCGGGGCTATGCCTATCTGCGGGAGGCAGTGCTGCTGATGATCCAAAATCCCATGCAGTCCATTACAAAGGAGCTCTACCCCGGTGTTGCCAAGCAGTTTTCCAGCACACCGACACAGGTCGAGCGTTCCATCCGCAATGCCATTCAGCACGCCTGGGAGCGGCGCAATGAGGAGCAGTGGCTCCAGGTATTCCAGCCGGACAAAGCCGGTAAGATCGCGCGGCCCAGCAACGCCGCCTTCATCTCCCGTCTGGCAGACCGGCTGCTCCTGGATCAGCTGCAGCTGACGATGCCCTGATGCGCGGCACACCGATCCGCCCGTTTCGGCTGTATGCCGGCGGGCGGATTTTCATTTCTCCATCTTGTATCTTTTTAACTATATTTTTATCTTTTTGAATTAAAAAAGAATTGACAGAGGGGTGCGCTCTGGTGTATAGTAGCGGTATGCGGTTTCTTCCGCTGAAAGGAGAAATACCCCGTGCTGCAAACAAAAGACCTTTTTGACTTTTCCCACAGCATTGCAGGCCCCTATCTGATGGGCTTTTCCTATCCCTGGCAGGCCCTTGCCGGAATCAAGCAGCTGATCCTTGACCTGGGAAAACAGCTGGGCAGTGACTATACCGAGATTTCCCCCACCGTTTGGGTCCACAAAACGGCCACCATCGCCCCCACCGCCTACTTAGGCGCCCCCTGCATCATCGGGGCCGGAACGGAGGTCCGCCACTGCGCCTTCATCCGGGGCAGCGCCCTGGTGGGTGAAAACTGTGTTGTCGGCAACTCCGTAGAGCTGAAAAACGTGATACTCTTCGACAATGTGCAGGTCCCCCACTACAACTACGTGGGCGACAGTATTCTGGGCTACAAATCCCACATGGGTGCAGGCAGCCTGACCTCCAACGTCAAGTCCGATAAAACCCTGGTGGTGGTGAAAGCCCCGGACGAGCAGATCCCCACGGGGCTGAAAAAGTTCGGGGCCATGCTGGGCGACTTCGTGGAAGTGGGCTGCAACAGCGTTCTGAACCCCGGAACGGTCATCGGCCCCCACAGCAATATCTATCCCACCTCCTGTGTACGCGGGGTGGTCCCCCCGGATAGCATCTGGAAAACCGGCGGCAACATTGTCGCCAAGCGGAAAGACTGAGGAGGATACCTATGGGAAAATACTTTGGCACTGACGGCTTCCGCGGCGAAGCCAACGTAACCCTGACTGCCGACCACGCCTTTAAGGTGGGGCGTTTCCTGGGCTGGTACTATGGCCAGCTGAAGCGCCGGGCCGGTTCCGACGATCCGGCGCGAATCGTCATCGGCAAGGATACCCGCCGTTCCAGCTACATGTTTGAGTACAGCCTGGTGGGCGGTCTGGTGGCCTCCGGCGCGGACGCCTACCTGCTGCACGTGACCACCACCCCCTCCGTGGCCTTCGTGGCCCGAACCGACGGCTTCGATTGCGGCATTATGATCTCCGCCAGCCACAACCCCTACTACGACAACGGCATCAAGCTTATCAACAGCTCCGGCGAAAAAATGGACGAGTCCGTCATCGCCCTGGTTGAGAGCTACATTGACGGAAATCTGGAGTGCTTCGGCCGCCGCTGGGAGGAGCTTCCCGCCGCCAAACGGGAGCAGATTGGCCGGACGGTGGACTATGTGTCCGGCCGAAACCGGTACATCGGCTATTTGATCAGCCTGGGGCTCTACTCCTTTAAGGGCCTGCGCATCGGTCTGGACTGCGCCAACGGCAGCGCCTGGAACATTGCAAAATCCGTGTTCGATGCCCTGGGCGCCAAGACCTATGTCATCAACAACCAGCCTGACGGCTACAACATCAATACCAATGCCGGCTCCACCCACATTGAGGGCCTGCAGAAGTTCGTGGTGGAAAACGGTCTGGACGCAGGCTTCGCCTTTGACGGCGACGCGGACCGGTGCCTGGCCGTGGACGAAAAGGGCGAGGTCGTCACCGGAGACCATATTCTCTACTTCTGCGGCAAGCACCTGAAAGAGGAAGGGCAGCTCATGGGCAATACCGTGGTGACCACCATTATGAGCAACTTCGGTCTGTACAAGGCCTTCGACGAGTGCAGCATCCGCTATGAGAAGACCAAGGTGGGCGACAAGTACGTCTACGAAAACATGATGATGAACGGCTACCGTCTGGGCGGCGAGCAGAGCGGCCACATCATATTCTCCCGCTATGCCTCCACCGGCGACGGGATCCTCACCAGCCTGAAGATCATGGAAACCATGATCGCTGAAAAGAAGACCCTGAGCCAGCTTTCCGAGGGCTTTACGTTCTACCCCCAGGTGCTGAAAAATGTCCGGGTGGATGACAAGGCCGCAGCCCAGGCTGACCCTGCCGTGCAGAAAGCCATTGCCGAAGTTACCGCCCAGCTGGGCTCCACCGGCCGGATCCTGGTCCGAGAGTCCGGCACGGAGCCCGTCATCCGGGTCATGGTAGAGGCCGAGAGCAAGCCCCTGTGCCAGGAGCTTGTGGACCGGGTGGTCGGCGTGATCCAGAGCACAGGGCACGCAGTATAATCCGCAGCAGTTCCGGGGCTCCCCTTCTTGGGGAGCCCCAAAATGCTTTTCGTTCACAATTTGCTTGTTGAAATGCCCTTCGGATTATGTTAAACTAATCTTAAAGATAGGATCGTACATACGCAGGAGGACAAGCATGGACGACGAGAAGATCAAAGCCAGGATCGGCAGCAATATTGCCTCCTTCCGAAAGGCAGCAGGGCTGACCCAGGCCGGATTGGCCGAAAAACTGAATTATTCCGACAAAGCCATCTCCAAATGGGAGCGGGGAGAATCCGTCCCCGATGTTCTGACGCTGATGCAGCTGGGGCAGCTTTTCGGCGTTACCATGGACGCGCTGGTCAGCAGCGACTCCCCCGCCGGAGCCGGGCTGCAGGAGCCGGAACGACCCACAGCCAGGAAAGGCATTATCCAGGCACTGGTCAGCACCCTTGTGTGGTTCGTGGCGCTGTTTTTCTTCGTGGTCATCTCCTCCTTCCGGATTCCCGGCAGCTGGGTGGCCTTTGTCTATGCCATTCCCGTCAACGCCATTGTTCTTCTGAGCCTGCGCTCCGCCTGGGGCATGTTCAGCTGGAACCGGGCGCTGATCTCCGTCATCGTCTGGGGCAGCCTGACCAGCCTGTATATTTCCCTGCTGGTCTTCACCCACGCAAACGTATGGAAGCTGTTTTTGCTGGGCATTCCCGGACAAATTGCCATTTTTCTATGGTTCCGGATGTTCCGCAAACCGGCCCGAAAAGCAGCAGAGCAGGAGGAAACGCAAGATGGTGAATAAAAAAGAGCTGAGGCAGCAGATCCGTGCCCAAAAGCGGGCCATGACCGAAGCGCAAATCGAAGAAAAAAGCCGCATTCTGGGGGAGAAATTCCGGGCCTGCCCCCAGTACGCCCGGGCAAAGACCGTCTATGGATACCTGCCCTACAATCAGGAGGTCCGGACCGTGCCCATGCTGCGGCAGGCCCTGCTGGACGGCAAGGCCGTTGCCGTGCCCAAGGTATACGGCGACGAGATGAAGTTCATTCTCCTGTCCGACCTGGACGCCGTTGCCAAGGGCTATGCAGGCATTCCCGAGCCCATCGCCGACGGTCCCGAGGCCGCAGACCCGGAGGCTCTGGTGCTGATGCCCGGTCTGGTCTTTGACCCCCAGGGCCACCGCATCGGCTACGGCGGCGGGTTTTACGACAAATTTCTCTCCCGGGAGCCAAACCATCCCACGGTGGCCCTGTGCTACGATTTTCAGGTGCTGCCGGAGCTGGAAACAGAAGAATTTGACATTCCCGTGGACACAGTCCTCTGGGCTTAAAGAAAGGCGGCAACATGGACGCACTCATTTGGATTGTTACGGCGGCCCTGGTTTTCGGCATCTGCCGTCTTGTGGATATCGGCTTTCAGAAGCTTTTCCGCAACAAAGCCGAGCATCTGTCCGGCAAGGCTGTCCGGGTCAATAAGCGCTATGGCGTATTCGGGGTTATTCTCTGCGCTCTGGGCGTTGCCGCCATTGTCAGCGGCTTCAAGGGAGATCAGGTTCTGCTCTGGGGCGGCGTCATCGTCTTCCTGCTGGGCGCATCCCTTACCGTCTATTACTTAGGCTATGGCATTTTTTACGGAGAGGACAGCTTTCTGGTATCCACCCTGTTCAAGAAAAGCGTCTCCTATCCCTACAGCGCCATTGTCAGCCAGAAGCTTTATCTGATCACCGGCGGCAATATCGTGGTAGAGCTGCAATTGGAGAACGGCAAAACCATCTCCCTGCAATCGACCATGGAGGGTGTTTACCCCTTCCTGGATACCGCCTTCCAGCGCTGGTGCGCCCAGAAAAATCTGACCCCGGAGGAATGCGACTTTTATGACCCCCAGAAGAGCTGGTGGTTCCCCCACGAGGAAAGCTGATGGCGCACATTCCCAGCGGTACTACCGCGCAAATCGATGTGCTGACCTTCCGGGAAGCCCTGGCCTCCGCCAATACGCCAAATGCAGACTATGACATTGGGCGGTGGCTGTATGCACCCAACTTTTACTCCGAGTACCGATACATTCTGGGCACCCGGGGCGAAAAGCCCCTGATCTGCATCGGCATCAATCCCTCCACCGCCAAGCCGGACGCCCTGGACAACACCCTGAAATCCGTAGAGCGCATTGCCATTGGCAACGGTTACGACAGCTTTCTCATGTTCAACGTCTATGCCCAGCGAGCCACGGATCCGGACACCATGGAGCGGGTCTGCAATCCGGTTCTGCACCGCGAGAACATGGAGGCCTTCCGCTATATTCTCTCGCTGTCAAAAGCGCCCGCCGTCTGGGCTGCCTGGGGTGCCATCATTGAAAAGCGGGCGTACCTGCCCCAATGCGTCCGGGATATGCTGGAAATCGGCAGGCAGTACGGCGCCCGCTGGTACTGCGCCGGCGCCGTCACCAAAAAGGGGCACCCTCATCATCCCCTGTATCTGCGCAAGGACGAAAAGCTGAAGCCCTTCGACGTGGAAAGCTATCTGGAACACCTGTAACATCCCCGCCGCGAGAAAGCGGCGGGACATGCTGTCGAAAAACCCCTTACGGGCTTTTCCGACAAGTTTTTGCAGTCTGCTGCGCGCATAATTTGCGCGCCTGCGGCACACAAATTCTACACTCCGCAGCCTGAGAAGTATTTTCTGTCAGGTACACGCCCCGACAGAAAATAAATTTTGATTTTATTTGACGGCTTACGCCGCCAAACTCTGCGAGGCTTTTTTGACAAGCTGTCCCGCCGCGAGAAAGCGGCGGGATTTCATTTCTTACAAAACTGTTCGTTTTTCCCCGGAAATTGTAAGCCGAATCGATGGAGCGCCGGGCTTTCCCCTGCTATAATAGCCCCAGAAAACGCAAGGAGGAAAACAAGCAATGAAAATACTGGAAGTCAGCGAGGTCCGGAAGGTCTATACCACCCGGTTCGGTGCCAATCAGGTAGAGGCCCTGCGGTCCGTCAGCTTCAGCGTGGAGCAGGGAGAATACGTGGCCATCATGGGCGAATCCGGCTCCGGCAAGACCACGCTTCTGAACATTCTGGCCGCCCTGGACCGGCCCACGGCAGGCAGCGTCATTCTGGATGGGCAGGACCTGGGCAAGGTCAAGGAGGACCAGATGGCCTCCTTCCGCCGGGACAATTTGGGCTTCGTGTTCCAGGAGTTCAACCTGCTGGACACCTTTACGGTGGAGGACAACATCTACCTGCCTCTGGTTCTGGCCGGGAAAAGCTACAAGGAAATGCCCGGTAAGCTCCAGCCCATTGCCCAAGAGCTGGGTATCCTGCCCCTGCTGAAAAAATATCCCTATGAGATCTCCGGCGGCCAGAAACAGCGCTGCGCCGTGGCCCGGGCCATGATCACGGACCCCAAACTGATTCTGGCCGACGAGCCCACCGGTGCCCTGGACTCCAAGTCCAGCGACGAGCTGCTGGGTCTTTTCAGCCGCATCAATGAACAGGGCCGGACCATCCTGATGGTGACCCACTCCGCCAAGGCCGCCAGTCACGCCAGCCGGGTGCTCTTCATCAAGGACGGTCAGGTCTTCCACCAGCTCTACCGGGGCCGGAACACCAACGAGCAGATGTATCAGCTGATCTCGGATACGCTGACCACTTTGGCAACAGGCGGTGAGCAGGCATGAGAGCACTTTACCGCAGACTGGCCTGGGACGGCATCCGGAAAAACAAGCAGCTGTATTTCCCCTATCTGCTCACCGGCAGCGTCATGGTCATGATCTTCTACATTCTCTACGCAATGACCGATGCCACGTGGATGGCCTCCGTCCGGGGCAGCGGCTGGGCGGTCTATGTGATGCAGCTGGGCAGCATTGTGATCGGCGTCTTCTCATTGCTGTTTCTGTTCTATACCAATTCCTTCCTGGTCCGGCAGCGCTACAAGGAATTCGGCCTTTACAATGTGCTGGGCATGGACAAGCGGAACATCAGCCGGGTGCTCTTCTGGGAAAACCTTTATGTGGCGCTCATCACCCTGCTGTGCGGCTTTATTCTTGGCATTGCCATGAGCAAGGCGGCGGAATTGGCGCTGATGAATCTGCTGCACCAGCCCATTGATTACAGAATTCGGCTCAGCCCAAAGGCCATGGTCATCACGGTTCTGGTCTACGGCGGCATCTTTCTGCTGCTTCTGCTCAACTCCCTGATCCGGGTCCGCAGAGCAAAGCCCCTGGAGCTGATCAAAACCGCCAGCATGGGCGAACGGATGCCCAAATTTCTCTGGGTGGAGGCCCTGGTGGGCGTCGTCCTGCTGGGATACGCCTACTATCTGGCCGTTGCCATTCAGGAGCCTCTGTCGGCCCTGATCTGGTTCTTTATAGCGGTTCTTCTGGTCATTCTTGCCACCTATGCCCTGTTTCTGGCAGGCTCCGTGGTGCTGTGCAAGCTGCTGAAAAAGAACAAGAAATACTATTACAAGGCAAACCACTTCGTCTCCGTGTCCTCCATGATGTTCCGGATGCGCCGCAACGGCGCAGGCCTGGCCTCCATCTGCATTCTGCTGACCACGGTGCTGGTGATGCTGGTGTCCACAGCCAGCCTGTACATCGGCGCAGAGGGCAGCATCCTGGCCCGCTATCCCGACGGCATCACGATCACGTCCAGATTTGACAGCTGGCAGACGATGGCGGACAGCGCTCCCATTCTGGAGGAGGCCGTCCGGCAGGCGGCAGGCAACGCCCCCATTCACAGCTACCGCTCTGCCCAGACCAGCGGCTTGCTGACTGCCACGGGTCTTTACTGGGACGCAGATACCTACCGGCAGGAGCACGGCGCCCTGCGCTCCTATGACCAGCTGGGCACGGTGATCGCCCTGCCCCTGGAGGACTACAACCGGATGATGGGCACTCAGGAAACCCTGGAGGACGGGGAATGCCTGCTCTACTGCTCCCGGCTCCGCTACAGCTGGGACAGCTTCGCCCTGGAGGGCGGCCCGACCCTGCGGGTGAAGAAAGTGCTGACGCAGTGCTTTGACATCGGCTCCGCCGTGTCAAGCGTCACCCCCACCGTGGTTCTCGTTACAAAGGACAGCCAGGGCTTTCTGACCGGCGCAACCGGCACTTTCCAGTGGATCTGCGGCTTTGATGTACCGGAGACACACCGGGAACAGGCCATTGCCCGGAAGCTTTCTGCGGACCTGGGAAAGCTGGGAGAGGGCATTCCCGGCCTGCAAATGTCCATGGTAGAAAGCCGGGAAAACAACCGCAGCGGCTTCTACGAGCTGAACGGCAGCCTGCTGTTTTTGGGTGTGATGCTGAGCATTGTCTTTCTCTTCGCAGCCGTGCTCATCATCTACTACAAGCAGCTCTCCGAGGGCTACGAGGACCGCAGCCGGTTTGCCATCATGCGCAAGGTGGGCATGACCCGGCGGGAGATCCGGGCCTCCATCAATTCCCAGATGCTCACAGTCTTTGCCTCTCCCCTGCTCATGGCCGGGCTGCACCTGTGCTTTGCCTTCCCCTTCCTGTGGAAAATTCTGATGCTGTTCGGCCTGCTTGACAAGGTGCTGGTCACCTGGGTGGCCCTGGGGTGCTTTTTGATCTTCGCCCTGGCCTATGCCCTTGTGTACAAGCGCACCTCCAACACCTATTACACCATCGTCAGCGGGGCCAAGGCAGAATGAGCAGGAAATTTGCTGTCTGGGCCATAGATGCCGTTTCCCTTGCGCTTCTTGCTCTGCTTGCCATCCCGACCGCAATTCTGGCGGCCCTGATGGGCCTCATCTGGGACTGTGCCGACAAGCTGACCCAGCGGCTGAAATAAAGATTCTCGGGGCTGCCCTTGGGCAGCCCTCCGGCTGTCGAAAAACCCCTTAC
>UQGU01000049.1 GCA_900540635.1 uncultured Eubacteriales bacterium | reverse complement strand
TCTGCCACCGGCCTGACCGAGGGCAAGAAGTGCTCCGTCTGCGGTGAAGTCCTGGTAGCTCAGGAGCAGACCGAGAAGCTGGCCCATACCGAGGAGGTTATCCCCGCAGTAGCAGCCACCTGCTCTGCCACCGGCCTGACCGAGGGCAAGAAGTGCTCCGTCTGCGGTGAAGTCCTGGTAGCTCAGGAGCAGACCGAGAAGCTGGCCCATACCGAGGAGGTCATTCCCGCAGTAGCAGCCACCTGCTCTGCCAACGGCCTGACCGAGGGAAAGAAGTGCTCCGTCTGCGGTGAAGTCCTGGTTGCCCAGGAGCAGACCGAGAAGCTGGCCCATACCCCTGTCGCCATTGCGGACGTGGCTCCTGGCTGCACCACTGCCGGTTCTCATGGCGGTGAGAAGTGCTCTGTTTGCGGGGCGATCCTGAGTGCTCCTGAGGTCGTTGCACCTGCTGGCCACCAGTACGGGGATGCCTTCTACGGCAGTGACGAGCAGGGCAGCTATGTTGGCTGGAAGTGCACTGTCTGCGGTCACGAGACCAAGACCTATCTGAGCTAAAAGCTGAATCCCTCAGAGAGAATCCAAAGCGACCTGCCGGACTGCGTTCCGGCAGGCCGCGATGCACCATAAAGGAACTGATTTATGAAAAAACTAATTGCTATTTTACTGACTTTTGCGGCAATTTTTGCTTTGACTGCCTGCGGCAATAAGGCGGCACAGCCGGAGACAACGGCTGCCGCGGCAGCTGCCGGGACGATTCCGCTGACCCAGGAGGAAACGGAACTGCTGGAAGCCATGGGGACGGATGTTCAGGTAATTGTGGAGAGCGACTATATCAACATGGTTCCTGAGCTGCTGTACCACGGCAGTGAATTTGCCGGTCAGGTTTTCCAGCTGGAGGGCTGCCTCCGGAAGGACGGCGACAGCGCCGTTATTTACCGGAATCTTGTCCACAACGGGGAGAAGACGGAGCTGGGACTGCCTGTGCGCTATCTGGAAAAGGAGATACCGGACGGTTCCTGGGTCCGCTTCACGGGAATTGCTGCCGTGGACGATGACGGGAATACCGTACTGGATACCGTGGCTGCAGAAGTACCGGAGCAAAGCGGTAAGGTAGACATGGACTGGGCTGGCGGCGAACTGCACCAGCATTAAAGGAGCGAATATGAAGAAAAATCGGATTTTAGCGGCTGTGCTGCTGGCCTCCGGTCTGCTGCTGAGCGTCCTGCCCACAAGTGCAAAGGCGGCAGGGGCGGTCTGTTCCGTTACCAACGGAGAGCACATTATCAAGGAGCGAACCGTCATTGCAGCTACCTGTGTAAAAAGCGGAATAAAGCAGATGTACTGCTCCGCCTGTGACGAGGTGCTCGTGGACAACATTACGATTCCCGCAACCGGCGTGCACACGGAGGTGTCCATTCCCGGCAGAGAAGCTACCTGCAAGGAAGAGGGCCTGACCGAGGGCAAAAAGTGTTCTGTCTGTGGCGAGATTCTGGTTGCACAGCAGACCGTTGCCAAAAAGGCACATACGGAAGTTGAAATTCCTGCAGTGGCCCCGACCTGCACCCAGGACGGCCTGACTGCTGGTAAGAAGTGCTCTGTCTGCGGTGAGATTCTGGCTGCGCAGCAGAAAGACCCTGCCAAGGGCCACACCGAGGTCAAGATCCCCGGTAAGGAAGCAACCTGCACCGAGACCGGCCTGACAGAGGGTGTGAAGTGTTCTGTCTGCGGTGAAATTCTAACTGCGCAGAACGTCATTGACAAGAAGGCGCATGACTATCAGAAGGGTGTCTGCACCGTCTGCGGCGAGAAGGATCCCGCCTACACCCCTGCGCCGACACCTACAACGGCTCCCACCACTGCGCCCGCAGCCAGCACCAAGGGCCTGGACAATGTGCCCAAGACCGGTGACGTGATGCCCGTGGCA
The DNA here is from genome assembly GCA_900540635.1 of uncultured Eubacteriales bacterium. Classification (GTDB taxonomy): domain Bacteria; phylum Bacillota; class Clostridia; order Oscillospirales; family Oscillospiraceae; genus Faecousia. The sequence goes on along the minus strand of UQGU01000049.1, from coordinate 15,403 downwards.
GTGCTCGGCGTGCTCGCCATTTTGGGTATGGGCGCTGTTCTTGTGAAAAAGGCATTTTCCGTCCGTTAATGAATTCTATATTTTTGGCGATGGGTGCAGCTGCGCCCATCGCCTTTTTGGAGAAATACCATGAAAACAGAGCCGAAATATCTGAAAAAGAAGCCCCATAGGGCGCACGGGAGAAAATCGATCGTGCCCATTCTGGGCGGGGTGCTGCTGGCCCTTTTGGTGCTGGATGTTCTTATCTTCGGCGGCGGTATGCTCATGAAGAGCAGGCGCCGGGAAAAGCAGCTGGAGCGGCCAACGGAGAGCTATACACAATCCGCCGGGACACCGGCTTCTCAGCCGGAGGCGGCGATGCAGGCCTCCACTGCGCCGGAGGGGGAGCCCCAGACTGCGGCCGGTACCCAGACGGAGCAGGAGCCCGAGGTCATGCGGTTTTTGCCCTATCTGGAGGAAAAGCGGCAGGACAACCCGGATATCGTTGGCTGGATCACCATACCGGATACAAAGCTGGACTATCCCGTGATGTACACGCCGGAGGAGCCGGAAAAATATCTGCATCTGGGCATTGACGGGGCCTATAGCTTTGGCGGGCTGCCCTTTATCGATGCCAATTGCAGCATTTTGCCGGAGAGCGACAATCTGCTGATTTACGGGCACAATATGCTCAATGGCTCCATGTTCCGGACGATCATGAAATATGAGCAGAAAAATTTCTGGCAGGCCCACCCGGAAATCCTGCTGGACCTGAAAGATGAGCAGCGCACCTATGAGGTGATCGCAGCCTTTCGGGACAGAGTGTACTATGTAACGGAGGACTGCTTTAAATTCTATAAGTTTATAGATGCAGAATCCGATGAAGCCTACGATGAAGCCATCTCCTATTTCAAGTCCCATACAAATTATGATACGGGCCTGACTGCCAAGCGGGGAGATCGGCTCATCACCCTGGTCACCTGCGCATCCCATGTGGACAACGGCCGTTTTGTGGTCGTTGCCAGGGAAAAACGATCCTAAAAAAACATCCATCCCAAACTGCATGGGGTGGATGTTTTTTACAGGGGATCAGAAGTCCATGGGGCTCCACTCTACGTCAATGATCCGGTCCTTCTTGCAGTCACGGATGGCCTTGCTGATGCAGAAAACGGAATAGAGATTCTGAATGCTGCCAACGATCAGGCAGATGCCCACGGCCATCATCAGTGCAGAGGCACCGCTGAAGGGGTTAAACAGAAGGTAGAAGCCAAGCAGGGTATTCAGAATGCCGAGGATCAGAGACAGAACCCAGTTGCCCAATCCGAAGCGGTGCATTTCCACAGCGGTCTGAATATCCATGACGCTGCCGAAGAGAATGTAGATACCGGCAGCCATGGGCAGAATTGCCGTGGCATCCTGGGGATGGATCAGCAGGAGCAGACCGGCCAGAATGTAGAGAATACCGGCCCCAAGGTCAAACCGGAAGAACACCCCCGCAAATCCAAGCCGGAAGTAGCGAACCAGCTTGTACACACCGGCTGCGGCGCACAGCGCGCCAAGGATCACGCAGATGGTCACGGCGGAGATCTCCGGCCACACCAGCATCACAATGCCGAGAATCAGCATACATACGCTGACGGCAATGGCACAGACCTGAAACTTTTTCCACAGGGCTTTCATAAAGCTCACTCCTTTATCTTTATGCCAGAACTATACCACCAAATGCGCAATTCGGCTATAGACAGAAATGGGCCATTGATAAAATTCGGGGCAGCACCGCTTTGGGCGGTGCTGCCCTTAGAACTCTGTGGATATACGCCTTGGAGCAGGCGCAGAGAGAGCACAGCCGATCTTACAGGTGCTTTTCCAGGAAGGCCTGAATGGCGGGCTGGGGCTCGAAGCCAACGGAGCGGTCTACCTCCTGGCCGTGCTTCAGGACCACCAGGCAGGGAATGCTGGAAACGCCGAACTCATGGGACAGGGGGAAGTTTTCGTCTACATCGATGCTGTAGAAGCTGACATTGGGCATATCATCGGCCAGATGCTCCAGAACAGGGGCAAGCATCTTGCAGGGGCCGCACCAGGCGGCGGAGAAGTCCAGCACGGCAAGCTCCTTTTCCTTGGCTTCGGACAGATCGTTATTTGTAATCTTGGTGATCATAATGGGTTACTCCTTTTTCTTTTGTTCGGCCAGATAGGCAGCGGCGCTGAGGGCGGCCACATTGCCCTGTCCGGCGGCTTTGATATATTGGTAGGGGGGGCCGGTCACATCGCCGCAGGCGAAGCAGCCCGGAAGATTGGTGCGCATTTGCAGGTCCACCCGGACATGGTTTTCCTCCACAGCGATTCCCGGCACCAGTTTTTCCGGGGCCACGGCGGCACGCAGAACGAAGACCCCATCCACAGCATACTGCTTCTGAGAATTCGTTTCCAGAATGCGGGCCTGACGGTCGCCCAGAATGGCGGTGGGCTTTTCCCGGATGACCTCCACACCCTCGCCAACCTGGACTTCGTGGGGGGCAGCCGGGAAGTAGAGTACCTTTTCGCAGGTCTCCGCCAGGAAATCCGCTTCCCGGCAGCTCTGCGCCGAATAGCCCAGCACAGCCACGGTTTTTCCGCGGTAGAAGTGGGCATCGCAGGTGGCGCAGTAGCTCACGCCCCGGCCGAGAAATTCATTTTCTCCCGGCAGGGCTTTGGCGGTCACGACCCCCGCAGCCAGAATCACGGTGCGGCTTTCGATCATTTCTTCCGGCGTCTGGATGGCGAAGTAGTCACCCATGGCGTAGACGGCGGTCACCTGCTTTTCGGTGATGGGAATGTCCATGCTTTCCAGGTGGTTTGAGAACGCCTGGGCCAGCTGGGCCCCGGTGACGTTGGGAAGTCCCGGGTAATTGAGAATGGAATGGGCCTTTTCCACCTTGTCGCTCATGGCCTTAGCACCGAAGAGAATCAGGCGCTTGCCCCGGACCTTGGCGGTAATGGCCGCAGAGACACCGGCAGGGCCGGTGCCGATAATGGCAATGTCGTAGCGCTCCATAGAAGCTCCTTGCGTTTGTATCAGTTTATTTTTTCTATATTGGCTTATTTTATACGGATGAAGATGATACGGATCACCTGAAAGACAATATCGCCAGTTTGAGATGAATCTGTCCTTTTTCGCAGTGGCCGATGCCCACATCGGCCACTGGGGTATAATTATTAAGTTGGTACCGTTATCCGGAAAAGCAAAGCCTGGATATTCGGCTCAATCCTCCGGGAAGAGGGTTTGCTTGCAGTACTGGATGATGGAACGGCGGGTCACAATGCCGATAAAGGCATCCTTGTCGTCCACGACGGGGACGAAATTCTGGGTGGAGGCCCGGTCAATGAGGTCGTGCATGGAGGTTGTGACGCGGACGGGTACATTGTCTTTCCTGCGGGAAATCTCGGATATTCGGTGCAGCTCGGCCTGACGCATATCCATGAAGCACAGATATTTCAGGGCCCACAGCAGATCGCCCTCCGTCAGGGTGCCGCGGTATTCTCCGCGCCTGTTGAGAATGGGAATTGAGGAATAACCGGCGGCTTCCATCTTTTCTATGGCCTGGCGTATGGTGCTCTCTTCGTCCAGGTATGCGCACATGGCCTTCGGCAGCAAAAAAAACAAGATATTGTTCATTCCGATCTCCTTTTCCGTGGCGGTCGATCATCTCCCGCCGTCTGTATCATTATAGCACAGCGGAAGGGAAAAAGTATGAACAATTGTTGACAAAGTTACTATGCGCGGCGGATATTATTTTCTTAACAATTGTGCAGCCTGCATAAAATTGGCGGCTCAATTGTGGAAGGAGAACTCCGTGCAGTCCAGGCTTGTCAACACACATTCCGCGTCGGTGCCGCATTTTGGAGGAATGAACAGGGAAGTCCGTTCACCGGGGAGCGTTTGCCCCCAAAGCGCCGAAATATGGGCCAGATCGGGCGAAACGGAACTCTACTGCGGGGAGAATCCCGGCCTCTCCGCTGTGTAGAGGGTAGAATCCACGGCTGTAGGTACCAAAGAAACGCAAAAGCTGCTATACTGAGAGAAAAGAAAAAAGAACGGAAACGCACCGGCGCTTCCGGAAAGGATGTGTGTGTTATGACATTCAAGCGGACAAAGCTGGCAGACCGGATGCTGCCCAACTATTCGGTGGGCGAGGAAATTATGAATACGGTCACGCATATTGTGGGCGGGGCCATGGGCGTGGCGGCCCTGAGCCTGTGCGTTACCTTTGCGGCGCTGCACCGCAATATCTACGGTGTGGTCTGCTCGGCCATCTATGGCTTCTGCATGATCGCCCTTTACAGCGTGTCCAGTGTTTACCATGGGCTGAAGCCCGGCATGGGAAAGAAGGTCATGCAGGTCATTGACCACTGCACCATCTATTTTCTCATCTGCGGCACCTATACGGTGATTGCCCTGTCGGCCATCCGGCCGGTGTATCCGAAGCTCGGCTGGTGGCTCTCCGGCTTTGAGTGGACCATGGCGGTCATTGCCACAGTGCTCACGGCCATTGACCTGCGGGCCTATCGGGTGTTCTCCATGATCTGCTATATCGGCATGGGCTGGGCCATTATCCCCTTTGCCAAGGTGGTGCTGGAGGTTTTAACTCCCAGCGGCTTCTGGCTGCTGCTTTTGGGCGGCATTGCCTATACCATCGGCGCCGTGCTCTATGGCATTGGCAGTAAGAAAAAATGGATGCACTCCGTATTCCACATCTTTGTAGATATCGGCAGCCTGCTGCATTTTCTGTGCGTGCTGCTGTACGCGGTATAACGCAAGGGGCTGTTAGAAAACGCTTTGTCATTGCGAACCAGCGCGCACGCTGGTGTGGCAGCGACATACTTTTCTAACAGCCCCTTCCGTATTTACCAGCCCAAATCCTCGGATTCGGCTTTTTTCTGACGCGTCAGCAACTTTTGAACGACGGCCTTGGGGTCGGCGTTTTCATAGAGCACGTGGTAGGCCGCGCTGACGATGGGCATTTCTACGCCTTCTCTCTGGCACAGCTCCCAGGCGGACTTTGTAGCATAGTAGCCCTCCACCACGGCGCCGACCTGGGCCATGGCCTCCTGGGGGGACAGCCCCTGACCGATGAGAATGCCGGCCTGCCGGTTCCGGGAGTGGACGGAGGTACAGGTGACGATCAGATCGCCCACACCGGAGAGACCCGCCAGAGTCTCTTTCCGGGCCCCCATGGACACACCCAGGCGGGCCATTTCCGTAAGGCCCCGGGTCATGAGCATGGCTTTGGTGTTGTCCCCGTAGCCAAGGCCCGTGACCACACCGGCACACAGGGCGATGATATTTTTCAGGGCCCCGCCCAGCTCCGCGCCCACGGCATCGGGGCTGGTGTAGACCCGGAAGGTCTCGGACATAAAGGCATCCTGGACGAATTCCGCCAGGGCTTTGTCCTCACAGGCGGCGAGGCACCCTGTGGGCACCTGAATGGCCACCTCCTCGGCGTGGCAGGGGCCGGAGAGCGCCACAACGGGACGGCTCGTCTCCTGGGCCACGATCTGACTCATGCGCAGCAGGCTCCCTTCCTCAATGCCCTTGGTTACGGAGACCATAATAGCGCTTTCGTCCAGATAGGGTGCCACGGTTTGGCACACGGACCGGATGGGGAAGGAGGGGGCTGCAATGACTACCAGCCCACAGCCCCGGACGCACTGGGGGTCTGCTGTGCAGAGAAGCTGGGGCGGAAGCACGGCATTTTTCAGCCGGGGGTTGACCCGGGTTTCCTGGGCCAAGGCTGCCTTTTCCGGGCTGCGGAACCACAGGACCGTGTCATGGCCGTTGCGGCTGAGCTGGCAGGCCAGGGCAGTGCCCCAGGCACCGGCGCCGATGACGGCTGCGTTCATTTTGTTTCGCCCCTTTTGAAGAAATATGTTTTTCGTTCCTGGCCCCTGACCAGACGGCCGATGTTTTCCCGGTGCAGGAAAATAGCCAGGGCGCTCAGGCACCCGGACAGGATCAGCACGAAGGGCCTGCCGGGATAGAACAGCCAAAAGCTGACAAAGAAGCCCAGGGCGCACAGCACCGAGGCCAGGGAAACATAGTGGGTCAGAAAATACACCAGGGCGAAGACCGCAAACAGGATAAGGCCTATCCGCCAGTCCGTGACCAGAGCGGCTGCAAATCCGCAGACGATGCCCTTGCCCCCCCGGAAGCCCAGAAAGGCGGGGAAATCGTGGCCCAATGTGGCGGCCAGGCCGCCCAGAAGCATCCCCTCTGTCCCCAGGCCGTATTTCCCCAGCAGCCAGCCGCCCAGAAAGCAGGAAGCCGCCGCCTTTGCCGCATCAATGAGGATGACCAGCAGGGAAGTGCGCTTTCCGTAGTTGCGGAAGAAATTGGTGAAGCCGGCATTGCCGCTGCCGTGGCGGCGGACATCGTCCTTTTCCACCAGCTTGGACAGCAGGATGGCTCCGTTGATGCCGCCCAGCAGATAGCCCAGTACACATATCAGCGCAATGGAAACGGCCACGGCTTACTCCTCCTTGTCGCCCTTCTGGCGAATGGTGATGCGGATGGGCGTGCCCTGGAGGCCGAAGACCTCCCGGATCTGGTTTTCCAGGTATCTCTGGTAGGAGAAGTGGAAGAGCCGGGCATCGTTGCAGAAGATGACGAAGTGGGGGGGCTTGGTGCCAGCCTGGGTCATATAGTAGATCTTTAGGCGGCGGCCCTTGTCCGTAGGCGGCTGAACCCGGGCGGTGGCATCGGCCAGAACGGCATTCAGGCTGCCGGTGGTGATGCGGCTGGTGTTCTGCTTGTGGACCTCCTGAATGGTGTCGAACAGTTTGTCACACCGGGCACCGGTCAGGGCGGACAGGAAGATGACGGGGGCATAGAGCATATAGCTCAGGCCCTGGCGGACCTTGGCCTCCATGTCCCGCATGGTGTTGGTCTCCTTGTCGGCCACGGCGTCCCACTTGTTGACCACGATGACGGCAGCCTTGCCTGCCTCGTGGACCAGACCGGCAATTTTGGTATCCTGCTCGGTGACGCCTTCGTTGGCATCGATGAGGATCAGGCACACATCCGCCCGGTCGATGGCGCTGACGGAGCGCATATTGGAGTATTTCTCAATGGCATCGTCCACCTTGCTCTTCCGGCGCATACCGGCGGTGTCGATGAAGCAGTATTTGCCGGTTTCGTTTTCATAGTAGGAGTCGATGGCATCCCGGGTGGTTCCGGCCACGTTGGAGACAATGACCCGCTCTTCGCCCAGAATCCGGTTGAGCAGGCTGGACTTGCCTACATTGGGCTTGCCCACAATGGCAACCTTGATGACGTCGGTATCCTCTTCTTCGCCGTCATCGGCGGGGATGTTTTCCAGAACCCAGTCCAGCAGATCGCCGGTGCCGTGACCGTGGACGGCAGAGGTCTCAAACAGGTCGCCAATGCCCAGACAGTAGAATTCGTACACATCCGGATTGGTGGGGCCGACGGAGTCACACTTGTTGACGGCCAGGGCCACGGGCTTGCCGGATTTGCGCAGCATGGTGGCCACGTCCTCGTCCGCCGCGGTAACGCCGCTGCGGACATCCGTGACCATGATGATGGCATCGGCCAGCTCAATGCCGATCTCCGCCTGACGGCGCATGAACTTCAGCATATCGTTGTCGGTGCTGGGCTCGATACCGCCGGTATCCACCAGGGAGAAGGTGCGGCCGCACCATTCGCAGTCCCCATAGATCCGGTCCCGGGTCACGCCGGGGGTGTCCTCCACAATGGAGGTCCGCTGACCGGTGAGCTTATTAAAGAGCATAGACTTTCCCACATTGGGGCGGCCTACAATGGCAACCAAGGGTTTCGCCATGAGCAACACGTCCTTTCTTTTGGGGGGCAACACCGCACAATTCGTATGCGGCCGTCAGCGGATCTTTTTCACCGGCTGTGCAGTTCTAAAAGTGGGAAATACACAAAGTATTCCGCCACTTTTAGCGTTTTTCTCCGGCAAAAAATCTCTCGCTGACTGCTCTTGCCGAATTGTGCGGTGCTGCCCACAGGCTTATTCTTTGTATGGTTTACATGAAAATGTTTGTTGAGTTATTATGGCATAGAATTGTTAAGAAAGCAAGGCTTTCCGCAGAAACGGAAAAAGAGGAAGGCGCTTGCCTTCCTCTGGTTTTCCGTTTTTGCCTTACTCAGCCTCAACAGCCAGAACCTGACGGCCATTGTAGGTGCCGCAAGCCTTGCAAGCTCTGTGGGGCATTACGGGCTCACCGCACTTGGGGCAAACCGCAACACTGGGAGCGGACAGCTTCCAGTTAGAGCCACGGCGCTTATCGCGGCGGGCCTTGGACACTTTACACTTAGGGACAGCCATGGTGACACCTCCTTGGTAAAACTGCTTTTCACAGCATCAATATGGATTTACTTCTCAAGAAGCTGCTCTAAAGCAGCAAATCGGGGATCGAGCTCCTTCCGGCAATTGCAGGGACCGTCGTTCAGGTTTTTGCCGCATCTGGGGCAAAGGCCTTTACAATCCTCCTTGCAAAGCAGCTTGGAATCCAGATTCAGTACGAACACGGTCCGCACAATGTCGTCCAGATCGGCGCTGTCTCCCTCCAGAGGGAATACCCACTCATCTTCGTTCTCTTCACTGGCCAGCTCGGTTACAAGGACAACGTCGATGGGGAATTCAATCTCGCGGTGGAATTCCCCGGCGCACCGGTCGCAGATACCGTGGATGGTGGTGTGCAGGGAGCCCTGCATCATCAAAACCCCGGCGGTATTGCGCACGGTTCCTTCTGCCAGGACCGGTTCGGAAACCGGGTTGCTGAGGCCGTAGCGAAGATCGCTCAGATCCACGCTGGTGGAAAAGGGAAGGGACGCGCCGGGACAATCGATGATCTTGGAAAGCCCCAACAGCATAATCTTCCCCCCTCTCAAAGTCGTGCTAACGTATTATATAGGCTTTTTCTTCATTTGTCAAACATTATTTTCAATATTTTTTTGAGAAACGCAGAATTCCGGGGAAGTTTGCCCCATCGGGGGCCGTTCTACCTTCCGGAAAGGACGCATACCATGGAAACAAACCATGGCAGGATCGCTCCTGCCGAAGGAGGAGGCTGGCTATGGAAACAATTTATCAGGATATCGCTGCCAGAACCGGCGGCAATATCTATATCGGCGTGGTGGGGCCGGTTCGCACCGGAAAATCCACGCTGATCAAGCGCATCATGGAGGAGCTTGTGATCCCCGCCATGGAGGACCCCTTCCGGGCGGAGCGGGCCCGGGACGAGCTGCCCCAGTGCGGCTCCGGCAGGACCATTATGACGGCGGAGCCGAAATTTGTGCCGGAGGAGGCCGTGGAGGTCAGCCCGGACGGTACGGCCCGGCTGCGCATCCGCATGATCGATTCCGTGGGGTATATGATCCCTGGGGCCATGGGCGCGGAGGAGGACGGCAAGCCCCGGATGGTGACGACCCCCTGGTTCGACCGGGAGATCCCCATGACCCAGGCGGCGGAGCTGGGGACGAAGAAGGTCATGGAGGGCCACGCCACCTTAGGCCTGGTGGTGACCACCGACGGGACCGTTACGGACATTCCCCGGGAGGACTATGTCCAGGCGGAAAAGCGGGCCATCGCGGATATGCGCGCCACGGGCAAGCCCTATCTGGTGGTCATCAACAGCCGGGAGCCGGAGGGCCAGCAGGCCAAGGCGCTGAAAGCCGCGCTGGACGGGGAATTCCATATCTGCTGCATGATTCTGGACTGTCAGGCGGTGGATGCCCAAGGAATCGGCGCGCTTCTGAATGCCATGCTCTATAGCTTCCCCATGACGGCACTGCGGGTGTTTCTGCCCCGGTGGATGGATGCTTTGGAGCGGGACCATCCGGTGAAAACGGCGCTGTACCGGGGCCTCCTGGAGGCTGCGGATGGGATCGGCTCTTTGGGCCAGGCAGCACAGGCTTTGGAGGCGCTGCGGGCGCTGCCCGGAGTGCAGGAGGCGGACTTCCGGAATATAGACCCCGGCAGCGGCCGGGTGGACTGCGTCATCCGTTTCCCGGAGTCCATGTTCTATGAGATACTCAGCGCCCGGGCTGGAATGCCCATTGAAAGCGATGGGCAGCTGCTGGAGCTGCTCACCGAGCTTAGCCGGGTCAAGCGGGAATATGACCGCCTGGCCGATGCCCTGGCCTCCGTCAGGGCGACGGGCTACGGAGTGGTGGGACCTGGGCCTGAGGAGCTGAAGCTGGAAAAGCCGGAGGTACTGAAAAAGAACGGCAGCTACGGGGTCAAGCTCCGGGCTATGGCCCCCTCCATCCACATGATCCGGGTGGATGTGGACACGGAGATCAGTCCCATGGTAGGCGGTGAGGAGCAGTCCAAAGAGCTCATTGAATATTTGGGGGGCCAGGAGCCGGAGAAGCTGTGGCAGAGCAATATTTTCGGAAAATCCGTATACGATCTGATCCAGGAGGGGCTCAATGCCAAGCTTTTGCGGCTTCCGGAGGATGTGCGCACCAAATTCCGGGGAACCCTGGGCCGCATTGTCAACGAAGGGGCCACGGGACTGGTCTGCCTGATTCTATGATTCTTGACATTGGGGGAAAACAATAGTAAAATAGAACAAATTACAAAGGAGGATCGCTTATGAAAAAGGAAAAGATTGCCTACGCATGGAAGGACCGGAAGCGCTTTTTGGGCCTCCCTCTGTCCTTTACACGGTATATGCTGTCAGAGGACCGGTTGTTTCTGTCCAAGGGCTTTTTGAATGTGACGGACGATGAGATCCTTCTCTACCGTGTCCGGGATATCAGTACCAGCCGGAATCTCTTCCAGCGGCTGCTGGGGGTAGGGACGGTGACGATCCTGTCTTCGGATAAGACCTGCCCCACTCTGGTGATGAAAAACATCAAGGACCCCGTGGCCGTGAAGGAGCTGCTCCACAAGAGCGTGGAGGAGATGAAGCTGCGCCAGAAGGTCCGCATCAGCGAGCTGACCAATATGGAAGACAGCGGCGACGACTGCTGCTGCCATGATCATGATCATGTGCACGAGGAGACCGACGAGCTGGATTGAATGATTTTTGCCATACCCTGCCAGGCGGCGGGGTATGGCTTTTTCCTTCATAAAAATTTAAGCTCCCCTAGACGGTTCCTGCCTTTACCTTCCGGGAAAAATATGATAATATAGTAAAATCCTGAATCATACCCTGGAGGTTTCCATATTATGAAGCTGTCCAATCCGCTTACCCGGAAATGGAAATGGAATTTTACGGCGCTGTCCTTTGCCTTCCCCTGTGTGGGGATGCTGGTGGTCATGCTCATCAGCGGCTACATCCCCTTCGGCAAGACATCCATGCTGTATTCCGATATGTATCACCAGTATTACCCCTTTTTCCTGGCCTTCCGCCGCAGCCTGCGGCAGGGGCAGAGCCTGCTCTACAACTGGTCCATCGGCATGGGCGTGGACTACCTGGGGCTCATCTCCTATTATCTGGCAAGCCCCCTGAATCTTCTCAGCGTGCTGCTGCCGGAAAAGTGGCTTCTCGGCTATTTCACCCTCTTAACGCCCATCAAGCTTGGCTTTGCGGGGCTGTTCTTCTCGCTGTTTCTGCAAAAGCTCTACGGGAAGAAGGACTTTGCGGTGGTGGCCTTCAGCGCGTTTTATGCTCTGTGCGCCTGGGCCCTGGGCTTCCACTGGAACATCATGTGGATGGATACCTTCGCGCTGCTGCCCCTGGTCATTCTGGGGGAGATCGCCCTGCTGCGGGAGAAGCGATTCTTCCTGTACACCGCAACGCTGTTTTTGGCCATTTACGCCAATTACTATGTGGGCTTCTTCGTCTGCATTTTCGTGGCGCTGGTGTTCTTCTGCTATGAGATCTGCCGGTTCCCCGGCTGGAAGCGGGCGGGGCTGGATCTGGTGCGCATTGCGATTTTCTCCCTGCTGGCCATTGGCATGACTGCCGTTCTGGAGCTTCCAACCCTGGCGGCCCTGCAAACCACCCAGTCCAGCGTCAATGCCTTTCCCAAGGGCTTCCGGCTGAATATTGCCTCGGAGAATACCTGGAAGGGGCTGTTGGATGCCATGCGTCAGGTGGCGGGCAATATGGGCGGCGCTCTGGAGCCCAATTTCAAGGAGGGGCTTCCGAACCTGTACTGCGGCGTGTTTGCGATCCAGCTGGCCTTCCTCTTCCTGATGGCGAAGGAAGTAAAGCTCCGGGACAAGCTGTGCACAGTATTCCTGCTGCTGTTTTTCATGCTGAGCTTCATCATCCGGCAGCTGGACTACATCTGGCACGGCTTCCACTTCCCCAATATGATCCCTTACCGGTTCAGCTTCCTCTTCAGCTTTGTGCTGCTGTATATGGCCTATCGGGCCTGGCTGCTGCGGCGGCGGTTTTCCGTCTGGCATATTTTGGCTGCCATGCTGTTCACCGGCGCGGTGCTGTGCTGCTCCAACGACCTGACGCACACGGAGACCGCCGAGGCCTTCGGGATCGCCCTGGAGGTTCCGGTTTATGCGCTGTACAATTTTGGCTTCCTGCTTGTCTTTACAGCCTGCCTGCTCTATGGCAAGAAAAAGGTGAAAATCGCCGAGGATGCGGAACCTGCCGAGGTGTCCCGGGCCCGCTATCGCCAGAGCTGTTACCGGGTTCATTCCCGCTGGGCGGTGCTGACGGTGATCATTCTGGAAATGTGCGCAAACCTGCTGTCCTTCGGCCTGTATTTCCCGGGTACGGGGGTTTCCAACTATCCCAAGGGCCGGGAGGCGGCGGCCTCCATGTTCCGCTATATGCGCGAGCGGGAGAAAGAGCCCTTCTACCGGGCAGAGGTGACCCATGCCCAGACCCTGAACGATGATGCGCTCAATGGCTACAATGGCATTTCCGCTTTCACCAGCTCTGCCAATGTGCGGGTGACCGAGTTCATGAAGGCCTTTGGCTATGGCGCGAAAAACACCTACAACCGGTATTGCTTTGAGGAGAGCAGCCCGGTGGCAAATCTGTTCCTGGACCTGAAATACATGATGGACCGGGACGGCCGGGACCGCACCAGCTCCATGTTTGAAGAGGTCCACCACTATGAAAATGTGTACCTGCTGAAAAACAAGGCCTATCTGCCCCTGGGCTTCCTGGCAGAGGATGCCTTGGCCCAGGCGGATTTTGGAGAAACGGACCCGTGGCAAATGCAAAATGAGGTATTCTCCGCTGCCACAGGGCTGGAAACGCCGGTGTGGCGGGCCATCGCAGGCAGCCAGGTGGTGGCTCTGGGCAACGGCACCCAGGTGACGGAGCAGAGCACCCGGGGCAAGCTCAGCTATTCGGAGTGCGACGAGGGGGCCTACGTGTCCTACTTTTTCTCCCCCAATGACGAGGGCTTTGTGTGCGTCTGGCTGGACCTGCCGAAGCGGAATGACTTCGTGGTCTGTATCAACGGCGTGGAGCTGTACCGGGAGACCATCAGCCTGCCCCAGATGCTTGCGGTTGGGGACGTCACGCCCACGGACAGTGTAGAGGTCCGCGTCCTGTGCGAGGCAGGGGAATCCGGCACCATGACGGTGACGGCCTCGCAGCTGGACAATGACCTGTTCTTCCGGGGCTACGACATCTTAAATGCCGCTGCCTTGAATATTACCTCCTTCCGCCAGACAAGGGTGGAGGGCACCGTCGACTGTGACCGGGATGGACTCTTCTACACGTCGGTTCCTCAGAATGGCAACTGGCGCCTGTATGTGGACGGGGAAGAGGCAGAGATCACCCTGGTAGGGGACTGTATGATCAGTACCCATATGACCCAGGGAACCCATACCGTTACGCTGCGCTATCAGAACAAGGCCTTTTCCATCGGCTGGAAGATCAGCCTTTTGTGCGCTGCCCTGTTTGGGGTCTGCACCTATCTGGCCTACAAGCCGGAGTGGGAGAAGCGGAAAAAATAATGCCGTTTCCGCTCTGTCATTCTCCAAAGCCGGAACGGAAAGAAAATGTGGGTGTGTGGGCGGCTTGCCCGCATACCCACTCTCTCTATATAGGATAGGATTGGATAGGATAGGATAGGATAGGAGGGTGATTTCCCTGCATTTTGCTGCATTTCGCTGCCCCCGGCTTGCTTTCGCAATTTGCATCTCCCTTTGGCCAAACAGGGGAATGCAGCTGTTCAGGAAAATATGCACGAAAGAAAAGACCGGAATTCTTCAACTTTTGTATGGCAAATCTTGAGAAAAAGATTGCATATGGAGAGAAGCTGTGCTATATTTCTATGTTGAGAGTTGATACATTCTAAATATAAGGAGCTTTTTTATGGCATCTCAGGAAAAAATCAGAAATATTGCCATTATTGCCCACGTTGACCACGGCAAGACCACCCTGGTTGACGAAATGCTGAAGCAGGGCGGCATTTACCGGGAAAACCAGGCCACCGTGGACCGGGTCATGGACTCCGGCGATCTGGAGCGTGAGCGCGGCATCACCATTCTGGCCAAGAACACCTCCGTGCACTATAAAGACTACAAGATCAACATTGTGGATACCCCGGGCCACGCTGACTTCGGCGGCGAGGTGGAGCGTATCCTGAAGATGGTCAACGGCGTTATCCTGCTGGTGGATGCCGCCGAGGGCCCCATGCCCCAGACCCGCTTCGTGCTCCAGAAGGCGCTGGAGCTGGGCCACAAGGTCATTGTTGCCGTCAACAAGGTGGACAAGCCCGATGCCCGTGTCCATGAGGTCATGGATGAGGTCCTGGAGCTGCTGCTGGAGCTGGATGCTACCGATGAACAGTTCAATTCCCCCACCATCTTCTGCTCCGGCCGTCAGGGTACTGCGTCCTACAGCCCCGATGAGCAGGGCACCGACCTGAAGCCTCTGTTCGAGACCATCATCAAGTATATCGATCCCCCTACGGGCGACGAGAACGGCCCTCTGCAGCTGCTGGTCTCCTCCATTGACTACAATGAGTATGTGGGCCGGATTGCCGTTGGCCGCATCGAGCGGGGCACCATTAAGGTCAACCAGGAGGTTGCAATCTGCGACTATCACGACCCGGATCACAAGGCCAAGGGCAAGGTCGTTGCCCTGTATACCTTCGACGGTCTGGCCAAGGTGCCCGTGCAGCAGGCCAGCGCCGGTGAGATCGTGGCCCTGTCCGGCATGGCGGATATCACCATCGGCCGTACATTGTGCGACCCCATGGTGGTGGAGCCCCTGCCCTTTGTGAAGATCTCCGACCCCACCATTGAAATGACCTTTGCCGTCAACGATTCTCCTTTCGCCGGCAAGGAGGGCAAGTTCATCACCTCCCGGAACCTGCGGGACCGGCTGGAGAAGGAGCTGCTGAAGGATGTGTCTCTGCACGTCACCGAGCAGGGCACCGATGCCTTCAATGTGGCGGGCCGCGGCGAAATGCACCTGTCCATCCTCATGGAGACCATGCGCCGGGAGGGCTACGAGT
>UQGU01000048.1 GCA_900540635.1 uncultured Eubacteriales bacterium | reverse complement strand
GATTCGCTGCGCGACGCACCGCCGCTGCGGCGGTCCCCCTTCCCCGGAGGGGAAGGTTATGGAGCGCCGAATTTTTATTCTTTCATTTCCTCATAAAACACGCCCAGACTGCCCACATAGTGGGGCTTCCAGGGGCGGTTTTTGCCGCAATAGTGGATGATCACGGTATTTTCCCGCACCCAGGTCAGGTCGTGCCGGGGATTTTCGGGGTTGGCGTTGTAGATGTTCAGGATACGGTCGCTGAGGTTGTATTTCTGGGTGTCTGCCAGCAGGATCTTGTCCCCGTGCATTACGGTGAGCAGGTCCTGGTCCGGCAGCCAGAAGGTGTCGATTTTTTCCAAAGCCGTCCGGCGGAGCATGTCCATGGTCAGATTTTCCCGCAGCGCTGCCAGATTCAGCACCATCACGCCGGTGTTCACATAGGGCGTACCTGCCGGGACATTCAGGCGGCGGTCATTGAGCCGGGTCAGGGTCTCCCGGATATGGGTGCAGGCAATGTAATAATTGCCTGCAAAATCCATGGCGTACAGCTCCCGCAGGGGGTTGATCACCAGGGTATCCACATCCAGATAGAGGATTCTGTCCAATTCTTTCGGCAGCAGCAGCGGCGCTGCCAGACGGTAGAAGATCTGCCTGGGGTAGCGGCTGCTCTCCGGGAAGCCCTCAAAGTCCTTGGCATTCACCGTCACAAAGCGGCAGTGCACCCGGTCGCTGACGGCTTCGATGGCCCCAAAATCCTCTACGGTCAGGTCCGAATGGAGAATATAGGCGTCATACGCCTCCTCGCCCCCGTTTTTCACGATGGAGCGCAGGCACTGGCAGAGCAGAGGGCGGAAGCTTTGATTGATGCAGAACAGCAGGTTCATTTGTTCAGCAGCTCCATGAATTCCTCGCCGGTAATGGTCTCCTTCCGGTAGAGGTACTGAGACAGGGTCTCCAGCTTGTCCCGGTTCTCCTTCAGCAGTTTCAGAGCCTTCTCATGCTGCTGCTTCACCGTCTCCACCACCAGAGCATCGATCTTGGTCTGGGTCTCGGCAGAGCAGGCCAGGCTGGTGTCGCCGCCCAGATATTGATTGGTAACGGTTTCCAGGGCCACCATATCGAAGCTGTCGCTCATGCCGTAGCGGGTGATCATGGCCCGGGCCAGCTTGGTAGCCTGCTCGATGTCGTTGGAAGCGCCGGTGGAAACGGTGCCCAGGGCCACCTCTTCCGCGGCACGGCCGCCGGTGAGGGTGGCGATCTTGTTCTCCAGCTCCTCCTTGGTCATCAGGTAGTGGTTGCCCTCCTCCACCTGCATGGTGTAGCCCAGTGCGCCGGAGGTTCTGGGAATGATGGTGATCTTCTGCACGGGGGCGGAGTGGGTCTGCAATGCCGCCACCAGGGCATGGCCGATCTCATGGTAGGAAACGGCCATTTTCTCCTTGTCGGTGAGAATGGCGTTCTTCTTCTGGTAGCCCGCGATGACGGTTTCAATGGATTCCTCCAAATCCGCCTCATTCGCGGCCTTCCGGCCATCCCGGACGGCCCGCAGGGCGGCCTCGTTGATGATGTTGGCCAGCTCTGCGCCGCTGGCACCGGAGGCCATCCGGGCGATGGTCTCAAAATTCACATCCTCCGCCAGTTTGACCTTCTTGGCGTGGACCTTCAAAATGGCCTCCCGGCCCTTCAGGTCCGGCAGCTCCACGGGAACCCGGCGGTCAAACCGGCCGGGGCGGGTCAGGGCGGGGTCAAGGGATTCTGGCCGGTTGGTGGCAGCCAGGATCATAACGCCGGAGTTGCCCTCAAAGCCGTCCATTTCGGTGAGCAGCTGGTTCAGGGTCTGCTCCCGCTCGTCATTGCCGCCGTAGGCCCCGCCGGAGCGCTTCTGGCCAATGGCATCGATCTCATCGATAAAGACAATGCAGGGCGCCTTCTCCTTGGCCTGCTTGAAGAGGTCCCGAACCTTGCTGGCGCCCATGCCCACGAACATCTCCACGAATTCCGAGCCGGAAATGGAGAAGAAGGGCACATCCGCCTCACCGGCCACGGCCTTGGCAAGCATGGTCTTGCCGGTGCCCGGAGGGCCTACCAGCAGGACGCCCTTGGGCATGGTAGCGCCGATCTCCCGATACTTGGTGGGGTCGTGCAGATAATTGACGATCTCCGTCAGGCTCTCCTCAGCCTCTTCCACGCCCGCCACATCGGAGAAGCGAATGCCGTCGGAGGACTTGACGTAGACCTTGGCATTGGACTTGCCCATGTTGAAGGACATGGCATTGGGGCCGCCCATCTTGTCCATCAGCTTCCGGGACATGAACTGACCCAGGGCGATGAAGAGCACCAGCGGCACAATAAAGGACAGCAGGAAGGTCAGCAGGGGCGAGGTCTCCTCCACGATTTCGCTGCTGAAGGTGGCCCCGGCATCATAGAGCCGCTGGACCAGATCAGGGTCTTGCATCACGCCCGTCTTATAGACCTGGGTCTCCCCCTTGTCGGTGAAGAGGATCTGGTTGTCCTCAATCTCTACCCGGCCGATGTTCTTCTGCTCGGTCATGGACATGAAAGTGCCATAGTCCACTTCCTTGATTTTGGCGTCGGTGATCAGGGGCATGACCAGCCAGTTGAACACCAGCAGCAGCAGGAGCACAATGCCGTAGTAATAGGCAAGGGGCTTTTTCGGCTGTTTTACCTCATTCATAAAATACCTCCTGTTTTTATTTTACTGCTTTTGCAGCTTGTATTTTTCCAGCTTTTCCCTCATCTCTTCCCGCATTTCCTTCAGGCGCTCCTCCAGGGGATGCTCGTCATGGAAGGGACGGAAGAAATTGTACTTGAAGTGCCGGTTGCCGGTCTCGAAATTCTCCCGGATGTGCTTCTTGACGGCCTCGTAGCGGACCACCATGCGGTTCTCCTCTGCAAAGGCCTTGAGCTTGACCACCAGATTGGCGGAATGGCACACATCGATGAGAAAGACGCCGAAGAACATGCCGATGAAGAAGGAGAAGGCCAGATTCCTGGACAGCCAGTCCAGAGCCCCCAGCACATAGGGGTGCACAAAGAAATAGTACACCGCTCCCAGCAGCGCCCAGAAGAAGGAGAACAGGGGGCAGATCAGGCCCTGAATGTTGCCCCAGAGGTTGGAATAGTCCCAGAGCATGACCTTGAAGTATTTCAGGCAGAACAGTCCGGCGATATACTCGATGAGGGTCATGCCAATGGCCATGGCAATGAAGAGCACAATTTTATTCCATACCGGGTTCGTGATCCAGCCATATTGCTCCAGATTCGCCAGCAGGTACAGCGTACACAGGCCGAAGCCGTAGATGGGCAGATAGGGGCCGGTGCAGAAGCCGGGATTCACCCACTTCTTATTGTGGTGAACGATGTTGCGGAACAGCAGCTCGATCACCCAGCCGGTGACACTGCCGATGAAGAACAGGCAGGCCAGGGTCAGGAATACGTTCATAATAGATCCTCCTAACATTTCTTTCCATATTTTATAGTTTTATCACGGAAAATAGCCGCCGTCAACAACATTTTTCTTTTTCTTTCTGTTCATATTCTGTTCAAAGACAGTTAAGAAACAATTGAGGTTGGTCGAGTAATATACTGGGAAATTGTGACAGAAGGAGAACCGTCATGAGAAAGAGAAAACGGCTTGCCAAGGAAAAGGTCAAGCGCTGGAAAAAGGCCCTGCGGGAGTATGACCAGGTCTCCGAGCAGGATATCGTAACCCCCGTGGAACAGCAGGCCCGGGAAGCACTGGAAGCCCTGGATGCCGCGCAGCCGGACTTGCAGAGCCTGTATGAAAATCTGGCAGCCGCCGAAAATCCGGAGGACTATGGGGAGGCCGTCATGCACCGCCTGCGGTCTTACCGCCGGGCCTCCGTGGACTTGGGCAAGGCAAACAGCACCCTGCTTGAAAACTACGATGAGCTCTCCGCCCGCTGGGACGACCTGACCCGGCAGCACCATTCCAGACTGAAGGCACCGGCCAACTCCGTCATCGATCTGGAGGAGACCCGCAGCGACCATTTTGCCGCAGGCATGAATCTCTATAAGCTGCTGCTGGTCTGCTTCATCGGCTGCTTTGGCGGCGTTGTCATCGAACTTGCCTGGTGCCTGCTGACCAATGGCTATCTGCAGAGCCGTTCCGGCCTGGTATACGGCCCCTTCAACATGGTGTACGGCGCCGGTGCCCTGGTGCTGACCGTTGCCCTGTACCGCTACCGGAACCGGGGCAAATGGCTGTCCTTTCTGGGGGGCTTCCTGGTGGGCAGTGCCCTGGAATACTTCTGCTCCTGGGCGCAGGAAATGCTTTTCGGCTCCGTCAGCTGGGACTACAGCCATATGCCCTTCAATATCAACGGGCGGATCTGCCTGGTCTATTCCGTTTTCTGGGGCTTTCTGGGTGTCTTTTGGGTGAAAACCCTCTATCCCATGGTGGCACAGCTGATTCTGAAAATTCCCAGCCGCTTCGGCAAGATCCTCACCTGGGCACTGACGGCCTTCTTCGTCTTTGACTGCGCGGTTACCCTGCTGACCGTTTTCCGCTGGTCCCAGCGGGTAGACGGCATTGCCGCTTCCAACGCCTTCTGGGCCTTCATCGATGCCCGCTTCCCGGACAGCCGGATGCAGCGGATCTTCGCCAACATGGTTTTCCGATAAAATTTGGGCCCCGGGTGGGGCCCTTTTTCAGTTGTTTTCTCAGGAAATTTATGGTATAATCAGAGAAAATCAAAACTGCGGAGAGATATTATGAATCTGAACTTCCGTTCCTCCCTGCATGGGTTCAACCGGCAGGATGTGGCAAACTATCTGGAATACCTGAACAACCGCCACGCAGCCCAGGTAAATCAGCTGAATACCGACCTGGAGGCCCTGCGGCGGCAGGCGGAAGCCCCTGCAGAAGACCCCCAGCGCACGGCCCTGGAGGCCCGGTGCCGGGAGCTGGAGCAGCAGTTGGAAGCCGTCCGGAAGGAACGGGACGAGGCCCTGGCGCAAAGGGAAGCAGCGGAGCAAAAGCTGGCATCCGCCCGGCAGGACCGGGAGGAGGCCCTGCTCCGGTCCTGCGGTGAAAAGCTGGAGGCCAACCGGGAGCTGGAAGCCTATCGCCGGGCCGAGCGCACGGAGCGCATGGCCCGGGAGCGGGCCGAGCAGGTCTACAGCGAGACCGGCACCGTACTGACCCAGGCCTCCAACCGCATTGAGGCCGCTCTGCGGCAGATGACCGGCATCTCCCAGCAGGTCACAGGTCAGCTGGACACCCTGCAAACCGCCATCGCCTCCAGCCGTCTGGCCCTGCAGGACGCCGCCCAGACCATCGACAAGTTAAAACCCAGCCGATAAAGCAGCACCCCGGGACTTTCGTCCCGGGGCGCTTTTTCATGTCAATGGCAGCTGTCGCGGTTTTTGCAGGTCTTGCAGTCCCCACAGCAGCCGCATTTGCTCTTCTTTTTACCCTGGCGCAGGGCGAAGAAAAAGCCAACCGCCACGGCAATCAAGACCAATATGCTTTGCAGGTTCATATTCTCACACCGCTCCGAAGACCAGCCCGATGCAGCGCACCAAAAAGGCCACTACCCAGGCAATGGCGCACTGGGAGACCACCGTCAGCGCCGCAGCCCGGGCGCTGCCCATTTCCCGCTTCACCGTGGCAATGGCTGCCACGCAGGGGGTATACAGCAGGGTGAACACCAGGAACACCACCGCCGTATAGGGGCTGAACATGGCGGTGATTTTCCCTGCATCGCCGCCTAAGAGCAGCGTCAGGGTGGAGACCATGCTCTCCTTGGCCGTAAAGCCGGTGATGAGGGCCGTAGAGGCCCGCCAGTCACCGAAGCCCAGGGGCTTGAAGATGGGCGCGATCAGGCTGCCCAGCAGGGCCAGCAGGCTCACCTCCGGGGATGCCGCCACGTTCAGGCGGATATCGAAGGTTTGCAGCACCCAGATGATGACGGAGGCCGCGAAGATGATGGTGAAGGCCTTCTGCACAAAGCCCTTGGCCTTTTCCCAGATCAGCTGGCCCACGCTCTTGGCGCTGGGCAGGCGATAGTTGGGCAGCTCCATGACAAAGGGCACGGGCTCCCCGGAAAAGGCGGTGTGCTTGAGGATCAGGGCGTAGACCACGCCGCAGAGAATGCCCAGGGCGTACAGCCCAATCATCGCCACCGGCTGCCAGGGCCGGGGGAAGAAGGCGGAGATCAGCATGGTATAGATGGGCAGCTTGGCAGAGCAGCTCATGAAGGGGGTCAGCAAAATGGTCATCTTCCGGTCCCGCTCGCTGGAGAGCGTCCGGGTGGCCATGACCGCAGGCACGGAGCAGCCGAAGCCAATGAGCATGGGCACAAAGCTGCGGCCCGAAAGGCCCAGCTTCCGAAGAGGCCGGTCCATGACGAAGGCCACCCGGGCCATATAGCCCGTATCCTCCAGAATGGACAGGAAGAAGAACAGCGTCACAATGGTGGGCAAAAAGCTCAGCACACTGCCCACACCGGCGCAGATGCCGTCCACCACCAGGCCATGGACCACGGGGTTGATGTCCCAGGCGGTGAGGCCTGCGTCAATAAGGTCCGTCACCCAGCCCACGCCCAGCTCCATCAGATCGGACAGGGTGCCGCCGATGACGGTAAAGGTCAAAACGAATACCAGGGCCATGATCCCCAAGAAGCAGGGAATGGCTGTGAACCTGCCGGTGAGCACCCGGTCAATGGCCATGCTGCGCTTGTGCTCCTTGCTCTCGTGGGGCCGGACCACGGTCTTTCTGCACAGGGTCTCCAGGAAGCGGAAGCGCATATTGGCCATGGCCGCCTCCCGGTCCAGGCCCGTCTCCTGCTCCATGACAGACACGATCTGCCGGAAGGCCTGCTGCTTTTCCGGGTTTAAGGGGACCATTTTCTCCATCAGGGCATCCTGCTCCACCAGCTTGGTGGTGGCGAACCGCACAGGCAGCCCTGCCCGGCGGATGTCCGCCTCCAAAAGGGTACCGGCGGCATGAATGCAGCGGTGCACCGCACCCACAGGGTCTTTGGGGTCGTCGCTTTCCAGGCAGAAGTCCACACGCTGGGGCTTCTGCTCTGCCCGGGCCACATACAGGGCGTGGTCGATGAGCTCGTCAATGCCCTCATTCCGGGCGGCAGAGATGGGGACCACGGGGATACCCAGGATCTCCTCCAGCTCGTTGATACGCACGGAGCCGCCGTTGGACCGGACCTCGTCCATCATGTTCAGGGCCAGGACCATGGGGATTTCCAGTTCCATCAGCTGCATGGTCAAATAAAGGTTGCGCTCAATGTTGGTGGCATCCACAATGTTGATGATACCGCTGGGGCGGTCGTTCATCAAAAAGTCCCGGGTGACAATCTCCTCATTGGAGTAGGGGGACAGAGAATAAATGCCTGGCAGGTCCGTCACCGTAGCCTCCGGGTGATTGCGGATGGTGCCGTCCTTCCGGTCCACGGTGACCCCAGGGAAATTGCCCACGTGCTGATTGGCACCGGTGAGCTGGTTGAAGAGGGTGGTCTTGCCGCAGTTCTGGTTGCCTGCCAATGCAAAGGTCAGCTTTCCCTCTTTCAGATGTACCTCTTTGCCCTGCTTCTCGCCCACGCCGGGGTGAGGAATGGGCTGAATTCTGGGCTCCCTGCCATGGACGGGCACCGGGTCTGTATGGACATTCCCGATCTCGATCCACTTGGCTTCCTCCAGCCGCAATGTCAGCTCATACCCCCGCAGGGCGATCTGCACGGGGTCGCCCATGGGGGCCACCTTTTGCAGCATGACCTCGGTCTGGGGCGTCAGGCCCATATCCAGCAGATGGTGCCGCAGAGCTCCATCCCCGCCCACCGCCGAGATAAAGGCGGACTGGCCGGGCTTCAATTCATCCATCGTCATCGCGTGTCACCTCATAGTATTGCTTTTTCGCCATTATAGCACCCCATTCTGCGCCGCGCAAGGCGTTAGCGCTGCCTAACCGTCAACAATTTCAGTTGCGCAATGGAATGGGGTGTGGTATACTTTTTTTAAAGCGTTCACCAACCTACAGGAGGAAAAACTATGTACACCCTAGCCCCTTCCATTCTTTCCGGGGACTTTGCTTACCTGGGAGAGGACCTGAAAACCATCAAAAGTGCCGGCTGCCGCTGGGTTCATGTGGATGTGATGGACGGCAATTTTGTGCCCAATATCACCATCGGCATGCCCACCGTGGCCGCGCTGCGGAAATATACGGACCTGGTGCTGGACGTGCACCTGATGATCGATCGGCCGCTGCGCTATGTGGAGGCCTTCTGCAAGGCGGGCGCAGACTACGTGACCGTTCACGTGGAAGCCGACACCACAGAAAACAACCTGCTGGCCCTGGACAAGATCCATGCCCTGGGGGCCAAGGCTGCCGTGTCCGTCAAGCCCAACACCCCGGCTTCGGCGGTGCTGCCCTTCCTTGACAAGGTGGACATGATCCTGGTCATGACCGTGGAGCCCGGCTTCGGCGGCCAGAGCTTTCTGGAAAACCAGATGGAAAAGCTCGCCGCCCTGGGGGCTCTCTGCGCCGAACGGAATCCGGAGTGTCTGCTGGAGGTGGACGGCGGCGTCAACGCCCAGACCGGCGCGCTGTGCAGGCAGAGCGGTGCCAACGTCCTTGTGGCCGGGTCTGCCTTCTTCAAGGCAAAGGACAAAGCCGCCTTCGTAAAGGAAATCGAGGCCGCGGTCTGATTCTAAGCACTCCTTATAGCCAGCTATCTGTTTTCTTGTGTTGACTTATAGCCGATTTTCGCTATAATAACCCCGTCAGCAGCCCCCGAGGGCCGCGCGAAAGGAATACAAACACTTCTGTATATAGATGGAAATGAGGAAATAATTATGAGCAACTACCATTTTGAGACCCTTCAGCTGCACGTCGGTCAGGAGCAGGCAGACCCTGCCAGCGATGCCCGGGCAGTACCCATTTACGCCACCACCTCCTATGTCTTCCACAACAGTCAGCACGCCGCCGACCGGTTCAGCCTGGCGGACTCCGGCAACATCTACGGCCGCCTGACCAACTCCACCCAGGATGTTTTCGAGAAGCGCATTGCAGCCCTGGAGGGCGGCACCGCCGGTCTGGCCGTGGCCTCCGGCGCTGCGGCCATTGTCTATGCCATCCAGGCCCTGGCCCGTCAGGGAGAGCACATTGTGGCCCAGAAGACCATCTACGGCGGCACCAGCAACCTGCTGGCCCACACCCTGCCCCAGTACGGCATCACCACCACCTTCGTGGATGCTCACAATCTGGAAGAGGTAGAAGCCGCCATTCAGCCCAACACCAAGGCCGTCTACATTGAGACCCTGGGCAACCCCAATTCCGACATTCCCGATATCGACGCCATTGCCGGGATCGCCCACCGTCACGGCCTGCCCCTGGTCATTGACAACACCTTCGGCACCCCCTACCTGATCCGCCCCATTGAGCACGGCGCGGACATCGTGGTCCACTCCGCAACCAAGTTCATCGGCGGCCACGGCACCACCCTGGGCGGCGTGATCGTAGACGCCGGTACCTTCGACTGGGCCAGCAGCGGCGCATACCCCTGGATCTCCGAGCCCAACCCCAGCTACCACGGCGTGCAGTTCACCAAGGCTGCCCCCGCCGCTCCCTTCGTCACCTATGTCCGGGCCATTCTGCTGCGGGACGAGGGCGCCTGCATCAGCCCCTTCGCCGCCTTCCTGCTGCTCCAGGGCACCGAGACCCTGAGCCTGCGCCTGGAGCGCCATGCGGAGAACACCAGGAAGGTTGTGGAATTTCTGGTGAAGCATCCCATGGTGGAATCCGTCAGCCATCCCAGCCTGCCGGATCATCCGGACCACGCTCTGTACGAGAAGTATTTCCCCAACGGCGGCGCGTCCATCTTCACCTTCCGCATCAAGGGCGGCCGGGAAGAGGCCTTCAAGTTCATCGACAGCCTGAAGATCTTCTCCCTGCTGGCCAACGTGGCCGACGTGAAGAGTCTGGTCATCCACCCCGCCTCCACCACCCACGCCCAGCTGACCGACGAGGAGCTGGCAAACGTGGGCATCTACCAGAACACCATCCGCCTGTCCATCGGCACCGAGCACATCGACGACATTCTGGCCGATCTGGACCAGGCCCTGAACGCAGTGAAATAAGCAAGTTGACAGTGAACAGTTGACAGTTGACAGTTAAGGTATTTCCTTCGGAAATGATTTCAAAATCGTCCCGAAGGGACACCGCAATTGTCAACTGTCAACTCGTCTATCGTACACTTCGTCAGAAGGAGGCCCTATGACTTTACAGCAGATCCGCTACTGCCTCACCATTGCCCAGACCGGGTCTATGAACCGGGCGGCAGAGCAGCTTTACGTGACCCAGCCGGCCCTCACCGGGGCCATTCAGGAGCTGGAGCAGGAGGTGGGCGTTACCATCTTCAACCGCACCAACCGGGGCGTGACCCTGACCAACGACGGGCGGCGGTTTTTGCACTATGCCCGGCAGGTCTACCAGCAATACGAGCTCATGGAGCAGGAGTATCTCCGGCCCAAGAAGCGCATTTTCGGCGTTTCCACCCAGCACTACTCCTTCGTGACCAAGGCCTTCGTGGAAACCGTGCGGCAGTTTGACGCAACGCGGTTTGAGTACGCCATCCGGGAGACCCGGACCATCGACGTGATCCACGATGTGGCCCAGCGCCGCAGCGACATTGGCATTCTCTTCCGTTCCAAGCACAACCGGACGGTGCTGAACAAGCTCTTTGCCGAAAACCGGCTGGAATTCCACCCGCTGGTGGAGTGCAGCGCCTATGTGTACCTGTGGAAGGGGCACCCTCTGGCGAAGAACGAATCCATCACCATGGACGAGCTGTGCGCCTATCCCTGCCTGTGCTTTGAGCAGGGGGACCAGAGCTCCTCCTACTTTGCCGAGGAAATTCTCTCGGAACGGGAATATCCCCAGATGATCCGGGCCACAGACCGGGCCACCATGCTGAACCTGATGGTCGGCCTCAACGGCTTCACCCTCTGCTCCGGCATCATCTGCGAGGAGCTCAACGGCACGGATTACCTGGCCGTGCCCTACCAGGAGGACAAGGACAATCAGAACGCAAAGATGGAGATCGGCTACATCCAGCCGAAGAACACGGAGCTGGACGAGCTCGGCGAAACCTTCCTGCGGGAGATGAAGGCCTACTTGGGGCAGCAGAAATGAAATACACAAACGCGGGACGCAGCGGCCATCTTCGGCTACTGCGTCCCGCATTTCTGCTGTTTGCAATAATAGGCGTTACAGGTATTATTGTCGTATCTCTGTGCTGTATGCTCTGTTTTATCATTATCCATGACCATTTGCGCTGCCTTTCAGCCACAGAACGGTATCCAGGATGGTGCTTTGCAACGATCTCGGTTCATAGCCGAAAGTGTCGGCAGCGGCTTTCCGGCTGAAAATGCCGTTGGAATCGAGAACGGCCACAGCGTATGGTGTGAAGTATAGCGGCTTCTGTTTCCGCAAACTCCATCTCTCATAAATCGGCGCAACAACCTTAGCAAAACAGATCGGCAGATAGGATACCGCACGTCTAAGATTAAGCGTTTTCTTTGCCGCTTCCAGTATGTCGCGGATAGAGGCATAGTGGCCGGAGAGAATATAACCGTGACCGGGCAGGCCATGTTCCGCACAGGCGGTAATCCCGGATGCAACATCCCGCACATCTACGAAATCATACCCTCCCTTTACCGCTACCGGCAACTTTCCACTGAGAAAGGCCAGCAGCATATTGGTGATGCTGCCTTTCCCACTGTCCCCCGGACCGATGATGCCGGAGGGAAATACCACGCTGGCATTCAGCCCCCGCTTCGCAGCATCAAAAACCAGGGCAGTTGCGATGGCCTTACTCTTTGCGTAATCGCCCCGCACCAGTTCCGGCGAAAACACGGCATCCTCTGTGATCTCCGTTCCCTTGGGTTTTTCTGGAACGGCGTGGACTGAGCTGACATACACGAGTTTTCCAACGCCGTATTCTGCGCACAAGCGCAGAATATTGTTGGTTCCCCCAACATTCACCCGGTAAATCCGATTGCCCGGATGAGAAGCTACCGATACAATACCGGCGCAATGTATGACGCAGGTTTGCCGGTCTGCACCGGAGAAGAAACAATTCATGGAGCTTTCATCACATACATCACCGACAACGGAATGAACCTCTTGCGGAAGTTCCCGCGCCAGAGGATCATTTTCCATGACAAGGGCGTGGATTTCTGCCTTTCTTTCAAGAAGCTGCGCGACCACGGCACGTCCGAGAAAGCCGGTTGCGCCTGTAACAAGATACTTTTGAAACACGTAATTACCTCCAAACCAAACGACAAGTGTTGATTATCTTTGACAAGTATAGTATACTTAAAATGAACTTTTGCAACAACCGACAACTCGTTGTTACGCGAAAGATAACCGACATATACGGCGTCAGTGCCGCAAAAATTTGTAAATTTTTTATGTTTGGAGTTTTTTCTATGAGGAAAACCGATGCAAGAATCCGATATACGCAGCGAGTTTTGAAGGAATCCTTTTTAACTCTGCTCAAACAAAAGCCTGTCAACAAGATCACCGTTAAAGAGGTCTGTGAAATGGCGGAGCTGAACCGCGCGACCTTTTACGCTCATTACAGTGATTGCTTTGCACTGTTGGAAAGCATCGAGCAAGAACTACTGGAAGCGTTTCAGAAATCGTTGAAGTTGGTAGATTCCTTTGATGTGACCGCCCTCATTGAAGCGATCTATGCAATGGTGGAGCAACACGAGGACACCTGCCGGGTGCTGATCTTCCAAGGTGCAAGTGCGTCTGTTTTGCAAAGGATGATCGACCTTGCCAGAGATGAGAGCATTGCCTACTGGAAGCAAAAGCTACGCCATGCTACCGACGCGGAGCTGGAAATGCTCTATACCCACTTGTCAAACGGCCTGATGCACGTTGTCGTCGGAGGCTATGACAAGTACAGTCGTGAGGAAGTCATTTCCTTCGTCAATCGGATTGTAAAGAGCAGCCTGTCGCTGTTTCAATGATCTGCGGACACGGTATTCCAAAAGCGGCAGTAAATGAACGAGGAAAGGCCCGCTGCGAAAAGCAGCGGGCCTTTGTTACGGAATTGCTTAGCCGCCGAAGACGCTCAGCAGGAAGCCTGCGGCGATGGCGGAGCCGATGACACCGGCCACGTTGGGGCCCATGGCGTGCATCAGCAGGAAGTTGGAGGGGTTGGCCTTCTGGCCTTCCTTATTGGCCACACGGGCAGCCATAGGCACGGCGGACACACCGGCGGAGCCGATGAGGGGGTTGACCTTGCCCTTGGTGGCCAGGCACATGACGTTGCCGCCCAGCAGGCCGCCGGCGGTGGAGATACCGAAGGCGACAACGCCCAGGACCACGATCTTCAGGGTCTGTGCGGTCAGGAAGGAGGAGCCAACCATGGTGGAGCCCACGGCGGTGGACAGCAGGATGGTGACGATGTTCATCAGAGCGTTCTGCACGGTGTCGGACAGACGGTCGGTGCAGCCGGTCTCCTTGAACAGGTTGCCCAGCATCAGGCAGCCGATCAGAGGCGCGGTGTCGGGCAGCAGCAGGGCCACGAACAAGGTGACGATGATGGGGAAGATGATCTTCTCGGTCTTGGACACGTTCCGGGTCTGGACCATCTTGATCTTCCGGCTCTCGGGGGTGGTCAGCAGATTCATAATGGGGGGCTGAATCAGAGGAATCAGGGCCATGTAGGAATAAGCGGCCACGGCGATGGCGCCCAGCAGGTGGGGAGCCAGACGAGTGGTCAGGAAGATGGCGGTGGGGCCGTCAGCACCACCGATGATGCCGATGGAGGCAGCTTCCTTGCCGGTGAAGCCCATGCACACAGCACCGAAGAAGGCCACGAACACGCCCAGCTGAGCAGCAGCGCCCAGCAGCAGGCTCTTGGGGTTGGAGATCAGGGGACCAAAGTCGGTCATAGCGCCAACGCCCATGAAGATCAGGCAGGGGTACAGGCTGGTCTTGACACCGATGTAGAAGATGTCAAGCAGGCCGCCTTCCCGCATGATCTGGCCGAAGCTGTGATACATGGGGCTGGAGGGGTCCATAAAGGCATCCCACAGCTCCTGATGATAAAGGCCAGCATTGGGCAGGTTGGTCAGCAGGCAGCCGAAGGCAATGCCCACCAGCAGCAGGGGCTCGAACTTCTTAACAATAGCCAGGTACAGCAGCACACAGGCAATGGCCAGCATCACCAGGTTCTGCCAGCCGTTATTGGAGACAAAGCCGGTAATAATCGCGGCAAAGCCGGAATTATTCCACAACTTGCCAAGGATAGCACCAACATTCATTGGGAGCCCTCCTTAACCGATCACGACCAGAGGCGCACCGGTGTCCACGTTGGCACCCTTGGAAACCAGGACCTGGGTAACGGTTCCGTCCTTGGGAGCCATGATCTCGTTCTCCATCTTCATAGCCTCCAGGACGCACAGCACGTCGCCGGCCTTGACAGCCTGACCGTTCGTCACATTGACCTTCAGGATGTTGCCGGGCATGGGGGCATTGACGGGCTCACCGGCGCCGGTCACAACGGGAGCGGCAGCAGGAGCGGGGGCAGCGGCAGCGGGGGCTGCGGCAGGAGCGGCTACGGGCGCAGCAGCGGGAGCGGAAGGAGCAATGGCCTCGTACTCGTCCAGCAGGATGGCCTCGCCGGCTTCCACCTCGACCTCGTAAGTACGGCCCTTCAGAGTCACTTTGTATTTCATGATTATTTGACCTCCTTAATGGAAATGAAGCGCAGCTCGTTCAGAGGCTTGCCCATCTTGTCGGCCACGATGGCCATGAGCATTGCTGCGGTCTTGGGCTCCACATCATGGAGCGCCAGTTCGCCGGCGGAGCCGGGAGCCACAGCCTTGGGCGCTGCGGCGGGAGCAACGGGGGCGGCAGCCTGGGCGGCGGAAGCGGCAGCGGCAGCCAGGTTGGCGTCCTTGGAAGCAAAATACTTGCCAAAGGCAGTGATCACAATCATCAGCAGGACAATGCCGAAGAAAACGACGGCATAGCCCAGCAGTGCGTAGACACCGGCCTCGCCAATGGAAATATCAGAAGCAAGGATCATAGTTTGATACCCTCCTTAGGCTTCGACGATGGTATAGGTAGCCTTGTTCTCTTCCTTTGCCTTGCGGCCTTCCAGGTACTTTTCGGCCTGGGCAGGGAAGCAGATGTAGCTCATAACATCCTCTTCGGACTGAGCCAGATCGCCCAGAGCAGCCTTGGCGTCCTCGAATTCCTTACCGGTGCGCTTGCTGTCCTCCACGCGGCAGTCCAGAGGAGTGGACATACCGGCCTCGTCCAGGATGCGCTTCTCCAGGTCGGCGTTCACGGGAGCGGGGGCAATGCCGTACTCACCCTTGAAGTAAGCCTTGACTTCCTTGGAGATGTTCTTGTAGCGCTCGCCCACCAGGACGTTGGTAACGGCCTGGTTGCCAACCATCTGGGACAGAGGGGTGACCAGAGGAGGATAGCCCATGTCCTTCCGGACGGAGGGGATCTCAGCCAGAGCGGCGTCGAACTTATCCATGGCGTGCATATCGGTCAGGTTGGCGATCATGTTGGACAGCATGCCGCCGGGGACCTTGTAAACCAGAGCCTGGGCATCGGTACCCATGGACTTGGGGTTGATGCGGCCGGAGTCGATGTACTTCTGCTTTACGGGCTTGAAGTAATCGTTGACCTTGTTGATGACTTCCTCGTTCAGGCCGGTCTCGATGCCCAGCTCGGACAGAGCGTAGTAGATGGTCTCGGTAGCGGGCTGGGAAGTGCCGTTGGAGAAGCAGGAGGTAGCGGTGTCGATGATGTCCACACCGGCCTCGATGGCCTTCATAACGGTCATGTAAGCCATGCCGGTGGTGCAGTGGGTGTGCAGGATCAGGGGCAGGGTCACGCCTGCGTCCTTGATGCCCTTGAACAGCTGCTCAGCCTCGTTGGGGCTCATGGTACCGGCCATATCCTTCAGGCAGATGGTATCGAAGCCCATGCTCTGCAGCTCCTTGCACATCTCGGCGTACTTGGCGGGGGTGTGCACGGGGGACTGGGTGTAGGAAATGCAGCCGGAAGCCACGGTGTTGGCGGTGGCGTACTTCTTGGTAGCCTCCAGAGCGGTGCGGATGTTGCGGAAATCGTTCAGTGCGTCGAAGATACGCAGCACATCGATGCCGTTCTTGATGGACAGCTCCACGAACTTCTCCACAACGTCGTCATGATAGTGCTTGTAACCCAGCAGGTTCTGGCCGCGCAGCAGCATCTGGAGCCGGGTGTTGGGCATAGCCTTGCGGAAAGCGCGCAGGCGCTCCCAGGGATCTTCGTCCAGGTAACGCAGGCAGCTGTCAAAGGTAGCGCCGCCCCAGCACTCGACGGAATAGTAGCCGGCCTTATCCATGGTGGACAGGATGCCCTCCATATCGGAAAAAGCCATACGGGTAGCCATCAGAGACTGGTTTGCATCACGAAGGACGGTTTCAGTGAATTGGACTTTCTGAGCCATTGGTTTTAACCTCCGTTAAAATGAATATTCTCGGCATATGGGGAAATCTCTGGGGACAAATTTCCCATTTATCCCCACAGATTCACCCCACTGCCGAACTCCGGATACCAGCAGGGGTTTCCCCCTGCCGGTACCGTGAATACGAACGAAATGCTAAGCTGGAAACAGCTTAGGCCTTGGGGCCTGCGGCGACCAGAGCCTTGCCGGCCTCGTTGCCCTCGTACTTGGCGAAGTTCTTGACGAACCGGCCAGCCAGATCGGCAGCCTTGGCTTCCCAGTCGGCCACATTGGCGTAGGTGTCTCTGGGGTCAAGAATTGCGGGATCGACGCCGGGCAGCTCGGTGGGAACCTCGAAGCCGAAGACGGGGATGGTCTTGGTGGGCGCGGTGTTGATGGCGCCGGACAGGATGGCGTCGATGATGCCGCGGGTATCCTTGATGGAGATACGCTTGCCGGTGCCGTTCCAGCCGGTGTTGACCAGGTAAGCCTTAGCGCCGGAGGCCTTCATCTTCTTAACCAGCTCTTCTGCATACTTGGTGGGATGCAGCTCCAGGAAGGCCTGGCCGAAGCAGGCGGAGAAGGTGGGGGTGGGCTCGGTGATGCCGCGCTCGGTGCCGGCCAGCTTTGCGGTGAAGCCGGACAGGAAGTAGTACTGGGTCTGCTCGGGGGTCAGGATGGACACGGGAGGCAGAACGCCGAAGGCATCGGCAGACAGGAAGATCACGTTCTTGGCTGCGGGAGCAGCGGAAACGGGACGAACGATGTTCTGGATGTGGTCGATGGGGTAGGACACACGGGTGTTCTCGGTGACGGTCTTGTCGGCGAAGTCGATCTTGCCGTCCTTATCCACGGTGACGTTCTCCAGCAGAGCATCCCGGCGGATGGCGTTGTAGATATCGGGCTCGGACTCCTTGTCCAGGTTGATGACCTTGGC
The DNA here is from genome assembly GCA_900540635.1 of uncultured Eubacteriales bacterium. Classification (GTDB taxonomy): domain Bacteria; phylum Bacillota; class Clostridia; order Oscillospirales; family Oscillospiraceae; genus Faecousia. Next base: position 80 of record UQGU01000048.1, on the reverse strand, counting down.
GTAGCAGCCGCCCTCGAAGTTGAATACGCCGTTGTCGTCCCAGCCGTGCTCGTCGTCGCCGATCAGCAGACGCTTGGGAT
>UQGU01000047.1 GCA_900540635.1 uncultured Eubacteriales bacterium | reverse complement strand
CACACCCGTTTCCCGCCGGAGCCCAACGGCTATCTGCACATCGGCCACTGCAAGGCCCTGATCATCGACTTCGGTACTGCCGAAAAGTTCGGCGGCATGTGCAACCTGCGTATGGACGACACAAACCCCACCAAGGAGGATGTGGAGTTTGTAGAGGCCATCAAGGAGGACATTCACTGGCTGGGCTTTGACTGGGGCGACCGGTTCTTCTATGGCTCCGACTACTTTGAGAAAGACTATGAATATGCCGTGGAGCTCATCAAAAAGGGCCTGGCCTATGTCTGTGAGCTGACTCCCGAGCAGTTCAAGGAATACCGGGGCGACCTGAATACCCCTGCCGTCTCCCCCTATCGGGACCGTCCCATTGAGGAGAGCCTGGACCTGTTTGCCCGGATGCGGGCCGGTGAGTTTGAGGACAACAAGTATACCCTTCGTGCCAAAATCGACCTGGCCTCCGGCAACTTCAATATGCGCGACCCTGTGATCTACCGGATTCGCCATATGCACCATCACCGTCAGGGCGACAAGTGGTGCATCTACCCCATGTACGATTTTGCCCACCCCATCCAGGACGCCCTGGAAGGAATCACCCACTCTCTGTGCTCTCTGGAATTTGAGAACCACCGCCCCCTGTACAACTGGGTGGTAGAGCACGTCTCCGTTCCCAATCACCCCCGGCAGATCGAGTTTGCCCGGCTGGGCATTGATCACACGGTGCTCTCCAAACGGAAGCTCCGCGCCCTGGTGGAAAACGGCTATGTCTCCGGCTGGGACGATCCCCGAATGCCCACCCTCTGCGGCCTGCGCCGCCGGGGCTACACCCCCGCCTCCATCCGCAACTTCTGTGACCGGGTTGGCGTTGCCAAGTCCCCCAACACCATCGAGTTTGCGTTCCTGGAGCACTGCCTGCGGGAGGATCTGAATGAGACCGCCAAGCGGGTCATGACCGTTCTTGACCCCGTGAAGCTGACCATTACCAACTACCCCGAGGGCCAGAGCGAGACCTTCCAGGTGGAGAACAATCCCAACGATGCCGAGGCCGGTACCCGGGAAATCAGCTTCTCCCGTGACCTCTGGATCGAGCGGGACGACTTCCTGGCACAGCCCATTCCCAAATACAAGCGTCTGTACCCCGACGGCCCCGAGTGCCGCCTGAAGGGTGCCTACGTCATCCAGTGCACCGGCTGCGTCACGGATGAAAGCGGCAAGGTTATTGAAGTTCTGGCAACCTACGATCCCAACAGCCGGGGCGGCGATCCCGCTGACGGCCGGAAGATCAAGGGCGCTACCATCCACTGGGTTGATGCCAACAACTGCGTGGACTGCGAGGTCCGCCAGTACAGCAACCTCTTTGACGACCCCGATCCCGATGCCGCCGGAAAGGATTTCCTGGCCTGCCTGAACCCCAACTCTCTGGAGGTGCTCACCCACTGCAAGGCAGAGGCCTCTCTGAGAAGCGCCAAGGCCCCCGAATCCTATCAGTTCATGCGTCTGGGCTACTTCTGCCCGGACAGCAAGGATTCCGCCCCGGAGCACCTGGTCTTCAACCGCTCTGTCAGCCTGAAGGACAGCTTCAAGCCCGGAAAGTAATCCTGCAAAAAAGTTCTCCCGGATACCGCTCATTGTACGGTATCCGGGAGATTTTTCATTACTTTTTCTCTTCCTTGATGGCTGCCCGCAGATGGACGGATAGGACCGCCAGGGAGGTGGCCATATTCTCGTTCTGCACCAGAATATTGTCCGGCACATCCAAATGGGTGGGAGCGAAATTCCAGATTGCCTTGACGCCGCCGGCAATGAGCATATTGGCAACCTCCTGGGCTGCGGAGGCGGGCACGGTGATGATGCCCATGAGCACCTTATGGAGCTTACAGTAGTGCTCCAGCTTGGTGATGGGATAGATGGGCTGGCCATCCTCGGTCTTTTCCATAGAGGGGGCCACATCGAAGGCCGCCTGGATGTTCAGGCCATAGGCCTCGAAGCCGCTGTAGGCCATCAGAGCCAGACCCAGCTTGCCCGCACCGATGAGCACCGCATCCGTGGTATTGTCATAACCCAGGAACTGCTCGATATCGTCGATCAGAGCTTCTCTCTGGTAGCCAACCTTGGGGCGGCCGCCATCGGAGACAATGGCCAGGTCCTTGCGCACCTGCACCTCGCCCATATCCAGAGCGTTGGCCAGCGCCGTTGCGGAAATATTGGCCGGAGCCGAATCCGGCAGACTTTTCAGATAGGCGAGATAACCGGGAAGCCGCTTCAAAACGGCCTTAGAGACTTTCACATTGCGTTCCATTTGATTCTTCGCTCCTCTTTTATCGATATATTTTTCTATCGATATCATTTTTTATCGATTATACCACTCTATCCCAGGTTTTTCAAGAAGCACTCCCCATTATTTTTCGCAATTCTCCATTGTTTTTATCGATACAATTATAAGTATTTTTTAATGGTATTATGCGCAGCTCATCTGCCGCTGGAACTCCCTTCGCAGCTTTCCCAGGATCTTTTTTTCCAGTCTTGAAATGTAGGACTGGGATATTCCAAGCTTTTGGGCAATCTCCTTCTGGGTCAGTTCTTTTTGCCCGTCCAATCCATAGCGCATTCCAATAAGCTCCCGTTCCCGGCCCGGCAGCTCTCCCAGGGCCTGCCGAAGGGCTGTCAGGTCTGCCGCAGCCTCCAGGGGCGCAAAAATCTCGTCCTCACCCGTTCCCAGAATGTCCGAAAGCAGCAATTCATTCCCGTCCCCATCCTGGTTGATGGGCTCATCCAAGGAAATCTCTGCCTTCTGATTGGATATTTTCCGGATGTGCATCAAAATCTCGTTTTCAATGCATCGGGAGGCATAGGTTGCCAGCTTGATGTTCTTCTCCATGCGATAGGTTCCAATGGCCTTCATGAGCCCGATGGTGCCAATGGATATCAGGTCTTCCAGGCTTGTACCGGTGTTCTCGAAACGTCTGGCGATATAAACCACAAGGCGAAGGTTATGCTCCACCAGTGTCTGCCGCGCCGCCTCCTCTCCCCTGCCCAGGCCTTCAATGGCCTGACGCTCCGCCTCGCCCTTCAGCGGCGGGGGCAGGACATCGCTGCCGCCGATATAATAGACGGTCTGCTCTCCCTGCAGCCACTGACGAAACCGCTGCCACAAATTCATACGCTGCCTCCTATCAATGCCTGATACGCCGCTCCTCCTACTCGATTTGGCGCAAACGCCACCACACGAGCTCTGCGTTTGCCGCCCAGGATCACATCCGGGATCATTCTTGCCAACAGGAAGCCCTCGGCCTGCCCCACAGCGTGATACGGAATCAGCCGCAGTCCCGGCTCCGTCTGACTGGTTATCGTCTCTATGGGACTGCTCAGCTGCTGGGCCGTAAGCCCGGTAAGGGCGCAGCCTGCATCCCGGTCAACCACCAGCACCGGCTCCCCGGTTACGGGATCACAGAGTGTATTGCCGGTATCCCGCAAGGCCGTCAGGCGGACCGTTGTCCCGTTTCCGGAGATTTCAAGGGGGATATACTGCCCCGGTCCCGCTCTGCCCCGCAGCAGAAGCGTGCAGGCAAGCCACAAAAGGCCAGCGCACAGCAGCAGCTTTCCCGGCTTCTCTCCGGCGGCCAGCTGCGCCATGCCGCCCAGGGAAAAGCTCAGCAGCAGAAACAGCCCCGCCTGCTGCCAGGTGCTCCGGCGCAGCCCATAGGCAAGCATCGCCATCAGCGCCAGGAAGACAATGCGCCAGGGCAGCGCCCCCAGGAATTCAAAGCCCGGAAGCAGACAGCCCCCTGCATAGACGCCGCCCAAAGTCGCCGCCGCCAGCAGCCGCCAATGCACCGCATAGGTCCCGGACAGGCGGGCTGCGGCAAAAAGCAGAAGATAATCCACCAAAAAGTTCAGAAAAACAGTCAAGTCCCAGTACATACGCCGCCCCCTTCCGAACTGAGTATAGGCTCTCCCGCACAAGAATGCCGTCGCAGCCCGGCAGGACTATGGGCGCAAGTTCTGTCTCCGATTTCCAGCTTTCGGGATTTGAACCGATGCACCTTCACAATGCCCCCGCGAATATTCTCCCGCCGGCGAAGGGTGCCGGAGAAGAACGCGCAAAAAAGCCATTGCCGCCGACCCTGCAAGAGTCCCGGCAATGGCAATGGCTTATTCCGCTTCTTTTCGCTCCACAGAGCGGATGTTCTTCTCCGCCTTAAACCGGGGCGTCATCAGCTCGTGGCCGCAGCCCAGGCATTTCAGGCGAAAATCTGCACCTGTGCGCAGAACCTCCCAGCGCTTCTCCCCGCAGGGGTGGGCTTTTTTCATGGTGAGGATGTCCCCAACCCGTATATCCATGGTCAGACCTCCTTTTTGATGGCGTCCCAATACTGCTTGGCCGCCTGCTCCAGCTTATTCGGGCCGTACTCGTAATAATGCGTCCCCACCAGCTCATCCGGCAGATACTGCTGGGCAACCCAGTGGTTGGGGAAATCATGGGGGTAGAGATATCCCTGGCTGCGCTCCTGGGTGAAGGTATCGGCATGGACGTTTTGCAGATGTCTGGGGAACGGGCCTGCCTTTCCCTTCTGAACGTCGGCAATGGCAGCATCCAGGGCGATGTGGCCGGAATTGGACTTTGGAGAGGTTGCCATGAGGACTGCGGCATCTCCCAGGGGGATTCTGGCCTCCGGCATTCCAAGCATAAGGGCCATGTCCACGCAGGATTTTACAATGGGGATGATCATGGGATAGGCCAGGCCCACATCCTCCGCCGCAATGACCATCAGTCGGCGGCAGGCGGACTGCATCTGCCCTGCCTCCAGAAGCCGGGCAAGGTAGTGGCAGGCCGCATCCGGGTCAGAGCCGCGAATAGATTTTTGCAGCGCGGAAAGAAGGTCATAGTGGTTGTCCCCATCCCGGTCTGCCCGCATGGCGCTTTTCTGGGTCACGGCTATGGCATCGGTCATAGTCAGCGGCAGCGTATCCCCCTGGGGCACGGCTGCGGAGAACAGGACCTCAATGGCGTTCATGGATTTGCGCAGATCGCCGCCGCTGGCCCCTGCAATATAGTCAAGAACCCCATTCTCCGGCACGGCTTTCAGACCGGTGCGCTTTTCCATAAAGGCGACCGCCCGCTCCACCGCTTTCAGCGCCGCCTCCTTGGTGATCTGCTTGAACTCGAACACTGTAGACCGGCTCAAAATGGCGTTGAACACATAAAAATAGGGATTTTCCGTGGTGGAAGCAATGAGGGTAATTTTTCCGTTTTCGATGTATTCCAGAAGGGACTGCTGCTGCTTTTTATTAAAGGACTGAATCTCATCCAGATACAGCAGCACGCCGTTGGGAGCCATGAAGGTATCCAGCTGGGAGGTGATCTCCCGGATGTCTGCCGTAGAAGCAGTGGTGGCGTTGAGCTTGAAGAGCGTCCGGTTGGTCTGCTTGGCGATGATATTGGCAACGGTGGTCTTCCCGGTGCCGCTGGGGCCGTAGAAAACCATATTGGGGATTTTCCCGGATTCAATCAGGCGGCGAAGTACCGCGCCCTTTCCCAGAATATGCTCCTGCCCCACCACATCGTCCAGGTTTTCGGGCCGCAGGAGGTCGGCCAAAGGTTGGTACACAAGCACCCCCTCCTTTCTAAAAACAGTACAAAGGGGCGGCAAGGATGCCGCCCCAGGGAAATCTTAAAATGTTGCGACATCCGGGTCGGCGGGCTCCGCGCCGGTTTCCACGGAAATGGCAGTCAGTACAGGTCCCACATCGCCCTTGTACAGGGGGTGCTTCTCTGCGCCGATCTTGGCGGTGACCCAGACCCAGGAGCGGGATTCCAGGCTTCCTGCCCCGGCATAGCGGCAGGGAATGCCGCAGAACTGGATATCCTCCACACAGCAGGTCATGACGAACCGGCCCGGGGCGAACATTCCGTTTTTGTCCCTGCGGAGCATGGCAACCTGGCCCTTGAAATGGACGGTCTTTCCGTCGTATTTCTGGGGCTCCTCGGATACATCCCGATACCACAGGGCATAGTCCTCATCCTTGATCTCAATGACGGGGGCATTGATGTCAAAGGGCAGCGGGTCTTCAATCTCATCGAACTTGGTTGTGCCGTCGGTGTAGTCATAGAGAATGTCGATGCGGCGGTTGGCAGCTCTGGCCAGCTTATGGAAGGGCATGACATCCTGGCCCGGGGCCATCCGGTTGAAGACCACCATCTGGGCGCCCATCAGCTTGTCCATGACCAGATTGCGCATATTGGCATTATAGGTCATAAAGGTGGTGGCATCCGCGAACATAACCTCCTGGGCGATGGCCCAGGAATCCGGGAAGCGCATATAGAGGTCCCCAACCTGCTGCATACCGTTCAGCTCAGCAACCACGCGCTCAGCCTTGTACTTCTTCTGGAGGGCTTTCAGCTCCTCCGTGGTCACCGTCTGCTGGTCCAGAACCTCCAGGTAGACATTCTTCTTGGGATAGGTGGAGAGGTCATATTCCTCTTCTCCCTCCTCAAAGATCAGCACCAGCGTCCGCTCGCCGGCATTGAACCGGGGATCTTCCAGAGTCTCCTGGATGAACTTGGTCTTGCCGGAATCCAGAAAGCCCGTAAAGGCATATACAGGAATCTGCTGCATGACCATGGCTTACACCCCAAACAGCTCGGCAATGCCCTTTTCATCCAGCTTGGAGCCGATGACGCAGAGCTTGCCGGTGACATCGGCGCTGCCGGTACGGACATTGTGCTCCTCAGGCACATAGTCGAAGTGAATCCAGGTGCCGTCCACGGCAGGCAGAATGCCCTTGGCCCGGAGAATTGCGCCGTAGTCCCCGGAATCCAGCGCCTTCAAAGCATTCTCAACGGTCTGCTTCTCGAACTTCCGGGCAGTTTCGGTGCCCCAGGAGGTGAAGACCTCATCGGCATGATGGTGATGATGATGGTGATCATGGCAACCGCAGGTGCAGTTCTCGTCATGCTCGTCCTCATCATGGTGATGGTGGTGCTCGTGCTCCTCGTGATCGTGGCAGCAGCAGTGGCCGCCATGGTCATGATGATGCTCGTGCTCGTCATCATCCTCATCGTGGTGATGATGGTGCTCATGCTCATCATCCTCATCGTCGTGATGATGGTGGTGATGGTGCTCGTGGGCATCCTCATCGTCGTCATCGTCGTCATCATGGTGATGATGGTGGTGCTCTTCCTCTTCTTCCTCTGCTTCCAGCCGCTCGGATTCCAGCTTGGCCAGCTCGGCAGCCAGGGAGGCCTTGCCCTCCATGGCGGAGATCAGCTGTTCTCCGGTGAGCTCGCTCCAGGGCGTGGTGATGACGGTAGCAACGGCGTTGTGCTCCCGCAGAATCTCTACGGCAGCATCCAGCTTGGCCTGGGGAATGGAATCGGTACGGGACAGGATGATGGTGGAGGCAGTCTCCACCTGGTTATTGTAGAATTCGCCGAAGTTCTTGGTATAGACCTTGACCTTGCCCGCATCCACAACAGCCACGGTATAGCCAAGGGTCACATCAGGGCCGGTGACCTTGTTCACAGCGCCGATCACATCGGACAGCTTGCCCACGCCGGAGGGCTCGATGATGATCCGGTCGGGGTGGTACTCGTTGATCACCTTGGTCAGGGCCTTGCCGAAGTCACCCACCAGAGAGCAGCAGATGCAGCCGGAGTTCATCTCCGTAATATTGATGCCGGCATCCTGCAGGAAGCCGCCGTCAATGCCGATCTCGCCGAACTCATTCTCAATCAGCACCAGCTTCTGGCCCTTGTAGCCCTCGGCAATCATCTTCTTGATCAGCGTAGTCTTGCCAGCGCCCAGGAAGCCGGAGTAAATATCAACCTTTGTCATAAATAACACCTTCCATTTTTATTCCGCCCAGCGGAAAATCCAACCGGGTAATATACATACTTTATGAGTATAGCACATTTGATTGAAAAAATCCATATCTTCCCAAATTTTTTACAATTGCAAATGAAAACCCCCTTTCCGTGGCGAGATCAACACCATCCGGGGCAACGCGGACCGGATGGTAGCCCGGGAGGAAACCATGCTGTCCCCCTGCATGGCAGAGGATATGGACAAGGTGCTGCCCGTGATCTCCCGGAACGGCTCCGATTCGGCCATGCTGGGCAGGAACGGCCTGCGCCCTGCCCAGTACGATATCACCAAAGACCGGCGGCTGATTGCCGCGGGGTTTGTGGGCTGCCAGAGCTATGTGGCAGAGGCCTTTGGTCTTCCTCGGGACAGCCGGGGCAATCTGGTCACCGAGAACTACATGACCCCAACGGAAGGCATTTTTGCCGCCGGTGACTGCCGCAGAGGCCAGAGCCTGGTGGTCTGGGGCATTGCCGAGGGCCGCGCCTGCGCCAGAGCGGTGGACCAATATCTGATGGGGTATACAAATATGCTTTAGCTGTAAAAAATGTCCTGCCGGGGTCACTTCATTCCGGCAGGACACTTTTTATGGCTTTTTCTTGGAAAGAGGGCCTTCAAACCGGTCCTTTTCCGTGTGGGTTGGAATCTCGGTGGGATACTCTCCACTGAAGCAGGCATGGCAGAAGTTATGGGAGCCAATCATCTGGGCCAAATCCTCCAGGTCCAGATATCCCAGGGAATCCGCCCCGATGATCCGGGCAATTTCCGGGACGGTATGTTGGCAGGCAATCAGGTGCTCCCTGGAATCAATATCCGTGCCATAGTAGCAGGGATTGCGGAAAGGAGGCGATGAGATCCGCATATGAATTTCACTTGCCCCAGCTTCCCGCAGCAATCCTACGATCTTCCCGCTGGTGGTTCCGCGAACGATGGAATCGTCGATCAGCACAATGCGCTTGCCCCGGACCTCCTCACAGATGGGGCTCAGTTTGATCTTCACCTGGTCCAGGCGCTGCCCCTGACCCGGAGAAATGAAGGTCCGGCCGATGTACTTGTTCTTGAGAAAGCCCAAGGCAAAGGGAATGCCGGATTCCTCGGAATAGCCCAGAGCCGCATCCAGTCCGGAATCCGGAACGCCCACCACAATATCCGCATCCACCGGGTGCCGCCTTGCCAGCAGCCGCCCCGCATTCTTCCGCGCCCCATGGACGCTGATGCCATCCATCACCGAATCCGGGCGGGCAAAATAGATATACTCAAAAATGCAGGCGGTCTGGCTGCATCGGCCGCAATGGGAAGTATCGGAATGCACGCCGGTTTCATCGATGGTAATGATCTCACCGGGCAGGATATCCCGCTCCGGCTTGGCACCGACTGCGCTCAGTGCGCAGCTTTCCGAGGCCACAATGTAGGTCCCGTCAGCGGTTTTTCCGTAGCACAGCGGGCGGAAACCCCTGGGGTCACGGGCTGCGATCAGCTTGGCCGAGGACATCATAACCAGGGAGTAAGCCCCCTCCATCTGATACATGGCGCAGCTGACAGCCGCCTCAATGGAGGGCGTTTTTAGCCGCTGCTGGGTGATGATATAGGCGATGATCTCCGTATCGCTGGTTCCGTGAAAAATCGCGCCGCCCATTTCCAGAGCGCTGCGCAGCTCGAAGGCATTGCTCAGATTGCCGTTGTGGGCCAGAGCCAGCTTGCCCTTCATATGGTTCACCACAATGGGCTGGCAGTTTGCCCGGTTGGTGGCACCGGTGGTTCCGTAACGCACATGGCCCACGGCCATGGTCCCGCAAGGGAACTGCTCCATCACGTCACGGGTGAACACATCCCCCACCTGTCCCAGATCCCGGTGGGTGGTGAAAACGCCGTCCTCATTGACGACGATGCCGCAGCTCTCCTGGCCCCGGTGCTGCAAAGCATACAGCCCATAGTAGGCCAAATCCGCCAAGTTCTGCGGCTTTGGGGACCAGGCACCGAAGACGCCGCACTCCTCATGAATCTCCTGCATAGAATCCTCCTTTGGTCAAAAAAAGAGACGCCTACCCGGGCAGAGCATAGCTCTGTCTGGATAAGCGTCCTTGCTTTTCTGCCTTATTTTACCACATTGCAAATTTCAAGTCAAATATGGGATGCATAACTCCAAAAAATCTGTAAGAAACAGACACTTCTTTCTCCGACTTTCCGGATCAATTGGGCGTTTCCGACAAACAGGGGCTACGGTTCCAGAAAATTCGGCTCCCTGCGGGAAAGCAGGCTCAGATCCTGCAATTGTGCCGCCTGAATGGGCTGCGCCCCCAGCTGCACCAGGGCCTGAGCGCCCTCGCTGCCGTCGTCCAGAACCCGGACGGGCGTCCATCGGTTCTGGAGATTCCTGGCAGTGCCGTTCCAGGTTCCGCCCTGCCCTGCCCTGCTCTGGGCCACCAGCACCACCTGGCCAAGAGCATGGATCACCCGGTTGCGCCGCAGCGCCCGCAGGGTGGAAAAGGGCATATCATAGTCCTCTTCGCTGAGGTAGAGAACATTGGGCTGCTCCAGATGGCTGTGCAGAGCATCCGCCACAACGCTGATGACCTGGCCGCCGCTATCCAGGCAGCCGGCCTGGGCAGCCTGATCGGCTCCCGACGCATTGCCGGACACCAGCACAAAGCCCTGTCTGGCGGCCTGGCAGCCTGCCTCATAGGCAAAGTCCCGATTTTCCGGTCGCAATACACGGCAGCCCACGGCAGCCACCTTTGGCCGGTCCAGCAGCTCCAGCGCTCCCTTTGCCCAGAGGCAGCCGGGACTATCCAGCCCCAGCTTCTTCCGCACGGCAGCGGGATAGCGCAAATCCCGGCGCTGAATGGGCGTGCACCGGCGCGCCTTCGCTTTCTGTAAGTACCGCTCCAGCAGGGCCTGATCCTCCAAAAGCGCCAGGATGTGCAGGGCACCCTCCGGAGAAAAGCCCAGCTCCAGCAGCGTCCTCTCTGTCAGCTCACCCTCTGAAAAGGGGCCGCAGTCCATGACCCGCCGGGCAAGCAGCCGCAGCTGCGCCGTTGTCAGAGGCTTTCGGTCCGGATTGCCCAGATGGCTGCACAGCAGCAGAAAGCCGTAATTTTCCATCAGCGGAATCTCCGCTTGGGCGCAGGAGGAGCCTTGACCTCTTCCTTCGTCAAAACGCCGTCCTCAGAAAGGACCATGGGCTGGATGGTATAGTTGGAGAACTTGGCAATCTCGTCCAGCTTGGCCTTTTCCGGGAAATTGCCGATGATGCTCCAGGCAATGCCCTTGCGCTTGGCCCGGCCTGTACGGCCGATGCGGTGGACATAGTATTCGTTCTCCTCGGGAACGTCAAAGTTGATGACGCAGTCCACATCGTCTACGTCAATGCCACGGGAAGCCACGTCCGTGGCAATCAGCACAGGCAGCTTGCCGCTGCGGTAGCGCTGCATGGTCTTCTCCCGCTGCTGCTGGCGGATATCGCCATGGAGGCATTCGCAGTCCAGCCCGGCCCGCTGGAAGTCGTCGCACAGCCGCTGGCACATATGCTTGGTATTGCAGAAGACCATCACCCGTTCGTAGCCCTGGCTCTTGATAAGGCGCAGGGTGGTTTCCGCCTTTTCCAGGGGCGTGCAGGTCAGGCTGTACTGGTCGATATCCGGCCGGTCCTCCTGCTTGGGCTCCACGGTGATCTCCACCTCGTCCCGCTGGTACATCCAGGAAACCGTCATAACCTCCTGGGAGATGGTTGCGGAGAACAGGCCCAGGTTTTTCCGATTCTTGACCTTTTCGATAATCCGGGTCACATCCTTGAAAAAGCCCATATCCAGCATCCGGTCCGCCTCGTCCAGGACCACGGTCTGGATCTTATCCAGGCGAATGGTCTTCCGGTTATAGTGGTCCATCAGTCGGCCGGGGGTTGCCACAACGATCTGGGGCTTCTTTTCCAGGGCCTTGATCTGCCCGCCGATGCCCGCGCCGCCATAGAGCACCGCCACGCGGATATTGTGGAAATAGGTCAAAAGGCCTCTCAGCTCGTCGCCGATCTGGATGGCCAGCTCTCGAGTGGGGGCCAGAATCAGGCCCTGGACCTCTTCACTTTCCGCATCGATGTGCTCGATCATGGGGATGCCAAAGGCGAAGGTCTTTCCCGTGCCCGTAGGGGCCTTGGCGATTACATCCCGCCATTGCAGAAAATAGGGAATTGCTTCCGCCTGGATGGTTGTGGGGTAGCCATAGCCCTTCTTCTCCAGCGCTTTCAGCATGGCATCGGACAGGCCCAGGCTTGCAAAGGTAATATTGCTTTCTTCCATAATTTTTCAATCCTTTATATTTGCTCAATTGCAATCATTCTACCATTCTTTTCGGAAATTTGCAAGGCTTCCGCATTTCTTCTTTGCAATTTCGAAAGTTTGTGGTAGAATGGGCTTGATTTTGCGAAAAGGAGAATACCCATGCAGTCCATTGTAGAGATTCTTGCCCAGGAATTGGGGCAAAAGCAGCAGTATATTGAAAATGTGGTAAACTTCATTGATGAGGGCAATACCATTCCGTTTATCGCCCGTTACCGCAAGGAAATGCACGGGGCTATGGATGACACCACCCTGCGGAATCTGGAAACCCGCCTGACCTATCTGCGCAATTTGCAGCAGCGGCGGGACGAGGTAAAGAAATCCATTGAAAACCAGGGCAAGCTGACGGAGGAACTGTCCGCCGCCATTGACAACGCCTCTACCATGACCGAGGTGGAGGACCTGTACCGGCCCTACAAGCAGAAGCGGCGCACCCGTGGCTCCATTGCCCGGGAAAAGGGGTTAGACCCTCTGGCACAGGCCATCTTTGCCCAGGATGGGCAGGATATTGAAAAGCTGGCCCAGGGCTTTCTGGATGAAGAAAAAGGCGTTGCAACGGTGGAAGAGGCCATTGCAGGTGCCAGCGACATCATTGCGGAAAACCTCTCCGATGACGCCGAGATCCGCAAGAATCTGCGCGCTCTGGTCATGCGCCGGGGCAGTCTGGTGAGCAAGGCCGACGACCCGGACACCGACACGGTGTATAAACTCTATTACGATTTCAACCAGAGCATCACCAGACTCATGGATCACCAGATTCTGGCCATCAACCGAGGTGAAAAAGAGGGCATTCTAAAGGTGAGCATCACCCTGCCCGGCAATGAAGGCCCGGCCCTGGTGTGCCGCGCCGCACTGAAGCCCACCATTCAGGTTTCTACGCTTGTCAAGACTGCCGCAGAGGACGCCTACGACCGACTGATCTTCCCCTCCATCCAGCGGGAGGTCCGCAACGAGCTGACCGACCGGGCAAGCAAAGGGGCCATTGCCAACTTTGCCCTGAATCTGAAGCCCCTGCTGATGCAGCCCCCTGTCAAAGGCTTCGTAACCATGGGGCTTGACCCCGGATACCGGAACGGCTGCAAGGTTGCGGTGGTGGACGCTACGGGCAAGGTGCTGGACACCGCCGTGGTGTATCCCACCTTCTCGGAGAAGAAAAAGCAGGAGGCCATCGCCGCCCTGTCCCAGCTCATGCGCAGGCATGGCGTGAAGCACATTGCCATCGGCAACGGCACCGCCTCCCGGGAAACGGAGGCCATGGCCGTGGAGCTGCTGCGTTCCTTCCCGGATGCCAGCTATATGATCGTCAACGAAGCCGGTGCCTCCGTCTACTCTGCCTCTCCCCTGGCCGCCGAGGAATTCCCGGAATACGATGTCAATCTGCGCTCCGCAGTTTCCATTGCACGGCGGCTCCAAGACCCCCTGGCTGAGCTGGTCAAAATTGACCCCAAGGCCATCGGTGTGGGACAGTATCAGCACGACTGCCCCCAGAAGGAGCTGGACGAGGCCCTGGGTGCCGTGGTGGAAGACTGCGTCAATGCCGTGGGTGTGGACGCCAATACCGCATCGAGAAGCCTTTTGCAGCAGGTGTCCGGCCTGACCGCTGCCACCGCCAAGAATATCGTTGCCTATCGGGAGGAGAACGGCCCCTTTACCGCCAGAAGCCAGCTGAAAAAGGTGCCCAAGCTGGGACCGAAGGCCTTCGAACAGTGCGCGGGCTTCCTGCGCATTCCGGAAAGCAAGGAGGTTCTGGACAACACCGGCGTTCATCCGGAATCCTACGCCGCCGCAAAGGCTCTGCTGAAGCTGCTCCCCTGTGAGGACCGGGCAAAGCTGCCCAGGCTTTTGGAGGACTACGGCATCCAAAAAGCCGCCGAAAGCTGCGGCGTCGGCGAGCCGACCCTGCTGGACATCGCCAAAGAGCTGGCAAAGCCCGGCAGAGACCCCCGGGACGAGCTGCCGAAGCCCATCCTGCGCAAGGACGTTCTGGAAATGAAGGACCTGAAGCCCGGCATGGTTCTCACGGGTACGGTGCGCAACGTCATCGACTTCGGCGTGTTTGTGGACATCGGTGTCCATCAGGACGGCCTGGTGCACATTTCCGAAGTCTGCAATCGGAGGCTGAAGCACCCCAGCGAGGCGGTTCAGGTTGGCGACGTTGTGGATGTGGTGGTGCTCAGCGTGGATGAAAAGCGGCACCGCATCAGCCTGAGCATGAAGCAGGCGAAAAAGCAATAAAAAGGCGATTCTTTCCGGGAAAAGCACGACAATTGCAATCGTCGTGTGAAGAATGTGGCATACTTGACATATTTTCAAAAATATTATATAATTGCCTGGAAGAATCCCGAAGATTGGAGCTTTTATTATGAAAAAGTTGATCCACTTTCTGGTACCGCTGCTGCTGGTAATTCTGGTGATTGCCAGCATCGGCTGGTATCTGTTTGTATACGACCGGGCCTTCACCCGGGATATCCTGCTGCAGCAGGCGCGAAACAACGACTTGAAAGGCAACACCAGCCTGTCCTCCTGGTTCTACAACATGGCCTACAGCTTCTCCGGGCAGGATGAAAACGTGGCCATTGAGCTTGCCAACCAGTACAAGGCCTCCGGCAACTACACCAAGGCCGAGGTGACGCTCTCCAAGGCCATCCGGGACGGTGCAACCAAGGAGCTCTATACGGCACTGTGCAAAACCTACGTAGAGCAGGACAAGCTGCTGGACGCCGTCTCCATGCTGGCAAACATTCCGGACGCCTCCATCAAGGCGGAATTGGAGGCAATGCGGCCCACAGCCCCCGAGGCGGACTACCCCTCCGGCTACTACAGCCAGTATATCAGCGTGGCCCTCTCCTCTTCGGAGGGCACCCTCTACTATACCACAGACGGAGATTACCCCTCCATTGCCGATGCACCCTACAGTGCGCCCATTGAACTGCCCCTGGGTGAAACCCAGATTTACGCCATCAGCGTTGGGGACAACGGGCTTGTAAGCCCCGTAACCATTCTCGGCTATACCATTGGCGGCGTGATTGAACCCGCCTTCTTTATGGATACCTCCATGGAGCAGGCCATCCGCACCGCCCTCGGCTACGACGCGGACCATGTGCTCTACACCAACGACCTGTGGCAGATCACGGAGCTGGAGGTTCCCACGGAGGCAACCACTCTGGAGGACCTGAGCTACCTGACCTATCTGGAAAGCCTGACAGTCAGCGGCAGAAACATGAGCAACCTCCAGAATTTCGAGGGCCTGACCCATCTGAAAAAGCTGAATCTCTCCGGCTGCCGCTTTCCTGCGGAAAGTCTGGCCACCATTGCGGAGCTCCCCCAGCTGACAGAGCTGAACATCTCCAATTGCGGCCTCAGCACCCTGTCCGGTCTGGAAAAGGCCACTTCCCTGAAAATTCTGAACGCCGGCAACAATACCATCCGCAATCTGGAGCCCCTGTCCGGTATGGGCCAGCTGACGGAGCTGTATTTGCAGCACAACGCCGTCACGGATTTGACGGTAGTCGGTTCTCTCTCCAACCTCTCGGTTCTGGATGTATCCTACAACGCCCTGAATAGCATTGCGCCGCTGTCCGGCAGCATTCGCCTGACGAAGTTCAACGCCGCCAACAACCAGATCTCCGATGTGAGCACCGCATCCTCCCTGCCCATTCTGGAGGAGCTTCAGCTGGACTACAACAGTCTGTCCGACATTTCCGGCCTATCCGGCTGCACCAACCTGACGACGCTGACCGTCTCCAACAATCAGATTACCGACCTGAGCGCAATCGCCGGTCTCAGCAAGCTGCAAAAGCTGAACTTCTCCTACAACAGCGTCTCTACCCTGCCGGAATTCTCCGGTGACAGCGCCATGCAGGTGATTGACGGCTCCTACAACGCCCTGGAATCCATTGACAGCATCGCAAAGATGGCGGATATCTCCTACGTCTACATGGATTACAACAAGCTGACCAGCGTAGACGCTCTGGCGGACTGCTTCCATCTGGTCCAGGTCAATGTCTACGGAAATGCCATTCCCAGTGTTTCGGCACTGACGGAGCACGACATTCTCGTGAACTACGACCCCACCGTAGAGGAATAACCCCCATATAGCAGACAAGCCCCCAGCCATTTCCGGCCGGGGGCTCTTTACGTCCTTATTGACGGATCAGCTCGTAGGAAAAGTTCTCAAAGAGAACCTTGTCCCCGATTTCGGCATCTCCCAGTATGGCCAGGGCCACATGAGACTCTGTGCCGGTGACATCATAGCGGACGACGGCATAATCGCCATCGATCTCAATGACAGTTCCAAGCATATTCTTTTTCCTTTCTGAAAAACCCGTCCCCGGAAACCGGGGACGGGCGATTTCATTTACGAGGGAGCGATGTACCGGGAATCAGTCCTTGTACATCTCAACCAGCTTCAGCAGGTGCTCGTAGCGCTCCTTAGCAGCGGCCTCGTTCTTGGGGAACAGCTCCTTGGCGCGCTCGGGGAACTCACGGGTCAGACGGCTGTAACGAGCCTCGTTCATCAGGAACTCCTGATAGCCATCCTTAGGAGCCTTGGAATCCAGAGTGAACTTGCCGGTCTCCTTGGAGGGATCGAAGCGGAACAGGTTCCAGTAGCCGCACTCGACAGCCTTCTTCATCTCAGCCTGGCAGTTGGTCATGCCGCCCTTGATGGAGTGCATCTCGCAGGGAGCATAGCCGATGACCAGAGAAGGACCGTTGTAGGCCTCAGCCTCGGTGATGGCCTTCAGGGTCTGAGCCTGGTTGGCGCCCATGGCGACCTGAGCAACGTAAACATAGCCGTAGCTCATTGCGATCTCAGCCAGGGACTTCTTCTTGGTTTCCTTACCGGAGGCAGCGAACTGCGCAACCTGGCCGATGTTGGAAGCCTTGGAGGCCTGTCCGCCGGTGTTGGAGTAAACCTCGGTATCGAAGACGAAGACATTGACGTCCTTGTTGGAAGCCAGCACATGGTCAACGCCGCCGAAGCCAATATCATAAGCCCAGCCGTCGCCGCCGAAGATCCACACGGACTTCTTGGACAGGTATTCCTTCTTGGACAGGATGTCCTTCACGGTGTCGCAGCAAACATTGGCTTCCAGGTTGGCAACCAGAGCCTTGGTAGCTTCCTTGTTGGCAGAGCCATCGTTGTAGGTATCCAGCCAAGCCTGGCAAGCGGCCTTGCGGGCCTCGTCAGCGGTGTTCTCGATGACGGAGCGGACCTTGTTGGCCAGAGACTCACGGATCACGGACTGAGCGGTGTACATACCCAGGCCATGCTCTGCGTTGTCTTCGAACAGGGAGTTTGCCCATGCGGGGCCGTGGCCTTCCGCATTGACAGTGTAAGGAGCGGTAGCAGCAGGACCGCCCCAGATGGAGGAGCAGCCGGTGGCGTTGGAGATGTACATCCGGTCACCGAAGAGCTGGGTAACGAGACGGGCATAGCTGGTCTCGGCGCAGCCGGCGCAGGAGCCGGAGAACTCCAGCATGGGCTGCTTGAACTGGCTGCCCTTGACGGTGTTGTCCTGCATATCCTTCTTCTCGG
>UQGU01000046.1 GCA_900540635.1 uncultured Eubacteriales bacterium | reverse complement strand
GTCCTGCCGCACCAAAAAAGAGAGCCCTGGCGGGCTCTCTTTTTTTGGTGCGGGCAACAGGACTCGAACCTGCACGCGTTGGCAGTGGAACCTAAATCCACCGAGTCTACCAATTCCACCATGCCCGCAGATCTGCCTTTTGCAGCAGGAATATCCTAACACAAAGCGGGCCGTTTGTCAATGCAGGTTGGCGGCGCGGCGACGCGCAAAATTGCTCTTTTGGAACACCCCACAAGGGCCATCATGCCGATGACCATCCCCCGGAACAGCCCGGTGGACTGGCGGGTAGACGTACTTTGGAGATGGCAGGCAAAAATGATTGCCATGATCACCAGGCAGAACAGATCGTTGATGATATAGCTCAAGGCATACATATTGCTTACGGTCCCCCTATGCGCCGATTTCCCTTTTACCATACCACATTGCTTACCAAAAAATATCCTTTTTGTCAAAAAACACTGTTTATCTTCTGCATCGGACAATGGCTCCCATAAAGGCGATGTTGTCAGCGAAGGCAAATCCGTCTGTTTTTCGTAGGGTTGCCCTGAGAAAACAGTACCGTCTATTGACTTTTTCCGGGATTTGTGAGAAAATAGCGGCGTTAAATTTAGAAACAAGAGAGGCTTTTTTATGAAGCAATCCAGAACGAATACCTGCGGCGAGCTGCGGCTCGGGGACGCAGGCAAGAAAGTGACCATCGTCGGCTGGCTGGAAAATGTCCGGGAAGTGGGCTCCAACTTTGCCTTCCTGGTGCTGCGGGACTACTACGGCACCACTCAGGTTGTGGTGGAGACCGAGGACATGATGAAGCTGGTCAAGACCATCAATAAGGAATCCACCATCTCCGTCACCGGTACCGTCCGGGAGCGGGAGAGCAAGAATTCCAAGCTTCCCACCGGCGACATTGAAGTCGTGCCCGAGAAGATCGAGGTGCTGGGCAAGTGCTTCCACAACCAGCTGCCCTTTGAGATCAACAAGAGCCGGGATGCCGATGAGAACACCCGCCTGAAATACCGCTTCCTGGACCTGCGGAACCCCGCCGTCAAGTCCAACATCGTGCTCCGCTGCCAGGTGGTAGCCGAGCTGCGCAAGCGGATGACGGACCTTGGCTTCCTGGAGATCACCACACCCATCCTGACCTCCTCCAGCCCCGAGGGCGCGAGAGACTATCTGGTTCCCGCCCGGAACCACCCCGGCAAGTTCTATGCCCTGCCCCAGGCCCCTCAGCAGTTCAAGCAGCTGCTGATGACCTCCGGCTTCGACAAGTATTTCCAGATCGCCCCCTGCTTCCGGGATGAGGACGCCCGGGCAGACCGCACCCCCGGCGAATTCTACCAGCTGGATATGGAGATGGCCTTCGCCTCTCAGGAGGACGTGCTGGAAACTTTGGAAACGGTTTTGCAGCCGGTTTACGAGAAGTTCGGCAAGTTTAAGCGGGTAGCCCAGGCACCCTGGCGGCACATCCCCTACAACGAGGCCATGGAGCGCTACGGCTCCGACAAGCCCGACCTGCGGATCGACCTGGAGATCCAGGACATTTCCGCCATCGTCCAGGGCTGCGGCTTCGGCCCCTTCGAGGGTGCCACCGTCAAGGCCGTGGCTGTGGACAACTTCACCCAGGCCAGAAAGTGGATCGATAAGCTGCTGGCCGATGTAGAGGTCCAGACCGGCAACAAGGCCTGCTGGGTCAAGGTGGATGAGAATGGCGCTCTCACCGGCGGCATCTCCAAGTTCCTGGGCGACTGCGGCGAGGCTCTGAAGGAAAAGCTGGCCCTGAAGCCCGGCTCCTTCGTCTGCATGGCCGCCGGCAAGAAGGCCGCCGCCCAGAAGACCGCAGGCGTCATCCGTACCCTGCTTGGCAAGCGGGTGCCCGGCCACTTCGACGAGGAGCAGTACGCTCTGTGCTGGATCGTGGACTTCCCCATGTACGAGATCGGCGAGGAATCCGGCCAGCTGGAATTCTGCCACAACCCCTTCTCCATGCCCCAGGGCGGCCTGAAGGCTCTGGAAGAGGCCGAGGGCGATACCGAAAAGCTGCTGGCCATCAATGCCAACCAGTACGACCTGGTGTGCAACGGCTACGAGTGCGCTTCCGGCGCCGTCCGGAACCACGACCCCGAGATCATGGTCAAGGCCTTCGAGATGGTGGGCCTGGGCGAGGACGACGTCAAGGCCAAGTTCCCCGCCATGTACAATGCCTTCACCTACGGCGCACCCCCCCATGCCGGTGCAGCCCCCGGCGTGGACCGGCTGATCATGATGCTCACCGGCGAGGAGAGCATCCGGGAGGTCATCACCTTCCCCATGAACAAGAACGCCCAGGACCTGATGATGGGCGCCCCCAGCACCGTCGACCAGAAGCAGCTGGACGACGTGCACATCGCCCTGGTAGAGGAGTAACTCCCATTCTCTCCGGATGCACCCGCACCCGGAGAGAATTTTTTTGCCATTTGGCTCTTTACAAATCCAGCTTTATCTGCTATAATAGCCAAGCACTTAAGGTGTATGCGCCAGTGGCTCAATGGATAGAGCATCGGATTCCGGTTCCGAGGGTTGGGGGTTCGAGTCCCTTCTGGCGTACCAAAAAGCAGGTCATCCCCAAAGGGGACGACCTGCTTTTTGCTTGTGCTGGAAGGGACTCGAACAATTAAATGCGGCAGTCCGGTGGACTGCCGCCAAACGCCGGCTGGACGGCGTTTGCTCCTTAATGTCCCGAGTCCCTTCTGGCGTACCGCCCGGATGACCTCATTTTAGCCCGTGGGAGAGTCCCTTTCCTTTCAGACGCATCCCATTAGGGATGTGATCGTGCGCAAGATAAAAAATGGACAAAAGTACCCTGCTGAACCTGACAACCGCATGACAGCCAAGCGACAACCAAGCGGGTGTCGATCCGGCAACCGAGGTAAGGTTAGGTAAGGTAAGTATAGGTAGGGCTAGTATAGGTGAGTGTACGAAGGCGGCCGGGCCGCTCGGACACACCGGATTATCTTCTCCCTTGCATTTTTTCCGGATTGTTATATAATCGTTTCACAGGAATGCGAAAAAATCACAGGAAGTTTCAGGGAGGGCATGGAAATGGGCAAAGCTGTTGGAAGCGAACCTTTGGGCAGCCTGTACTCCGCCGGGAAGGTCCGGCGGCGGCGGGAATGGCGGGGGCTGCGGGATACGATGTATGACTATTTCCGCTGGCTGGGTATTCTCGGGGTGCTGCTGCGGTTCATTGCCAAGCCCCGGAATTTCAGGGGCTTTCTGCGCTACCGCTGGATGGTCAACTATCTGGCGGTGCCCATGATGATGGACCGGGTGACGGAGGGTCTCCGGGGGCCCCACCTGCGGATCGCCCACCTGGAATACGGCCTGATCATCCGGGAGATCGCTGAGACCCTGGACAAGCTCTTCCGGGGGGACCGCCGCATCGGCAACGACAAGGCCTTTTCCGACCGGGTGGTGCTGCTGGACGAGAACGAGATGACGGCCATTATGATGGGCTTCCCCACCCTGGAGGGCCTGAGCCGGGAGATCCCCACGCTGTATGTGGCCAACCTGCTGCGGCAGGATTCGGCAGAGCACTATCTGGATGTGGTCCAGGAATTCGGCCTGCCGGGAGATGTGTGCCCCATGCCCGCCACGGAGGCCGGCATCTCCATTGACGACGACTACTGCGTCCTGGGCAAGTGCGCCGTCCAGTGCAACACCACCTGCGACGGCTCGCTCATGGGCAACAGCGTCATCTCCAAGCGGCTGGAGCTGGAGGACGGCATCCCCTGCTTCCAGCTGGCCATGCCCCTGCGGCACACCCGGGAGGATGTGCAGGAATATGCCGCCCAGGAAATTCGAAGCGCCATTGCCTTCATTGAGGAGCAGACCGGGGCAAAATGGGACTGGGACTACTATTTCACCTGCGCCAAGCGGGTCAACGAGACCACCCGGCACCGGCTGGAATGGCTGGACATCAACAAGACCCCCTATCCCCAGTTCCTGGGCCTGAATCTGGCGGTATACACCGAGACCAACTACCTGGGCGTCTGCGGAAAATCGGAGCTGTTTGTCAAAAACGACCGAAAAATCGCCAAAATCGCCGAAAAGGCCTACCGCGACAAGGCCATGTACGTCAAGGAGTACCGCCACCGGGCCATTGTCTGGGGGGTGCAGTCCCAATTCTACTTTGAGATGCTGCTGTGGCTGGAAAACTGCTGGGGAATCCTGCCCCTGACGGATATGCTCTCCATGCTCTCCACCCGGATTCTCTCCGAGGACGACAAGGAGCAGGCCATTTACGACATGGCCTGGCTGACGGAGAACATGATCATGCGCAACCGCACCCACGGCGGCTATGCGGTCCTGCTGGACCAGCTGTGGGAATACTGCCAGGAATTCAACGCCGACACGGTGATCCTCTGGGAGCACATGAGCTGCAAGTCCCTGACGGGCCTCCACGGCCAGTTTGAGGAGAAGGCCCGGCAGCTTGGCATTCACCTGATCTGGGTCAGCCATGACCTGTGCGACCCCAGAAACATGAGCAAGCAGGGCATCCGGGACCAGATCAACAAGTATATGCGCACCGTCTTCCGGGAAGAGCCCCTTGACCCCTCCCTGGAGATCCTGCCGGACGGGAACTCCTGGTAAACGGCTGCAATTTCACAGTACAAAAAGCGCCGCCGGTGAATACCACCGGCGGCCAAATATTTAGTTGCGTATCCGGTTTTCCAGGTGACCGGAGCGGATCACCGGGGGCTTGGGGTCTACGGCCTCCCAGGTGTTTGGCCTGGGTTCTTCCTTTTTCTCTTCCTTCACGGCATTTCTCTCCTTCCGGGGGCTTCCCCCTGTCAGGATATGCCGAAGGGGCAGGGATTATTCCGCCTCGTCTGCAAAGAGGGGCTTCACCTTCTGGCGGTACAGCTTGGCAAAGAGCAGGCCCGTCACCAGGGCGGACATGACCTCCGCAATGGGGAAGGACCACCAGACGTTGTCCACGCTGCCGGTCAGGCTCAGCAGGTAGGCCACCGGCAGCAGCACGATCAGCTGGCGGCACAGGGAGACAACGGTGGAATAGGAGCCCTTGCCCAGAGCCTGGAAGGAAGCGCCCAGGGAGATGCAGATGGCCGCCACCGGGAAGGGCAGGCACAGAATGCGCAGGGCTTTCACGCCGATGGCCAGGAATTCCTCCGTGGGGTTGAAAATGCCAAGCAGCGCCTGGGGGAACAGCTGGAACACCGCCAGGCCCACCAGCATAATGCACACGGCCACGGCCGTGGCCAGCTTCAATGTGTGGACGATGCGCTTGGGCTTCCGGGCGCCATAGTTATAGGCGAGGATGGAAATGGTGGCATTGTTGATGCCGAACAGGGGCATGAAGAACAGGCTTTGCAGCTTGTAGTAAATGCCGAACACGCCGGTGGCCACCTCGTTGAAGCCCTGGAGGATCTGGTTCATGCCGAAGTTCATAACGGAGCCAATGCCGTTCATGACCACAGAGGGAATGCCCACCTCCAGAATGGGGGCGATGACCTTCCAGTTGGGCTTCATAAACTTCACATGGAGCTGCACCTCGGGATTGTGGCGCAGATTCAGGTAGATGCCCAGCACCGCGCCGGTGCACTGACCGATGACCGTTGCCACAGCGGCACCGGCCACGCCCATCCTGGGCATGCCCCACCAGCCGTGGATGAACACGGGGTCGAGGATGATGTTGATGATGGCGCCGGTGCCCTGGAGGATCATGGTCTGCATGGCCCGGCCCGTGGACTGGAGCAGCCGCTCGCAGAGGACCTGGACAAAAATGCCAACGGTGAAGATGCAGCAGATGCTGGTATAGGCAATGCCGCCCTCAACGGTCTCCGCCACGGTGGACTGCATGGTGTAGTAGGGCCGGACACCGAAGAAGCCGAAGAGCATAAACAGCGCCGTAGCTACCAGCGCCAGAAATACGCCCTGGCCCGCAGCCCAGTTGACGCTCTCCTGATCCTTCCGGCCCAGGCTCTGGCTCAGCAGCGCATTGACGCCCACGCCAACGCCCACGGCAAAGCCGATCTGCATATTCTGCACCGGGAATGCCAGAGAAAGCGCCGTGACTGCACTCTCGGACACCTGGGACACATACACACTGTCCACAATATTATAAAGGGCCTGGACCAGCATGGAAATGATCATAGGCAGGGCCATATTCACCAGCAGCTTCCCCACCGGCATAACGCCCATTTTGTTCTCTTGCAACGTCTCTTTCTGCATAACGTACTCCTCTCTATTCTATCCGATTCTTCATAAACCTGTATATCATATAATAGGCATATATAGAAAGCAAGAATTTTTTTCATTTCCGCTGTTTTTCTGCATTTTTCACACTTTTTCCCATCTTAATTCCCCATTTCGGTGCATACTCACAGGAGCGTCCCCGCCGCAGGCATAAAAACACCGCCGCAAAAAATGCAGCGGTGTTTTTGGTATTCGTTTCCGGGGCGCTCAGCCCTTTTCCGGCTCTTCGGCAGTCCCCCGGGCTGGGGTGCGGAAGGTTGCCAGCAGATAGGGGACGCTCATCATGACCGGGCAGGCATAGCGCACCGCACCGTTCACATGGGTCAGCAGCAGGCCCGCAGTCAGCAGCAGCACCGGCAGCAGCTCCATCCGCTTCTCCCGGTCCTTCTTCCACAGTGCGCTGACAAACAGCACCAGCAGCGCCCAGGTATAGAACCCCGCGCCCGTGAACAGGCTCCAGGGGAATTTCCCGGTCCAGTCCGCAATGCGGTTCTCCCAGCCGGTCCGCCGCCCGGTCTCCACCAGGAAGGGGAACTCGCTGCCCTCCAGGGGCGCATAGGCCTCCGGCGAATCCTGATAGTAATAGGCCAGCTGCACACCGGTGGTAAAGGGTGTGAAATAGGCATTCTTGGAATACACCACCGCCTGCAGGCAGGTCAGGGGGTGCCGAAGGAGGAACCTGCCCGTCAGGCCCAGGAAGGCCATGACCTGTGCCTCATTCTCTGCATGGAAGGTGTTCTTGATGGGGTCAACGTAGGTTGGCGAATAGGCGGTGCAGACCGCCTCATAGTCCAGCACATCGGAAAGGATCTTTTTCTCCTGCTCCGTCAGCTCCTGGCTGTAATTTTTGCAATAATAGCCCACAATGGGATAGAGCAGGCTGTAGTTTTCCTGCTGCTTGGGCTTTTCGATGTTCAGCAGCGGGCAAAGTACCTGAGACAGCAGCACCTCCACCGCAAGCAGCCCCGCACAGCAGCCCAGCAGGCACTTCCGCAGACCCTTTTTATAAATGGCCAATCCCAGCAGACTCAGGAGCATCAGCCAGGTGCCGCCCTTGCGCGTCAGGGCGCACAGCAGCGCCAGGATGCAGAGCAGGACGGTTTCCCGCTTCTTCCCGGTCTGCGCCCGAAGGACACGTCCGTAGTAGATGACGAACAGCAGGAACAGCGGCGCATGGACGCTGTCCTTAATGATGGAGGGGGCCAGGGTGGTCCACACCGGGGTCAGCCCGAAGAACAGGGCGCACACATAGCCCACCCATTTTCTGCCCCGCCGCCTGGCCGCCTCGGCGCAGAGGACCGTCATCGCCAGCAGCATCAGCCCGGTCTGCAAAAGACCGCAGAATGCCAGACCGCCCGCATCCCCCGCCAGGCGCTGCCCAAGGGTGAACAGGCTCCCGAACACCACCGTCAGAAACAGCGGATGGGAGGCTTCCCACATAATTTTTCCCTGGAACTGCAAGATCTGCCGGGCAGAATCCCAGAGCAGATACCCCGGGAAGCGCAGCACCAGTGTCGGAAGCCAGGCGGCAAAGATGACCAGAGCAAAGGGCCATGCCCTGACCCGGAGATCGGCTTTCCCCCCTGTGTCCGCCCGATTCAGCCACACGGACGCAGAGAAGATCATCAGATAATAGCTGCCGGTTAGCCGGAGCCAGTATGCAGCGGAGCTGAGTCCGTCTCCCTGCGGCAGCTTCCACAGGCTGCCCAGCTCTCCGGTGGAGGACACGAAGCACATGGTATTCAGCGCAAAAAGGAGCGCCAGCAGAATGCCCGCCGGGCGGAATCCGGGCCGGTGGGTCAGCAGGCAGCTCCATCCGATGAGGGAAAAGAGCACCGCGCAGCCGACCAGCACCAGGCACACTGCCTTGCCCCGGAGGCCGCCGTAGGCCAGGGCATAGCGCAGGTGCTGCAGCAGTGATCCCTCCGCAGAAAGCCGACAGCCACGCAGGCCCAGGGCAGTCACCGCAGCAAACAGGCCCCACAGGAGCCCCGGCAGCCATGCCTTTTTCGGGATGCTTATTCTCTTCACAATATCTACTCCTTTGCAGACCGAAGCGGCGCGTTTGCTGCAAAAGCTTCTGCGGCGCTTCGGCGACATTTCAAAAAAGCACCGCCGCTTAAGGGAGCGGCGGTGCAGGAGGATTCGCGTCTTACAGGTACTTCTTCATACCCTCGGAAGCGGTTGCGGGGTCGGCGGAGATGGTCATGGTGATCTCCATGTTGTTCTCCTTGGCAAAGTCTGCCACCCAATCCACAAAGGCTTCGTTGGCAGCCTGATCCTGACCGATGGTCTTATACAGGTTGTCGATGAACACGTTGGTAATATCAAAGTTGCCTGCGTGCAGGCCGCTCAGGAAGCCCTTGAGCATATCGGGAGAGCTGATGCCGTACTCCTGGGAGTCCACCAGACGCACCTTGTAAGTAACATCATAGGTCAGCTTCTTGCCGTATTCGATGCAGACCACATCGCCGTGGGCATCTGCCACTGCGGCGTTGATGGCATCGATCAGCTTCTTGGTCTTACCGGAGCCCTTCAGGCCCATAATTACATGAATCATCGGAATTTCCTCCTTTGCTATACCAAAATAAATCTGGCTTGGTATCATTCTACCAGCAAACTCGCTTTTTTGCAATAGGGAATTTTACAAAATGACAAGTCACTTTTACTTGCTCTCATAGCCGGGCTTGCCCAGGAGCTTGAACATATTGCGCTTGTAGAATTCCACGCCGGGCTGGTTGAAGGGGTTCACATCCAGGATGTAGGCGGAAACGCCGCAGCACAGCTCCAGGAAGTAGAACATCTCGCCCACCTTCCGGTCGTTCAGCTCGCCGCAGTCCATGGTGATGACGGGCACGCCGCCGTCCACATGGGCAGCCAGGGTGCCCAGGAAGGCCTTCTCGTCCACGAAGTCCAGGGTGCGGCCCTCCAGGTAGTTCAGGCCGTCCAGGTTCTTCTCGTCGCCGCCGATGACCATCTTCTCCGCAGGGGCGTCGAAGCGGACCATGGTCTCGAAGATGTTCCGCTGGCCCTGCTGGATCATCTGGCCCAGGGAGTGCAGGTCGGCGGTGAACTCGGCGGTCACGGGGAAGATGCCCTTGCCGTCCTTGCCCTCGGATTCGCCGAAGAGCTGCTGCCACCAGCCGCCGAACATCTTGAAGCCCGGCTCAAAGCTCTCGAAGATCTCCATGGACTTGCCGTTGCGGTACAGCAGGTTCCGCACGGCGGCATAGAGCCACACGGGGTTATCGAAGGAGCGCAGGTCGTAGCTTTCCTTGGCGTCCATAGCGCCGTTCATCAGCTCCATGATGTCCACACCGGCTACAGCCAGGGGAAGCAATCCCACGGGGGTCAGCACGGAGAACCGGCCGCCAACGTTGGCGGGGATCACGAAGGTCTCCCAGCCCTCTTCGTTGGCCATCTGGCGCAGTGCGCCCTTGCAGGGGTCGGTGATGGCATAGATGCGGCTCTTGGCACCCTCCACACCGTACTTCTCCTCCAGCTTGGCCCGCAGAGCACGGGTGGCAATGGCGGGCTCGGTGGTGGTGCCGGACTTGGAGATAATGGCAATGGAGAAATCCTTGCCCTCCAGCAGGCGGCTCAGCTCATTCCAGTGCCGGGTGCTCAGGCCATTGCCGGCGAAATAGATCTGGGGATCGCCCTTGCCCTTGCCCATGTTGTGGTTGGGGCCTTGCAGCAGCTCAATGGCTGCCCGGGGGCCAAGGTAGCTGCCGCCGATGCCGATGACCACGAACACATCGGAGTCATTGCGAATCTTCCGGGCAGCGCTCTGGATGCGCAGGATCTCCTCGGTGGGCTCCCGGGTGGGCAGATTCTGCCAGCCCAGGAAATCATTGCCGGCGCCGGTGCCGTCCACCAGGGTGGCGTGGGCCTGGGCGACCTCTTTCTCCATGGCCAGAAGATCGGGCAGAGCGATCTGGCCCCAGACGTTGGAAATGTCAACTTTGATCATATTTGTAGGACACGTCCTTTCTATTGATAAAAATCTACGGGTATATGTTACCGCAAAACGGCGCCGCTTGCAAGCCCCGTTGTTTAAAAAAATCCTTTTTTTCACAAAATCAATTTTCCGGTTGACAAAAGCCGCTCCCTATGCTAGAATGAGCTGAAATACGGCGACGAACCGTGAATGCTGTCTTGCCGTATGGCAGGATATTTTTTTTGGGTGAAAGGAGACTGACCATGAAAACTCGGCTGAAGGCAACCGCATACGGCTCTTTCCCTTCCTCTTTTCTGGACGGCGTTTCCGCTGTTTTCAAAAAGAAGGATTTTTCTTTTCTCAATTCGTCCCAATATTCCGTTTTTCCCGGCTTTTGTGATGTGCATGTGCATTTCAGAGAGCCGGGATTTTCTTATAAGGAGACGATTTTCTCCGGCTCCCGGGCAGCGGCCCGGGGAGGCTACACCGCCGTGTGCACCATGCCGAACCTGAACCCGGTGCCGGACAGCCCGGAAAATCTGGAGCCCCAGCTGGAGGCCATCCGGAAATCCGCCGTCATCGCGGTCTACCCCTACGCCGCCATTACAAAGGGCGAGCAGGGTTTGGTGCTCTCCGACATGGAGGCCCTGGCCCCGCAGGTCATCGCCTTTTCCGACGACGGCCGGGGGGTGCAGAGCCCGGAGATGATGGAGGAGGCCATGAAACGTGCCAAGGACCTCGGCAAGCTCATCGTGGCCCACTGCGAGGACAACGCACTCCTGCACGGCGGCTACATCCACGACGGCGCTTACGCCAAGGCCCACGGCCACAGGGGCATCTGCTCCGAAAGCGAGTGGGGCCCCATCGCCCGGGACCTGGAGCTGGCGGCAAAAACCGGCTGCGGCTACCATGTGTGCCACATCTCCACCAGGCAGAGCGTGGACCTCATCCGGCAGGCCAAGAAAAGCGGCGTGGACGTGACCTGTGAGACCGGCCCCCACTACCTTGTGATGGACGACGGCCTTTTGCAGGAGGACGGGCGCTTCAAGATGAATCCCCCTCTGCGCTCCCCGGAGGACCGGGAGGCCCTGCTGGAGGGGCTGCTCGACGGCACCATTGATATGATCGCCACGGACCACGCCCCCCACAGCGCCGAGGAAAAGGCAAGGGGGCTGGAAAAGAGCGCCTTCGGCGTGGTAGGCCTGGAGACGGCCTTCCCCATTCTCTACACCTACCTGGTCCACACGGGCCTTCTCACCCCGGAAGCGCTGGTAAACAAGCTGGTATGGAATCCCAGGAAGCGCTTTGCGATCCCTATGGGCAATGACTTTTCCGTATGGGACCTGGATGCCCAGTACGCAATAGACCCGGCGGACTTCCTGTCCCAGGGCAAGGCAACGCCCTTTGCAGGCTGGAACGTCCACGGAAAGTGCATGGCAACCTTCCACGACGGCCAGGCCGCGTACCTTTCCAAGTAAAGCACACCGACGAGACGGTTAGAAACAATCTGTCATTGCGAACCAGTCCGCAGACTGGTGTGGTACCCCAAGGGTATTTCCTTCGGGCACAATCCCCCGGATTTTCGAATATCTTGGTAATAAACCTAAGCTGTTTCCATTCAACCGGGGGGCTGCCACACCACTGTGACCGCAGTCACGTACATAGCGCAACCGGCGAAGCCGGCTCTTAGCGCGGAGTAGTGACATCGGTCACTGGTTCGCAGCGACATACTTTTCTAACAGTCCCCTACACACATCCCCTTAGAAACGCATAAAATGGAGGAAATGAATTATGGCAAAGAGAACAGACATTAAGAAGATTCTGATCATCGGCTCCGGCCCCATCGTCATCGGGCAGGCGGCGGAATTCGACTACGCCGGCACCCAGGCCTGCCTGGCACTGAAGGAAGAGGGCTACGAGGTGGTCCTGTGCAACTCTAACCCCGCCACCATCATGACCGATACCGCCATTGCGGACAAGGTCTATATGGAGCCCCTGACCCTGGAATACATTGCCAAGATCATCCGCTATGAGCGGCCCGACGCCATTGTCCCCGGCATCGGCGGCCAGACCGGCCTGAACCTGGCCATGCAGCTGGAGAAAAAGGGCGTGCTGCGGGAGTGCAATGTGCAGCTGCTGGGCACCTCCTCCACCTCCATTGAACGGGCCGAGGACCGGGAGCTCTTTAAGGAGCTGTGCCAGTCCATCGGCGAGCCCGTCATTCCCTCCGAAATCACCTACTCCCTGGAAGAGGCCAAGCAGGCCGCAGCGCACATCGGCTACCCCGTGGTACTGCGTCCTGCCTTCACCCTGGGCGGCACCGGCGGCGGCTTTGCCTACAATGAAGCCGAGCTGGAGGAGATCGGCCTGAACGCCTTCAAGCTCTCCCCCGTCCACCAGGTCCTCGTTGAGAAGTCCGTCAAGGGCTACAAGGAAATCGAGTTTGAGGTCATGCGGGACTCCAACGACCACGCCATCACCATCTGCGGCATGGAGAACATCGACCCCGTGGGCGTCCACACCGGCGACAGCCTGGTGGTGGCCCCCATTATGACCCTTTCCGACCACGACCTGAAAATGCTCAACGACTCCGCCATCAAGATCATCCGGGAGCTGAAAATCGAGGGCGGCTGCAACGTCCAGTTTGCTCTGAACCCCAGTTCTTCCGAATACTACCTCATCGAGGTCAACCCCAGAGTCTCCCGGTCCTCCGCCCTGGCCTCCAAGGCCTCCGGCTACCCCATCGCCCGGGTCACTGCCAAAATCGCCGTGGGCATGGCCCTGGAGGATATCAAGATCGCCAACACCACCGCAGCCTTTGAGCCTTCCCTGGACTACGTGGTGGCCAAGCTGCCCCGGTTCCCCTTTGATAAGTTCGCCTCCGCCGCCAACACCCTGGGCACCCAGATGAAGGCCACCGGCGAGGTCATGGGCATTGGCTCCAATCTGGAGGAGTGCCTGCTGAAATCCGTCCGGTCCCTGGAGATCGGCGTATGCCACTTTTATATGCCGAAATTCGACCGCATGGATACCGCCGAGATTCTGGAGTACCTGAAGCAGTTCCGGGACGACACCATCTTCGCCGTGGCCGAGCTGCTGCGCCGGAATGTCAGCGTGGACGCCATCTACGAGGTGACCCAGATCACCCCCTTCTTCATCCGCTCCATTGAGAAGATCGTGAACATGGAGAGGGCGCTGAAAGCAAACGTCGGCGATATGGAAACCCTGAAAGCCGCCAAGGCCATGGGCTTCGGCGACAAGTTCATTGCTCAGCTTTGGGGCATGAAGGAGCTGGAGGTTTATCGCCTGCGCTGCGAGAAGGACATCTTCCCCGTATACCGCATGGTGGATACCTGCCACACCGGCGCTTATATCCCCTACTTCTACTCCTCCTATACAGGCTCTAACGACTCCCGGCTGACGGAGAAAAAGAAGGTGGTGGTCCTGGGTGCAGGCCCCATCCGCATCGGCCAGGGCGTGGAATTCGACTACTCCACCGTCCATGCCGTGAACACCATCCGCAGCGAAGGCTTTGAAGCCATCATCATCAACAACAACCCCGAAACCGTCTCCACGGACTACACCACCGCCGACAAGCTGTACTTTGAGCCCCTGACCCCCGAGGATGTGATGAACATCCTGCACTTCGAGAACCCCGAGGGCGTCATTGCCTCCCTGGGCGGCCAGACCGCCATCAACCTGGCAGACCCCCTGATGGAGCGGGGCGTGACCATCATCGGCACGGACTGCGCCGCCATCGACCGGGCCGAGGACCGGAACCAGTTTGAAAACCTCCTGAACGAGCTGAACATCCCCCGGGCCAAGGGCAAGGCCGTGACCAACATTGAAGACGGCATTGCCGCCGCCAAGGAGATCGGCTACCCCGTGCTGGTGCGCCCCAGCTTCGTCCTGGGCGGCCGGGCCATGCAGATCGTGGCAAACGGAGAGCAGCTGCGGCAATACCTGCGCACCGCCGTGGAAATCGACGAGGACAAGCCCGTGCTGGTGGACAAGTACATCCAGGGCCGGGAGGTGGAGATCGACGCCATCTGCGACGGCCGGGACGTGTTCGTCCCCGGCATTATGGAGCTGGTAGAGCGCACCGGCGTCCACTCCGGCGACTCCATCTCCGTCTATCCTCCCTTCTCCATCTCCGACAAGGTCAAGGGCATTATTCTGCAGTACGCCAAGAAGCTGGGCCTGGGCATCGGCATCAAGGGCCTGTTTAACATCCAGTTCATTGTGGACAAGGAAGACCGTGTGTATATCATCGAGGTCAACCCCCGGTCCTCCCGGACGGTGCCCTTCCTGAGCAAGGCCACGGGCTACTCCCTGGCAGACATTGCCACGGAGGTCATCCTGGGCAAGAGCCTGAAGGAGCTGGGCATTTTCGACATCTACCCCACGGAGAAGAGCCGCTGGTACGTCAAGGCCCCCGTGTTCTCCTTCAATAAGATTCGGGGCCTGGATGCCTACCTGTCCCCCGAGATGAAGTCCACCGGCGAGGCCATCGGCTACGACAAGACCCTGACAAGAGCCCTGTACAAGGCCCTGCAGGCTTCCGGCATGCACCTGCAAAACTACGGCACCGTCCTGGCCACCATTGCTGACCGGGATAAGGAGGAGGCCCTGCCTCTCATCCGCCGGTTCTACCAGCTGGGCTTCAACATCGAGGCCACCACCGGCACCGCCAAGTTCCTGAAGGAGCACGGCATCCGCACCCACGCCCTGCAGAAGATCAGCGACGGCAGCGAGGAGATTCCCAACGCCCTGCGCCAGGGCCACATTGCCTACGTCATCAACACCCGCGACCCCGGCTCCAACGCCACCGACGGCATTCAGATCCGCCAGATCTGCACCGAATACAACGTGACCCTCTTCACCGCCCTGGACACCGTGAAGGTGCTGCTGGACGTGCTGGAAGAGACCACCCTGACCATCTCCACCATTGATGCCTGATATGAAACAGAGTATTTTTAAAATCTTAACCAACGAGGCTCTCACCTCCAACGTCTATCGCATGACGCTCTCCGGGGATACCTCCGCCATCACCGCCCCGGGGCAGTTTGTGAACATCCGCCTTGCGGGCAAGTTCCTCCGCCGCCCCATTTCCGTCTGCGACTGGGAAGAGGGCAAGCTGACCCTGGTGTATAAGGTGGTGGGCCACGGCACGGCCCAGATGGCCGCCATGGCCCCCGGGGAGTCTTTGGACATTCTCACGGGCCTGGGCAACGGCTACGACCTGACCCTCACCGGGGAACACCCGGTGCTGGTGGGCGGCGGTGTGGGCGTGCCCCCCATGTTTGGTCTTGCCAAGCACCTGCGGGCCATGGAAAAAGAAGTGCAGGTCATTCTGGGCTTCAACACCCGGGAAGAAATCTTCTATGAGGAAGCATTTAAGGCCCTGGGCTGCACCGTGTACGTGACCACGGTGGACGGCTCCTACGGCACCCCCGGCTTTGTGACCGATGCTTTGAAAAATCTCAGCTACAGCCACTTCTGCGCCTGCGGCCCGGAACCCATGCTGAAAGCTTTGTACAAGGCTAGCCGAACCTCCGGCCAGATGAGCTTTGAAGAGCGCATGGGCTGCGGCTTCGGGGCCTGCATGGGCTGCTCCTGCAAGACCCTCACCGGCAATAAGCGCATCTGCAAGGACGGCCCCGTCATGAAAAAGGAGGAAATTCTATGGGATCAAACGTAAATCTCTGCGGAATCCAATTGGACAATCCGGTGATTCCCGCCTCCGGCACCTTTGGCTTCGGCTACGAATTTGCGGAACTTTACGATATTAACATCCTGGGCACCTTCTCCTTTAAGGGCACCACCAGGGAAGCCCGGTTCGGAAACCCCACCCCCAGAATCGCCGAGTGCCCCGCAGGCCTGATCAACGCCGTGGGCCTGCAAAATCCCGGGGTAGACGCTGTGATCCGGAATGAGCTGCCGAAGCTTTCCCAGGTTTTCCACAAGCCGGTCATGGCCAATGTGTCCGGCTTCTCCGTGGCAGACTATGCCTACACCTGCGAAAAGCTGGACGCTCAGGACCAGGTGGGCTGGCTGGAGGTCAATGTCAGCTGCCCCAATGTCCACGGCGGCGGCATGAGCTTCGGCACAGACCCCAGGGCCGCCGCAGAGGTGACAAAAGCCGTCAAGGCCGTCACCGCCAAGCCCGTCATCGTCAAGCTCTCCCCCAACGTGACGGACATTGTGTCCATTGCCAAGGCCTGCGAGGACGCGGGGGCCGACGGCATCAGCCTGATCAACACCATGCTTGGCATGCGCATTGATTTGCGGCGCAGAAAGCCCGTCATCGCCAACACCATGGGCGGCTACTCCGGCCCCGGCATCTTCCCGGTGGCGGTGCGGATGGTCTACCAGGTGGCCCACGCGGTCAAAATTCCGGTCATCGGCATGGGCGGCGTGCAGAGCGCCGAGGATGTGCTGGAAATGATGCTGGCGGGAGCCACCGCCGTAGAGGTTGGCGCTGCCAACCTGGTTGACCCCTGGGCCTGCAAGAAGATCATCGAGGACCTGCCAAGGGTCATGGAAAATTACAGAATTGAGAATTTAAGCGACATTATAGGAGGCGCACAGTAATATGGGGAAAGACGTCATTGTAGCCTGCGATTTTTCCAGCGCAGAGCAGACCTTCGCATTTCTGGACAAGTTCACCGGCAGAAAGCCCTTTGTGAAGATCGGCATGGAGCTGTACTATGCCGAAGGCCCGGAAATCGTCCGGCAGATCAAGGCCCGGGGGCATAAGATTTTTCTGGATTTGAAGCTCCACGACATTCCCAACACCGTCAAGAAGGCCATGGCCGTTCTGCGGAACCTGGATGTGGACATTACCAACCTCCACGCCGCCGGTACCACCGCCATGATGCAGGCTGCTCTGGAGGGCCTGACCCGGCCCGACGGCACCCGTCCCCTGCTGATTGCCGTGACCCAGCTGACCTCCACCGATCAGGAGGCCATGGAGCGGGACCTGATGATCCATGAGCCCATGGACCGGGTGGTCATGCACTACGCCGAGACCGCCAAGAATGCAGGGCTGGACGGCGTGGTCTGCTCCCCCCTGGAGGCGGAAAAAGTCCACAGCACCTGTGGAAAGAATTTTATCACCGTCACCCCCGGCGTTCGGTTTGCCGACGGAGATGCGGGGGACCAGAAGCGGGTCATGACCCCCGCCGCCGCCAAGGCCATCGGCTCCGACTACATCGTGGTAGGCCGCCCCATCACCGCCGCAGCAGACCCCGTAGCCGCCTACGAGCGGTGCGTTGCTGAATTTGTAGATTAAAAATTTCAATGGAAGTGGCCCCAGGCCGGAGGGGTTCGGTCTGAAGCCCTGTCGGGACCTCTGGCTGGGCCCCTCCGGGGGATTCTTTCTTGTCCCGCCAAGAAAGAATGAAAGAATGCGGCTTAAGGGAGGCGCTGTCGGCAAAGCCGCCCTCCCTTAAGAATCCTTCCCGGCCTCAGAAGAGACGCAGTCTGTGCTAGGGCACTTCCGGCGCGGAAAATGCGTCTATCTGGGCGCTATGAAACTGCGTGATATGGCGTACC
>UQGU01000045.1 GCA_900540635.1 uncultured Eubacteriales bacterium | reverse complement strand
ACACCCCACTTCTTAGATAGTATATCATACTGTCTAACAAATGGGGTGCAGTTCACGATGCATTCGGGATTTTTATCGCTTCACTTTTCCTGAGAAATGATGGAAAATGCCCTTGCAGAGCCAACCGGTCTGCAAGGGCGTTTGTCATGTTTCGCTTTGCTGGAGCTGCTGCTTCTGGAATTGCAGGGTATAGAGCTGGTAGTACCGGCCCTTCTGGTGCAGGAGCTGCTGATGGGTACCCTGCTCCATGATCTGGCCGTGGGACAGGACGATGATGTTGTCGGCGTGCTGGATGGTGCTCAGGCGGTGAGCCACGATCAGCATGGTGCCGATGTTCTTCATCTTCTCCAGGGAGTCCTGGATGAGCACTTCCGTTTCCGTGTCGATGTTTGCCGTGGCCTCATCGAGGATCATCACGGAGGGCTTGTGCAGGATGGTCCTTGCGAAGCTCAGCAGCTGCCGCTGTCCGGCGGAGAAGTTGTTGCCCTGCTCCCGGACGGTTTCGTTCAAACCGCCCTCCAGCTTCTTGATGAAGCTGTCAGCGTTGACATACCGGCAGGCCTGCCAGACATCCTCATCGGAGACATTGTCGGAACGCAGTACAATGTTGCTGCGGATATCTCCGGCAAACAGGAAAACATCCTGGAGCATCTGGCCAAAGTGGCGGCGCAGGGAAGAGATCTTGATGTGCTTGATATCGATGCCGTCGATAAGGATCTGGCCCTTCTGGATGTCGTAGTTCCGGCAGATCAGGCTGAGAATGGTGGATTTGCCGGAGCCTGTGGAGCCCACAAAGGCCACGGTCTGCTTGGGGTATACATGGAAGGAAACACCCTTGAGCACCCATTCTCCGGGATTGTAGGCGAACCAGACATCCTTGAACTCGATCTCGCCCTTGATGTCGCCCAGCTCGATGGCATCGGGCTCGTCCACCACCTCGGGCTCCATGTCCAGAATGGTGAAAATCTTCTCTGCTGCGGCAAAGGACTGCTCCAGCATATCGAATTGCTCTGCCAGGGTCTGGATGGGGTTGAAGAACCGGGAGATATACATATAGAAGGCGACCACGGTCTCGCTGGTAATGGTGGTGCCCAGGAAGGCGGTGTCCCGGATATAGCCCTTGCAGCCAATATAGAACAGAAACAGGTTGGAGGTCACGAAGAGCATATACACCATGGGGCGGAAGACGCCGAAGACGAACATCCGGCCCAGCTTTGCCTTTTCCAGTTTTTGACTGCGGTCCAGAAACTCCGTCAGCTTCCGGCTCTCCTGGTTGAAGATCTGTGTGACCTTCATGCCGGAGAGATTCTCGGAAAGGTAGGTGTTCACATCCGTCCGGGCGTTGTTGACGCAGCGGTGGACGTGCCGGGAGAACTTTTGGAAGATGATGGTGAAGAGCACCAGGAAGGGCACAAAGCACAGCACCATCAGCGTCAGCGCATAGTTCAGGATCAGCATGGCCCCCAGCACACCCAGAATCACCAGGGTGTTCTTGACCAGGGTGACCAGAATATTGGTGAACAGATAGCTGATGGAATTGGGGTCGTTGGTGACTCTCGTCACCAGCTTGCCCACTGGAATCTGATTCAGCTGGGCGTGGGACAGCTGCTCAATGTGGGTAAAGGTATCCATGCGCAGCTGGGTCAGGATTTTTTGGCCGATCTTTTGGAGGATCATAGCCTGGAAGTAGGTGCAGACCATGCTCACAGCCAGAATGCCTGCATAGACGGCCACCAGGGTAAACAGTCTGCTGAGCTGGAAGCTCTGCTTAATGGTGCCCTGAATGGTGGCAACCAGCAGGGGAGACACCACATCGTAGGCGATGGAGACCAGCATGATAAAGAAAATCAGTGCGAACTCCTTCTTATAGGGCGCAGCGTAGCGCAGCAGCCGACGGATGATCTCGCTGTCGGGCATATGCCGTTCGCTGGTTTCCTTGGCGGTCTTCTTTTTCAGTACGGCATAGGCGCACAGAAAGACCAGAGTAAATACCCCAATAATGGCGCAGGGAATGATGAGTGGCAGATATTCACGCATTTTGCGCCCCTCCTTCCTCTTCCAGGCGCTGCAGATCTACCATTTTGCGGTATTCTGCATTGGTTTCATAGAGCTTGTCATGGGTTCCGAAGCCTGCAAGACGGCCGCCGTCAATAAAGAGCACCTTGTCCATCTGCTCAATGGTGGAGATGCGGTGGGCAATGAGGATGGTGGTCTTGCCCTGACGGGTGGCACGGAGATTGTCCAGAATGGCCTTCTCCGTCTTGGTGTCCACAGCGGACACGGAGTCATCCAGAATCAGAATGGGCGCGTCCTTCATCAGCGCCCGGGCGATGGAGATTCGCTGCTTCTGGCCGCCGGAGACGGTGACGCCCCGTTCGCCCAGCACGGTCTGGTAGCCCAGCTGAAATTCGGAGATATTGCCGTCGATGTCCGCCAGCTTGGCAGCCCGCCGAATCTCTTCGGAGACGGTTTCTTCCTTGCCGAAGGCGATGTTGTTTTCAATGGTGTCGGAGAACAGAAAATTGTCCTGGGGTACATAGGCGCAGGCGTCCCGCACGGAGCGGATGGAGAGACTGTTGACATCCTGCCCGTCCAGGAACAGGGTCCCGTCGGGTACATTGTAGGTCCGCAGGATCAGGTCCACCAGAGTGGTCTTGCCGGAGCCGGTCTTGCCCACCAGGCCGATGCTTTCACCGGGCTTGATTTCGAAGGAGATGTGCTCCAGGGCAGGGAACTCGCCGTCGGGGTAGGTGAAGCTCAGATCCCGGAATGCAATGTCACCCTTGGGGTTTTCCAGGGCCTTGACATCGGGGCGGTCATAGACGTTTTTGGGGGCATCCAGCAGCTCGCTGATGCGCTGCAGAGAGGCCTTGCCCCGGGAGGTCATGTCGATCAGCTCGGCAATGGCCATGATGGGCCAGATCACCGCGTTGAAGTAGCCAATGAATTCCATGAGCTGACCGGCATTGAATTCACCCTTATAGACCAGATAGCCGCCGTAGCCAAGGATGACGCAGATGACGCTTTCCACAAAGGTGGTCACCAGGATGCGCAGCAGGACCGTAACCTTGGTGTAGTCGATGTTGGAAACTTCGCTTTCCTTGTTCAGCTTTTCAAAGGCCAGCAGCTCCTTGGTCTCCTTTACGAAGGCCTTGATGACGGCAATGCCGGAAAAGCTCTCCTGGGCAAAATCCGACATATTGGAGAAGCACTCCTGCCGGTAGTCCCATTTTTGGGTCATGCTCTTGCCAACGATGGTGGCAGTGGCGAAGAGCAGAACCATGGGGATCAGGGACAGAACGGTCAGCAGATGGTCCATACGCCACATCTTCGTAATGGCCAGGGTGCACAGAATAATGGGGTCGAAGAACTGCATGAAGCCCCAGCCGTAGCACTCCTGCACGGTGTCCAGATCGTTGGTGAACAGGCTCATGAGGTTGCCAACCTTGTTGACCTGATAGTATTCCCGGCTCAGGTCTTCGGCGTGGCGGAACATCTTGT
This sequence comes from uncultured Eubacteriales bacterium, assembly GCA_900540635.1. Lineage (GTDB taxonomy): Bacteria > Bacillota > Clostridia > Oscillospirales > Oscillospiraceae > Faecousia. The sequence goes on along the minus strand of UQGU01000045.1, from coordinate 14,414 downwards.
TGCGCAGGTCCGTCTCCACCTTGGTGGCTGCGCCGAAGATGGTGACGCGCCACAAAAAGCGGCCGAATACAATGGCCAGGATGATGGACACCATGGGCATACAGATCCGGTCCAGCATGAAATTCATATCAAAAGGGATCTGTACGCCGTTTTCCAGGATATAGCCCTGGTTCAGGCCGTTGATGACCAATTGATAGATTTCCGGGATTTTCAGCTGAAGATAGTCCACCGTGAACAGGGCGAGCAGTCCTGTCAGCAGGGCCAACGCATACTTTCGATAGTAGACGTTGATGTGTTTGCCGAATATCAAATGAATTCCCCCTTCTCTCTTAACCCCTGCCGGAAGGAATCCGGCAGGGGCGGACAAATTTCTTTAATTGTAGCACAAACATTCGTTTCACGCAAGAAAAAAGTTGCAAATAAAAGGAATATATTTGCAAAATTGTATAATCCTTATGGAAAAAGAAAGTCTGCCGGACCACTTGACAAGTATTACTTGCTGTGATATTATTTAGTTCAAATTTGAAATATCTAAATTTGAAGAAAGAAGACGCAGAATGCTTTTCTGTTATGAATTGACCCGAAAAATACTGACCGGCTACGATCAGGTCTGTGCGACCTTTTGCCGGGAGCAGGGGATTGCCCGAACATCCTTTGATATCCTGCTGTTCCTGGCCAACAATCCGGACTATAATACGGCCCGGGACATTGTGCAGGTGCGGCACCTGAAAGCCAATCTGGTTTCCATTCACCTGGACCGCCTGGAGGAGGAGGGCTACCTGGTGAGAACGGCCGTGGCAGGGGACCGGCGAAAGCGGGCATTGCGCCTGACGGAAAAAGCGGACCCCATTGTGACGGCAGGCAAGGCCCTTCAGCAGAGCTTTTTTTCAAAGCTGGGGGAAAACATTGATGCCGACTCCATGGCCATATTTCTGCGGACCCTGGAGATCATGAATCAAAATATGGACAGACTATTGGAGGAAAAGAACTAACATGCAGATATTGATTACCATCCTTGTCACGTTTTTTGCAGGCATGGGCGCCGGCCTGGGTACCGGCTTTGCGGGCATGAGTGCCGCAGCGGTCATCAGCCCTATGCTCATCACCTTCCTGCACATGGACCCCTATATGGCCGTGGGCATTGCCCTGTCTTCGGACGTGCTGGCCAGCGCTGTTTCCGCCTATACCTACGGCAAAAACAAAAATCTGGACATCCGCAACGGCCTGATCATGATGTTCAGTGTCCTTGCCTTTACAGTCATCGGCAGCTACATTGCCAGCCTGGTGCCCTCCCAGACCATGGGGAATTTCTCTGTGTTTATGACCTTCCTGCTGGGTGTGAAGTTTATTATTCGTCCTGTTATGACCACCAAAGAGGCCATGCAGGGGGTGTCCGCGAAAAAACGGGCAATCCAATCCATGGTCTGCGGCTGCCTCATCGGCTTCATCTGCGGCTTTGTGGGGGCCGGCGGTGGAATGATGATGCTGCTGATCCTGACCAGCGTCCTAGGCTATGAGCTGAAAACCGCCGTTGGTACCAGCGTGTTCATTATGACCTTTACGGCCCTCACCGGAGCCGTCTCCCATTTCACCATCGGCGGCGCACCGGACTGGACGGTATTCATTCTCTGCGTGGTGTTCACCTTCCTGTGGGCCCGAATCGCCGCAGTCATTGCCAACAAAGCCACTCCGAAGACCCTGAATCGTGCCACCGGCGTGATTCTGATGGTCCTGGGCATTGTCGTGCTGGGCTTTGGGGCGCTGGCATAAGAAAATTCCGCACGACATAAACTGAAACGGCGCACTGTTTTAGGCAGTGCGCCGTTTTGCTGCGGTATTATGGATTGGATTGCTGTTTTGGCTTCCTGATACAGGTTAGCACACAGCCGAAGTGCTTTTGCTCTTTTAGGTATGCGCTGAGGCTCGTTCCGTAGAAGTCCTGCCCCTTGGAGTCTGTATAGGTATTGTAACCCCAGAATCCTTCCGTATTTGCAGTGACGCAGACGAAGTGGGCACCCACGCGAAGGCCCTTGCGCCAATAGTAGAAGAGAATGCTCACGTCTGAGTGGCGGCACATCCGGTCGAAGCGGTCCAAATCTGAGCACAGCGTCACATGGTAGCCCCATTTTTTCAGAAGCATGGCAGGCCCCAGCACACTGGTGCCCAGATTGCCGTGAATGAGGGGAAGCTGGTGCTCCAGTGCGTCAATAATGGTCTCGGGCAGGGGGGACTCACCCAGCTGAATCAGGGCGTTGTATACGGCGATCCACCCGCAGCCTACCTTGGCAGAGGACCGGAGCCCGTAGCGCCAGCGGTCCTTGGGTATTTTTGTCTGATTACAGATGAAGGTCTCCATGGTCATCCTCCCGAGGCTATCCAAAAGAAACCGGAATGGGCGGTTATGACTTTTCCTGGGCAGCTCTGCCGCATATCTTTTGAAAGCCCTTCCGTTCCTGATAATATGTTTTTATGTAAATCAATTATAACATAAAAAAACAAAAATGCAATGAAAAATTCCCGCAAGCCGAAAAGCTTGCGGGAATCTCACGTGTAGGGAAACTTACTTGGCAGCGCCGGCGATCTGAGCGGCGACTTCTGCGGCGAAGTCGTCAGCCTTCTTCTCAATGCCCTCGCCCTTGACGTAGTGAATGGCGTCAACGAAGGTCACCTTGCCGCCCAGCTTCTTGGCAGCGTCGGCAATGTAGCCTTCCACGCTGCCCTGGAACAGGTCGGAGCGAACGAACTCCTGCTGCAGCAGGCAGTTGTCCTTGAAGAAAGCGTTCAGCTTACCGGCAGCGATCTTCTCCTTGACCTGAGCGGGCTTGGAGGCCATCTTGGGATCGTTGTCCATCAGAGCAACCTGAACCTGCATCTCGTGGTCAACATCGGCCTGGGGAACCAGGGACTTGTCCCAGTACTTGGGGTTCATAGCAGCGATCTGCATGGCAACGTTCTTGCCGATCTCGGTAGCGTCGATGCCACCTTCAACAGCCAGGTTCACCAGAACGCCGTGGGTGCCGCCTGCGTGAACGTAGGCAACGGAGGTGTTCTCGGGGAAGCGGGCGAAGCGGCGAATCTGCATGTTCTCGCCGATGGACATGACCTTCTCCTGCATGATCTCGGTAACGGTCAGGTTGGAGTTGGGGTAGGTGCAAGCCTTCAGAGCTTCCACATCGGCGGGATTCTGCTTGGCGACGACCACGGCCAGGTTCTTCACCAGGTCCATGAAAGCGTCGGTCTTGGCGGCAAAGTCGGTCTCGGAGTTCACTTCGATCACAACGCCCACGCCGTCCACGACGGTAGCAAAGGCAACGCCCTCAGCGGCGATGCGGTCAGCCTTCTTGGCAGCCTTGGCCAGGCCCTTCTCACGCAGCCAGTCAACGGCCTTGTCCATATCGCCATCGGTAGCCTGGAGAGCCTTCTTGCAGTCCATCATGCCAACGTTGGTCATTTCGCGCAGTTTCTTAACGTCCTGAGCAGTAAAAGCCATTTTGGTATCCTCCTATAGATCTATATGGGATTATTCAGCGGCGGGAGCTTCGGCAGCGGGAGCAGCCTCTTCCGCAGCGGTGTCTTCACCCTGACGGCCCTCGATAACGGCGTTTGCCATGGCAGCAGCGATCAGACGGATGGCGCGGATGGCGTCATCGTTGCCGGGGATCACGTAGTCGATCTCATCGGGATCGCAGTTGGTGTCCACGATGGCGACGATGGGGATGTTCAGCTTGCGGGCCTCAGCAATGGCATTGCGCTCCTTGCGGGGATCGACGATGAACAGAGCAGCAGGCAGCTTCTTCATTTCCTTGACGCCGCCCAGGTACTTCTCCAGCTTCTCGATCTCAGCCTGGTGCTTGATGACTTCCTTCTTGGGCAGCATAGCGAAGGTGCCGTCCTCTTCCATCTTTCTCAGCTGAGCCAGACGGTCGACGCGGGTACGCATGGTGCGGAAGTTGGTCAGCATACCGCCCAGCCAACGGGCGTTGACGTAGTAGCCGCCGCAGCGGGCAGCCTCTTCCTTGATAGCGTCCTGAGCCTGCTTCTTGGTACCGACAAACAGAATATTGCCGCCGTTTGCGGAGGTGTCACGAACGAAGTTGTAGGCCTCTTCCAGCTTCTTTACGGTCTTCTGCAGGTCAATGATATAGATACCATTGCGCTCGGTGTAGATGTAGGGGGCCATTTTGGGGTTCCAACGACGGGTCTGGTGACCGAAGTGAACGCCTGCCTCCAGCAGTTGCTTCATAGATACGACAGCCATTTTTACAGTTCTCCTTTTGTTTTTCCTCCACCCCGATCATCCCGGGATCCCCGCCCATATGGGCACATGAGGCTCCCGATCCCCGGGTGTGTGGTTTTGATAAGCTATGGGCGCAAACCCACGCCGGAATATTATATAGGAAAGAATCCAAATTTGCAAGAACTTTTTTAGAAAAAGTGAGAAAAAGCCTTCCCTTGGGGGAAGGTGGCAGGGCGAAGCCCTGACGGATGAGGGGCGGCGTGCAGAACCGATACGCAGAGTTTGCGTGAAAGGTTCTCTCCCAGGGACATCCCTATGAATATTTTTCCGTATCGGTTCTGTGTACCGCCCCTCATCCGTCCCGCCTTTGGCGGTCCACCTTCCCCCAGGGGAAGGCTTTCACAGCGGAAACTTTCCCTTTGGCCTCGGCACCTTACAGTCGCAGGGTTTGATGTCCACGAGAATGATATCAGGCCCGACTTTTTTGACGCAGGACCAGGGAATCACATAGTCGTCCTTCCGCCCGGCTACTCCCAGAAGTTTGCAGGGACCGGGGACCACAATGGCGGCAATGATCCCCTCGGGCACCTCTGCCACGATATCCGAAAGATACCCAAGCCGTTCCCCGTTGGCAATGCAGATGACCTCCTTGCATTGCAGCTGCGTGAATTTGACGCCCATGGCCATTCCCCCTTTGGAAAAGCCTATGCCTTTTCTCTGGGAACTATGACACGATAACACGCTTTCGCATGGCGGCAATGGCTCCCTTTTCCAGCCGGGATACCTGGGCCTGGGAGATGCCCAGCCTGGAGGCCACCTCCATCTGGGTCTTTCCGCTGTAAAACCGCAGAGAGAGGATCTCCTTTTCCCGGGGACTCAGGGCCCGGAAGGCGTTTGATAGAGTGATGTGCTCCATCCAGTTTGGCTCGATATTTCTGGTGTCCTGGACCTGGTCCATGACCGTCAGAGGGTCCCCGCCGTCGGAATAGACGCTGTCGTAGAGGCTTACCGGGGCGCACACCGCATCCAGCGCCTGGCTGACCTCTTCTCTGGGCAGCTCCAGGGCCTTGGAGATTTCCTCCAGCGTGGGTTCCCGGCCGAGAGAAGCCGTCAGGGCTTCCTTGCACTGCAGGACCTTGTAGGCAACATCCCGAATGGACCGGGAGACCCGGATCACGCTGTTGTCCCGGAGATAGCGCCGCACCTCACCGGCGATCATCGGTACCCCGTACGTACTGAAGCGCACGCATTTCTCGGAGTCAAAATTGGCAATGGCCTTTATAAGGCCGATGCAGCCCACCTGGAACAGGTCGTCCGGGCTTTCCCCCCGCTTATCAAAGCGCTGGATCACGGAGAGTACCAGCCGCAGATTGCCCTCAATGAGCGTTTGCCGGGCCTGCTCATCTCCCTGGCGGGATCTGCGCAGGAGAGAATCGGTTTCCTCCTGACTCAGAACGCGCAGCTGGGAGGTGCTGACGCCGCAGATATCTACCTTTCCCTGCATGAATAGCCTCCTAAGGATATGGAATGCTCTTCTAGTATCTCCCGGAGGTGAGAAAAGCATACGGAGAAAAATTTGGCGGAATGCACGAAATTTTTTTGGCGGCGGGGGAAAGAGGACGGACGGTGCCAAAAAGACAAGGCGGAAATCCAATCTTTTCAGGTTCAATGGGACTGGTTGCGCTTTCTGCCTGCCACGGGCAGAAAAGAGTGGCGTGTTTTTAAGCGGTGGATTCGTGAACGCATCCAGCGTATTTTTTTCACAGCCCGGAAAAGATGGAACCTGAAAAAATCCATGTGGAAAACTCACAGTTTTCCACATTCTCCACAAACTTTTCCACAGCCGGTTATCCACAATTCCACATCCCTGTGGAAAAAGAATCGATGTTGACATAAAATATTTACAATTTGATACGGAATTCTTTACTTTTCCTGAAAATGGGCAATTTGCCCCTGTCACCCGGTTTGTGGAAAATTACCCCCTTGACAAGAAAAGTGGATGCTCGTCAGCGGCAGGCAAGGACGGATAAAAAGCCCCGCAGATTTTCAGACGAAAATCCGCGGGGCTTGATGAGGCAACAGGGCGCAGCGTTGATAACGAAGCTTCTCAAAGCTGCTTTTGCTCAGGGATGAACTCCATGATATCAGAAACACTGCATTGCAGTAGCATACAGAGCTCGTTGACGGTATTGGTGGAAATATTGTCTCCGTGCTTTATGGCGTAATAGTTGGACTGTGGAAAGCCCATCTTGAACAGCCGATAGGAGGTTATACCCTTTTCTTTCATTGTCCGAAACAGGGGCGCATAGCTAATCACGATACCAACTCCCTTGAAAGTCATTATATTTTTAGGGTGCGGTATTGAATATCTACGAAAAAAGACATATAATAAGTATGACAGATTGGAGAAATGAGGTTGGCCGCAATGGAAGAGATCTTGACACCCAGTTTTCATGGCGAAAAATGCAGACATAACGGGGAAAATGCGGATTATGATATTGCATGTGACGAGTGTGATTATTTTTTGATCTGCTTCCCGGAATGGGAGGAGGAATTCGCAAAGACGGAAGAAAGGTATTCTGGCATGTCCGAAACAATGCGTCAGGAGCCCATTTTTCCATTGAAGAAAAATTTTCAAAAAAGGGTTGATTTTACGTGAATTTTCCGTTATAATACAGCACTGTATGAAATACCGTTGTGAGGAGGTGTAATCAATGCCCAACATCAAGTCCTCTAAGAAGGATGTCATTTCTTCCAAGATTGCTTATGAGAAGAATAAGGCCGACAAGTCCGAGCTGAAGACCAACCTGAAGAAGTTTGAGGCTGCTGTGGAAGGCGGTGACAAGACCGCTGCTCAGAGCGCCTACACTGTCGCTGTGCGGTCCGTGGACAAGGCTGTGACCAAGGGTCTTCTGCACAAGAACAACGCTGCCCGGAAGAAGAGCAGCATGACCCTGAAGCTGAACAAGCTGGCCTGAGTTCTCTGAAAATATCTCCTTCCGAGCGTTGCTTGGAGGGAGTTTTTTCATTTTATATGGTACATGCGGGCATAAACAATGCGGAGGTGACCTATGGCCAGACTATCCGATCCAGTGACAAGCCTGAAGGGCGTAGGCCCGGCCCGGGCAAAGCAGCTGGAAAATCTGAATATCTTTACTCTGGGGGACCTGATCTGCCATTTTCCCAGAGGCTATGAGGACCGGACGAAGCTGGTGCCCATCGCCCAGCTCCAGGCGGATGTGCCCGCCTGCTTCCGGGCCGTGGTCATGACCACACCCAGGACGGCCCATATCCGAAAGGGAATGGACCTGACCAAGGTGTCTGTGGCGGATTACTCCGGGCGCATCAACCTGGCCTTTTTTAATTCCAAATTCGCAGCAGAGACATTGCAGTATGGCTCTGAATACATCTTTTACGGTATGGTCTCCGGAGACTACGGCGGCTACGGCATAACAAACCCTGTGTTTGAAACGCCGGATTCCCGCCCGGTGGCCACCCGGCGGATCATGCCCATCTATCCGCTGACGGCGGGGCTCAACAATGGCACATTGACCAAGCTCATTGCCCAGGCCCTTGCGGTGTGCGATCCCCCGGAGGAGATTCTGCCGGAGGAGATTCGGCGGGAGTTCGATGTGCTTCCGGCGGCCCAGGCCTATACGGTGATTCACGATCCGCAGACCATGGAACAGGCCCAAGCGGCCAAGAAAAGGCTGATTTTTGAGGAGTTCTTCGTGTTCTCGGCGGGACTGTCCCTGATGCGGGCCGCTCGGGCGGAAAAGAAGGTGGCACCCTATGAAAACATCGACCTGTTGCCCTTTTATGCCCGGCTGCCCTTTGCACTGACAGGGGCGCAGAAACGGGCTGTTGAGGAAATACTGGGGGATTTTCAAAAGGGCGCGCCCATGAACCGGCTGGTCCAGGGCGATGTGGGCAGCGGCAAGACCATGGTGGCCGCTGCGGCAGCGTACTGTGCCCACTTGAACGGTTTCCAGACGGCCCTTATGGCCCCTACGGAAATTCTGGCAGAGCAGCACTACGAATCCCTGGGCAAGCTCTTTGCTCCGCTGGGTGTGCACACGGTACTGCTCACCGGTTCCCAGTCCCAGAAGGAAAAGCGGGTGGCCCGGGAAGCGCTGGCCTCGGGAGAGGCCCACATTGTGGTGGGAACCCACGCCTTGATCTCCGAGAGCACCGTGTTTGCCAACCTGGGGCTGGTCATCACGGATGAGCAGCACCGCTTCGGTGTGGGCCAGCGCAGCCGCCTGAGTGCAAAGGGCCGGGACCCTCATATTCTGGTCATGTCCGCCACACCCATTCCCAGGACGCTGGCCCTGCTGATGTATGGGGACCTGGATGTGTCCGTGCTGGATGAGCTGCCCCCCGGGCGGCAGAAGGTGGATACCTTCCTGGTAGGGGAGAGCTACCGTGCCAGAATCAACGCCTTCATCCGCAGGCAGGTGACGGAAGGGCACCAGTGTTTTGTGGTGTGCCCTGCGGTGGAGGAGAATCAGGAGTTGGATGTGAAGTCCGCCGCCGCCTGGGCGGAAACCCTGCAGAAAACCGTTTTCCCGGACCTGCGGGTGCGCCTGCTCCATGGTCAGATGAAGAGCGCAGAGAAGGAGGAGGCTATGGCTTCCTTCGCCCGGGGCGAGGCGGATGTGCTGGTGGCCACCACGGTGATCGAAGTGGGCGTGGATGTGCCCAATGCAACCTTGATGGTGATCGAGGATGCGGACCGGTTCGGCCTGAGCCAGCTCCACCAGCTCCGGGGCCGTGTGGGCCGGGGCAGTGCCAAAAGCTACTGCATTCTCACCACCCACAACCGGAACGAGGACACCGTCCGCCGCCTGAAAGCCCTGTGCGCCACCAACGACGGCTTCAAAATTGCCGAGGAGGATCTGAAGCTCCGGGGCCCCGGGGATTTCTTCGGCTCCCGGCAGTCCGGCCTTCCCGCCTTCCGGGTGGCGGACCTTTCTCTGGATATGACCACATTGCGGGATGCCCAGCAGGCCTCAAAGGAGTGGATCGAACGCTTCGGCCAGTCCGATACCAAAGAGGCCCAGGCCTTGCGCAAGCGTGTGTCGGCCCTGTTTGCCAGGACCGAAGGAACAATGAACTAGGAGGTTCCTATGAAAAAATACATTTTTAGAATGCTTATTTGCCTGCTGGCGATTTCTGCGCTGTTCGCCGTGAACGCGGCAGCGGAGGAAACCAATGCCTGCGGCGATGCTTTGACCTGGGCCTATGCCGACGGTACCCTGACCGTTAGCGGCAACGGCCCCATGTATGACTATGAAGAGGGCGCAGCCCCCTGGGCAGCTTATAAAGACCAGATCACCAAGGTGGTCTTCTCCGGAAATGTGACTACCGTGGGCAGCTACGCCTTTAAGGACTACGATGCCATTACGGATGTGGACTTCGGCTCCGCCATGCATACTTTGGGGGCCAACAGTTTCGCCCAGTGCGATGGCCTCACCAGCATTTCCCTGCCCGCTACCTTCCGGATTTTCGGGGAGCAGAGCCTTTATAGCTGCAAAAATCTGAAAGCCATCCACTGCTATGGTCCTTTCCCGTCTTTCAAACTCAACTGCCTGTGGGACAGCTATGTGACCATTTATTATCCCGCCTCCAGCCCTTGGTCCGTGGACCTGATTGCCCAGCTGGAGGAGGCATTCCACGGCCGGATCGAATTCCTGGATTCCGACGGAAACGATCACTACACGCCTGAGGAGACCACGGAAGCCACCACCCAGCCGACGACGGAGGCGACAACTGCCCCGACGACGGCTCCCACTACGGCGCCGACGACCGCACCGACGACGGCTCCCACCACTGCGCCGACCACGGAGGCTGCTACAGCCCCTACGGAGCAGACCACATTCCCCTATACCTTCCCCACAGACCCCACGGAGCCTGAGAAGCACTCCGGCTCCGGCGTAGGCCTGGCGCTCATCGGGTTTACCCTGGCGCTGGTTGGCCTTGGAATCCTGATTTTCCGGCCGAAGAAGAAAAAGGGAAGATACAGCCGATAATCCGGAATCTTTTCCAGGCTGCATCTGTGAACGGGGGAAAGACGACAGAGTCGCTTCACAGAAAATTAAAACTTCCGGGATTATCACTCATTTTTGGGGACACCCGGAAGTTTTTTTGTTCGGAACGGAAAAAATAAAAAAAGAGTTGTAAGTTTCCCGTTTCTGATGTAAAATAATACAACTGGTATCATGCCATTTTAGAAGACCTATCCCGTGTAAAGTTATAGATATTGGAGGTACTACTTATGGAAAAACCCATTGTACTTGTCATTATGGACGGCGTCGGCAAGGGCGACGGCGGCAGCGGCGATGCTGTGAAGAACGCAAATACCCCTACTCTGGACCATTTGCTCGCTGCCTGCCCCCATACGTATCTGAAGGCCCACGGCACTGCCGTTGGTCTGCCCACCGATGACGATATGGGCAACAGCGAGGTTGGCCACAATGCTCTGGGCTGCGGCCAGATTTATTCCCAGGGCGCAAAGCTCGTCAGCGAGTCCATTGAGTCTGGCGCGCTGTATGAGTCCGCTACCTGGAAGAAGCTGCTGTCCAACGCCGTTTCCGGCCATGCCCTGCATTTCCTGGGCCTGCTGTCCGATGGCAACGTCCATTCCAACATCTCCCACCTGATCGCCATGCTGCGTCAGGCCCACAAGGAGGGTGCTAAGAAGGTCTACTGCCACATCCTGCTGGACGGCCGTGACGTGCCTGCTACCTCTGCTCTGGAGTATGTGGCCCAGCTGGAGGCTGTGCTTGCCGAGCTGAATACCCCTGGCTGTGACTACGCTATCGCCTCCGGCGGCGGCCGTATGAAGATCACCATGGACCGCTACGAAGCCAACTGGCCCATGGTGGAGGCCGGCTGGAGAACCCATGTTCAGGGTCAGGGCCGTCAGTTCGCCTCTGCCAAGGAGGCAATCGAAACCTACCGCGCCGAGGAGAACTGCATCGACCAGGACCTGCCCGCCTTTGTGGTGGCCCGGAACGGCCAGCCCGTGGCCAAAATTGCCAACGGCGACAGCGTGATCCTCTTTAACTTCCGTGGCGACCGCGCCCAGGAGATCTCTCTGGCCTTTGACCGGAAGGACTTTGACAAGTTCGACCGGGGCGATTACACCGGCGTCCTCTTTGCCGGTATGCTGCAGTACGACGGAGACCTGAAGATCCCCACCGACTATCTGGTCCAGCCCCCTGTCATCAAGAACACCCTGACCGAGGTCCTCTGCGCCGCCGGTATTCATGAGTACGCCCTGTCCGAGACCCAGAAGTTCGGCCATGTGACCTATTTCTGGAACGGCAACCGTTCCGGTAAGGTGGACGAGAATCTGGAGGTCTACGAGGAGGTCCCCTCCGATGTGATCCCCTTTGAGCAGGCCCCTGCCATGAAGTCCAAGGAAATCACCGAGAAGATGGTGGAGAACATGGCATCCCACAAGTTCCAGTTCCTGCGCTGCAACTTCCCCAATGGCGATATGGTGGGCCACACCGGCGTGTATGACGCCGTTGTCTACGCCATGGAGTGCGTGGACAAGAGCGTCAAGGCCATCATCGATGCCGCCGACAAGTACGGCTATACGGTCCTTATCACTGCCGACCATGGCAACGCCGACCAGATGACAGAGACCAAGAAGGGCAAGACTTCTGTACGGACTGCCCATTCTCTGAATCCTGTGCCCTTTATCATCTATGATAAGGACCACGAGTGGCACATCAAGGACGGCCACTTCGGCTTGGCCAACGTAGCGCCCACCGTCGTGAAGATGATGGGCCTCACCGCTCCCGACTGCTGGGAAGAGAGCATGGTGTAACGCAAGCCTTCCCCTGGGGGAAGGTGGACCGCCAAAGGCGGGCCGGATGAGGGGCGGGACGCGGTACACTGAGGAGAAAACTTTGCAGGGAAGTCTTCGCCTTATTAGAATAGGACTGCCGAGGCTGCTTCAGTGTCGGTCCTGCCAGCCGCCCCTCATCAGTCACGGCCCTTTGGGCCGCGACAGCTTCCCCCAAGGGAAGCCTATCTTCAAAAGGAGGACTCTCTATGATCCGTCATGAAAATGCAAACGGCACCGTCAATGTTTCCACCGGTGTTTACACCGGCATTGTGGGTACGGCCGCGTCTAATTGCTTCGGCGTGAAGGGCATGGCTGCCCGCAGCATGAAGGATGATGTCTATCATCTGCTGCGCAAGGAATCCGTGGATAAGGGCGTTCGCGTGACCTTTAACGACGATGATTCCATTTCCATTGATCTGCACATCATTGTGGACAACGGCGTCAATCTGTCCGCCGTTGGCACCTCGATCATTTCCGAGGTCCGCTATGTGGTTACCAAGTGTACCGGGACGAAGGTCCGTGCGGTGAATGTCTATATCGATTCCATGATGATTGGATAAATTTCGGAGGTGTCAACAATTGCAGACCATTTCTGGGGCTGAACTGAAGCGAATGATCCTCAGCGCAGCCGCCTCGATCGAGATCCACAAGCAGGATCTGAATGAATTGAACGTTTTCCCCGTGCCCGATGGCGACACCGGCACGAATATGTCCATGACCATCCACGCCGCAGCCAACGATCTGCGGGGCGTGGACGGCTCCGAGCTGTACGCCGTGGCCAAGACCGCCGCTTCCGCCACATTGCGGGGCGCACGGGGCAACTCCGGCGTGATCCTGTCTCTGCTCTTCAAGGGCCTGAAGCGGGCGCTGAAGGGCCATGACAGCTGCGATGGTATCCTGTGGGCCCAGGCCCTGCAGGAAGGCGTGGACGCTGCCTATAAGGCCGTTATGAAGCCCGCCGAGGGCACCATCCTCACCGTCTCCCGGCTGGCTGCCGCTAAGGCTGCTGCCGCCGCCCAGGAGAAGAACGATGTGGAGTTTGTCCAGATGGCTGCCTTGGAAGAGGCAAAGATCGCCTTGGCCGATACCGTGAACCAGAACCCCGTGCTGAAAAAGGCGGGAGTTGTGGATGCCGGCGGCAAGGGCTGGACGCTGGCACTGGAAGCCATGCTGCTGGCCCTGCAGGGCCAGGATGTGGTCGTCCCTGAGGACGGGGCCGAGAATGGCGCAACCAAAGAAGCTGCCAACTTCTCCGACTTCAATACCGAGGACATCACCTTTACCTATTGCACCGAGTTCATCATTGGCCGGGAGAATAAGAATGACCCCGAAAAGCTCCGGGCTTTCCTGAACAGCCTGGGTGACAGCCTGGTGCTGGTGGACGACGACGAGATCATCAAGGTCCATGTGCATACCAACGACCCCGGCAAGGCTCTGCACGAGGCCATTGAGTACGGCCATTTCATCACCGTCAAGGTGGAGAATATGCGCCTGCAGCACACGGAGAAGGTTTTGCACGAGCAGGACAAGGCTCCCAAGATCGCCGAACCTGAAAAGCCCATTGGCGTGGTTTCCGTCTGCGCCGGAGAAGGCCTTGCGGATGTATTCATGAATCTGGGCGTGGACAAGATCATTTCCGGCGGCCAGACCATGAACCCCAGCACCCAGGATATCCTGGAGGCTGTAAACAAGGTCCCTGCCGAGACTGTTTTTGTGCTGCCCAACAACAAGAATATCATCATGGCGGCGGAACAGGTGAACGGCCTGACCCCCAAAACGGTTGTGGTCATCCCCAGCAAGACCGTGCCCCAGGGTGTCACTGCTATGCTGAACTTCAATCCTGAAGGCACTGTGGAGGAGAACACCCAGACCATGACCGAGGTGCTGCCCACAGTGGAGACTATGCAGATCACCTATGCAGCCAGGAACTCCGATTTCGACGGCTACGACATCCACGAGGGTGACTATCTGGCCATGGCCGGCGGCTCTCTCTTCGGCACCAGCAAGGATATCACCGTGCTGCTGAAGGGCCTGGCTGAGCGGGTCCGGGATGAGGAGCGGGAGTTTGTCACCATCTACTATGGAGCAGACACCAAGGAAAAGCACGCCCAGAAGGCCGCGGATCTGTTCGCGGACATCTGCCCCAAGGCGGAAGTGAACCTCATCAACGGCGGCCAGCCCGTTTACTACTATATGATTTCTGCGGAATAAGCAGCGGTTTGTTCCTCTTTCAGCAAGAGGTGAAACTCATCGACAAAATACCGGGTGGATTTTCCGGCTTCACGGTTGGCGGTCACGCGCCCCCACACGGCATCC
>UQGU01000044.1 GCA_900540635.1 uncultured Eubacteriales bacterium | reverse complement strand
TTTTATTTGGCGGCTTACGCCGCCAAACTCTGCGAGGCTTTTTTGACAAGCTGAAGCCCCTGCCGGTCCGGCAGGGGCTTTTCTAATCTGACAAGGGGTAAAACAGCCAAAGTTTCTTTACCTAATTTGTATGTTTTGCTATAAAACCCATCTGTCCGTAACAGAAAATACATATTTCGCATTTTGACGAAAAAACGATTGAAATTTATGCGGCTTTCGTGTATAATGTCCCTGTTCGGGTGCCTCGACCAAAGCACCCCTATTTTACCTCTGGAGGGCAGGCGCTCTCCCGAAAGGAGCTTTTTTGACTATGTACACTGTAAACGCCATTCGTAATATCTGCCTGCTGGGCCATAGCGGCAGCGGCAAATCCGCTCTGGCAGAGAGCCTTCTGTATATGACCGGCGCCATCGACCGCATGGGCAAGAACGCCGACGGCAATACCGTCAGTGACTACGATCCCGAGGAGATCCGCCGTAATATTTCTATTTCCACTTCCGTCATCCCCGTGGAGTACCACAACACCAAGATCAACATTCTGGATACCCCGGGCGCCTTCGACTTCTCCGGCGCCGTTATGGAGGCGCTGCGGGCCTCTGACGCGGCCATCCTGGTGCTCTCCGCCAAGGACGGCATTACTGTGGGCTTTGAGAAAGCATGGGCCTACTGCGAGGAGCGGAATATGCCCCGGTTCATCTACATCTCCAAGGTAGACGAGGATCACTCCGATTACAATGCCACCTTCAACGCTTTGCGTGAGAGATACGGCAACAAGATTGCCCCTGTCATCGTGCCCATCTGGGATGCTTCCCACAAGGTCACCGGCATCATCGATGTGCTGAACAAGCGTGCCTACGAGATGCAGAATCTGAAGCGTGTGGAGATCGAGGTCCCCGAGGACAAGGCCTCCGTTGTTGAGGAGTTCAACGATGCGCTGAAGGAAGCCGTCGCCGAGACCGACGAGGCCCTGATGGACCGCTTCTTCGAGGGCGACAGCTTTACTTACCGGGAAATGATCACCGGCCTGCATCAGGGCGTGAAGGAGCTGAGCCTGTTCCCCGTGTTCTGCGGCTCCAGCGTGACCTGTCTGGGCAGCCTGATGCTCATGGACCACATTGTGGACCTGCTGCCCAACCCTGTGGAAGGCAATTATCATAAGGCCACCAATTCCGATGGCGAAACCGAGGAATTCGTGGTTTCCCCCGGCGGCGTACCCGCTGCCTTCGTGTGGAAGACCGTTTCCGATCAGTTCGGCAAGTATTCCTTTATCAAGGTTCTCTCCGGTGAGATCACCCCGGATACCACCCTGGTCAACGCCCGTACCGGCGATACCGAAAAGCTGGGCCGTATGTATGTGATGTGCGGCAAGAAGAACACCGAGGTCAAGGCTCTGGCCTGCGGCGACATCGGCGCCATCGGCAAGATGGACAAGGTCAAGACCGGCGACACCCTGTGTGACCCCAGAAAGATCGTTTCCCTGAAACAGATCCCCTATCCCCACCCCTGCTATTCCATGGCCATCGCACCCAAGACCCGTGGTCAGGAAGAGAAGGTCGGTACCGGCCTGAACCGGCTGAACGAGGAAGATCCCTCCTTCACCGTTGTCAATAACCCCGAGACCAAGCAGCTCATTATCTCCGGCACCGGCGACCAGCAGCTGGATGTGCTGGTTTCCAAGCTGAAGACCCGCTTCGGTGTGGATGCCGTGCTGACCACCCCCAAGATCGCCTACCGTGAGAAGATCAAGAAGACCGTCCAGGCCCATGGCCGTCATAAGAAGCAGACCGGCGGCTCCGGCCAGTTTGGCGATGTGTGGATCCGCTTCGAGCCCCAGGAGGAGCAGGACGAGATGATGTTCGCCGAAGAGGTCTTCGGCGGCTCCGTGCCCAAGAACTTCTACCCCGCTGTGGAAAAGGGCATTCAGGAAGCGGTCCAGAAGGGCCCCCTGGCAGGCTACCCCATGGTCAACCTGAAGGCCGTGCTGTACGATGGCTCCTATCACCCCGTGGACTCCAACGAAATGGCCTTTAAGATGGCTGCCATCCTGGCCTTCAAGGAGGCTATGCCCAATGCCGGTGCAACGCTGCTGGAGCCCATCGGTTCCCTGAAGGTCACCATCCCCGACAGCTATATGGGCGATGTCATCGGCGACCTGAACAAGCGCCGCGGCCGCGTCATGGGCATGAATCCTGACGGCAAGGGCAATACCGTTGTGGAGGCCGAGGTCCCCATGGCCGAGATGTCCTCCTACGCCATCGACCTGCGGGCTATGACCCAGGCCAGAGGCTCCTTCCAGCTGGACTTCGAGCGCTACGAGGAAGTCCCCAAGGCCAACCAGACCAAGATCATCGCCGACGCCAAGGCAGCGGAATGATTCCGTAAAATGCAATGAGGCCGCCCCTCTCGGGGCGGCCTTTGGTATGCAGAGAACAGGAAATGCGTTCACTGCCGAATTCCGTTTATCGGTTCAATGAAGCCCGGCCTGCGGTTTCCCGCAGGCCGGGCTTACGCTTGGAATTATTGCTGAGCCAGGAATGCATCCAGCTGGCGCTGGACTTCTGCTACATATTCGTCAATACCGGCATCCTTCATGGCCTGAATGGCCTTGGGGTATTCGGTTTCAAAGTCCACAAAGCCGGTTTCCAGCTGGACGAAGTGCTTCTGTGCCACTTCGATCAGCCGGGCTTCGATTTCCTTGACGTTCTCGTTGTTGAAGCGGAAGCCGAAGGAGGCACTGTAGACGGCATCGTCATCCCAATGCTCGTAGGTGTCGATGTAGTCCTGGTCCACCTCTGCGGTGAAGAGCTGGTAGTTGCGGTTGCGGAACATCCACTCATAGAACAGGTCGTCGTTGATGAGCCGGTTCAGGCGGCCGTCCACGATCTCATAGTCCTTGCCTTCCACGCCGTACAGGGCGAAGAGGTAGTTATCCTGGCTGGCATAGAGCCAGTTGAGGAACTTCATAGCCCCTTCGGGGTTGGGTGCGCTGTAGGGGATGCAGATCACCTCGCCGCCGGCGGCGGTCATGTATTTGGTCTTTTCCGGAGCCAGCAGGTAGTTGCCCAGAGTGGCGTCGGGGGCGTTGGCCCGGACGGTGTCGATGATCTCGATGTCCTTACCCAGGGAACCCTCTACCCACAGGTAGTTGCCGGTCTGCATACGGGAGTCACGCTCGTTGTACTTGATGGTCACATCGTCGGTATACTGTCCGGCCAGAGTCATTTCCCGGTTGAATTGGCAGAGCTTCTGGAAGGCCTCGGTCTCATACCAGTCGTAGGCCTTGTGACTGTCCTCGCCGAAGACCACCAGATCCTGGGCGGCGATCCAGTTGTACTGCTCCTCGCCGTAGTACCGGGCCAAAGGCTTGAAGATGGGGTCACCGCCGCCTTTGATGTTGTCAAATTTTTCGGTTGCCCGCTTGGAATACTCCATCAGATCCTCGGGGGTGGATACGGAGTCCATGCCAACGGCCTCCAGGATGTCCTGCCGCAGGCACACGAACTGAAACATGGCGGAGGAGGGAGCGTAGCAGGAGGGAATGCCGTAGATATTGCCGTCGATGACGGCGCCCTTGATGTAATCCATGGGCAGGACCTTCAGCATGTCCTGGCCGTACTTCTCAAGGAGCTCGTCGATGGGCTGGCACTGCTTCTTGTTGACCATGGTGGACAGGTCGGGCAGGCCGTCCCAGTACAGGTCAATGGCCTCTTGGTTGGCCAGCATGATGTCCTTTTTGTCCCAGTACTGGTCCCAGGGAACGAAGACCACATTGACCTTCATGTTCAGGTCATTCTTCATGCGCTCGGCAAATTCGTTGTTCAGGAATTCCGTGAACCGGTCGGCTTCGTCGCCGGGGTAGAGAATGGTGATCTCCTCCATGCCCTTGCTGCTGCCGGATTTGGTGTTGCCGCAGCCTGCCAGAATACCCAGCAGCATAATGAGAGCCAGTGCGATTGCCAGTGTTCGTTTCATAATGATCCTCCTTTTTGTTGTTCCCGGAATTCCGGGGGGTGTTTATTCCTTCACGGCACCGGTCATGATGCCGTTGACGAAGTACTTCTGGACGAAGGGATACAGGAAAATAATGGGGCCGATGGTAATCATGGTCACTGCCATTTTTACGGTCTCCGCAGGAAGCTGGATGCCCGAGGCCCCGGCAGGGATCCGTCCGGAGCTGACCGCGTTGACGTTGGAGAGAATGTTGTACAGGTAGTATTGCAGGGGGAACAGGTCTTTGCTGTTGATGAACATCAGTGCATTCCACCAGTCATTCCAGAAGGCCAGTGCATACATCATGCCCACGGTCAGCAGCGTCGTTTTGGACAGAGGCACCGTTATGCGCCAGAAGATCTGGAAATAGTTGGCCCCGTCCAGAATGGCCGCCTCATACAGAGAGGGGGAAATGGCGGAGAAATAGGTCCGCAGCAGGAACATATTCCATACGCTGAAAACGCTTGGCAGGATCAGTGCCCAGATGCTGTCCTTCAGCCCCAGCAGATTGGTGGAGACCATATACCAGGGAATCAGACCTGCGGAGAAGACGATGGTAAAATTGCACGCGAAGGCAATCAGATTCCGATAGCGCAGCTTTTTGATGGACAGGGCGTAGGCAATCATCGCCGTAATGATGGTTGCAATCAGCGTGCCCACAACGGTGATGAACAGCGTTACGCCGTAGCTTCGCAGAATTTTGGCACCGCTGTGCTGGAAAATGTACTTGTAGGTGTCCAGGGAGAAATCCTGGGGGAAGATGGAGTAGCCGTGGAGCACCACTGCGGACTCCGACGAAAGGGATACGCTGAGCACCAGCAGCAGCGGCAGCAGGCAGGCCAGGGCGAACAGGCCCACAAAGACATAGCACACGGCTTTGGTAATGCGATCGCTTCTGCTTTCCCGAATATGCATTTCAGAACAACCCCTCTCCGTCATTGATTTTCTTTGCGGCCTTGTTGGACAGGGTCACGAGGATCAAACCCATGACCGATTGCATCAGGCCAACGGCCGTGGAATAGGAGAAGCCCAGAGTCCGCATGGTCTGATAGACATAGGTATCGATGACCGTTACCTCATCGATCAGCACCGGGTTGTTGCCCACAATGCCATAGACCATGCCCATATCGCCATAGAAGATCCGGCCCACACTCATCAGCGTCAGCACCACGGCGGTGGGCTTCAGCAGCGGGAGCGTCAGATAGCGGATCTGCTGCCATTTGCTTGCACCGTCCAGCTGAGCGGCCTCGTACATGGAGAGGTCAAAGCCGGACATGGCTGCCAGATAGATGATGCTGTTGTAGCCGCTCCATTTCCAGACGTCTGCCAGGATCAGGATCCACTTCCAGTATTTTGGCTCTGCGTACCACCGGACAGGGTCCTTGCCAAGCTTGACAAGTAAAGAATTGATCAGGCCGATATCCGAGGAAAACAGACCGTATACGATGGCGCCAACTACGACCCAGCTGAGAAAATAGGGGAAAAACATCAGACTCTGGGTGACCTTTTTGAAGGCCTGATTTTTGATCTCGTTAATGGCGATGGCCAGGGCAATGGGGATGATCAACCCGAGAATCAGGTTGAAAATGTTGATGTACAGGGTGTTATAAATGACCTTTGCCGCCATGCCGCTGCGGAAAAAGAACTTGAAGTTCCGCAGTCCGACGAAGGGACTGCCGAAAATGCCGTCCACTACATTGAAATCCGTAAAGGCCATATAGTCGCCGATGTAGGGAATGTAGCAGAAGAGCAGCAGCAGGACAAAGGCCGGAACACACATCAGATACAGAATCCGGTTCTGATGCAGCTCTCTGCGTACTCCTCCTTTCCGGGAGCGTTTTGCAGTCATAGAGTACCTCCTTCTTCCGGCGCTGCCGGATCCTCCAGCGGATAATAGCCGTCGGCATATTGTGCTTGCCACATGGTCCGCAGGTAGGGCCGGGGAATGTGGTCCAGGTGGACGGCCCCGATGGAATACAGCCCGTCCCGGTTTGGGACCTTCATGGACAGGGGCAACCGCTTGCCGCCGAATTCCAGGGCGCATAGCAGGGTGTATTCGCCGTCGGGAAGTTCCGGGAGCGTCAGCAGGGGATTGCAGGTCGTGTCCCCCAGGTGGCATTCCACGGGCATGTTCCCGGTAAGGGGAAACAGGCGGCCGTTTTTTTCCAGAAACAGCAAAGCATTGGCAGGCCCGTACAGCGGTGCGGTGCCCAGGTTTTGCCACCACATCCGGAAGGGGGCTTCGGCCCCGGCGGTCAGGTCCCGGGGAAACATCAGCCGCCGCAGGGCCATCTGCGGGCCCCAGGGTCCCGGCATGTTGCAGGCGGTGCAGTGCCAGCGGGCAAGAGCCTGCCGAACCTCTTCGGTCAAAGGAGACGCTGTCCGGGCATAAACCGGATGCTGCCGCCAGCGGCGCTCCAGGCGGTTCCGGGCAATGGCAAGACGGAGGGGAAGGATCCCCCAGTCCGGCTCCAGCCACAGCCCGGCATCCGGCAGATAAGCCATCAAAGGATCGTCCGGTGCCGAAAGCAATGGAATGCCGGGAAAACCTTGCAGATAGGCTTTGGCAATGGCGGGCAGTGCCGCTTCCGGAAAGCCGCAGCCGGAGGCCACCACGGCGTCCGGTCTGACGTTGCCGGAGGGAATGCAGGCCATTTGCGCAAGCGCCGCGCAGGCTGCATCCGGACCGCCGGGGAGTTCAGGCCGCAGCACAAACGGGCCGTTCCCCCGGGCCTCGGCAGGGCTGGATATCAGAGTAAAGGAGGTGTCGCCCGGGACGGCCATGGGAGGCCGCAGCTTGACGAGCGGATGCGTTTCAAAAGCATCCAAAGAGTATTTTCCCATGGCGGTCAGCTCCGGTCATAGGCTTCCAGCTGTGCAATGGCCTGCTGCCGCTGGGCCTGGGTGCCGTAGGGCATGGTCCCAACGGCGGGGACATCGCTGCGGAGAATAAACATGGAGCAGGCGGTGAATTGCTTCCCCGCCTCCATGCGCGCCACGGCGGCGTATTGGAGCCTGGAATGGCAGTCGGCCTGCGTTGGGTGTTCGTTGCCCTCAAACAGCTCCCGCAGCAGCATCCCGCCGCCGCTTTCGATGGGATAGATGTACATCTGATTTTGCATTTGGACGATGTGGCTGTCTTCTTTCAGCAGAAGCCGCAGATGCGGGTCGTACAGCCAGCTTTCACTGCCGAAGCCCTTGAAGGGGATCTCCGGGAAATAGCGGCTGAAGAAATCCGCCGCCCATTGCAGGCTGCTTTTCAGCCGGTCCGGTGTGTAGCCCGGGCCGCCGGGAATGTGGGTGCCAAGAAGGATATCCCCCTTTTGCAGTACAAGCTCCCAGTCTGTCTTGCACAGGGTCGCGCATTTGTCTGTCAGGAGGCCTGTCGGGGAGATGGGACAGCCGGTTATAGAATCTTCGTCCTCCCGGTAGCCGATTCGGACAGCGGCGGGATCGTGAACGCCGTTGACGCCGTCCAGCTGGCCGTCCCGGCGGAGGGCCAGGGGCTCTGCGTAAAAGGCCAGGACCTGCTTCGTCTGCCGATGGCGGAATACCCGGATGTTTTCATCCAGCCGGTAGGGAATGAAATAAAACCGGTCCAGGAAGAAGATGCTGCAGGTGTAGAAGTTCATATCCCAGGGAAAATCCTCCACGGAGCCGTCTCCCGTGGCGTCCAGCTTTTCAAACTGTTTTTTCATGGGGATAAAGGGAATGTCCCGATAGAACCAGGCGGGAACGCCCAGGTGCTCCAGCCGCGCCATACTGGGCTCTACGCAGCCAAGCAGCAGCAGGAAGGAATAGAGGTCCCGGTTGCGCATACAGCCGGGCGCCATGGCCCGGTAGTCGTCCAGATCGCAACGGTGGCGGGCGGAGCACATATCTTTCACCAGAAATCTTGTAAAGAAAGCCAGAATAGGATCGGCGTCAACTTCTTCCAGAGCCCGGTGCATCCGCTCCAGCTGGGGCAGCCCCAGACCGAAGCGCCGTGCGCAGTCATCCAGAAATGATTCGTTCAGGACCGGCCCGGTTTCCGGGCAGCGGCAGTAGTCCAGGTAAAATTGCTCCAATCCGGGCTCTAAGGTCAGCCCGGTATGGGCCAGACATTGGGCAAAGCTTGGTGTATTCATGGGGTTACCTCTCTTTCATACGATTTCCACGGTGCCCATCGGGTAGAAGCCCTGCCGGGGCTCCAGCGCTATGGCAAGCATCAGGGTGGGCCGATTGGGGAGCCCTGTGGGAAAGCCCAGACTGACTCGATAGGTCCCTTTCGGAAGGGCAGCAGGGAGGGAAAGCAGCTGGGCGGTGTAGTGCTCCTCATCCGGCATCCAGCGGCGGATATCCTCATTCAGCGGGATATCCCAGCAGCCGGAGGCATTTTCCAGGCGGACCACAGGGGCGTAATTGTGATAGCAGGGGGCAACGCCGGTGTTCAGCACCAGCATCTCCCAGCGCCAGGGTTTCCCGGCTGTGCCGCGGGCCTGCCAGCGGGCCAGATGCAGCTCGAATCGGTAGCCCATGCGGCGCACCCAACGGGTGACGCTGTTCTTCCAGGCCTCCGGCACGGTGGTCCCCTTGCTGTTGTAGGAGGAAATGTGCCATTTCAGGGATTCGTCGATGATATAGTCAATGTCCCAGCCCTGCAGATACCAGTCGTTCATATGCCAGCAGGCCTCGAAGACCACGGGGGCTTCCTGCCAGGCATCGCCCATTTGGAAATTTTGAATATTCTCCGGGTAAAAGTCCAGCATGTGGCTCCATCGGTCCCCGTGGAAGCCGCCCATGTCCCCCAGGCAGTCTACCCGGAAGCCTACCTGCTTGGGAAAGGCACGGATACAGGCCAGACTCTTGGGGTCATGAAGCAGGGCGGTCAGAGGCGTGTGGGGGAAGCCCTCCATATAGGCGGCGATGACGGTTTTCATGGCGTTTTCTTCCATATTTTCCGTGCCGCCGCCTTCTCCCCAGGCACCTACAATGGCCATGTCCACGGAGGTGATCCGGGGGTCGCCGTCATAGCGGGCGGCAAAGTTCCGGATAAGGGCAGCCCACAGACGCGGGTACTCCGTGGTGTTGGGGTCGATGCGCCAAAAGGGAAACTCCGGTTCTTCGGGGTAACGCATTCGGAGCCAGGTGGGAATGTCCTCCTGGGCAGACAGGGCGTAGGGGGAGATGCGGACAATGCAGGTGCAGCCAAGGGCGGCAGCTGCGTCCAGCTTTTCCTCCAGGCAGCGCCAGTCATATGTGCCTTGCAGAGGCTCAATGTCCTTCCAGCGGCAGCTGCAGAACAGCACGCCGGAGTCCGGATGGTTCCAGGTGCGGCTGTCCGGTGTGAATTTGTAAGGAGCTACAATCTGACCGCGGCTGTCACGGAGCGCATTGGGCTCTGCATCCATCAGTTCCGGGGCGGCAATAAACCCAATCCCGGGATTGGTCAGAAGGGCCTGACTGATTTCCGGCCGTATCTCATGCATTTCCATGGTCATTCCTCCGCAATTCGCTTGAAATAGCTGCATCCGGCATCCTTCAGCCGCTGCATAAAGCTGCGCAGACGCGCTTCCTCCACCCCCAGCCGCTCGGCCAGGCAGGGAATGCAAAAAAAACTCCCGATCTGCTGCCCCAGCAGCCGCTGGCACAGTGCAAGCTCATCCGCCGTGATCGGATGGCCGCACTGTGCGCAGCTTCCCCGCTTCAAAGCCGGGCCTCCAGCCGGGCCTTGTAGTCATCCAAATCGATGACGGTATGGGTCAGGCGGCTTTCCTCTGCCGCACAGGAGAGAATGTGGCTCTCAATGGAGCGGCCGATGGAGGAGCGGCTGCCCTGGCCGGGCTCCCGCAGAATGCGGAAAAAGTCCTCCAGCAGACCGTAATCCCCGCCGCCGTGACCGCCTACGGGGACCTGGGTGCGAATCACCCGCTTTTCGGTTTTGTCCGTCTGATTGGCGGCGAAGGGGATGATCTCCAGCAGGTTGTCCCCGTCATGGCCGCGGATCTCGCCTCTTTCGCACATGACCTTAATGGTTCTGCACATCCGGTCCGTAAAGCCGGAAAGGTGGAAGCTGACGGTGACATTGTTGTGGAAACGGATCAGGGCTACCTGGTTGTCACAGACATCGTTGTCACAGTGAAAGACGCAGCGCCCGTAGGGACTGGTCTCCAGGGCCTTGCGCAGTCCGGCCTCACTCTGGTCCTGGCAAACCACTGCGGCGGGCCAGGTGCCCCGGATGGGAAGGTAGGCCCGATAGGCGCTGTAGTGGCAGCTGTCCCGGCTGGGACAGTCACAGCAGCGAAGAGCTGCGCCTTCCGGGGCGTTTTCCGGACGGAAGTACCGCAGGTCGCCGAAGGATACGATCTGCTTTGCCTCACTGTCTGCCAGCCAGGTCATCAGGTCCATGTCGTGGCAGGATTTCTGCAGGATCATAGGACTGGCCTGGTCGGCTCTGCGCCAGTTGCCGCGGACAAAACTGTGGGCAATGTGGAAATTGCCAATGTTCTCGTTGTGCTGAATGGAAACGATTTTTCCCAGCTCTCCGGAGTCCAGAATCTGCTTCAGAGTGGAATAGAAGGGCGTGTAGCGCAGCACATGGCAAACCACGACTTTGCGGCCAAGCCGCTCTGCCTTTTTGGCGATGGCCATACATTCCAGCGGGTCCGGAGAGATGGGCTTTTCCAGCAGAATGTCGTAGCCTAAGTCCAGGGCAGTCATGGTCTGGGCGTAGTGGTCCTGGTCCATGGAGGCGATGACGGCGGCATCGGCGAGCTTGCCCTGGGCCCAAAGGTCCTGAGCGGAAGCGTAGCACCGCTCTGCGGGAATGCCCAGAGCGCGCCTGGCGCTTTCCCGCCGTTCTTCGTTGGGTTCCGCTACGGCGGCAATCTCTGCCAGCCCACGCTGCAGGGCGGCATCGGCGTAGATTCGTCCCCGCTGGCCTGCACCGATCAAAACGAGCTTCATATCCATGGCCTCCAAATCTTGTTACGTGGAATTTACGTAACATCTATTGTTTCATAATCAGATTGTAGCACGGTAGGGCGCATTTGTGAAGAGGGAAATCCGTACAAAAATAAACTTCCGGATTATGCAATGTCCACAAATACCGGAATACTTTTGAAAACCAAGGGATAATCGGAATGTTCACGGAAAAAATGCCCCAAATCAGCTTGACGTGGGACGTAAAACAACGTATAATATACGTAATCTAATTTCGGAAATTACGAATCACGTAACGTAACGAATTTGCGTGAACGTTACGTAAAAATCAGAACAGAGGTGAGGGCATGCCCACCATTCGGGAAGTGGCCGCTTTGGCAAATGTTTCCGTTGCCACGGTATCGAGAGTTCTTAACAATGACCAAACCTATAAGATGAAGGAAGAGACCCGCCAGCGGGTCTGGCAGGCTGTGGCGCAGACAGGCTACCGCCTGCCCAGCACCGCCAAGCCCCGGCCGAAGCCCTCTGGAACGGAGAATGTCAGTGTGGGCTGCGTGCTCAGCGTCACCAAGGACAAATACCGGGACCCTTATTTTATGAGTGTCCTGTCCGGCGTGGAGCAGGCCCTGGAGGCCCGAGGCTACAGCCTGGCCTTCACCTCCACCTATTATGACCTGAAATACAAGGATACGCTGATGAGCACCTTCAGCAAGCCTGTTTCCGGCCTGATTCTGATGGAGACTTTGGATAGTCAGACCTATAACTATGTCCGGGCGAAGGTGCCCTGCTGTGTGGGCGTGGACACGCTGCATACGGATATCGACAATGTCGGCTATGACCATTTTGCCGCCGCCTGTCAGGCGACCCGGCATCTGGTTGACCTGGGGCACCGGCGCATTGCCTATATCGGCGGCAGCGGCCTGTCCCGGAATATCAAAACCAGCCGCCGTTACTGGGGCTATCGCAGCGTCATAGAGGCTGCGGGGCTGCCGGTGGATGATGCCCTGGTGCGGGACTGCCTGTGGGATGAGCTGATTTGCATTGAGCAGGTGAAGGCCATTATGGCCCTGTCGGCGGACCGGCGGCCCACGGCCATCTTCTGCGGCAGCGACCTGATGGCCATTGCGGCACTCAGCGGTCTGTATTCCCTGCATATCCAGATCCCCAACGAGGTGGCGGTGATCGGGCTCAGCGATATAGAGCTGTCCCAGGTGTCCTGCCCGCCTCTGTCCACCATTCATGTACCCACGGTGGAGATCGGTGTTGCGGCAGTTGCCGCGCTGGAACGGCGGCTGAAAGGCGGCGAGCAGCTCCCCCAGAGCATTTACCTGCCGACGGAGCTGGTAAAGCGCAGCTCCACAAAATAGATAGATAAAAACAGCGCAAGGATGCTCCGCAGCAGAGCATCCTTGCGCTGTCTTTTGCTATGTGTGAGGCCCTTTTCGGGTGGCTTTTCTGTCGAGAAGATGTCGAAGCAGACGGCTGAGCAGAAAGCCCAGACATACACCGGAGAAGTCGATCCAGACATCGATGAGGCTGGAGCCCCGGCCCGGGGAAAAGATCTGGATGGTTTCATCGATGCAGGCGGCGGCCAGCCCCAGAAGCAGCGGCGCGGTCACATGCTCCCGGCAGGAAATACTTCTCCACAGGCCTGTGAGGAAAAAGCCGAGAGCGGTGAACTCCGAGAAGTGGGCCAGCTTCCGCAGAACGAACTGCCCTTTGTCACCGAATACGGCGAACAGATCGGAGACGACTTCAAAGATTCCGCCGCTGATTTCCCCGGATATTTCCCCGGGGACGAAAGAATTGCCCCAGATGAAGGCAAGGTTCAGGATCACAAGGCACAGATATAACGCGAAGTGCTTTCGGAGGTGCTTCTTTTCCATTACAGAATCCCCAGATGCTCCAGCAGAATCTTCACGCCCAGCAGGATCAGAATCACGCCGCCGACGATCTCCGCCTTCTTTTCGTACTTGCTCCCGAACACGGAGCCAACCTTCACGCCGATGGCGGAGAGCACAAAGGTGGTGGCACCAATGAGCAGCACGGCCAGGAAGATATTGCTGACGCCTGCCATGGCCAGGGAGATACCAACGGCCAGTGCGTCAATGGAGGTGGCTACAGCCATGATGAACATGGTCCTTACGGACAGGTCTGCGTCCGGCGTTTCCCCGTCCTCGTCCTTGCTCAGAGCCTCCCGCAGCATATTGATGCCGATGAGTGCCAGCAGGGCAAAGGCGATCCAGTGGTCAATGGCGGAGATCGCATCGATGAAAAGCGTGCCGAGATAGTAGCCGATCAGGGGCATCAGGGCCTGGAAGCCGCCAAACCAGGCGCCGCAGACCATCATGGCCTTGGCGGGGGCCTTTTTCATTGCCAGACCCTTGCACACGGAGACGGCAAAGGCATCCATACTCAGGCCAACGGCAAGAATGAACAGTTCAATAACGCCCATGGGGAGGTCCTCCTAAAAGTGGATTTTTACAGGGGCAGATAGGTACAGATCAGATTGATGAGAAATACGGCAGCGCTGCTGCTGAGGGCAACCACCACAAGGCTTTTGCCAAGGTATGCCAGAGAAACGGCAACGATCAGCGCACCGATTCCGGCGGCCAGGGTCCCGGCGCTGGTGAGGATGGCGGGGAAGGTCATAGCCGTCAGGCAGGCATAGGGAACGTAGTAGAGGAAGGACCGGAGAAACCGGCTGCGGATGGGCTTACGGAAAATGGTCAGCGGCAGCATCCGGATGAGATAGGTGGTGAGCGCCATAGCGGCGATGTAGACATAGATATTCATACTGCTTCCTCCGCCTCCTCTTCCGAAATGGGGAACAGGGTGGCACAGACACCTGCCGCCAGGACGGTGCAGATGACGATGGCGATACCGGCGGAGATGTTTTGGAACACCGGTATCCAGTCCAGCAGGCAGCTGCACACCAGGGCCAGAATCACGGCAACCAGAACAGGGCGCTCCTTTTTGGCAGGGGGCACCACAATGGCGATGAACATTCCATAGAGCATAATGCCCAGGGCCGTCCGGATGGCCTCCGGCAGGATGGAGCCTGCCAGACCGCCAAGAACGGTTCCCGCCGTCCAGCCCAGGAAGGGCAGCAGTCCCAGCCCCAGCAAAAACGGCACCGTCAGCGGCTCCTTCCGGGACATGGCCAGGGCGAATATTTCATC
Source organism: uncultured Eubacteriales bacterium (assembly GCA_900540635.1). Classification (GTDB taxonomy): domain Bacteria; phylum Bacillota; class Clostridia; order Oscillospirales; family Oscillospiraceae; genus Faecousia. Next base: position 4,630 of record UQGU01000044.1, on the reverse strand, counting down.
CGTATTCATAAAGGCAATGAAAAGCCGGGGGAAGAAGCCGATTTTTTTCCCCATGCGCTGGCTCAGGGCCAGACTCATCAGGGCATAGCGGCTGTTGATAATGAGCTGGGTCAGGATGACCTCCCACAGCCCGGCCCCTGCCAGGATCAGGGTGAGCCCGGCGAACTGGCCTGCACTGGTAACGTTGGTGGCGGAAATCAGAAAGGCATCCAAGACCCGGATGCCCTGGGAGGCAGCCAGGGTACCGAAGCCAAAGCTCACGGAGAGATACCCCATCCCCACCGGCATTCCCCGGCGGACGCCCAGGGTATATTCGTTCCAATTCATGATTTTTCTCTTTCCTTCAAAGACTAGTTTCACTATTCTAGCGCTGTTTTTACGGTTCGTCAAGGGATTTTGTACAAAAAGGCGGGGCAGCCATTTGGCTGTCCCGCAGAGCTTGTGTGCTTAGAAAATGGGCACAACAGCGCCGGAGTAGGTCTCGTTGATGTAGTCCTTGACCTCCTGGCTGGTCAGAGCCTTCAGGAGAGCCTGGGTCTTCTCGGTGTTCTCGTTGCCCTCCTTGACCACCAGCACATTGGCATAGGTCTGGGCGGAGACGGAGTTGGGATCCTCGGTGGCGATGGCGTCGGTACCGGCGTTCAGACCGGCGTTCAGGGCGTAGTTGCCGTTGATGACGGCCAGAGCCACGGAGTCACGGACACCGGCGATCTGAGCGGCTTCCATCTCTACGATTTCCACATTCTTGGGATTCTCAACAATGTCCAGAGCGGTGGCCTCCATGCCAACACCCTCCTTCAGGGTGACGATGCCGTTGGCCTCCAGCAGCAGCAGGGCCCGGGCACGGTTGGAGCCATCGTTGGGAATGGCGATCTTGTCGCCGTCGGCCAGATCAGCGATTGCGGACTTGGTGCCGGCGTAGATGCCGAAGGGCTCATAGTGGATTGCGGCAACGCTCACCAGGTGGGTGCCGTTTTCTGCGTTGAAGGTATCCAGGTAGGGCTGATGCTGGAAGTAGTTGGCGTCGCACTCGCCGTCCTCCACAACATTGTTGGGGACCACGTAGTCGGCGTACTCGGTGACCTTCAGCTCCCAGCCGTCCTTGGCCAGAACGTCACCGGCGACCTTCAGAATCTCGGCGTGGGGCGTGGGGGAAGCGGCTACGGTGATGGTCTTGTCGCCGGAGTCCTTCTTACTGCCGCAGGCGGTCAGCGCGCCCAGGCACAGAACCAGGGCCAAAACAATTGCAAGTGTCTTTTTCATTTTCATAACGCTCCTTATCGTAAGGGTTTTATTTCAACGGGGGATTTCCCGGTGAAAACGATTTCTAAGCCTTCCCCTGGGGGAAGGTGGCCCGCCGTAGGCGGGTCGGATGAGGGGCGGGACGCAGAACCAGCAAGATGAACTCCACGCAATTATGTTTCAGCGAATAAGCGTAGATTTGCTCAGGCCGGTTCTAAACCAGTCTTGCCTGCCGCCCCTCATCAGTCACGGCCCAAAGGGCCGCGACAGCTTCCCCCAGGGGAAGCCTATTTAGTTTTTCTTCCGCAGCCGCTTGTCGCAGCGGTTGGCCAGGCGGGTGCCCAGGGACTGGAAGAGCTGGACCAGAATGATCAGACCGATGACGGCTGCCCACATGACGATGAACTTGAAGTTGTAGTAGCCGTAGTTGATGGCCATCTTGCCCAGACCGCCGCCGCCGATGATGCCGGCCATGGCGCCGTAGCCCAGAATGGTGGCAATGGTGATGGTGCCGCCGGAGATCAGGCTGGGCAGGGCTTCCGGCAGAAGCACCTTGCGGACGATCTGAAAGGCACTGGCCCCCATGGACTGGGCCGCCTCTACAACGCCCTGATCAACCTCTCGCAGGCTGGATTCCACCATCCGGGCCACCAGCGGAAATGCGGCAATGACCATGGGCGGGATGGTGGCGGCAGTGCCCACCTTTGTGCCCACAATCACCTTGGACAGGGGCAGGGCAATGATCATCAGAATCAGAAACGGAACGCTGCGCAGCAGGTTGATCACGCCGTTGAGAATGGCCATGAGCCACTTGGGCAGGGGGTGAATGCCCTCCTTTTCGCCGGTGACCAGCAGCACGCCCAGAGGCAGACCTACCATATAGGCAAACAGCACCTCCAGCGCCAGGGAATACAGGGTCTCCCACAGGGCAAAGCCATATTCGCTGGAGATAATCTCCATCTGGGCGGCGACCTTCGCCGCATCGGAAAACAAATCAAACATGTTCCTGCACCTCCTCTGCGCTGACACCCTCACAGCCGTTCAGGAAATCCAGAATTTCCTGCTTCTTGGCGCTGTCCTCCGGCAGGCTGATCAGCATAGTGCCGAAGGCCTTGCCGTCCACATTCCGGGTGGCGGCGCCCATGATGGAGGGCTCTACACCGGTCTGCTTGATCAGCTGTGCAAAGACGGGGGCCTCGGAAGCGCCGCCGTTGAAGGCGATGCGGGCAATGGGCATATTCCAGGCCGCCGCAGGCTCTGCCACGGCAGGGCTCACCAGCCGTCGGCCAGCCTGGGACTGGGGATTGGAGAAGACCTGTTCCACTGCGCCGATCTCGGCTACCTTGCCGGAGTCCAGAATGGCCACCCGGTTGCAGATCTGCTCGATGACGGACATCTGGTGGGTGATGAGAATCACGGTGATGCCCTGCTCCCGGTTGATTTTTTGCAGCAGGCTCAAGATCTGCCCCGTGGTCTTGGGGTCCAGGGCGGAGGTGGCTTCATCGCACAGCAGCACCTCGGGGTCTGAGGCCAGAGCCCGGGCAATGGCAATGCGCTGCTTCTGGCCGCCGGAGAGCTGCACGGGGTAGGCATCCGCCTTGTCCGGCAGACCGACGGTTTCCAGCAGCTCCCGGGCCTTTTCCCGGGCCTGCTTTTTGGGCGTGCCTGCCAGCTCCATGGGGAAGCAGATATTGTCCAGAGAGGTGCGCTGCTCCAGCAGATTGAAGCTCTGGAAGATCATGGAGATTTTCCGCCGCTGCTGTCGGAGCTGCTTGTCGCGCAAATCGCACAGGTTTTGCCCGTGGAACAGAACATTGCCGCTGTCCGGCCGTTCCAGCAGATTGATGCAGCGAACCAGGGTGCTTTTGCCCGCACCGGACAGGCCAATGATGCCGAAGATATCGCCCTGCTCGATGGAAATGGACACATCCTGCAATGCATTTACCTGATTTTCGCCGCTGCCGAAGGTTTTGTTTAGCTTTTGCAGCTCGATGATTGCCGCCAAATGGAATTCCTCCTTCAAAAAAAGAAACCGTCCCCGCGCCTTAAGGCACAAGGACGGAAAAATCCGTGTTACCACCTTGCTTCGCGCTGCCCTCACGGGAAAGCGCCTCGGGGAGTACCAGCATACTCCTGCGCTGTAACGGGCGCTCCCGTCGCGGGCTCAAAAAATTCACCCCCGCGGCTCCGGAACCATGTTCGGCGGCTTCGTACCTGCCCCTTTCCACCGTGCGGGGCTCTCTGAGAGGACTGTGCGCGCTTACTCTTTCCATCTATGCCTTTTTCTGTTCGGTTGCCGACATAATACCCCAATTGAGGCGGTTTGTCAATCCCTTTTCTTGGATAACGCTCAAAGTAGTCCTGTTCGCCTGCTATAAGATTCCCTGATAATCAATCAGGTCCAGCACCTGCTGCCCCCGGGCGGTCAGCGCCAGACTGCCCTGCACGGGGCAGCTTACATACCAGCCGTCTTCGCAGCCCTTCAAAGGGGAACGGTAGTCAATGGAAATGAGGCTTTTCTTTTCCAGCACTTCCAGCACCGGCGTTTTAGACGGGTCATTTTCAAAAATGGGGGTTTCCTCACCCAGGGCTCTGCCCACCGGCAGGAAGGGCGTCTGGGCGAGAAGCAGCAAAAAGTCAATTTCCGGCTGGGTCATGGTCAGGCTCCTGTCGCAGCCGCCGCAGCCGGTGCAGCCGTCCTTACAGCCGCCGCAGGAGGCGCAATCGTGCATAGGCATTCCGTTCACCGGAGGCTGTTGGCGTGGCGCTTGATGGCCTGGAAGCTCTCGTCGGAAATGACGTGCTCCATGCGGCAGGCATCCGCTGCGGCGGTCTCCTCAGAGACACCCAGATGGATGAGCATTTTGGACAGCACGGTGTGGCGCTCGTAGATGGTCTCCGCCAGGGCACGGCCCTTCTCCGTCAGGAGCAGGCCGCCGTCTTTGCCCACGGTGATATAGTTCTCCTCCCGGAGAATGCCCATGGCCCGGGAGACGCTGGGCTTGGAATAGCCCAAATATTCGCCCACGTCCACGCTGCGGACGAAGGGCGTTTTTTGGCTCAGCACCAGGATGGCCTCCAGGTACATTTCACCGGATTCGTGTACGCTCATAGTTGGTTCCTTTCTTGTGGGAAGCTGCTGCCGCTCAAGCAGTCTGCTCTTATATTATTATTATGACTTTGTTTTCATTGCAGCGGTCTTTGTGGCGGAGATGTTTCTTCCAATGTCGCGGACAGCTGCCCTGATTTCCGTTACTATACCAAAAAAAGCCTCAAAAAGCAAGAGAGCTTCCGTGCATTCTGCAAATAAAAGGGCTGCCCAAGGGCAGCCCCCAGCTTGTCAAAAAAGCCTCGCAGAGTTTGGCGGCGTAAGCCGACAAATAAAATC
>UQGU01000043.1 GCA_900540635.1 uncultured Eubacteriales bacterium | reverse complement strand
CATTCTTGCGGAGCTTCTTGGCGGGACAAGAAGCTCCCCGCCGGAGGCACCCAGCTGAAGGTTTCGATAGGGCTTTCGATGAAACGCCCCCGGGCCAAACATTTCTTCCTGCGATTGCCGCGACAGGGAAAAATGCGCCTGATATCCGGAACAGTCCTTGGATATCAGGCGCATTGTTTTCTGGAAAATTACTCGATGAGGCCGCTTTCCTTCAGCAGCAGCTCAATGTCGGTGCCGCGGGTCTTCTTGACCAGGAGCTTCAGCATCTCCTTCTCGCCGAAGGACAGAGGCGCCTGGGAAATGGGCTTCTTGTCGATGGCGTAGTAGCAGGCCCGCAGCAGCTCCCGGACATCGTACTTGCTGCCCCAGACCTCGGGGACGGCCCGGTCTACGTTCAGCAGGGTGTAGACGGATTCCATACCGGTACGCATGGAGTACTCGGTGGTGAAAATGGTGTCTCTGGGGGTCTCGGCGAACTGGCCGATGAAGGCGAAGTTCACAGCACCGTCGGGCACCACCTTGGGCCGGTCGGATTCCTTTCTGGGCTGGAAGAAGGCGTTGATATAGGGCATATAGCAGGTGGTGGTGTTGCAGGCGCTTGCGGCAAGCTCCGGAATCTCGTCTGTCGGCACACCGATGTGGTACAGCCACTCCTGGCAGATCTCCTCGCCGGTGCACTCCCGCATGGCCTTCTTGACGAACTGGCCGGGCTTGTTGGTGGTCAGGCCATAGACCCAAACCAGGACAGTGTCCTTATCCTGAGCCTTGAACTGGGGCTGACGGTTGATGGTCCAGCTGAGGTACCAGTTGTCGGTGCTGTCCTTGACGGTGACGATGCCGCCGGTGGTGACTTTCCCGGCACGGGGGTCACGCTGGCAGATATCCATAATGTGGCGGATGATCTTCTCGTCCTTGGTCTGCACCGTGGCGCTCATCCAGTTGGTGGCTTCCACATCGGAGCAGAAGGCATCGGGATTGCCGTACTCGCCGTTCTTGGCCTGGGCGGCAATGTTCTTCCACAGGTCCCAGCTCTCGCCGCAGCCATTGACAATGCCGCTGAGGTCCGGGGCGTGGGTCTGGTCGCCGTAGCAGGAGGTATCGGTGCAGCAGCCGTTGGTGATGAACACCAGATCGTCCTCCACCAGGTCGATGGACTGCTCCTGGCCATCCTTCACATAGACGATCTTCCGGGCGATCTGCTTGTCGCCCACGTGATCGATGACCACGTTCTTCACGTCCATGCCGAACTCCACCTTCACGCCGTGGCTCTCCAGGTACTTCACCAGGGGCAGGATCATGCTCTCATACTGGTTGTACTTGGTGAAGCGCAGAGCGGAGAAATCGGGCAGGCCGTCGATGTGGTGGACGTACCGGCAGAGGTAGCGCTTCATTTCCAGAGCGCTGGACCAGCGCTGGAAGGCGAACATGGTCTGCCAGTACAGCCAGAAGTTGGTGTCCCAGAAGGAATCGGGCAGGACCTCGGAGATCTTCTTGCCCTCCAGCTGACTTTCGGGGGTAATGAACAGCTTGGAAAGGGCCATGGCGGATTCCCGGTCCAGCTTGAATTGCTTGTCGGTATGGGCATCCTGGCCGCACTTGACGGTGGCCCGGCACAGGGAGTAGTTGGGGTCGTGCTTGTTCAGCCAGTAGTACTCATCCAGCACGGACACATTGGGGGTCTCGATGCTGGGCACATCCCGGAACACATCCCACATGACCTCGAAATGGTTGTCCATTTCCCGGCCGCCGCGCATGTAGAAGCCCTTGGAAACATCCTTGCGGCCATCGCAGCTGCCGCCGGCCAGGTCCAGCTTCTCCAGCAGGTGCACCCGCTCGCCCTTCATCTGGCCGTCACGGACCAGGTAGAATGCGGCGGTCAGACCGGCAAGGCCCGTGCCGATGATATAAGCGGACTTGTTGTCCACGCCCTGGGGCTTCTCGGGATGGGCAAAGGCTTCATAGGTTCCAGCAGAATAATACATATACTTTGCAGCTCCTTTTTTGTCAGGCAGTCCCGCACCCTTTGTACGGGTGCTGCCTTTTGTTTTTTCTTTATGGCCCTATTGTACCCAGTCAAGCCCATTTTCACAATAAACACAAATGCCCGGCTGATGAACATTTCATCAACCGGGCGGTTTTGGCAGAAATTTTGGCATTTCGCCGTTTTTGATAAAAGGATTTAATGGGTCTTCCAGATGACCTGAATGCCGTGGTCCTCCAGCCACTTGGCGTTGGCCGCCATATAGGGGCACTTCTCCCCCTTGGGCTGGGCGCACACGCCGATGTGGACCGCCTGTGTACCGATGGACACCAGACGCTCCAGCTTCTCCTGCATTCCGGCATCCTCCTCAAGGGGTGTGCTGCAATGGCTGCACCGCAGGAAGGCCAGAAGCTCCGTCTCCTGTCCCTCGTAGCAGGCAAAGCCACCTCTGCGCTCCCGCAGCGCCCGCAGGCACCCGGCCCCGGTGCAGACATTGTTGGCATCCAGGCAGCACAGTATCGCAAGATTCGTCATATTTCTTTTCTCCCTTCCGGATAGTATTGAATTCTCAGGATTCCGGCCTCATCCCGGAATACCTTGGCCTTCACGCCGTATACCTGCCGGATGAGCTCCGGGGTAAGCACCTCCTCCGGCGTTCCGGAGGCAACCAGCTGCCCCTTTTCCATGACAAACAGCCGGGTGCAGTACATGGCTGCAATGTTCAGATCGTGAATAGCCGCCACAACCGTGCGGCCCAGGCCCTGGACAATGTCCATAAGCTCCAGCTGATAGGTGATATCCAGGTGGTTGGTAGGCTCGTCCAGAATCAGGCAGGGAGTCTGCTGGGCCAGTGCCCGGGCCAGAATCACCCGCTGCTGCTCGCCGCCGGAAAGGGTGGAGAAGCTGCGCTTTGCCATATCGGCCATGCCAACGGTCTCCAGCGCCTGGGCCACAATGGCATAGTCCTGGGCATTGTCCCGCTCCATGGCCCGCTTGTGGGGAGAGCGGCCCATGAGCACCACATCCTGCACGGAAAATTCAAAATTATAATAGTTGTGCTGGGCCAGGACCGCAATGGACTGGGCGCTTTTCTTATAAGAGAGCTCCCGGATATCCGTGCCGTCCAGCTTCACAATACCGGCCTGGGGCTTCAAAACCCGGTAGATGCACTTGAGCAGCGTGCTCTTGCCGCTGCCGTTGGGGCCGATGATGCCCACGAATTCATTGGGCTCCACCTCCAGAGAAACACCCCGGAGAATGGCGTTGCCGCCCAGAACCGCTTCAATGTCCTTTGCCTCCAGTTTCATCCCTCGCCACCTCCAAATCCGTAGCGGCTGCGGGCCATGAGATAGATGAAGCAGGGCGCGCCGATCATAGAGGTCAGAATGCCGATGGGCAGCTCCGTCCGGTCCAGCAGCGTCCGGCAGGCCACATCCGCCCACAGCAGGAACACCGCACCCAGCAGGGCGGAAATGGGCAGCAGCTTCTTGTGGTCCGTGCCGAAGAGCATCCGCACAATGTGGGGAATCACCAGGCCCACAAAGCCGATGATACCGGCATTGTACACGGAGAAGCCCACCAGCAGAGAGGCCACCACCAGATAGAGAATGCGCCAGCGGTGCAGGTCCGTGCCCAGGGTCACGGCGGATTCATCGCCCACCAGCATCAGGTTCAGCGTCCGGTGCTGGGTCAGGAAGAAAATCACGCAGGCAACCGTCACCGCCAGCATGGTAGGATTGGTGTCCCAGCTGGCGGCAGCCAGGCTGCCCATGGTCCACCGGCCCACGGCGGCAATGGCGTTGCTGCTGTTGTTGATCACATAGAGAGTAAAGCTGGAAGCCGCAGAGCAGATGGAGGACAGGGCCGTACCGGCCAGAATCAGCTTGACAGAGGTTGCCCGTCCGCCCACATTTGCTAGGAACAGCACACCCAGGGAGGCCGCCAGCGCCCCCAGAAAGGCCATAACGCCCACATAGTTGGCCCCAAAGGCCGTTCCCACACCCAGCAGGATTGCCAGGGTGGCACCCAGGGATGCGCCGGAGGAAACGCCCAGAATATAGGGGTCTGCCAGAGGGTTCTTGACGATGGCCTGCATCACAACGCCGGACACCGCCAGAGCCGCGCCCACGCAGATGGCCAGCACCAGCCGGGGCAGGCGGATAAACCAGACGATATCGCTGAGGCTGCCGCTGCCGTAAAGCTCCGCATCGCCAATACCCAGGGTCTTATAGAGAATCACACCGTAGACATCCTTCACGGACAGATTGGCCGCACCCATGGTCACCGCCCAGCACAGCGAGAAAATCAGCGCCGCAATCAGCAGGAAAATAGCAAGGATATAGACGGGTTTTCCGTGAAAAATTCCGTTTTTTAAGTCCATAATCGTTCCTTATAGCAATCTGTGGGTATCGATTGCGCGATACCCACAGACAAATTCACATGAAAGAATTACTGATACAGCTCGGGATACAGGTTCTTTGCAACGTCCAGAATGCCGTCAATGGTACGCATGCCGCTGCAATAGATGCCGGACAGGTTGATGGGGTACACTCTGCCGTTCTTCACGGCGTCCAGGCTGGCAAAGGCGGGGTTCTCGGTGATGAGCTTTACCACATGGTCACCGGCGTAGTCCACATCGCCCACGCTGTAGCCGTCATACCAGACCATGAAAATGGCATCGGGGTTGGCCAGGATCAGATCCTCCGCGCTGATGCTGCCGTTATTGCCGTGCTTGCCAACGACCAGCTCTGCACCGCCGTGGATGGCAACGTTGCCGCCCAGAACGTCCTCACCGTACACGCGGTAGGTGCCGCCCTCATCTTCCAGAACGGCGGCGGTCAGCCGGGTCTTGTCGGCCAGGTAGTCTTCGATCTGCTGGACCTGGGCCTTCATGTCGTTGACGATGGCCTCGGCTCTGTCCTGCACGTCGAAGATTTCGCCCAGGGTCAGGATATCCTGGTACTCGTCCTCAACGGTCTGGGGATTCTCGGCAGCCTTGCCCCGGCAGGCGCTGTTCAGGGCCATGTAGGTGCCCACATTGCGCTCATGCCAGAAGTCCACATCGCCCAAGCGCTTGTCGGAGAAGGTGGAGTACCAGCCGGTGATGAAGTCCGGATTCAGAGCGATGATCTCTTCCTTGCTGGGCATTTTGTCGTAGTAGTTGATGGTTTCAAAATCGGCCTTCAGGTCCTCCCGAACATCACCGTCCAGGCCACAGGCACCGACAATCTTGTCTGCCAGGCCCAGGGCCAGCAGAATCTCAATGTTATCCTGGTTCTGCGCCCACACCCGCTCGGGGGCCTTCTCGAAGGTGTACTCCACAGGCTCCTTGGCGTAGTTGTAGGTCTGGATGGTCAGGGGATAGACGGTGTGCTTGACCTCGGCGGGAGCCTCGGTGGCTGCCTCCGTAGCGGCCTCAGTGGCGGCCTCGGTGGTCTCGGGGGCTGCGGTGGTCTCCGGGGCTGCGGTGGTTGCGGTGGAGCTCTGAGCGCCGCAGGCGGCCAGAGCCAGAACGAGCACCAGCGCCAGGGTCAGGGACAAAATACGTTTTGCTGCTTGCATGGTTACTTCCTCATTTTTTTCTAATATTTTCAATCCCGAAGGAATTGAATGCGCAAAAAAGCCTGCCGTCGGGCAGACGGCAGGCAAACGCGCAGAAAAACGGGGCTTTCTGAAAAGCCCGGAAAATTCTGGGTTCTGCCTCCGGTTCCGGCGGAGACAATGGATTCACAAGGTAACCTGACTTATCCCAAACCGAGCTTCACAGTGACCGACTCGCGGGGCCTTGCACCCCATTCCCCTTTGCGGCAAACAGCCGCAGGTGAATCCATATCTTTGTATCGATTTCGCTGGTACTATATCACGTATATTTTCAAAATGCAAGTATTTTTCATTCCTTTTTCAAACTTTTTTCATATGTACAAGAAAAGCGCCGTCTCCGGTGCATACCTTCGACGGCGGAAATTCATTTTTCTTTTTTCTCTTCCGGCCAAAATGGGCCCGGACAGTTGGCCCGCTGGCGAATCTGCAGCTCCTGGCTCTTGACGCTGACCGTGGTGCAGGGGGGAATGGAATGGGTGATGAAGACATTGGAGCCGATGACGCAGTCCCGGCCAATAACCGTATCGCCCCCCAGGATGGAAGCGCCGGCGTAGATGGTCACATTGTCCTCAATGGTGGGATGGCGGCGCTTGCCCCGCAGGCTTTGGCCCCCCCGGGTGGTCAGTGCGCCCAATGTCACGCCCTGGTAGACCTTCACATGGTCCCCGATGACCGTGGTCTCGCCGATGACGATGCCGGTGCCGTGGTCGATGAAGAAATACTTGCCGATGGCGGCCCCGGGGTTGATATCGATGCCCGTCTCACTGTGGGCGTGCTCGGTCATGATTCTCGGCAGCAGGGGCACCCCCATGGCATAGAGCACATGGGCCAGGCGATAAACCGTAATGGCGAAAATGCCGGGGTAGCAATAGACGATCTCATCGGTGCTGTAGGCGGCGGGGTCTCCGTCGTAGAAGGCCTCCACATCCGTCTGGATCACGTCCCGCAGCGCCGGAATGGCCCGGAAGAAATCCAGGCTCACCTGCTGGGCCTTCTCCTGGGCCTGCTGCTCCTCCATGTCCGCCCGGAAGACCATGGTCAGCTGTTTGACCATGTTGTACATCACGTCCTCAATGAGCATGGACAGATTGTGATGGGTATTGTAAATGCGGTAGTTTTTGTCCCGGCTGAAGCCCGGATAGACAATGCGCATGAGCTTGCCGATCATATCGATGACCACCTCTTTGTCCGGATGGGCAAAGGGGTTCATGCGGTCAATGCTGCGGCCATTGCGATAGTCCTCCAGAATGGTATCCACAATGTTTTCCACCTGCTGCTCCATGGTTGCCATGGCCACACCTCCTCTGATTCGTCTCTCCGAATTAGTCTTCTACCCGGCGAATGTCCGCGCCCAGCGCCGTCAGCTTGCCGATCAAGTCCTCATAGCCCCGCTCCACATAGTGAATGTCCTCCACCTGAGTGGTTCCCTGGGCGCTGAGGCCCGCGATGACCAGGGCCGCACCGGCCCGCAGATCGTGGGCAAACACCGTAGCGCCGTAGAGCTCCTCTACGCCCACCACCGTGGCGGTTTTCCCGTTGATTTTGATATTGGCCCCCATGCTCTCCAGCTCCGCGCAGTAGCCGAAGAACCGGGTCTCATACACGCTCTCGGTCAGGCGGCTGGTGCCCTTGGCCAGGGACATACACACGCACACCTGGGCCTGCATATCCGTGGGGAAGCCGGGATAGGGGCTGGTTTTCACCGTGGTCCACCGCAGCTTTCCCGTGCGCATGACCCGGATGGCATCGTCAAAGACGATGACCTTGGCCCCCATCTCCTCCAGCTTGCTGGTGATGCACTCCATGTGCTTGGGGATGACGTTCTGCACCAGCACATTGCCGCCGGTGGCCGTCACCGCCGCCATATAGGTCCCGGCCTCGATCTGGTCCGGGATGATGGCATAGCTGCCGCCCCGCAGACTGTTGACACCGCGGATTTTCACCGTGTCCGTGCCTGCGCCGGTAATGCGGGCGCCCATGGTATTCAGGAAATTGGCCAGGTCCACAATGTGGGGCTCCTTGGCCGCGTTTTCAATAACGGTCTGCCCGGGAAGCAGGGTTGCCGCCACCATAATATTCACGGTTGCGCCCACGCTTGCCATATCCAGGGTGATTCTGGCCCCGTGAAGGCCCTCTTCCGTGGGCTTCAAAGCCACATAGTCCTCCGTCTCGTCCACATCCGCGCCCAGGGCCAGGAAGCCCTTGATATGCTGGTCGATGGGACGGGAGGCAAAATTGCAGCCGCCGGGCAGAGCCACATGGGCATGGCCGAACCGGCCAAGCAAAGCCCCCATCAAATAGTAGCTGGCCCGCATCTTCTTAACAAGCTCCGGGTCTGGAGTGGTGCACTGCACCTCTGAGCTGTCCAGCTCTACAACGTGAGGCTCGGGATAGGCGAGCTTTACGCCCATACCCTCCAGAATGTCCAGCAGAATGCGGACATCGGAGATATCAGGTACGTTTTCAACGCGGCACTTCCCGCTGACCAGCAGCGCCGCAGGCAATATGGCAACTGCCGCGTTTTTCGCGCCGCTGATGGTGACGGTCCCTTCCAGGGGTTTGCCGCCGTTAATTTCATATCTGGCCAAGGAACGATCCTCTCCTTGTGATAAATTCGGGAATGGAACATTAGAATTCCAGGGTATTCTACCATGGAACCGGCAATTTGTAAAGGAAAACCTTTTTTACCGCCGCAGGCCCTTAGGATAGTGATTTTTCAGCTGCCTTCCGTCTCCTTTTCCCCAGCCGATGCTGTAGCCGTCCACCGTCACCAGACACCAGCCCTTTTCGGTGCAGGGCAGCACCTCGCCGTGAAGATATAGCCCGATCTCCGGCCCTTCCGACGGCAGGTCCATCGTCCGTTCCAGGGGCTTTGCCCACAGGGCCAGAGCGTGGGCAGGCTCCAGGCGGTCCTTTTTCAGCTCCCCCAGTTCCAGGCCCGGCCGCAGCACCCGCAGTCCCTTCAGCTCCGGGCAGCCCTGGGGGGCCAGATACAGCCGGTCTCCAAAGCCAAGGAAAATTCCTTCCGGCAGGTTCACGCCGGTCTCCTTTGCAAAGCTCTGCCAGGCCTTTGGCACGGCAGTCCCCTTTTCCTCCGGAATGTCCCCCTCTTCCCCGTCCAGCTTACGCAGCACGGCGCCAAAATGTCCCTCGCCCAGCAGCTTGTGGGGCCACATCCGGTAGGTTCCCTGCTCCCCCGGCGTAAACCAGGGGGCATCCACCCTTTCCGGGGCGAATTCCGGGTGCCGGTCCAGAAACGCCGCAACGGTCTGCTCGTTCTCCTCCGGCGCGAAGGTGCAGGTGGAATAGACCAAGCGTCCGCCGGGCTTTAAAAGGCGCGCCGCATTGTCCAGGATCTCCGCCTGGCGGGCGGCGCACATCTCCACGGTTTGCTGGCTCCAGTCCGTCACCGCAGCCTCCTCCTTGCGGAACATTCCCTCGCCGGAGCAGGGGGCGTCCACCAGCACCCGGTCAAAAAAGCCGGGCAGTTTGGCTGCCAGACGCTCCGTCTTCTCGTTGGTCACAATGGCATTGGCCACGCCCATGCGCTCGATGTTCCGGGCGAGGATCTTTGCCCGGGCAGGGCTGTACTCATTGCAGAGCAGCAGCCCCTGCCCCAGCATTCTTCCCGCAATCTGGGTGGATTTTCCCCCGGGGGCGGCGCAGAGGTCACAGATCCGCTCTCCGGGCCGGGGGTCAAGCAGGGCCACGGCAGACATGGCACTGGCCTCCTGCAAATAGTACACCCCCGCCTCGTGGTAAGGGTGCAGCCCCGGCCGGGAAGCCGGGTCGTAGTAGTATCCCCTAGGCTCCCAGGGCACCTGCTCCCCCACGAAGGGCAGCTGATGGATCTCCCCTTTCAGCGGATTGAACCGCAGCGCCACCGCCCGGGGCCGCTCCAGGCTCTTCAAAAATTCCGGGTACTCCGCCCCCAGCTGGTTCTCCATTCGTTTCAAAAAGGCTTCCGGAAGCATAGGCGTTCTCCTTTGGATGGTTTTTCCCTATCATAGCACAAAGGGCTGCATTTTTCCAGAGAGAGAAGAGAAATGCGGCGCCGGCAAAAAAGGCATTGATTTTTTCTCCCCCATCTGCTATAATAGCGGCAATGCAGGGTTAGTTCATCGGTAGAATGGTCGCTTCCCAAGCCACAGAGGCGGGTTCGATTCCCGTACCCTGCTCCAAAACAAAACAGCATCCCATCGGGATGCTGTTTTGTTTTGGAAAAAAAGGAAGGGAATCGAACCCATCCAATGCAAGTGCCCGGCGGGCACTTGCCGTTCGGCAGCTGGATGCCGAACGCTCCTTAGGGGCTGTTAGAAAAGCATGTCGCTGCGAACCAGTGACCGATGTCACTGGTGTGGTACCCCAAGGGTATTTCCTTCGGGCACAGCCCCCCGGTTGAATGGAAACAGCTTGGTTTTACTGCCAAGATGTTTGAATATCCGGGGGATTGCCACACCAGTGTGCGCACTGGTTCGCAATGACAGGTTGTTTTCTAACAGCCCCGCCGTCGATTCCCGTACCCTCAAAGGCCCCCAGCATGGCGCAGTTGACGACATGCATTTTGAACCGGTTCATCTTTTTTTCTCCCGTGCTTCCTCTTTTGGGCGATCAAAAAAAGCAGGGCGCAGCTTTGTGGTTTTTGTCAATTGCGCAATTGCGCTGCGGCGCGTATACTAATCGTATCCAAATTGAACGCAAAGTGAGGTCCTCCCTATGAAAATCGGTTTTATCGGCCTTGGCATCATGGGCAAGCCCATGGCAAAGAATCTTCTGAAGGCGGGCTACGAGGTGTGGGTCCATAACCGCAGCCGGGCTGCCATGGACGAGCTGGCGGCCTGCGGGGCCCATCCGGGCTCTCGGCAGGAATTGGGGCAGAACTGTGATGTGATCATCACCATGCTGCCCAACGGCCCCCAGGTGCAGGAGGTCATGCTGGGAGCGGATGCGGTGGCTTCCTATATGCACGCCGGGCAGATTTTTGTGGACTGCAGCTCCATCAGCCCTGTGGTCAGCAAGGAGATCGCCGCCAAGCTGGCCGAAAAGGGCATTGAGATGCTGGATGCCCCTGTCTCCGGCGGAGAGCCCAAGGCCATCGACGGCACCCTGAGCTTCATGGTGGGCGGCAAGCAGGCAGTTTTCGACAGGTGCAGGGACATGCTGCTGACCATGGGCGCTTCCGCCGTTCGCTGCGGCGACGTGGGCGCAGGCAACACCACCAAGCTGGCAAACCAGATCATCGTCGCCTGCAACATTCAGGCCGTAGCCGAGGCCTTCACCCTGGCCCAGAAGGCCGGTGTAGACCCCGAGCTGGTGTTCCGGGCCATCCGGGGCGGACTGGCCGGCTCCACCGTTCTGGATGCCAAGGGGCCCATGATGCTTGCAGGGAACGACAAGCCCGGCTTTAAGATCGACCTGCACATCAAGGACCTGAACAACGCCCTGGACTGTGCCCACACCGTGGGTGCCCCCGTCCCCATGACCGCAGCCGTACAAGAGGTCCTGGAGTGGCTCCACCACCACGACTGCGGCGGCAGCGACCACAGTGCCATTGCAAAATACTATGAGTACCTGACCGGTATCCAACTCGGCAGGTAAAGCGAGGCAGACTGTCCATGCGGATCACGAAGAAAAGCGCCCAGCAGATCGTGGAAGAGATCGGCAAGCTGGTCCGGCAGAATATCAATCTGATGGACGAGACCGGGCACATCATCGCCAGCAACGACCCTGCCCGGATCGGCAAATTTCACGAGGGGGCCTACCGCATCATCTCCCAGCACCTTCCGGAATTTTACATCACGCCGGAGCTGGAAAACGAGCTGCCCGATGTGCGCCGGGGCATCAATCTGCCCATTGTGGTGGATGGGCAGCTCCAGGGAGTCATCGGCATCACCGGCGACTACGACGCCGTCATCGAATACGGCCAGATCGTCAAGAAAATGGCGGAGATCCTCATCCGGGAACGGTCCGAGCTGGACAACCGGCAGTTGGACCTGCGTGTGCGCAGCCGCTTTCTGGAGGACTGGATCCTGGGCACCGGCCTGAGCAACCCCAGGACACTTTCCGAGCGCGGCTTCGCCCTGGGCATCGATATTCGCAGTCCCAGGCGCTGCATTGTTGCCTCCGCCATGGACCGGGAAAAATACACGGACTCCCTGGACGGCCAGATGATCCTGGAGAAGATCGACAGGGCGCTGAACGCCCGCATCGGCCAGCAGGGCGGCATCCTGCTGCGCAATGCCGCCCGGCAGATCCTGCTGGTGCGCAAGCAGAGCACGGAGAAAATGGTCGCCCTGTGCCGGACCCTCAGCCGGGAGATCCGTCAGGAGCTGGATGTGGAGATGATCTTCGGCATCGACGGCCCGACGGAAGACCTCCACGAGGCCTATTTGCAGGCCAACCGGGCCTGGCACACCACCGCCTACAGCAATACGGATATCCGCTGCTACGAAGCGCTGAACATAGAGCTGTTGATGGACGACGTATCCCGGGACCGGAAGCAGGCCTACCTGAAAAAGGTCTTTCGGAACTGCGGCAACGGCGAAATTGCCGAGCAGATCAGCCTTCTGGAGGCCTTTTTCAGTGCAGAGGGCTCTGTTCAGGCCATTTCCCAGGCGCTTTTCATCCACAAAAATACGGTCCAGTACCGCATCAAGCGCCTGGCAGAGCTGACCGGGCTGGATGTACGCCAACCCAGTCAGGCCCCGGCGCTGTACCTCGCCATGCTCTTCTATCTGGAGCTCAGCCGCAGCGAGGAAGGGCGCACTTTCTGACAGAACTTGTTACCTGTAACAGAAAGCGGTTTCTTTTTGCGTCCCCGGTACCATTGCATTTTTTCCTCCAGTCCTATAATATATTAACAGCAGAGCAGTTACGAAGGCGCAGAGTCTTGTGCAATCTGCTCAAATATAGAAGGAGGATTCTACTATGACCGGCGTACCCCTTATCATTACATTCGTGCTGGCAATCATTGTTATGATTGTAGCCATCTCCAAGTTCAAGGTCCATCCCTTCCTGTCTATCATGAGTGTCTCTCTGATTCTGGCACTTCTGGCAGGCATTCCTCTGGGCGATATTGCCAATGTCATCGGCGCGGGCTTCTCCGGAACCTTCAGCTCCATCGGCATCGTCATTATCCTGGGCGCTCTGATCGGCACCGTGCTGGAGCAGACCGGTGCTGCCCTGAAGCTGGCCGACATGGTCGTCAAGCTGGTGGGTCAGAAGAACCCCGAGCTGGCCATCGAGCTCATGGGCTGGGTCGTCTCCATCCCCGTGTTCTGTGACAGCGGCTTTGTCATCCTGGATCCCATCCGCCGGGCTATGGTCCGCCGGACCAAGACCTCCAGCGTGGCCATGACCGTGGCCCTGTCCGCCGGTCTGTACATCTCCCATGTGTTCATCCCGCCCACGCCCGGCCCCATCGCCGCCGCCAACACCCTGGGCATCGGTGACAATCTGCTGCTGGTCATGGGTCTCGGCGTTGCAGCTTCCATTCTGCCCCTGATTGCCGGTCTGCTGTTTGCCAAGTACATCGGCAAGAAGGTCCAGAGCGCCGACGAAACCGCCGATTCCGCTGAGAACGTCAAGACCTACGAAGAGCTGGTTGCTTCTTACGGCAAGCTGCCCGGCGGCTTCAATGCACTGGCTCCCATCATCGTCCCCATCATCCTGATGGCTCTGGGTTCCATCGCCTCCATGGCCGGCTGGACCGGCATCGCCTTTGATCTGTTCAACTTCCTGGGCAAGCCCATCATCGCCCTGGGCGTCGGCACCATCTGCGCCGTCATTCAGCTGGCTACTACCAAGAAGCTGGATAAGTTCTACGACATGACCAACGACACCCTGAAGGTCACCGGCCCCATCCTGTTCGTCACCGCCGCCGGCGGCGTGCTGGGCAAGGTCATCGCCACCAGCGACATGGTGAACTTTATCACCGCGCACGCCACCGTGCTGGGCACCGTGGGCATCTTCTTCCCCTTCCTGCTGGCTGCCATCCTGAAGTCCGCGCAGGGCTCCTCCACCGTGGCCATCACCACCACCGCCGGTATTGTGGCTCCTCTGCTGGGGGCTATTGGCTTCACCTCCCCGGCTGAGATCGCTCTGGTCGTTATGGCCATCGGCGCCGGCGCCATGACCGTTTCCCACGCCAACGACTCCTACTTCTGGGTCGTCACCAACTTCGGTCAGATGACCCCCGAGCAGGGCTATAAGACGCAGACCATGCTGACGCTGGTCCTGGGCCTGTCCTCCATGGTTGGCATCTTCATTCTCTCCCTGATTCTGTGATACAATAAGCTTTCGGGCAGGGCGGCACAGCTGCCCTGCCCTTCCCTAATTTCAACGTGAGGTGATCATGAATGGATACGGCAATGCGTACCCACGCAAATCAAATCATTGCTTCCTCCATCCGGGCTGTGCAGCCGGACGATGCGGTAGCCCGGGCGCTGAAGGGTGCTTCCTTCCCAGGCCGGGTGATCCTGGTTGCGGCAGGCAAGGCTGCCTGGAACATGGCAAAGGCCGCCCGGGACTGCCTGGGCGACCGGATTGAGAAGGGCATCGTCATTACCAAATACGACCATGTGAAGGGCCCCCTGGGGAAGATCGACTGCCGGGAGGCGGGGCATCCCGTCCCTGACGAAAACTCCTTCGCAGCCACCCAGGCCGCCATCGACCTGGTCTCCGGCCTGACCGAGCAGGACACGGTGCTGTTCCTGCTGTCCGGCGGCGGCAGCGCCCTGTTTGAAAAGCCCAAGGTCAGCGGAGAGGAGCTCCAGGATATTACATCGCAGCTGCTGGCCTGCGGGGCAGACATTGTGGAGATCAATACCATCCGCAAGCGGCTCTCCACGGTCAAGGGCGGCCGGTTTGCCGAGCTCTGTGCCCCGGCCCGGGTGTTCTCCATTGTGCTGTCCGATATTCTGGGTGACCCGCTGGATATGATCGCCTCCGGCCCCGCCGTTCCGGACAGCACCACCTGTGACCAGGCCCTGGCCATCGCGGAAAAATATCACCTGCGTCTGACCCCCGAGGCCGAGGCATGCCTGCACACGGAAACCCCAAAGGAGCTGCACAACGTCACCACCCAGATCACCGGCTCCGTCCGGGAACTCTGCGCCGCAGCAGGCGCAGAATGTGAAAAACTGGGCTATACTCCGGTCCTTCTGACGGATCAGCTGTGCTGTCAGGCCAAGGAGGCAGGCAGCTTCCTTGGTACCGTTCTCCGGACCCATGCCGGGAAGGGGCAGAAGCTGGCCTTCCTGGCCGGCGGTGAGACCGTGGTCCAGCTCACCGGTCACGGCAAGGGCGGGCGAAATCAGGAGCTTGCTCTGGCCGCAGCACCTCATCTGGAGGGGCTGCCCGGCGTCTGCGTTTTCAGCGTGGGCAGCGATGGCACTGACGGCCCCACGGATGCCGCCGGCGGCTATGTGGACGGCGAATCCAACGCCGCACTCCGGGCCCAGGGACTGTCCGTCTACGATGTTTTGCAGGAGAACGATGCTTATCACGCCCTGGAAAAAATCGGCGGTCTCATCATCACCGGTCCCACCGGCACCAACGTCAATGACGTGGCCGTAGCCCTGGTCAACGGGTAAGCTTCTCCGTATTCAAAAGGCATTGCGGGCCGCAAGGCGCGCAATGCCTTTTTTCGATTCAAAGAAACCCCTAAAGGGCAATGGAGAAGCCTTCGAAGGGATAGCAGTCGTGGCCATAGTGCATGTCCCCGATGCCCATGCCGGAATCAAACAGCATGGCGCTGTCCGTTCCCTCAATCAGGCAGCTGATGACCTCCTGGAAATAATTCCCCCAATGCCGGTGGAGGCATTGGGGGTACTATTCAGGCGGATCGGGATTATTCCAGCTCGAATGCGCCGGTATAGAGCTGATAGTAGGTGCCCTTCTGGGCGATCAGATCGTCGTGGGTGCCGCGCTCGATGATGCGGCCATGGTCCAGGACCATGATGCAGTCGGAATTGCGGACCGTAGACAGCCGGTGGGCAATGACGAACACCGTGCGGCCCTTCATCAGCGCGTCCATGCCGGCCTGCACCAAGGCCTCTGTATGGGTATCGATGGAGGAGGTGGCCTCATCAAGGATCATAACGGGGGGATCGGCCACAGCCGCCCGGGCAATGGCGATCAGCTGCCGCTGACCCTGGGACAGGTTGCCGCCGTTGGCGGTGAGCATGGTGTCGTAGCCATCGGGCAGACGGGTGATAAAGCCGTCTGCGTTGGCCAGCTTGGCCGCCCGGATGCACTCCTCATCGGTGGCATCCAGCTTGCCATAGCGGATGTTCTCCATAACGGTGCCGGTAAACAGGTTGGTCTCCTGGAGCACGATGCCCAGGGAGTGCCGCAGATCGGGCTTGGCGATCTTATTGACGTTGATGCCGTCGTAGCGGATCTTGCCGTCGGCAATGTCGTAGAACCGGTTGATGAGGTTCGTAATGGTGGTCTTGCCGGCGCCGGTAGCGCCCACGAAGGCGATCTTCTGGCCGGGATGGGCATAGAGGGTCACGTCATGCAGCACGGTCTTCTCCGGCACATAGCCAAAGTCCACGTGCTCCATGGTGATGTCGCCCTTGAGCTCCGTATAGGTGACGGAGCCGTCCCCCTGGTGGGGGTGCTTCCAGGCCCAGTGGCCGGTGTGCTCGGGGCACTCGTGGACGGTGCCGTCCGCATCCACATGGGCATTGACCAGGGTCACGTATCCCTCGTCCTGCTCGGGCTCCTCGTCCATCAGGGCGAAGATGCGCTCGGCACCGGCCAGAGCCATAACAATGGCATTGATCTGGTTGGAGATCTGGGAGATGGGCATATTGAAGCTCCGGGAGAGCACCATGAAGGCCATCAGATTGCCCAGGGTCAGCAGGGAGTTGTTGGACTTGATGCACAGCAGTCCGCCTACAACGGCCAGCACCGCATACTGCACATACCCCAGGTTATTGTTGATGGGGCCCAGCATATTGGAGAACTTGCCGGCGCTGTAGGCGTTCACCCGCAGCTCCTCATTGAGCTTGTCGAAGTCCTCCTTGCAGACCTCCTCGTGGTTGAAGATCTTGACCACCTTCTGGCCGGAGATCATCTCCTCGATATAGCCGTTGACCGCGCCCAGAGCCCGCTGCTGGCCAATAAAGAAGCCCGCGGACTTGCCCGCCAGAATCTTGGTGACATAGATGATCAGTCCCACCGTGAAGAACATGACAATGGTCAGGATCCAGGAGGTATCAATCAGGTTCCACAGCACGACTACCAGGGTAACCGCGGAGGACACACACTGGGGGATGGACTGGGAGATCACCTGCCGCAGGGTATCGATATCGCTGGTATACCGGGACATGATGTCGCCCGCGGCATGGCTGTCAAAGTAGCGCAGCGGCAGGCGCTGCATTTTGGCAAACAGGTCGTCACGGATGGTTTTCTGCACACCCTGGGTCACGCCGACCATCAGGTAGTTGAAGAGAAAGGTGCCCACAATGCCGAAGCCGAAGATGCAGGCAAGCTTCACAAGGTAGGCTTTCAGAGCGCCAAAATCCGTAGAGCCGGTGGCCACCATGGGCAGGATATATTCGTCAACCAGAGGTCCCAGGGCACGGCTGCCCTGAGCCTGGGCCACAGAGGTGGCAATGATACAGAGGAAGACGAATACCAGCAGCGGAGTATAGTTTTTCATATAGCTGAGCAAACGCAGGAGGGTTTTTCCGGGGTTTGCCGCCTTGCGGCCATCGCCGCGCATTTGTCCGGGACCGGGCATCAGTCTTCACTTCCTTTCTGCTGAGATTCATAGATGCCCCGATAGAAGTCGGAATTCTTCATCAGGGTCTCGTGGTCACCCACACAGGCAACCTGGCCGTTTTCCATGACAATGATGATGTTGGAATCCTGAATGGAGGAAATACGCTGGGCAATGATCAGCTTGGTGGTTCCGGGAATTTCTTCCTTGAAGGCCTTGCGGATCATAGCGTCCGTATGGGTATCCACAGCGGAGGTGGAGTCGTCCAGGATCAGGATCTTGGGCTTTTTCAGCAGGGCACGGGCAATGCACAGCCGCTGCTTCTGGCCGCCGGAGACGTTGCTGCCCCCCTGCTCGATGTGGGTATCGTAGCCGTCCGGGAAGGAGGTGATGAACTCATCGGCGCAGGCCAGCTTACAGGCGTGGACCAGTTCTTCATCCGTGGCGTTGGCATTGCCCCAGCGCAGGTTTTCCTTGATGGAGCCGGAGAACAGGGTGTTCTTTTGCAGCACCATGGCCACATTGTCCCGGAGCACCTCCAGGTCGTAGTCCTTGACATCGATGCCGCCCACCTTGACGCTGCCCTCGGTCACATCGTACAGTCTGGGAATCAGCTGCACCAGGGTACTCTTGGAGGAGCCGGTGGAGCCCAGGATGCCCACGGTAGCGCCGCTGGGAATATGCAGATTCACATCCTGCAGCGCGGGCCGCTTGGCCTTCCGGGAGTAGCGGAAGGAGACGTTCTCAAAGTCGATGGAGCCGTCGCTCACCTCCTCCACGGCGTTCTCGGGAGAGGTCAGGTTGGGCTCCTCCTGCAAGATCTCATAGCAGCGGCGCAGGGGTGCCTGGGACATGATGACCATGACGAAGACCATGGAGAGCATCATCAGGCTGGAAAGGATCTGGGTGGTGTAGGTGAACATGGAGCTGAGCTCACCGGTGGTCAGGCCCAGGGCGGCATTGTTGCCGGATGCAACCACCATCTTGGCGCCCACCCAGGAGATGGTCAGAATGCAGGCATAGACGCAGATCTGCATGACTGGGGCATTGAGGGCCAGGATGTGCTCTGCCTTGCAGAAATCATCGTAGATAGACCCGGAAATGGTCTTGAACTTGCTGACCTCCTTGTCCTCTCTGACGAAGCTCTTGACCACGCGAATGCCATGGACGTTTTCCTGCACCACGGTATTCAGCCGGTCATAGGTCTTGAACACCCGGTCAAAAATCTTGAAGACCAGGGGCACAATGCCCAGCAGCACGGCGGCCAGAATGGGAATGGCAATGAAATACACGGTGCTGAGCTTGGGGCTGATGCGCATGGAGGAGACCATGGCGAGGATCAGCATCATGGGGCACCGAATGGCCATACGGATCATCATCTGGAAGGCCATCTGGATGTTGGCCACATCCGAGGTCAGCCGGGTGACAATGGAGGCCGAGGAGAATTTGTCAATATTGGAGAAGCTGAAATCCTGCACCCGGTAGTACATATCGTGGCGCAGATTCCGGGCAAAGCCCGTAGCAGCCTTGGAGGCATAGTTGGCGGACATAACGCCAAACATCAGCGACACAATGGCGCAGATGAGCAGCTGCAGAGCCTTCTGCCACACCACAGTCATATTGCCCACGGCAATGCCGTAGTCATACAGGTCTGCCATAACCAGGGGGATGGTCACTTCCATGGCTACCTCGCCGATCATGCAGACGGGGCTTACCAGTGCCGTCCATTTATACTCGCGCAGGCACTGGGCGAAACGTTTTATCATTTTCGAGATTCCTCCTTTTTCACTTTCTCGATGTCAAAATCCGGAGACACGTTGTGCAGTGCCCGGAGCAGGTACTCCCGGAACTGCGCCTCCTCCTCCGGCGTGAAGCCCTCCAGGAGCTTCTTGTCGCCGCTCTGGATGACGGCGTACATGGTTTCGTTGCATTGCTGTCCTTTGGGCAGAATGTAGACGAGCTTTCGCCGCCGATCCTCCGGATCTTCCCGCACTTCGATGAACTCCTTCTTTTCCAGCCGGGAAAGAAGCCCGGAGACAGTGGGATGGCTCAGATGGAACCGGTCCTCAATGTCCTTGGCACAGGGCGGTGTATCCCGGTGGGCGAGGTAGCCCATGATGTGGCCCTGGGAAAAGGTAAGGTCCATACCGGACAATGCCTGATCCATCCGCTGCCCCAGCGCACAGTCCAGGCTGCGGAAGATGCGGCCAAAGGTTAACATGCCACGATCACCTCCCTTGATTTACGTAGCAAGCTACGTAATATTTTAGCAAGTTTTTTTGAAATTGCAAGAGAGAGTTCTATGATTTAACAATTCATTCAAAAATACCGCCTGCCGACTTCGATTGGCAGGCGGTAAACGTCTGTTAAAGAACCCCTGCTTTCAGGGGAAGCTGGTCTCACTCTGCCCCTTCGTGCGCCATGGGCAATGCAATGGCGCGCAGCAGGCACTTTTTAAATCTCGGGTCAGCCCATATCGGCGGCGAGCGCTTGATCGATGAGCTTTTGCAGCGTCTCCGC
>UQGU01000042.1 GCA_900540635.1 uncultured Eubacteriales bacterium | reverse complement strand
TACCACACCAGCGTGCGCGCTGGTTCGCAATGACAGAGCGTTTTCTAACAGCCCCTGCGGGTTTTGAGACGGCTTATACAAGATCCATTACATATTTGGCAGACTCTGCATCCAGCAGGAATTCGCAGTTGGGATGCAGCTGCAGGACCGATGCGGGGATGTCCTCGGTGACGGGGCCCCGGAGCATCTTCTCCACCATTTCCGCCTTGTGAGCGCCCTTGGCAATAAGGATGATGTGCTTGGCGTGCATGATGGTTCTCACGCCCAGGGTCAGGCCCCCAAGCTCATGGTCCGGGCCTACGCCGGTTTCCTTCCGGACTCTGGCCTCGAAGATGGGGTCCATGGGGGACACCCAGGTTTCGCTGCCAAAGGGGGTCCCGGGCTGGTTGATGCCGATGTGGCCGTTGTAGCCCAGGCCCAGCATTTGCAGGTCAATGCCGCCCCGGTCCTCCAGGGCTTTCTGGAAGTTCCGGCATTCCGCTTCGTAGTCATCAGAGATGGTCTGGGGCATGATGAAGCGTTCCTCGGGAATGCCCAGGGGGTCCGCGATCTGCTCGCGGATCATGGTGTAGCAGCAGCCTGCATAGGAGCGGGGCAGGTTGGTCAGCTCGTCCACATTGAAAAGGGTGACGCGGCTGGTATCGAAGGGATAGCGGCTGTAGATGTCGGAGACGATGGCGTGCATGTTCTTGGTGGTCTGGCCGGTGGAAAGACCGATGACGGCATCGGGCTTTGTGAGCATCTGGCCGATGATCCGCCAGGCGGCGGCTACGTCAAAGGCGTGTTCGTCCTTGCATACGGTGATTTTCATATTGTTTCCTCCATTCCGATGATTGCGTTGCTTGCAGCCCCCAGCAGACCGATGGTCCGGGGGTCCAGAGTCGTTAAATGAATGCCTGCGGTGACATAGCGCAGAGGATGGGCCTGGGTGTAGCCCAGGGCCTTTTTCAGAAGAAAGCCGTCGGATACCACGCCGCCGCCGAGAATAATGGCCTGGGGGTCATTGAAGCGGACCAGATTCATCAATAGATTGGAAAGGGCTTTGGCCGCCTGCTCGGTCAGCCGATGACAGAGGGGGTCTGTGTCCGACAGACGGAAGATCTCTGCTGCGCTGACCCGTCCGCCGTCTGCCGGAATGGTCAGCCTGGTATCCGGGTATTCCGGTGCCAGCAGCCTTGCGCAGTTCGAGAGCCCCAGACCGGAGATGACGGACTCCACACAGTCGTCCCGCCCGCACTCGCAGCTGATCCGGAAGGGGAGGCCGGAGCTGGTATGTCCAATCTCCCCGGCGTTGCAGTGCCCGCCGGTGACGATATGCCCACCGGTGACAAAGCCTGCGGCTACACCGGTGCCCACATTGATGTAGATCAGATCTTTGATCCCCCGGCCCTGGCCGAAGCGCAGCTCCGCCTTGAGGGCGCTGCGCACATCGTTATCCGCAAAGGCGGGCAGGGAATAGCGCTGGGAAAGCATCTCGCAGATGGGAAGCGTTGCCTTCCTGCCGCCGGAGATTTCCAGCCAGAGCCCTTTTTCGCTGTCGATGCGGCCCACCAGCCCCAGGCCTATGGCCTGGACCGCGGGGCTGCACTCCGGCAGAAATGCATCCAGTGCGCTGCAAATCAAGTCTATGGCCTGCTGTTGGGTCAGCGCCCCGGTGGGGTAGCTGCGGGTGCGCAGAACCTCGCCTGCTTCTGTGACCTCGCCCACAAGCAGCTTGGTGCCGCCCAGGTCGATACCGATATAGGTGTTCATGCTTCCGGTTCCTCCATAAAGTCCGCGCACAGAGAGAGCCAGCGGCAGGCGGAGCCCACCCAGATCTCCCGGAACGTGGCGTTGTTGTTCTGGGGCCAGTAGGGCGCATCCTCATTGCCCCGGGTCTCAATGCCTACGGGGATCTCGCCCACGCTTTCCCCGGAGAGGACGGCGTACTGGCGGCAATAGCGGCTGCCCGTACCATAGACAAGGCTCTGGCCGAAGGGATTTTTGCCCCACATCCAGTAGAGCTGCTCCCGGCCCAGCTGCAAGAGCTCCTCGTCTGCAAAATATCTGCCAACGATGGAGGCCGCCTTGCCCATGGACAGCAGCACGGCGGAATTGCCCCGGAAGGAGAACCAGATCGGGAAATTCCGCAGGATGAGCCCGGCCCCCAGGGGGGTGCCCTCCGCCAGCTGCTCCCGGTAGTTCTTCCGCTCCTTGCGGTAGTCGCAGGTGACATGGAGGTAGGGGAACAGAGCGGCATCCTCGTATTCGTCCGCCCGGTGCACACCGGCGGGCAGCATCCCATAGGGGGCTGTGTTTCCGGCGATGGCCTTCAGATAGCTTCCGTAGAGGGCCATGGCGTGCTCCCACTTTTGCTTGTCCGGATGGTCCGGCTGGGAGCGGCACAGGGCATCCAGTGCCTGCATGAATTGGTGCTCCCGGGCCTGATGGTTGAAGTGGACAATGCGCATATGGCTTTCGGACCGGTAGAAGAAGCCGCGGATGGGCATCTCCGGATTCGTCTCCTGGCAGAGCAGCAGCTTCCGGGCGGTTTGGGCCGCATCGGAGGCATAGCAGGCCTTCTGGGAGACGGAAAACAGGCAGCTGGCTGCCCATACGATGACCGCATAGTATTGGGACAGTCCGGAATTGTAGGTGTGCTCAAACATATGGGCAGGGTCTACACCGGTCTGCCGGAATTTCTCCCAGGCGAAGCCGTAGTCCTCAATGGCGGCGTGGAGGGCGTTGCCGCTGAGCGCATCGTCGTAGCCCCGGAGGGTTTCGGCGGCATAGGCTTCGATGCCTGCAAAGAGAAAGTTTTCATAGGCGTGGTTATGGACCCGGGTGGGCACATCGTCAAAGTTGCCCATGAGGTTGTCCGTAATGCGGGTGGCCCCGGCAGAGGTGGCCCGGTAGCCGTCGCCGAAGCGGGTGCGCAGGATGAAATCCAGGCCCCACTGGGCCTCCTCCATCAAGCGCAAATAGAGCATCTTGTCCTTTTTGCAGGCTCTTGCGCTTTCAAAGAGCGCCTGGACCACCTCGCCGGTCTGGGCGGCCTGCTGGGAAGCGTCTCCCGCGTCATGCCAGCCGCCGCCGAAGGAGATGGTCTCTCCCAGGTGGTTGGCCAGGAAATCCTGGTGGCAGGTGCTGTGCTTTCCGGGTACCGGGAAGCCGCAGCGCTGGCAGAAGAAAAAGTTTGTGACTTTCCACAGGCTTTCCTTTGCCAGATCCTGGGCAATGGCAAAGGTGCAGCTCACTTGATTCCCAGCCTGGAGATAGTAATTGCCCGGGGTGGTGAAGTCGGAAAAATCCAGCACGCTGAAGCTGCCTCTCTGGTTCTTCTCCCGGCGTACCGGGGCGGAGAAAACAGCTTTGCCCGTTTCGGCATCCACCAGCGAAAATGTATCCGCTTTCACAGTGCCCACGGCGGTCTTGCGGCCCTGGGGCCAGTAGCCCACGGTGGAGGGGTGGATGCAGGGGGCTGGGTGCTCCCAGCCGTGCTCGTGCTCCGGGCGCTCTACCTGCTCCAGAACGATGTCCCGGAAGACGTATTCCAGGCTGTCTCCGGCGCACAGGTCGTGACCGCTGCAGAAGACGTAAAACCGCAGCTTGGTAACGGCATCCCGGGGCATGGACTGGAATTCCCAGATGCAGTCCTGCCAGACCCCATTTTCCAGGTCAAATACCGTAGCACCCTCCCGGAAGTATTCATCGGGCACGGGAATCTTGCCCTGATTCTCAATGGAGACATTCAGGTGCAGCACCCGGGCACCCCGGATATGGGGCCGGACCTGAAAGCACAGACGGTTGAATTTTTCCCAGCTGCGCAGGGGGAAGGAAAAGACCATCTGGGCGGTGCCGAAGTTTTCATAGTCGCCATCGGATTCCGTTCCGCCGGGCCAGACGGAGGCACGCAGAGGGGCTGTCATGGTCAGTGTGGTACTCTGCCGCTGCAGTGTGGCCGTCCCTTCGGCAGAGGGGACAATGCTCTGGCAGTCCCGGGTCCAGATGCTCTGCCTGTCCAGGACGCGTTTGGCCGGGAAAGAGGCTTCCAGGCTCTGCTCCCGGTGCAGGGGAAGGGGACGGTGCAGATAGAGGCTGTCCTCCAGCTCGCGGAGAAATTGAGGGTTCATAACATGGCTCCTTTCGGTTTCATTGGGCTGGCTCTGAATTTGTTACCATCGTATTATGAAAACGTTTTCATTTCAAGTGGTCAAACTATATAATTCGTGTCTCCCTGATTTGTGGGAAAACCCGTATTTTTATCCATCGCCGAAAAAGGACTTGAAACATTTTTCATGCTGGATTATACTTTGAGAGAAATCAAAGGAGGGGTGCCCATGGGGAAAAATGTGACCATTGTGCAGATCGCGAAGGAATGCGGCGTCTCCGTGGCCACGGTGTCCCGGGTGCTCAACGGCACGACTCCCGTCTCAGAGGAGAAGCGCAGGCGCATTCAGGAGACAATGGCCCGCCATCACTACAGCCCCAATGCCCTGGCCAGGGGACTGGTGAACCGGCAGAGCATGACCCTGGGTGTCCTGATCCCGGACATAACAAACCCCTATTTTTCCTCCATGTTCACGGAGTTCGAGGCTGCGGCCCAGGCGGCGGGATACTCTCTGCTGCTGTGCAATACGGCCTTTTCCGCAAACCGGGCCGGGGAGAGGACAAAGCGGGAGACGGACTATTTCCGCACCATGGTGGACAAGCGGGTGGACGGTGTGCTGATCGTAGGCGGCCAGGCGGACCTGAATGCGCCCAGCGAGAGCTACCGGGCAGCCCTGCGGGAGCTGGCGGATACGCTGCCTGTGGTGGTGCTGGGCAATCCCATTCCCGGAATCAACTGCCGCTTCCTCCAGCGGGAGCGGGGGAGAGGGGTCTTTGCCAGTGTCAGCTATCTGTCCGATCTGGGCCATAAGCGGATTGCCTTTGTAGGCGGCGAGGACGGCGTGGACATCACCTTGGAGCGGCTGGCTGCCTACCGGCAGGCGCTGGCGGTGCTGGGCCTGCCCGAGGACGAGGAGCTGGTGGCCCTGTCCGACTATTATGCGCCGGACGGCTTTGCGGCGGCAAACCGGCTGCTGTCCCGGGGAACGGATTTTACGGCGATCCTGGCCATGAATGACAATGTGGCTGTAGGCGTTTATCGGGCGCTGGCGGATGCGGGGCTGGAGATCCCACGGGATGTATCCGTTATCAGCTGCGACCAGTTTTTCACGGCGGAATACATGGTCCCCAGGCTCACCAGTGTGGACCAGCACAATGCGCTCTTCGGGCAGTTCGTCATCAAGGCCCTGCTGTCCGCCATGGAGGGCGGCCGGGAAAATGTGCTTCTGCGCTATGACCCGGAGCTCATCATCCGGGAGAGCTGTATGCCTCCCGCACAAAAAGAAAATAAGGAGAATCAGACAGAATGAATGGACTTTTTACACCGGATTCCCGGTTTATGCGGTATTTGAACCGCTTGGCGGACCTTATGATTTTGAACCTGCTGTTTTTGCTCACATCCATCCCCATCTTCACCATTGGTGCGTCCCTGACGGCGCTGTACTCCGTGTGCTTCCGTCTGGGGACGGACCGGGAAGGCAGCACCTTCCGGGATTACTTCGCGGCCTTCAAGGAAAACTTTCGCCAGGCTACGTCGCTGTTTCTCCTGCTGCTGCTGTGGCTGATGGGAACCGGCGGCGCTGCGGTGATCTCCTGTTTCATGGCCGGGTGGATGCACTGTCTTTTCGTACCCTTTGCAGTCCTGTTTATCGTGGTGGTGCTGGTGGCCAGCTATGTCTTCCCACTGCTCAGCCGCTTTGAGAACAGGACGGCCACCACGCTGAAAAATGCTGTCCTGTTGAGCCTTGGCTATCTGCCCAGGTCCATTATAATAGGAGCCATCAATCTGTTTCCCTTTGTGCTGTTGGCCGTGGATCTGCTGACCTTCCTGAAGGCGGGCTTTGCCTGGCTGATTATCTGGTTCTCCGCAGCGGCCTACTGCAACTGTCTGCTTCTGAAAAGAGTATTTGCCCCGTATTTGGAGGAGGAAAACGATGATCATTCGCAAGACGAGACCTGAGGAAGGAAAACGGGTAAACACCCTGTTTGCCATTGCCTTTGAGCAGCCCATGGAGAACGGCCCCGGAGAGGAGCCGGGGGTGACCAACTGGGGAGCCTTTGAAGAGGACACCATGTTCAGCACCTTTGCCGTGACGGATTTTACCCAATTTTTTGATGGGAATCAAGTGAAAATGGGCGGAATCGGCGGCGTGGCAACTTTGCCCAGCCACCGCAGAAAGGGCGGCATCCGTGGGATCTTCCAGGCGGCCCTGGCGGATATGTATGAAAACGGCTACGACTTTTCTTATCTCTATCCCTTTTCCACGGCCTATTACCGGAAATTTGGCTACGAGAATTGCGTGAATCGCAGCTTTGTCTCGGTGGACCTGGGGCTGCTGTCGCCCCGGAAGGCGGAGACCGTGAGTGTCCTGGCAGAGCTGGGCAGCGATTTGCGGGGACCCATCCGAGAGCTGGACCTGGTCTGGGAGCAGACCTACAATATGGCTGTGTGCCATCCGGAAAAGGACTATGGTTGGGTCGTCAAGGCGGATCCGGCGGGCAAACAGAATTTCCTCTACGTATGCTTTGATACCGACCGAAAGCCCTTGGCCTATACCCAGTTCCATCTGGAAAACCAGACCGACGGCCGGAATCTGGTGTGCAGCCGGTTCTGCTTCCGCAACCGGAGGGGCTTTGACGGCCTGATGAATCTGTTCAAGGGCTTTTCTGCGGACCATCGCTTCCTGAAATTTTACCTTCCGGAGGACAGCGCCATGGGCTATCTGCTGCCCGAATGGTCCATGGGGGCGGCCTGCTGGAGTACGGCGCCCAGCGGCATGGTGCGGGCTGTGAATGCCCGCCGGGTGCTGGAGAAAGCGGCCTATCGCGGCTCCGGCAGGGTTTGCCTGGAGCTGCTGGATGGACAGATCCCGGAGAACAACGGCGTTTTTGACGTGACCTTCGAAAATGGCAAGGCGGTCCGGGTGGAAAAGACCGGGGAAAAGGCGGATGTGACCTTGGGCATCAATGCCTTCTCCGCCCTGATCTGCGGCACCTCAGACTGGGGCGACGCACTGCAATGGATGCCGGATGTGACGCTCCACCGGGAAAACCAGGCGCTGGAAGGGGTTTTCTATCGGAAAAAGCTCTGGATCGGGGATTATTTCTGAGGAAAATTTGTTTACACAACCTTCGTTGACTTTTGAAAAGTGCGCTGATATACTGAATGTACGATCAACATAAGGAGGCACAAATTATGGAAGAAATCAAAAAGTTCTGGAATAGCCTGGATGGCGTGTTTATTGTCCGCAAGCGGGAGCTGTTCCTGGGCGGCGCCCTGTGCGCTATGACGGGTCTTTCTCTGGGCCTGCTGCTGTCCCCGAGAAAGACGGTAGTTGTTGAGGCAGAACCTGAGAAGATAGAGAAGAAGAAGCACCATCTGATTGGGAAGCATTGAGAGTAAGGCTCCCCTGAAAGGGGAGCTGGCTCGGCGTTAGCCGAGACTGAGGGGTTCTGGCTTTTCACCTGAAAAGCGCCTGCTGGAAGCGGAATATCAGTCCATATAAATTCAAAATTTAGTAATTTGCCTGTTGTAATGCTGGGCAATAGCCGTGCCAGAACCCCTCCGGCCCTCCGGGCCACCTCCCCTTTCAGGGGAGGCTTTTTTTACGCAAAGCGGTTACAACCATTTTGTAACCAAAATGACAGCCTGATGCGAAAAGTTACGCGGTTTTGCTGCATTTCCTTGAAAAAAGCGGGGTTTGCGGCCAATGGAAACAGAAAAAAACAGAGACCGTAACTTGCTTGTAATTATTTTTGTAATTTTTTGTAATTTCCCTCTTGACGAATCGGGAATTCCGGTATATAATACAGCTACAAACGAAAGCACCCGGAGCCAACCACCATACGGCTGGGGACTTTCACCAACCGCTGGTGTGTACCGGCGATCCAATCCATAATTTCTTTTAGGAGGAAAACAAAATGAAGACACTGAGCAAAAAGCTTCTCAGCCTGCTGCTGGTAGCAGTCATGCTGGTCGCTGCAATGCCCTTCGCGGCGTTCGCTGAGACCCTGGCGGAGAAAGTGGAGGGAGTCAAGGTTTCCGCTGTACTGGAAAATGGCAATCCCGTCGCAGGCTATGAGACAACCACAACGTTGGCTCAGGGCTTTGATACAACGGACGTAACCCACCTGACAAACGCTTTCCTGTATGGCAACCCCAGCATTACGGTTGATACTTCTAAGTATTCCGTTGTTAGCGGCCTCTTCAATGCAGATGCGAAGACGCTGACCGTCACCCTGAAGGAAGTTGTAGCTGCTCACGTCCACGACTACAAGTGGGACGGCAATGTGGGCGATGCAAACGGCCACACTTTGAAGTGCGCCAATGAAGGCTGCGACCAGCCCACCAAGACCGAGGCCCACAAATTTGGTGCTGACGGCAAGTGCACTGTCTGCGGCTACGAGGTGCCCTCTACTACTTACACTGTTACCGTGACTGTTGACGGTAAGGCTGTTGCCTCCAATGTCAGCCTGGTCGTGAAGGAAGGCTCCACTGTGAATGTCAGCGATCCTCAGTCTGTGCTGAATGCACTGAACCTGGCCTATACTTACGCAGACTACAACACCAAGTCCTTCGACCACAACGGCACCACCATTACCATCGCCATGGCGGATAAGAAGAACACCACACCTACCGCCAAGACTGTCAGCATTACTCTGGTCAGCGGCAACAGCACCACTACTCAGACCGTTGAGGTTGGCAAGTACTATTCTGACTACGCTGCCTTCAATCCTGCTGCACAGGACGGCCGTACTCCCGAGAGCCTGAAGATTGAGTCCAACAACGGCACTACCCGTTTCGTGAACGTCAACACCAAGACCGACAGCGGCAAGATTCTTGATACTGATACCAAGGTTACCATTCAGTGGAAGGCTGCTGACCGTCAGATCCGCTTCTACACCGATTCCACCCTGGGCAAGATTTACAAGACCCTGACTGTTTACTCCGGCAAGGCCATTGGCGAGCTGCCCACCGAGGTCAACGGCAAGGCTGTTGAATACTGGACCGTTTGGGGCTCCAGAATCTACACCACTACCACCTACGACTGGACTGCTGACTATGTGGATGCAGTGCCTCACTTCGCAGGCGAGACCGGCAAGGTTTACCTGGAGATCTATGTCAACGGCAACCGCACCTCCAAGTACGCTCAGGTTGATATCACGCACAAGCTGCAGGACGGCGTCATCTACCGCGACACCCTGCTGGATACCATCCGCAGCGCTACCAAGAATAACTCCCTGAAGCTGTCCTCCGTCAGCTACCTGTTCAATGAGTCCGAGTGGAGCCAGTATGTTCGCAACGTGAACAATACCACTACCAACACCAAGCTCCAGATCGGCACGGATTCTCAGAACGCTCGTTATGTCTACGTCATGGTCAACGGTGTCACCACCAAGACCACTGACCCCTCCAACCCCAAGACCGGCGATTCCGCCAAGCTGGGTGTTGCAGCAGCAGTCCTGGCCGTAGCAGTGGTTGGCTTCGGTGCAGTGATTGTTATCAACAAGAAGAAGGGCGCTATCTGATCCCCTTCCCCTTGAAATGAACCAAACCCCCTCCGGAAAACCGGAGGGGGTTTTTCGAAAGGAAAATCAGTATGCGGTGTGACTGTCATATTCATATGGTCCTGGACGGCGAAAACTGGCGGGAGGCCATTGCCCGGCACAGGGCTGCGCCGGATGAAGCATTCGTTCGGAAGACCCTGGAAACCTATGCCCGCCTGGGTTTTTCCTATCTCCGGGACGGCGGAGACCGATGGGGCGTGGGACTGCTGGCCAAACGCATTGCCCCGGAGTACGGCATCCGCTATGTTTCCCCCGGTGCGCCGCTGTGCAAGGCGGGACATTACGGGGCCTTTATCGGGGAGAAATATGCGGACCGGAAAGAATTCACAGCCCTTGTGGAAAAGCAGAGAAGCGCAGGGGCAGATTTTGTGAAAATCATGATCTCCGGCATTATGGACTTTGACCGGTTTGGTGTTCTGTCGGAGCCGGGTATGGACCCCGGAGAGATTCGGCAGCTCATCTCCGCTGCCAAGGCCAGAGGAATGTCCGTTATGGCCCATGCCAATGGGGCCGAAACCGTCCGGACGGCTGCGGAAGCGGGGGTGGACACCGTCGAGCACGGGGCCTACCTGAATAGGGATGCTTTGCAGGCCTGTGCCGACAATGGGGTCATCTGGGTGCCTACCCTGTCGGCCATTGGAAATCTGCGGGGGAAAGGCCGGTTTTCGGAGCCGGATGTGGAGAGAATCCTGGCAAGCGCCATGGAAAATGTGGCACTGTACGCCTCTATGGGGGGCCTCATTGCCCCGGGTACCGATGCGGGGGCATGGGCCGTGCCCCATGGGAGTCTGACGGAATACGCACTTTTGAAAGAGTGCCTTGGCTCCGGCTGGGAAACGCTGCTGGACCGGGGCGCCAGAGCGCTGGAGGCGCGGTTTTAATGGACGGAAAGATCACGTACTCCCGCCGGAAGCGTTTGTCTTTGCGGATCGCTCCGGACGGCAGCCTGGACATCCGTGCACCCATTGGAATGCCCCGGCGGGAAATTGACCGGTTTCTGGAGGAGAAGGCGGACTGGATTGCCACGCATCGGGCCCAGGTCCTCCGGGATCGGCAGCAGGGGGCGCTCCATGCCATCGGCGCAGAGCAGCTGGAAACCCTGAAGGAATTGGCCCGAGAGCCGATTTATGAGAGTCTGCGCAGGTTTGCCCCCCAGATGGGCGTGAACTATGGCCGGGTGACCGTCCGCTGCCAGAAAAGCCGCTGGGGCAGCTGCTCCAGCGCAGGAAATCTGAACTTTAACTGCCTCCTGGCCCTGGCACCCAGGGAGGTGCTGGATTACGTTGTGGTTCACGAGCTGGCCCACAGGCTTCATATGGACCATTCCGCCGCTTTCTGGCAGGAGGTGGAAAAGGTCCTGCCGGACTACCGGGTCTGCCGGCACTGGCTGCGCCAAAACGGCGGCGCACTGCTGGCGAGAACAGGAGAAAATGGTTAGAAAAGAATTGAAAATGGAATTGCTTTCCCGGGCCAAACATGATACTATTGTTTTATCAAAATGAATTGCTGAGAGAGGAGTAAATGCTCATGTTTTACAAAAATGCACGGATTTTTTGCCCGGATTTCCAGTTCCGTACCGGCGCTTTCGAAGTGAAGGACGGAAAGTTTGGCGCGGTTCTTCCGGAGAATGTCCCTTCTGACGCGGTAGACCTCCAGGGCGCTACGGTGATCCCCGGCCTGGTGGAAATTCACAGCCACGGCAACTCCGGCGCGGACTTTTCCGACGGCGACTATGAGGGCCTGAAAAAAATGGCAGCCTTCTATGCCCAGCACGGCGTGACCTCCTTCGCACCTGCCTCCATGACCCTGCCCTATGATGTGTTGGAGAAGGCCTTTGCCACGGCTGTTCAGCTGAAAAAGGAACAGCCTAAGGGCCTGAGCGTCCTGCGGGGCATTCAGATGGAGGGACCCTACTTTTCCTATAAGAAGCGCGGCGCCCAGAACCCGGACTATTTGAAGGACCCGGATTTTGAGGGCTTCCGGAAGCTGTGGGAGGGCTGCGACGGCCTGGTGAAGATCGTGGACGTGGCTCCTGAGCTCCCCGGTGCAAAGGAATTCACCGAGCAAGCCTCCAAGCTCTGCACCGTCTCCGTTGCCCATACGGATTCCGACTATGACCATGCCCGGGCGGTGTTCGATGCCGGTGCCCGGCATTTGACCCACCTGTACAATGCCATGCCCGCCATTTCTCACCGGGCTCCCGGCGTGATTCCCGCCGCTGTGGAGACTCCGGGCGTTCGGGCAGAGCTGATCTGCGACGGCTACCATGTGCACCCCGCCTCTGTACGTCTGGCCTTCTCCATGTTTGGCGGCGAGCGGATGTGCCTGATTTCTGACTCCGGCCGCTGCGCCGGTATGCCGGAGGGCACCCAGTTCCAGCTGGGCGGCCAGGACTGCTGGCTGCGGGACGGCGTTGCCAAGCTGGCGGACGGCACCATTGCCTGCTCTGCCACCAATATGTGGACCTGCCTGACGAATGTCATCTTCTGGGGTGTGAAGGAAGAAGACGCTGTCCGCGCCGCTACCTATAACCCCGCCTGCGCCATCGGTGCGGAAAAGGAAGTGGGCACCATCGAAGAGGGCAAGGCTGCGGACTTCCTGGTCTGCGCTCCGGATTACTCCGCCATGCAGGTGTATCTGGCCGGAGAGAAGCTGTAAGGCCAAAAAATATTCGCCGCTGCGGGAATGGGGAGACCCGGCCGCAGCGGCTTTTTCACTCTATTTCAAGGAGATTTTATGCTGAAAAGATATATTGGCGATCGGGCCTTTTACAAGCGCGTGTTCCAGATCGCCGTGCCGATCATCATCCAGAACGGCATTACAAATTTTGTATCCCTGCTGGACAATATCATGGTAGGACAGGTGGGGACCCTGCCCATGAGCGGCGTTTCCATTGTGAACCAGCTGATTTTTGTATTCAACCTGTGCATTTTCGGTGCCAGCTCCGGTGCCGGAATTTTTACGGCCCAGTTCCATGGCAGAGAAGATGCCGAGGGCGTCCGGCATACCTTCCGGTTCAAATTTCTGATCTGCGCCGCCCTGTCTCTGGGCGCGGGGGTGCTGTTCTTCCTATGCGGGGACAGCCTGATCGGGCTTTATCTCACCGGTGAGGGAGACGCTGCGGATGCTGCATCCGTCCTGATTTATGGCAGGGAGTACCTGACGGTGATGCTCTGGGGCCTGCTGCCCTTTGCCGTCTGCAATGCCTATGCCAGTACGCTGAAGGAAAGCGGCGAGACCTTTGTCCCCATGGCGGCAGGTGTGGCTGCGGTGGCCGTCAATCTGGTGCTGAACTATGTGTTCATTTTCGGGCATTTCGGAGCAACTGCTATGGGCGTCCGCGGTGCGGCACTGGCGACGGTGATCTCCCGGTATGTGGAGCTGCTGCTGGTTGCCGGTTGGACCCACCGCAATGGGGGAAAGCACCCCTTCATTCGCGGGGCCTATGCCTCCATGGCGATCCCCAGGCCGCTGTTGAAAAACATCATCGTCACCGGGATGCCCCTGCTTGCCAATGAGCTGCTGTGGTCCCTGGGGGTGGTTACCATGAACCAGTGCTATTCCACCTGCGGCCTGGATGTGGTGCCCGCTATGAATATTTCTTCCACCTTGGGGAATCTGGCCGGTGTGGTCTATCAGTCCCTGGGTGTCAGCGTGGGCATTCTCATGGGCCAGATGCTGGGGGCGCGGCACAGCGAGGAGAAGGTCCGGGATACCAACCGGAAGCTCATTGCCTTCTCCGTGACCTCCGGCCTCTGCTTCGGGCTGCTCATGGCCCTTGGGTCCGGCCTGTTCCCGGCGATTTACAATACCACGGAGGCAGTGCGGCATCTGGCGCAGAACCTGATTCTCATCAGCGCCATGGTGATGCCCTTCCAGTCCTTTGCCAACGCTACCTACTTTACCCTGCGTTCCGGCGGAAAGACCTTTATCACATTCTTGTTTGACAGCGTGTTTATGTGGGTGTGCAGCGTAACACTGGCGTTCTCCCTGAGCCGCTTCACATCGCTTTCCATTCTGCCGCTGTTTGCATTGTGCCAGCTGCCGGAGGCATTGAAGTGCGTCCTGGGTTTTGCCATGCTGAAAAAGGGCAGCTGGATCCAGACTCTTGGCGATTGAGTTCGCTTTATAGAAAAAACGTTCCCACGAAAGGGTGAAGATCTCTCGTGGGAGCGTTTTTATTTGCCTTTTTTGGGACTGGGGCAGGGGGCATTGCGCGGGATGAGCCAGGGACTATAGGGAGCAACCTGTTCCGCACCTGGAATTTTGCCGGTTTGACACCAGCGGCTGACGGTATTCTGGGGGTAGCCCCAGAGGAACGCAGCCTCCCTGGTGGACATATATTGCTCCGGATGGGTCAGAATCATTTCAGCGAACCTCCTTGAGCCCGATTGCTGCTTTATGCAACTTATTGTACAACGTATGCGCTCATTTGTCAATATTTCAATGATAAAATCGAAAAGGCACGAAAAATGTCGAAGAAACAGGCCGTGCCTGAATTTCAGACACGGCCTGTTTGGGCACTGAATGGTTTTAACCGGGATTCTGGACTGCCAGCAGATAGTTCTCCTCGCGGGTCTGCTTGGCGCCGGCGAGATACGCCTGGGCCTTGGCGAGCCCCTCGCCTACGATCTCCTCCGTCCGGTCATAGGAGCGCTGGGCGGAATTGAACTGGTTTTCCGTCATGTTGAATTTTTCCATCCACTGGTCCCGGATGTCGTCAACCAGGGGGACGATGTTATACTGCCGGGAGCCGTCGTTGGAATTCAGGTTTACCCAGGTGGGAATCAGGTCGACCCCTTCCAGGTATACGGTATCATCGGAGTATTTGGAGA
This sequence comes from uncultured Eubacteriales bacterium, assembly GCA_900540635.1. Taxonomy (GTDB): domain Bacteria; phylum Bacillota; class Clostridia; order Oscillospirales; family Oscillospiraceae; genus Faecousia. The sequence goes on along the minus strand of UQGU01000042.1, from coordinate 6,722 downwards.
AGGTGACGCTGAACAGCACGCCGTCCTCGGTGTGGGGGGTGGACACATAGCTGATGTTGCCCAGACGCTGGTTGGAAACCGCATTGCCCATGGAATAGAGAATGACCGTCTTGTGCTCCGGGTCAACGGTGCTTTGCAGCAGGTCCACAGGCTCAACGACGTGGGGATGACCGCCGACGATGACGTCAATCCCCATATCGCAAAGCTGCTGGGCAATGGCCTGCTCCTGCTCTCGGGCATAGGTGACGTATTCCACACCCCAGTGCATATAGATCATCGTGGCTTCGGCCCCGGCGGCTTTCATCTCGTCCAGATAGCCCTCCACTTCACTGTAGAAGGCGGGCAGATTCTCATAGGTGAAGTAGTTGCAGATTCCGGCCTCTGCAATGGGCGCATTGCCATTGAGCTGGGGAGCGCCCTTGGCATCTACGCCGGTGGCGTAGGTGTAGCAGAGCATACCCACTTTGATACCGTTGATATCCTCAATGGTCCATTTCTGCTCGTCGGGGGAGAGGTAGGTGCCCAGGGTCTGCTGCCCTGTAGCCCGGACCACTTCCAGGGTGCGCTTATAGCCCACCAGGGTGGTGTCGTAGCTGTGATTGTTGGCAGTGAGCAGCATATCAAAGCCGGCGTTCTTTGTGGCGTCCGCCAGGGCATCGGGGCAGTTGAAGTGGGGGTAGCCCGAATAGCTGTAGCCGTTGTCCGTACCCGCGAAGGTGGTTTCCAGGTTGACTACGGCGAAGTCCGCAGCGGTTACATAGTCGGCAGCATATTTGAAGATGCTGTCGAAGTTATAGCTGCCGTCCTTTTGCAGACCCGTATCGAAGACGGGCTTGTGCATGACCAGATCGCCGGTGGAGAGAATGGTGGCTGTGGAGACCACATGCTCCGGCTCCGGCATGGTGGTGGTAGGGGGCTCGGTTTCCTCTGTGGTGGGGACGGTGGCTTCTGTGGTGGCTTCCGTGGGCTGCACGGCGGGGCCGGTGCTGCTTGAAGTCTGAAGATGCAGGTAGATCACGGCTGCATTGGCAATCAGCAGCACCGCAATGAGGATGATGAGCACAGCAACCAGGGCAGAGCCCCGGGTATTTTTCAGTCGTTTTGGCATTTGTCTTCTCCTTTGTTATGCGGCATTGTCCAGGGGGAGATTTTCTTGAGGCTGCTTCTGCTGGGCCAGGTAGCTCTGCACCTTTTCCATGCCCGTCAGGGTCAGCGCCTGGGTTCGGTCAAAGGACGCCTTGGCGTTTGCCAGCTGGGTATCCGTCAAACCGAATTGGGCCTGCCATTGGGCTGCGGTGGATTCTTCCAGGGGCAGAATGTTGTACTCCGTGGTGCCGGAATTGGCGTGCATATTCACCCAGGTGGGGATCAGCTCCGCGCTGTCTACGCACACGCTGCCGTCGGAGTATTTGGCAAAGGTAACGCAGAAGAGCACGCCGTCTTCGGTATGGCCGGTGGGTTCGCTCTGCTGCATTTCCTCCTTGCGCTGGTTGGAAACGGCGTTGCCCATGGAGTAGAGGACAATGGTTTTGTGTTCGGCATCCGTGCCGCTTTGCAGCAGGTCTACGGGCTGCACCACATGGGGGTGACCGCCGACGATCACATCCACACCCATGTCGCAGAGCTTTTGAGCCATGGCAGTCTGGTTGGCGTTGGGGCCCTCACCGGTTTTCCATTTGTATTCTTCACCCCAGTGAAGGTAGACGACCGTGGCCTCGGCCCCGGCGGATTTCATCTCATCCAGATAGCCCTGGAGCTGGGTGTAGAATTCCGGAAGCTTGTCATAGGTAAAGTAGTTCAGAATGCCGTTTTCGCCTACTTCGTTGTAATTCAGCAGGGGATAGCCGTTTTGACTGAAACCATCGGAATAGGTGTAGCACACCATGCCGATCTTGATGCCGTTGACCTCTTCAATGGTCCATTTCTGTTCATCGGCGGAGAGATAGGTCCCGAGGGTGTCCAATCCCTTTTCACGGACGACGTTCAGCGTCCGCTTGTAGCCCACAAGGGAGGTGTCGTCTGCGTGGTTGTTGGCGGTGAGCAGCATATCAAAGCCCGCCCCCTTCAAGCTGTCCACAATGGCATCGGGGCAGTTGAATTTTGGGTTTCCGGCGTAGGCGTAGCCGTTGTCCGTACCGCACAGGGTGGTCTCCAGGTTGGCGACGGAGAAATCCGCAGCCTGGGAATAGGATTTGACATATTGGAAAATGGAATCGAAATTGTAGCTGCTGTCATCTTGCTTGCCGGAGTTGATGACCTTGCCGTGCATGAGGATGTCGCCGGTGGAGAGCACTGTGGCAGTAGAAACCAGCTGAGGTGTTTCCTCCGTTGGCACTTCCGTGCCATCCGTGGGGGACGGTGTATTGGAATTGCCCTGAGAAGCAGAGGGCTTCTGATTCGATTTTGTGCTGCCGGGTGTTTTCAGGCAAAGCCCGATCACGATCACATCCGCTACAAATAGAACGGCGATGAGTACCAGCAGAATTTGAATTATTGGGGAACGTTGTTGACGGGACATGAAAGACCTCCGTTATGATTGAACTTACGTATCCAGCAGATACCGGACCTCGTTGACCACCCGGCCGCCCTGCATATAGATGCGGGGAACCCGGCGGCTGATGCCGCAGACGAATTCATAATTGAAGCTGTCCGCTGCTGCGGCAATCTGCTCCACGGTGATGCATTCGTTGCCGGAGCGGCCAATCAGCACCACTGGGTCTTCCAGCTGCACATCCGGAATGTCGGTTACATCCACCATGAGCTGGTCCATACAGACCCGGCCCAGAATCGGCGCTTTCTTTCCGCGAATCAGCACATAGAACTTTCCGGATAGGCTCCTGCGGTAGCCGTCGGCGTAGCCAACGGGGATGGTTGCCACACGGGTGGGGTGTGTCGTCACATAGGTGCCGCCGTAGCTGATTTCCCGGCCGGCCTCCAGAAGCTTCAGGTGGGTGATGCGGCACTTCCAGGACAGGGCAGGGGTCAGAGAGAGCGCGCCGGGGTCCACCTCGTCGCTGGGGTAGAGGCCGTAGGTGATAATGCCGGACCGGACCATCTCGCAGGGGTGGTCAAAGTTCATGATACCGGCGGAGTTGTCCAGGTGGCGGATGGGAATCTCTACTCCCCGCTGCCGGAGCATATCGTCAAAGCGGTAGAAAAGCTCTGCCTGGCGTTTTGCCCGGGTCAGATCGGCGCTGTCCGCCGTGGCAAAGTGGGTGAAGAGCCCCTCTGCTTTTATGCAGGGCAGGGCGGCAATGCGGGCGCACTGGTCTGCGGCGGCAGCAGTGGCCTGGAAGCCGATGCGGCTCATGCCGGTATCCAGGGCGAAGTGAAACGGCACGTCTGTGAGCCCGGCGTCCTGGGCGGCCTGGGATAGGGCCAGCGCATCCTCATAGTGGAAGATGGAGGGGCGGATTCCCTGACGGATGGCGGTGGGGTATGCGGCCACCGGGGTGTAGCCCAGAATCAGGATGGGCGTTTGCAGCCCCGCCCGCCGGAGCTCCATGGCTTCCAGCATGGAGCTGACGCCGAAGAAGTCGCATTTGTGCTCCAGAAGCCGGGCCACCTGAATGGCCCCGTGACCGTAGGCATCGGCTTTGATGATGGCCATAATGGGCAGCCCGGTTTTCTCCCGAACTGCGTCTATGTTTTTTTCAATCGCATCCAGGTCAATGACTACCTGGGTATTGTCATAATGCAAGTAAATCAACTCATTTCGCTAAACTCTTTCCCATTTTACCACTGATTGTCCGAAAAGGCAACCGGAAGAAGATTTTTTTAAGGTTTAAAATGGGAAGAGAACCCAGCCCTCGACATTTTTGCCCGGCTATGCTATACTCTCCATAGAAGCAGGAGGTGTTTCTATGGAACGAAGGAATAATTATGCGGTCCAGGCCCAGAGCGCGAAGCAGATTTTTCTGTCCTATGACCAGAATGCTCTGGCTGAAAAGCTGCATTTGCCCATGGATTCGGATTATCTGTATACATCCTTCCTGGGGGCGCCCTACCGAATTGCTCACAGGACCGGCGATTTGGAACGCAAGGACGGCGACGTGTGGGTAGACGGAAACAGCTTCGATGAGGTGCTCAGCATTTTTGACCTCGTCTGCGACAGCCGCGAGGACCGCAAAATCACCGGCGTGTGGAAGAATATGACGGACTTCGGCCTCCAGTTTCACCAGAACCTCATGGAGAGCAGGGATGTCTTGGCGGAGTTTGCCCAGAGAGCCCCGGCGGAATACCGGGCAGCGCTGGAAAAAATGGGCGGCAGACCGCTGAAGGGCGCGGACATTGCCTATGCGCTGCCGGTGTTTGAGGATCTGGAGCTGGCCCTGTTTTTCTGGGCGGGGGATGAGGAGTTTTCTCCGCAGATCCGCTATCTATGGGACGAAAACGCTCTGGCATATATCCGGTATGAAACCATGTACTATGTATTGGACTGGCTGCGTACACGGCTGGACTTAAAATGAAGTTTTTATTGCGCTTTTGTGAATCGGTGCTATAATAAACTGAAATTTGCAATTCTCCAACACCGGAAGGATGAGAAAAGAATGATACTGAAATCAGACCGACTGACCCATGTCCATTCGGACATTCGGGGCCCGCTGTATGTTGAAGCCCTGCGGATGCAGGCCGCCGGTACCCCCGTGCTGCGGCTGAACACGGGCAACCCGGGGAATTTCGGCTTCCAAATGCCCCAGAGTGTCCGGCAGGCACTGCTGGAAAATGTGGATAAGGCTGTGCCCTATTGCGATGTGCGGGGTATGGCGGCAGCGCGGCAGACAATTTTGGAATATCACAAGAGCTGCGGCATTCAGGGTATCACGCCGGAGGATATCTATATTTGCAACGGTGTCAGCGAGGCAGTCTCTATGCTGATGTCCGCCCTGGTGGGCACCGGCGACGAGGTCCTTGTTCCGTCTCCCTGCTATTCTCTTTGGAGCAACAATACCTATCTCGGCGGTGGCAAGCCTGTCTATTACCGCTGTGACCCGCAAAATGCCTGGAATCCGGATTTGGAGGATATGCGCGCCAAGATCACCGGCTGCACCAAGGCAATTCTGGTGATCAACCCCAATAACCCAACCGGCGCGATCTACAGCAAGGAGACGCTGCTGGCCATTGCCCAGCTTGCCCGGGAGAACCACCTCTTGCTGCTTGCGGACGAAATTTACGATCGGTTGACCCTTGAAAATGCGCCTACCTATTCCATGGCGGCGCTGGCACCGGACCTTCCCTGCGTGACGTTTAACGGCCTGTCCAAATCTCACATCATCTGCGGCTTCCGCTGCGGCTGGATGGTATTTTCCGGCCCGAAGGCAGAGCTTGCCGAGGTGGAGCAGGGCGTGACGGCCTTGGCTTCCATGCGTCTGTGCGGCAATACCCTGACCCAGCTGGTCATCCCCGCGGCCTTGCAGGATCGGGACAGCACCCGGACCATGATGCTTCCCGGCGGGCGGCTCTATGAGCAGAGCAAGGCCACAGTGGAGGGACTGCGCAAAATCCCCGGCGTGACCTTGGTCCCCAACCGGGCTGCGTTTTACCTGTTCCCGGGCCTGGAGACAGGCGTGTTTGATTTTGAAAGCGATGAGGACTTTGCCATGAAGTTCCTCCATGAGAAGCACATTCTGGTCATCCCCGGCCACGGCTTTGACTGGTTTGAGGATCTGCGCTTCCGCATCGTCATGCTGCCGGAACCGGAGCGGATCACAGCTGCCATGGCCTCCCTGGGTGAATTCCTGGACGAGCATAGAAGATAAAGCATTCCCTCGGATTTCGACAGATCCGGGGGAATTCCGTTACTTTGCAAGCTGGGCGGTGTAGCCAAGATCTACAAGGGAATGAAAGGCATCCCATGCGGAGTCTGGGATATCCTGATGGATTTGGTAGCCCTTTTTGGCGTAGAGATCCATGCGCTGAAAGTCACCTACCAGCATTTCAATGGTGGCCCGTTCCGAACGGTCCCGGGCGGAATTGGCTTTCAGATATTCTTCCATGGTTTGCGGGTAGGAGGTGACGGAGAAGGGCATCTGGGGCCAGTAGTTTTTCCAGGCTGCATAGATGCGCCGCTCCATATAGGGCTTGTGCACACCCAGGATGGAAGACACGGCAATGCCCTTTTGCGCCAGCAGGTCGCGGGTAAAAGCGATGTTCTCTGCGGTGTTGGTGGACTCCGTTTCCAGCAGCAGGGCAATTTCCGGTACGCCTTCGGACAGGGCTATGCGACCAAAGCGTTGGGCCTCGCTTTCCGTCCACATCTGGGCGGTGTTTCGGCCCAGTCCGCCGGTAAAGAGCACCCAGGGGGCAAAACCATCCCGATAGAGCTGAGCGGCCCGGCGGGGAATATCCTCGTTATAGCAGCCGAAGCCCACGATGCAGTCCGCTTTCTTGGGGGGCTGATTCATGCACAGATAGTCCCAGAGAACCTGCGCACAGGCAAGCGTATCCATGAAAATCATCCTTTCATGATGCATTTTCGCTATCATATCAAAAATCCTTCCAAAAAGCAAGAATTGGGGGTTGACAAAATGAAAAAACGGTGATATCATACCTGAGCTGTCAGCGAGACGCCTCCTGTGAGGCGCTGAGAGCGGCTCTGCGAACCGAAAAACCTTGAAAAAGACAAAAAAGAGTCTTGACAAGTTGAACGGCTTGTGGTAGTATAAATAAGTTCAAGCGAGAGCGCGAACGGCTGTACCTTGTAAATTGAATAACGTAAAGAC
>UQGU01000041.1 GCA_900540635.1 uncultured Eubacteriales bacterium | reverse complement strand
GCGGCGGTCCCCCTTCCCCGGAGGGGAAGGTTGGGAAATAAGTACGGTGTTCACCGCCGGGTTTCAACCCAACTGGCGGTCTACATATAGAAATATCTTCCGCAAAGGAAGAAAGGAGAACTGATTTATCATGAAGAAGAATAATAACAAGGGCTTCACTCTGATGGAGATGCTGATCGTTGTCGCCATCATTGCCGTCCTGGTCGCCATTGCAATCCCCGTGTTCACCAACTCTTTGGAGAAGGCCCGTGAGGCTACCGATGCTGCTAATCTGCGTTCTGCGTACGCTGAGTGCGCTGTTGCTATGCTGAGCGATACCTCTGATGCTAAGGGCTACTCCAAGAAGGTTGATCCTGTTCAGACTGTCGCAGGTTTTGCTCATCTGGGCGATGATGCTAAGATTGCAGATGTTACTATTAAGAATAGTGATGGCTTGTCTGCTATTAAGAAAAATACCCCTGTTTACGTAAACTATGCTGCTGACGGCACGCTGACTTTCACCGCTAGTGTTGCTGATGGCTTCACCGTACTGCAGTGATTCACTCTACTCCCCGTCTCCGGTATACAGCTGACGGGGAGCACACCCCCTGATTCAACCCGTTTCCAGGCGGACACTGTTGGGTTGGCAGTGCCCACCTGGAAGGGGGCCAGGGGAACCTGCCCCGTATCCCCAAAATTCGGAAATGCGGTGTCCACGTCCAGTATTCCCTGAATGGCGGCCTCCTTATTACGAAGGCCGGCGGCGCTGCCGGTGTCGGCAGCTGACCGAATGCACACAAACAAAAAGAGAGGAAGTCTTTGCATATGCTCTATGCTGCCCCTGTGATAACCGTATACTGTGTGGTCCTGGCGGTGATTCTGGGCGCCTGCATGGGCTCCTTCCTGAACTGCTGGGCCTGGCGCATCGTCCACGGCGAGTCCGTTGCAAAGGGCCGCTCCCATTGCGATGCCTGCGGCCATGCGCTCGCCTTCCGGGACCTGGTCCCCGTGGTGAGCTACCTGGCCTCCCATGGCAAGTGCCGCTATTGCGGCAAGAAGCTGGGGGTTCGTCATCTCGTTGCGGAACTTTCCACTGCCGCCGTCTATGCGGCGATTCTCCTGAAATATGATATTTCGCTCCAAACCCTCGAATATATTCTCTTTGCCAGCCTGCTCCTGGGCTGCGCATTCGCGGATTTGGAGGGGTATATGATTCCGGACCGGTTTATCCTTGCGGGGATAATTCTGCGTCCGGTCTTCCTGCTATTAGGGCAGGAACCGAACTCTGCATGGATTAACAGTATTCTTGGCGGAGCCTGCGTGGCAGGTGCCCTGCTGCTCGTCGTCCTGGTCTATGAGAAGCTCCGCAAGGTAGAGGCCATGGGCGGGGGAGACATCAAGCTCCTCTTTGTCACCGGGCTGTATCTGGGCTGGCAGCTGAACGTCCTCTGCCTGTTCCTCGCCTGCATCCTGGGCATCCTCTTCGGCCTCATCGCCAACCGCAAAAAGGATTCCCAGACCCTCTTCCCCTGGGGCCCCGCCATCACCGCCGCCGCCATCGTAACCCTCCTAGCCGGTCAACCCCTGCTGGAGGCGTATATGGCGCTGCTGTAACATCATAGGAGGTAGCTTTATGCCCAACAACATAACATCATTTGATATCGGCGAATCCCAGGTGAAGGTTGTTACCCTTTCCGGGGGGAGCGTGAAGAAGGCGGTGGCGCTGGAGCTGCCGGACAATGTGGTGTCCGGAGGGACGGTGCTGTCTATGGACGCACTGGCGGATTTTCTGAAAGAGAAGCTGCGCGCTTCCGGGCCCATCAAGAAGGACGCGGCGGTGATCCTGCCGGACAGCCTGGTGTTCTGCCGGAACATTACCGTACCGCCTATGACCGACGCCCAGCTGAACTACAATCTGCCCTTCGAGTTCAAGGACTACCTGAACCAGGAGAAGAGCCGCTATTACTTTGACTATGCGGTCCAGGGCACGGAGAAGGACGAGTCCGGCGAGACGACCGGCCTGCGGCTTTTTGCCTGCGCTACTTTGAAAAAGACCGTCGAGGATTACCGGGCCATGTTCTACCGGGCGGGCTACAAGCTGAAGCTGGCCCTGCCCGAGGAGGCGGCCTTCGGCAACCTGGCGGCCCTCCACGCAAAGAATGCTCCCGGGGACGAGGACCTGTGCATTGTGGACATCGGCCACAAGGGTATCCGGATGTTCATCTACCGGGACGGCCACTTCCGCACCCACCGGGCCGTGGACCTGGGACTGTGGGATCTGGAGCAGCAGCTTGCCTCCGAGCGGGGCGTTGACCCCCATATGGCCCACACCCACCTGCTGACGGACTACGAAAGCGCCCTGACCCAGGACAGCACCCTGGAGCTCTTCAACCGCATGGCCGTGGAGATCATGAAGGCTGTGAACTTCTATAATTACAACAACCGGGAGCAGTCCCTGCGCTCCGTCTATCTCTGCGGCGGCGGCGCGGCCATCGCCCCCCTGCGGGAGACCGTCTCCCGGGTGACGGACCTGGAGCTGAAGGACATCGGCACGCTCATCCCCGGCGATGTGGAAACGCCCTGGCTCTTTGCCCGGGCTGCGGGCTGCGGCCTGTAAGAATTCAAGGAGGCACTTGCTATGAGCACAGCAGTTAAAACGAACAAGGCTTCCAATGCCATGAAGCTGCCCACCAAAACAAGAATTAACCTGGCCAAGCGGGAATCCCGGAAGAAGGATATGATCACCCTGGGCGTCGGCATTGTGCTGATCGCCGGGCTGTCCGCCGCCGTGGCCAAATTCGCGGTCATCGACCAACTGGACAGGCTCTCCCAGGCGGAAAGGGCCTACAATGCGGTGCATGTGCAGTATGTGGCCATGCAGCAGGCGGTTGCGGACTATCCCAATGTGGAGGAGCGCTACCGCACCTATTCCCGCAGCTGGATGCTCTCCGGGGATACCAACGGCCTGGCCCGGGTGGACCGGGCGGATGTGCTGGACCTGGTGGAGGCGCGGCTGCTGCCCTATGGGCGCATCAATACCCTGTCCCTGCGGGACAGCGTCATGGTGGTGTCCATGTCCGGCATGAACCTGAGCCAGATCTCCGCCATGTTTGAGCGGCTGCAAACCGAGAAAATCGTCGCCTCCGCATCCCTGAACATGGCTTCTACCGAGGAAAAGGACGACCCCAACGCCCTCCTGGACTTCACCATCACCATTGCCCTGCAGCCGGAACAGGAGGAAGCAAAATGAATCGTGCATTTACAACCCGGGAAAAGGTCCTGCTGGTGATTCTGGCAGTGCTGATCATCGGCATCGGCTATTTCAAGCTCCTGCTGGAGCCCATCAATACAAGCATTGAAAACTACCGGAACATGACGGCGTCGGAACAGGACGAGATTCTGGTCAATACCGCCCTGCTGCAAAAGAAGAAGAAGATGGAGACGGAGCTGGAGGAGCTCTTCGCGAGCGGCGACCCCACCCCCATCCCTGTCTATGACAATTCCGGCAATCTGCTGGTGGAGCTCCATCGCATTCTGGACAAGTCCCTGGACTACAGCCTGAATTTCAGCGGCGTGAGCACCATGGATGTGGAGTACCTGGTCCGCCGCCCCGTGAGCCTGACCTTCCAGGCCCCCACCTATGCCCAGGCCCGGGCCATTATCAACGAGCTCCACGACAGCGACAATGTGAACTGCATCTCGGACCTGTCCATGCAGATCAACAACGGAAACCTGGACTACACCAACGAGATCATCCACTGGGATGAGGACGATGACAGCGACTACTATATCACCGTCTCCCTGGTCATCACCTATTACGAGCGGGTCGTCCAGTAAAGCATTTCCCCCATGGAGGATTGGAACATGAAGCAGGTATATGATTGCTTGCCGAAGAACAGAAAAAACAAGGGCTTTACCCTGACGGAGATCCTGGTGACCGTGGCCATTCTGGTGATCCTGATGAGCCTGGCCACGGTGAGCTTTGTGGCGCTGCGCAGGAATCTGCGGCAGAAGGAGCTGGATGCCAAGGCGGAGATCATCTATGCCGCGGCCCAGAACCGCATGGCAGAGCTGCGGGCCGCGGGCTACGGTGATTCCTTCGCCCTGGATGCGGACCGGGGCGTTGCCAAGCTGTCCATTCCCCCCTGCGACATCCAGGAGGATGCCGAGCAGGAGGCCCCTACTTTCTATTATGTAAAGGCCCTGGACAAGACCACCCAGAGCAGCGCAGCCAGACTGCTGCTGACGGAGACCGCCGTGGACCGGGACCTGTGGGGCAGCCAGTGGGTCATTGAGTACAATGCGGACACGGGCCTTGTGTACGCCGTATTCTATTCGGAGGAGAAGACCGGCAGCAGCTACCTGACCGACAGCTTTTACGGCAGCGAGGACTACCGGGACAATATGCGCATCCGCAGCAACCGTCTCTCCGACGGGGCCCGCATCGGCTATTACGGCGGCGACCTGACCCGCATCAACGGCACCTATCTGCTGCACCCCACCATTGAGATCGTGAACAACGAGAAGCTGACGGCGAAGTTCAGCTGCGTGAGCCCGGACCTGGGCAACGGCTTCACCCCCCGCCTGACCTTCCAGGTGACCATTGCGGACCAGAAGGACCCTACCAAGAAGGTCACCAGGACGCTGAGCACCACCGCCGCAGGCAACGGCCTGTATACGGCGGACATGATCCTGGACAGCCTGGAGGACGCGGGCAAGAAGTTTTCCCAGCAGTTCCCGGACCTGGTCCCCGGCAACAACATTGCGGTGACCCTCAGCGTCACCGCGGATGACTCCCGGGTGGACAAGGCGAATTACACCGTCTATACCAACAGCCTCTTTGCCTACGAAAAGGGCGGCAGCGAGACCGTCGCCCGGATCGCCTACCGGCGGCACCTGCAAAATCTGGACACCGCCACTTCTAACGTAGACCCCAAGGTCACCTCGGCCATTCTGCTGAACGACCTGTCCTATAAGGACCCCGCGGGGGGCTACTATAGCTTCAAGCCCATTACCAACGAATATCTGCACAGCTTCAGCGGCAGGGACAACAGCACGGAAAGCGGCGTTTTCAGCATCAAGGATATGTATATCCGCACTACGGACTATGGCGGCCTGTTCGCCAAGTACAATGGCGAGGTTAAGGACCTGGTCATGTCCAATACCCGTGTGGCCTCCGGTACCGGCTATGCCGGTGCGCTGATCGGCTGGATGGACGGCAAAACGAAGCTGGAAAACGTCCGGGTCTACCTGTCGGACCTGTCCGTCACCAAGTATAAGACCGCCGAAGAGGTCCCGGGCTACATCAACGGCACCTATGCCGGCGGCATGGTCGGCCTGGTGGATACCGGCACGGATTTGGAGGTCATCTCCAGTGCCTCCGCAACCACGGTTGCGGCCGCCAATGCCGCAGGCGGCCTGGTTGGCCTGGTCCGGGGCACCCTGAATGTGAAAACCGCCTATACGGACTGCTACCTGAATTCCCGCCGCACCGGCGGCCTGGTTGGCGCTGCCCCCGTTGGCCGCATCTATGCCACGGGCTTCTATACCGCGGGCTATCAGGTAGCCACCGCCCAGGCTGCGGGCATCCTGCCCGGAGCGCTGAAAGAGGGCTCCTTTCACTATGGCTACACCGCCGTCAGCTATACCGTCCCCGCCGGTGGCTCCATCTATACCACCGCCGGAAATGGCAGCGTGAACAGGGTGTATACCACCACCAGGAATGCCCTGGGGGAGAGCAGCACCGCAGTTCTCTATGATATCCCCGGCACCGGCAGCGTCACCTCCAAGGAGCTGTCCTCTGCCGAATTCGCGAATTCCCTTTCCTATGCATTCCGGTTCCAGGTGGGCGGCGATACGACCCCCTATAATCTGCTGGACCAGGGCCTGACCACCTATCCCTATCCCATGCTCAAGAACATTCCCCACTATGGCGACTGGGAGGAGAACGCCGAGGGCTGGAACTTCGTCTATTTCGAAGAGTATGCCGACGGCACCTACGGCGTCTACGGCTCCGGCCTGAAGCTCAGCACCGATAAGCCCATCGTAGGCGACGGCTACGGCCTGCTGCTGGCAGAGCTGCCCACGGGATACTGGCAGTATCAGATCCGGTATACGGATAAGAATAGCACGGAAAAGACGCTTACCTACACAAAAACGGATCATGCGTCCAATCTGAAAACAATAACCTCCGAAAGCGGCATTACGTATTATCTGCTGCCAATGACCACCTGGACCGATTCGAGCTACGGCAAACTGGTACAGGACAGCATCGGCAGAGCGGAAAACAGCTTCTATTGCAAAGCCGAGCTTCGTTATTGGCCTGCCAATAGCTACGGAGTGGATACGAGCTTTAGGACCTACTGGTTCAACCCCTATTTCGCAAAGACGGTCATCCGCAGCGAGCAGATGCCTGCCAACCCCGGCACCGTCTCCATCCGGGATGCCCGGCACCTGTACAGCCTCAGCGACTACTATTCGGCGGAGAATAATACGGTCAACGCGGGCCGCCACGACCTGCCGGACCTGCTGACCAATACCGCCGACAAGACCTATACCTTCCTGCAGGAGCGGACCGTTGACTTTGATGCCAATTATAAGTGGACCACCTACTATGACGGTAAGAAGCAGCCCACCGCTTTTGCACCCATCGGCAGCGACACACGCCCCTTCAATGCGGCCTTCAACGGCCAGAGCCTCCAGGTGCGCAATGCGGATATCCTGTCCAAGAGCCTGTATACCGGCTTCTTTGGCTATGTGGGCTCCGAGGGCGATGTGGAGAACCTGCTCCTGGTGGGCAGCACCGGCAATACCTATGGCTGCATCGAGTATGCGTCCAGCGGTGTGCGGGATGTCAACGGCACCACCATCAGCAGCAGCCTGGATGTTCTGCGCCAGGGCGCTGTGGCAGGCTATAACGAGGGCGTTGTTTACAACTGCGCCGCCGCAGGCTACAGCTTCCAGGTCACCGGCTACAGCCGAAGCACCATGTATGTGGGCGGCCTGGTTGGCGTGAATGCCGGAATCGTCCAGGCCTCCAGCGCCGATACCCCCACGGTGACCCTGCGCTTCAACAGCTCCACCGGCTATGTAGGCGGCCTGGTCGGCTTCAATACCCCCACCGGCGCGGTTGCCCAGAGCTATGCCTTCGGCACCGTGACCGTTGTGGAGAGCAAGCGGGCCACGGCAAACGTGGCCGGTCTGGTTGCCAACAACCGGGGCAGCGTTACGGACTGCTATTGCGGCGTGGCCTTCACCGTCTCCGGCGATACCGCCGTTTACGGCTTCGCCCCCCAGGGCGGCACCGTGAACCGGGGCTATTACCTGGACGGCGGTACCTACAGCTATGCCAACAAGCTCTACAGCTTCAATATTTCCAACAGCGGCCATACGGATGCCGAGGGTGAGGCCATCACCGCCGAGCAGCTCCAGACCATGGCCATTACGGATTTTGGCGCTGTGGACCAGGCCCATACCCTGCTGCACCCCCAGACCGAGACCCAGACCTTCAGCTACAGCTCGGCCGTCCGGGATTCCTCCGGGACCCCCGTGCACCTGGGCAACTGGCCCAACCACGAGAAGAACCTGGGCTCCGTCGGCGTCTTCTATTGGGAGCTGGAGGAGGGCGGCTCCAACCCCGGCTACCACCTGAGCTATGTGGGCTACGACGGAACCAGCGTCCTCCGGGACAACACCCTCTGCACCGCCCACGACGACGGCGGCATCATCACCGCCTATGGCTACGGCTATTTCCTGAAGGGCGACGGCATTGTGAACCCGGATATCTCCGACGTCCGCTTCGTTTATAATGGAGACTATTGGAATATCCCCGATGGCGCCGTCAACGACACCGCAGCCGAAAACCTCCACGCCCAGATGCCCCAGTACGTCTTCAAGGCCTTCCAGACGGGGAGCAGCAAGGATGGGAAGATGTATCTGAAGAGCCAAAAGGCCTATGACTATTCGGAAAGAACCTGGCACTATGACCGCAAAACCAACGGAACATGGAAGTTGAATTATAACAATCTGACGTATAACTTCACGCTGAATCCGTTCTTTGCCGATGCCATGAGCCTGGATACCGTGGAAACTGCCAATGCCTATGGATATACCACTACCAAGACGATTTCTCATGTGGAACCGGGCGAGGAAAAAAACAGCTACAAGATCCGCTCTGTGGCCCAGCTCCAGAACATCAACTGGAACTACTGGTCCAATACCAATAGTGCGTACATTTCCTATAAAAACTCCGGTAATAATGATAGTCTGTACAACGCTTATCCCTATCTGGCCTATGGTAAATATGTGGATGGTCAGAATGATATCCAGAGTGAAAACCTGAATCTGTATTGGGTGCAAAACCACGATCTGAATGGCAGCAGCTTCGGAAATTATACTCCCATTGGCGGTATGAGAGACGATGCAGGTGATAAACCCGCTGCAAGGGCAATTCTTACATTCTTCTCCTCCAGCTATGACGGCCAGGCTTATACCATTAAGAATATCAGCATTGAGACGGATGCTCAGTGTATTGGCGTTTTCGGTGTTACTTCCGGTGCAACCATGCAAAATGTCATCCTGTACTCAGACGAAGGTTCGCAGATTGTGCATAACGACTCCGGAAGCTGGTATTCCGTAGGCGGCTTGGTTGGCTTGGCAGGTGCTCAGAACAAAGCCAGCAGCCAGCTGACCAATTGTACGGTTTCCGGATACACGATCATCGATAAGCAGAGCATTAACCCTGGCTGGGGTGGTGGATGCGTTGGCGGCCTGGTAGGCACCAGCACCATGAATCTGACCAACTGTACTGCTGTGTCGGATATTTCCCTTCAAATTACGTACCAGGGAGATTATCAAAACCTTCGTGTAGGCGGCCTGGTGGGCTGTGCCAGAGGCTATATTACCGATTGCTATGCGGGCGGTAATATAACAAGCAAGAATCCGGGCGGTTCCTCCAGAATTTGGATTGGCGGTATCCTCGGCGGTATCGTCCTTCGGAATGAGGGCAACCTGCAATCTCTGATTGGCAAGAGCAGCAATCCCACAACGCTGCGTAATTGCTATAGCTTTGTGAAAGTACCGCCCAGAGGAAGCAATATCAGAGCCAGCTATGCGATTGGCTCCAATGGCGAATTTCAGTGGAAGTGTAAGCCGGTTGAAATCGACTATGTGGTGATCATCAATTGTTATGCTTTGGACAGCACATCAAAAAATGCAGATGACTATTATGTAGTTGGTCAAAAGAAAAGATACATGAATGTCAATCTGAGCCGGGACAAATCGCCTGATGAGCCTGGGCAAACGCAAACAGAAGGCAGTAAGACCTATGACTGGTGGACGGACCGCAGAGTCGAATTAAAGAACGAGCGAAATCCCTTCCTCACCTATGCGGAAATGTGCGAGAAGCTGCAAGGCTATCTAAACAATGGGATGAATGCCGGCGAGAAGAATTTCTCAACCGTAACGGTTAAGGAAAACGGCTTTGCCATCAACGGCAAGTACAGCTTCCCGGGCAATGAAAAGCTCCTTACCGGCCTGAACTATCCTTTCCCCACGATCCTGACCCAGACCAACTCCTTCGGCGAAACGGTCAACGTCCACTATGGCAGCTGGCCTATGCTGGGCTTGTACTGGGTGGAAAACGAGGGGACCATTGACCTCTTCAAGGACCTGCCCCAGACCAAGGCAGCCGCGGCGGCTTTGACCGACGGGGCGGATTCCGAGGAGCAGCAGGAAGCCCAGGAGAATACGGAAGCATCGCCCCAGGCGGCCCAGGAGAATGCGGAAGCATCGCCCCAGCCGGTGCAGGAGAACGCGGAAGTCCCGGGCGAAGCAGCCCAGGAGAACGCGGAAGCACCGGCTAACGCAGCCCAGGAGAATACCCAGACCCCGGACAAGACGGCCCGGGAGAATGCGGAAGCTTCCCCCCAGGCGGTTGGCCCCAATGAGGCCTCCAAGGTCTTCCGGCTGCGGCTTGTGCCCCCGGCGGGTTCGAATGTCACGCACAGCGCGCAGGAGATTTCCTTTAGCTATTATGCCGAGGACGGCGCCCAGCTGCTCAACCAGACCAGGGCGGCGGCGATCGTGGACTCCTGGACGGCGTATGATTCCACATACACCACAGATGTTACCGTAAAGGCCCAGGCCCCCGGTACCGTGATCATCCGCGCGTCCTATGCCTATGGCGGGACGACCTACACGGCGGACCTGACCGTCACCGTGACCATGGACCTGAAGCTGGTCATCGAGCAGACCGCGCTGGAGGTCTATGAGGGCGATACCGTTACCGCCGGTGTGTACTTTACGGATGCTAAGGGCACCCTGGTGGAGCCTTCCAAGGAGCTGCTCACCTGGAGAGACCAGATCCAGGGCACCGGCACGGCCAAATGGTCCGTGGCGGAGGACCCGGAGAATGCGGGCAAATTCCTGCTGACCGTGGAGGGCGTCCATGCGGGCACCCTCAGCGGCCCTCAGTCCGTGGTCCGGGTGGAATATAAGCCGGATGCCAATTCTGAGAGCAGCGTTACCGCAACGGCCCAGTTCACCGTCACCGTTAAGCCCAGCATCATCCTGGGCCTGGGCGACGGAACGGACTTCAGCCAGGTCAGCGTCCCCCATACCCCTGTGGATGGGCAGGTGGAGGGCAAGGACCCCGCCGAGGACCAGCAGCCCCCGAAGCTTGCGGACGTGCCGCTGTACCTCTATTCCACCGTGGATTACGCAAGCCTGAGCAACTTCCGCCTGGACAGCGTCTACCTGACCATTGACGGCAGCCGCTGCCAGCTGCCCCTATGGACGCCCCGGCTGCTCCAGACCGCCGGAGAAGACACCCCGCAGGCCCAGGAAGAGGGCAGCACCGACGGCATCGCCGTGGAAAGCGACGCCCAGCCCATTGAAGCCCAGGCCCTGCCAGAGGGAACCTATTATGCAAACGGGGACTATGTCCTCACCGTTGGGGCCATTCAGGATACCGCCGGGAACGCCCAGTACCGGCAGCTGACCCTGACGAAGAAGGACGGCACCGCCCCGGACAAGCAATGGACCCTGGAGCTGACCCTGAGCCGCCTGAACGACGACGGCACGGATTCCCTGGGCAGCTATTACCTGATCTACCGGCGGCCCAATATGGTCCGGTTCTTCGCACCGGATGCCGACGTGACCACCGCTGCCCCGCTGAAGGAACTCCGGGTGGTGCAGGATGCCTCCTTCACGGAGGAGGAGCTGAATTCCCTGAATGCCGAGCTGCGGCAGATGGTCACGGACGAGGCCGGGACGGGCCACTACTGGCTGTGGACCGTGACGGGCAACGTCACCGGGAACCTAAATGTCCTGCCGGACAAGACCCCCATTTCCTACAGCATCGCCTACGACGGCAATTTCGAAGGCTGGCAGGAGAGCGGCGAAATCCCCAGGACCAACCTGACCTATGGAGAACCGGTGGCCGGCCTGGCGCAGTCCACCTGGACCCGGACGGGCTACCATTTCGTGAGCTGGTATCTCAGCGACGGAACGGACACGGACAAGACGGCCCAGGTGGTTGACGGCAAGCTCCTGCTGGGCGACAAGGAATTCATCCCCACCGAGCCCGGCCAGGTATTGACCCTCAGCGCCCGCTGGAAGGTCAATACCTACCGCATCGCCTTTGACGGCGTGGGCAGCACCGATTCGCTGCCCACCTGCAATGAGACCTTCACCTATGGGACCCAGTCGACCTATGTCATGCCCCAGGGAATCACCCAGGAAGGCTTCAACTTTAAGGGCTGGCGCGTAAGCGAAAGCCTGGTCCTCCAGCCCGGGGCCCCCTGGCCCGCCGACTTCCCGGCGGAGAACGACAGCACCGTAACTGTTTGGGCGGAATGGGAGCAGATCCAGCAGTCCGATGAGCTCCAGGAGGACGCCCCCGTCCTCCTGCCCCCCAGCGGGGGAGGAAACTCGGTCCCCGCGCCCACGGAGCCCCTGACCACGGAATCCCCGGAACCGCCCACGGAGCCCAGGAAGGACCCCCAGCAGGAGCCGCCTGCGGAACCGAACAGCTCGGACGGAGCCGAAGGGGAAACATAAAAATCCGGCCGGAAAGGAGAGAGCCCTATGGGCGCAATGAAAAGAAAGCTTCACAGCCGCAGCGGGGCCACTCTGCTGATGGCGCTGCTGCTGCTGCTGGTGGCGGTGATGGTCAGTACGGTGATCATCTCCGCTGCCAACACGGCCACCTCCTCCCTGAAGACCCGCCGGGATAACCAGCAGGCCTACCTGACGGTGAGCTCTGCGGCGGAGTACCTCCGGGATTCTCTGCTGGAGCAGGAGGGCTACAGCCGCAGCTTTATCCGTTACTATCGGGGAGACCCTGACAATGAGACCAATTTTTACCAGGAGGTCCCTGGCTCCACAACGGACCGGCAGCAAAAGAGCATCGTCGAGACTGTGGACCGGCTTCTGGCCCAGGTCATGGCCGGGCCCTCGGCAAAGCCCTTCGTTTCGGGCATTACCCCCACCCAGACCTATGTGCTGAACTACGGAGACCTGGCTCCGGTGACAATGGCCCTGACCCTGAAGGAAGAGCGGGACGAGAGCACCGTGGAGCCGGACCCCCAGAGCAGGCGCTATCTGCTCACCGCGGAATTCTCCACGGAGGAGGGCAGCGATGCCCTGTGCCGGATGACGCTGCAAATGTATTGCGAGGTTGGCCCGAATACCACTACCAACACGAGCAATCAAACGAAAACGCTGACCTACCGTGCAGCCTGGAACAAGGATGCCGCGGTGATCCTTCGCCAGGGAATGCTTGAGGAGGAGACGCCATGAAAAAGCTGCTTCAAAAGCGGGGAGAGACCCTGGTCGAATCCCTGGTGTCCATCCTGCTGGTGACCTTCATCATGCTGTTTTTGAGCACCGCCATTGTTGCGGCGGCCCGAATCAATCGACAGCTGCGGGATACGGACATCTCCTACAAGTCCGACCGGACTCGAACCGCCTCGGCGGGAACGCTGACCGTCGAAGCCGACAATCAAGTGACGGTCACCTCGCCCATTTCGGTCTATCAGTCGGAGAACGGGTATGTGTATTACCGCTATGGGGAGGTCACGCCGTGAAAAACAGAGCAAAAGCCGGCCTGACCCTGGTGGAGATGCTGTGCACCGTGATCATCGTGCTGCTGTTCAGCGTCGGCCTGGTGAACGGAATGTCCCTGGCGGTCAAGAGCTACCAGCAGTCGCTGATGTCCTCGGAATCCCAGATATTGGTGTCTACGCTGACGAGCATCGTCTCCGATGAGCTTCGCTACAGCGGCACGGTGACGGCCCCGGCGGAGGGGGAGGGAACGGTGTCCTTCTTCAGCCGGACCTACGGCGAGGACAGCGCCTTCTCCCGGAATCAGGACGGCCAGGTCCTTCTGAAGGGCAATAAGCTGCTCCCCTCCAAAGCCTATCACTATGGGATGCAGGCCTCCGTCCAATTGACCGTTCCCGAGAAGGACGTATTCCACGTGGTCATCGAGATCACCTCTGCATCCGGAAATTCCCTTGCCAAAAGCGAATTCGATGTAGAACGCCTGAACGTTGGAAATCAGCGGGACGGAACATAAAGCTTGCCGCTGCGCAGTCGAAAATGCTGCGCAGCGGCATTTTTTTGGCGGCAGGGCCGCAAAAACAGCGCCCGGTGAGGCCGAAAGGCTTCACCGGGCGCTTTGACGAAAATCGGATTTAGTTGATCGGTACACAGAGTCCTGTAAGCTGGGTATCCAGGCTGTCGCCATAGGCCCGCAGGTCCATGATGAAGGAGTCCACTTCCTCCGGCCGGGAAACGCCGATGCCGTAGAGATAGACCCGGAAAAGGGTCTTGGACTGGGCGGGGACCCTGGCCCAGAGGCTGACGCCGCTGACCTCCCCGTTCACAAAAATCTGGTCGTCATAGAGGGAAAGGTCTTCCTCGCTGCTGTTTTCGGCACAGAGGATCAGCTCCATGTCCTCCAGATCCTCGTCATAGTCCTCGGCCCAGAGGCCCACATAGGAGAGGATCAGGTCATCATCTGCATACAGCATGGTGCTGTCGGGGCGGTCGGTCTGGACATAGTCTTTGGCCGCATTCCCTCTCAGAACAAAGGTGGGCAGGGAATGGCTTTCGCTGGTGTGATTTTTCCGATCGTAGGCCGTTGCCGTCATGGAAAATTCGATCTGCTGGATCTGGGCAATGTTGGCAGTCGCCAATCCCGTATCGCTCAGGTACAGCGTGCCCTTTACGGTTTCCCCGGAGGGAACGTCGGCATAGAAGGAGCAGAAATCGTCCAGGCAGTAGCCGTTGACCGTGACATCCTGCGTGCTGAATTCATATTCTTTGTCTGTGTGGTTCACAATGTAGATGGGGATATCGGTGCGGTCATCCTTGCCGTCCTGCCACTGGGCGACAATGGAGAAGGATTCGTCATCCAGCAGGGTCTTGCCATCCAGCGGCAGCGTGACCGCCTCAAGGGTTTCGGAGTGTGTGTCGGATTCTGCATGATCGATCACAGATGCAAAAAGGATCGGCAGTACATTGCACAGGAAGATGGCAATGAAAACGATCAGCAGTACCTTGGACAGACTGCCGGATCGTGATTTTTTCTTTTTTTTCGGATGGGACGGGGGACAGTCGAAGGGGTCTTTATAGGGAACCGGCCTGCGGGTGGTATCGTGGATGACCAGGGGCTCGCCCTCGTGGACGTGGAGGTTGTGGGCGATCTCTTCCGAGAAGCTTTCGTAGGCGCAGTTCCGGCACTTCTTCCCATTGTAGGGAGCGCCGCAGCTGGGGCAGATATATTTGGCCATGGCATAGCCTCCTTCCTTTTTGACCATTATAGCAGGGAAAAGGGGCAGCGTCAATGTATTGACATGCGAAAACATATGTTCTATAATATAGAAAAGAGCAAAATAGGAGGTGCCCTTATGCCAAGGCAGTATATCGCCATCGACTTAAAATCCTTCTATGCATCCGTGGAATGCGTGGAGCGGGGGCTGGATCCCATGACGGCCCACCTGGTGGTGGCGGACCCCTCCCGGACGGAGAAGACCATCTGTCTGGCGGTATCTCCTGCGCTGAAGGCCCATGGCATTTCCGGAAGAGCGCGGCTTTTCGAGGTCGTGCAGCGGGTGCAGGAGGTGAATGCCCTGCGGGCGCACCGGAATCGGGTCCGGGAATTTGCAGGGGAGGCCCTGGACAGCCGGGACCTGCAGCGTCACCCGGACTGGAAGCTGGGTTATCTTGTGGCGCCCCCCAGAATGGCCCACTATATGGCGTGCAGCGCCCGGATTTACAGCACCTACCTGAAATACGTGGCCCCGGAGGACATTCACGCCTATTCCATCGACGAGGTCTTCATTGATGCCACTGCCTACCTGAAGCTCTATGGTGTGGATGCCAGGGGCTTTGCAAAAATGCTTATGCGGGAGGTCTACGACCAGACAGGGATCACGGCCACGGCGGGAGTGGGGACCAACCTGTACCTGTGCAAGGTGGCCATGGACATCATGGCCAAGCGGATCCCGCCGGATGCCCAGGGGGCGCGGATTGCCTGCCTGGACGAGATGACCTACCGCCGGGAGCTGTGGGACCACCGGCCCCTGACGGATTTCTGGCGGGTGGGCGGCGGCATTTCCAGAAAGCTGGAGAAGCAGGGCATTTTCACCATGGGCGATATTGCCCGGATATCCCTGGACCCCGGCCCCTTTGGGGAAGAGCGGCTTTATAAGCTCTTCGGGGTCAATGCGGAGCTGCTGATCGACCACGCCTGGGGCTATGAGCCATGCACCGTTGCCCAGATCAAGGCCTACCGCCCGGAAAACCGCAGCGTCAGCTCTGGCCAGGTGCTGCACTGCCCCTATGGCTGGGAGAAAGCAAGGCTCATCGTCCGGGAAATGGCGGACCAGCTGGCCATGGATCTGGTGGCCAAGGGCCTGGTGACCCGGAAGCTGACGCTGACCCTGGGCTATGACCGGGAGAGCCTGGAAAAGCCGGACATTGCCTATACGGGTCCTCTGGTGAAGGACCGCTACGGCCGGGAGATCCCTAAGAGCGCCCACGGTACCACCAATCTGCCTGTTCCCTGCGCCTCTCAGAAACAGATCACCCAGGCTTTTTTGACGCTGTACGATGCGATCGTGGACAAACGCCTTCTGCAGCGACGGCTCACCCTGACGGCGGACCTGTTTTCTGAAGCGGAGGCGGCAGCCGGGAAAACGGAACAGCTGGACTTTTTCACAGCCCCTGTGGAAAAACAGGCCCGGGAAGAGGAGCTGGAGCGAGAGCAGGCGCGACTCCGGGCCATGCTGGAGATCAAAAAGAAATTCGGGAAGAACGCTATTTTCCGCGGTATGAATCTGGAGGAGGGGGCTACGGCCCGGGACCGCAACAGCCAGATCGGCGGACACAAGGCATGAGGAGACAGTCATGGGAAAATACGATGACATCATCCATACACCCTGGCCCCGGCCAACCAAGCGGGCCCGGATGTCGCTGGAGGACCGGGCGGCGCAGTTTGCCCCCTTTGCAGCCCTGACCGGCTACGATGCAGTCCTGGCAGAGACGGCGCGGCTGACCCAGAACCCCGTGTTCCTGACGGAGGAAAGCCTGGAGGAGCTGAATGCCCAGCTGCGCCGGGCCCAGGCGCGGCTGGATGCGCAGCCGGGGGTTCGTCTGACGGTCTATTACGAGGATGAAAACAAGGCGGGCGGCCGCTTTGAGACCGTAGCGGGAAATCTCAAGAAAATCAACTGCTATCTGGGTGGCCTGGTCCTAACAGACGGGAGAGAGATCCCCTTTTTCCGAATCTGCGACCTGGAACTGGACGATTGAGCGATGCCGCCCGGGGCAACCAGATCCCAGGCATTTGAAAAAGCGAGGCTGCCGAACGGACAGCCTCGCTTCTTACAGGAAGGGAAGAAGTTAGTTTTTGAGCTTTACGACCACGGTGCCATTGATCAGTTGAATGGAACCGTAGTCCGGATAGCAGGGCATGGCCTGCACTTCGGAAAGGTCAGCATAGTCCTCCGGGTCTGCCTTCGGCGGCGCAAAGCCGCAGCGAAGATCCAAAAATTTCTCCCAGGTATTGCCGATGCTGAAGGGGGTACTGTCGTAGCGCAGGGGGGCGATGGGCAGCTCTGCAAAGCCGATGATCTGGTGGAAGGTGGTGTCGCCAAAGGCAGCGGGATCGCCAACGTAGGCAACGGGGGTGGAGGCGGTATAGCCCGGGGTGCTCCGGATCTGCGCGATCATCACCGTAAAATACTGCTGGATGCGGTCCTGCATCAGCGCGCCCTTTTCATAGGTGGCATTGTCGACGCGCAGGCTGAAAATACAGAAGACGGCGAGCAGGGCCAGAATGCATTTCTCCCCCCAATTTGCAGCCTGCACCTCCGGCAGAAGCAGCTCTGCAAGGAGCAGCAGCAGGAAGAAGGGCATCATGGAGGAGACCTGCATCAGATTGTAGACCTCGTCCGGGTCACACATGACGAAAATAAAGTTGGAGGCAAGGGGAAAACAGGCAAGGGCCAGCAGCAGAGAGAGCCCTTTCCAAAAGGCTTTCCGGAAATTGCGCAGAACCAGCAGACTGCCCAGCAGCGCAAGACCGGCAAGGCACAGATAGTAGCACCAGATCATCCGGTAGGGGAGCAGGTAGGCGCTGGGGTTGGATTTTTTCGGAAACAGGAACAGGTAAACGGCCAGCTTGGCCCGCTGCAGCAGTTCCAGAACGGAGACACTGCCCATGTTGGACAGTCCTTTATAGCTGACCAGAGCCTGACCGCACAATGCCGTGGAGACCTTTACGGAAAGCAGGTATACCAGGATCATGACAATGCTGGCCCCGCAGTACCATACGACTGCTTTCCAAAGGTCTGCAAAGGTCCAGGCGGTGCGCTGGGAAACATCCCGGATAAAGTGCATCAGCAGCAGGCACAGAAATACCGCGATATAGGCCTGGTACGTGGCCGTTCCGAGCACCACAAGAAGGACGCCCAGGCAGAAGGATGCGGCACTGCGCTTTTTGCACAGCAGGCCGGCCCCGGCCAGTGTCAGACACATGCCGACAAGGTAATAAGGCGCGGTGAAATTGTAGAAGAAGAGGCTGCACGTGGTGGGGAATGTGACGACCAGACCGCAAGCCAGAAAACAGGCGACCCTTTGCCGGATGTTCAGCAGGGAGAGGACCTGAAAGCTGCAAATACAGCAAAGCAGCAGAATCATCAGGCCGCCCAGCAGCGGCAGGCTGAAATTCGGGGAGCCGAAGACGGTGCGCACAAGCCAGCCCAACACACCCAGGAACCAGCGGCCGGAGGCGACGGTGGAGCCGACGCCAAACAAATAAGAAACCTCATCCTGAAATGTGAATTTGGTCACCAGTGCCGCACCGTGGGCCAGCAGGCCCCAGAAAAAGGTGCTGAAAAAACAGAGCTTGAACAGGGAAGCTCGCTTATCTTCGCTGCCCTGCAATGAGGATGGCGTAAGGAGCGCGAAAAAATGGTTCATGATACGATTTCTCCTGAAAAAATAAGAAGGCAAGAGGAGTGGATCACTTCTCTTGCCTCTTGGAAGACTACAGATTAGCCGTTGGCACGCATCTGAGCGAAGCACTCGCTGCAGAACACGGGACGGTCGGACTTGGGCTGGAAGGGCACCTTAGCCTCACCGCCGCAGCGTGCGCAAGTAGCAGTGAAGAACTCACGGGGGCCACGGGCATTGTTCTTGCGAGCATCACGGCAGGCCTTGCAGCGCTGGGGCTCATTCTGGAAGCCGCGCTCTGCGTAGAACTCCTGCTCACCGGCGGTGAACACGAACTCCTTGCCGCAATCTTTGCAAACTAAAGTCTTGTCTTCGTACATTGGAAATACCTCTCTTCGGTTTTTTGCCCCGTGAAAATCTACCAGGAAATGGTTGTAACGCAGGGTGAATAAAATGCGCGGCACTTTTTTACCGCTTGTTGGATTATACACAATCCAAAGGGATTTGTCAATCCTTTATGAAAGATATTTCTCCAATTATTTGAGATTTATGCATTTTTTCCAATTCCTGCACAAAGTTTTTGGTGAAAAGGATAAGGATGGCTTAAAATCCGACCTTTAGATCGAGAACTGGGTCTGCCCCTGGTAGGGGATGTGCAGGTGGTCATAGGCCAGGGGCGTGACGCAGCGTCCCCGGGGGGTGCGGGTCAGAAAGCCCAGCTGCATCAGATAGGGCTCATACACATCCTCCAGCGTGACGGCCTCCTCGCCGATGGTGGCGGCCAGAGTTTCCAGGCCAACGGGACCGCCGCCATAATTCTGGATGATGGCGGTGAGCATCCGGCGGTCAATGGCGTCCAGGCCCAGCTTGTCCACCTCCAGCCGCCGCAGGGCAAGGTCGGCTGCCTCCTTGGTGATGGTTCCGTCGCCCATGACCTGGGCAAAGTCCCGGACCCGGCGCAGAAAGCGGTTGGCAATTCGGGGCGTTCCCCGGCTGCGGGAGGCGATCTCCATGGCACCCTCCGGCTCAATGGCCATCCCCAGGATGGTGGCGGACCGGGTGACAATGGCAGCCAGCTCTTCCGGCGTGTAGAGCTCCAGCCGCAGAGACACGCCGAACCGGTCCCGCAGGGGGGCGGAGAGCTGACCGGCCCGGGTGGTTGCGCCAACCAGGGTGAATTTCGGCAGGTCCAGCCGGATGGAATTGGCGCTGGGACCCTTGCCGACGATGATGTCGATGGCAAAATCCTCCATAGCGGGGTAGAGGATTTCCTCTACTACTCGGTTCAGACGGTGGATCTCATCGATGAAGAGAATGTCTCCGGCGTTCAGATTGGTCAGCAGGGCGGCAAGATCGCCGGGCTTTTCAATGGCGGGGCCGGAGGTGATCCGGATACCCGCCCCCATTTCGTTGGCTATGACGCCGGCCAGGGTGGTTTTGCCCAGGCCGGGAGGGCCATAGAGCAGCACATGGTCCAGGGGCTCATTGCGCCGCCGGGCGGCTTCGATGTAGACGGAGAGATTCCCCTTGGCCTTCTCCTGGCCTGTATAGTCGGAGAGCAGCTTGGGCCGCAGACCGATTTCCGCCGCATCCTGGGGGGTATAGGTGGGCAGCACCAGGGGGGCTTCCGCCTCCTGGGAAAATTCCAAACTCATTTGCGTTACCTCCTGTTATCCCTTCATAACCATAGCCCGCAGGGCATGGCGGATCAGGTCTTCCGTGGTCATATTGGGGTCCGCGCCCTTGAGGGCCAGAGAAATTTCGGCAGGAGAGTAGCCCAGCTCCTGCAATGCCGCTGTGGCAAGGCCTACGCTGCTGCTCTTCTGCACGGGAGCGGCAGCAGGCCCTCCGGAGAAGTCCAGCTCCATATTGGAGCCGCCGATTTTGTCCTTCAATTCCAGAATGATCCGCTGGGCAATTTTTTTGCCGATACCCTGGGCGGCGGTAAGCATCTTTTCGTCCCCGGTCATGACGGCAAGAGTGAAGTTTTGCGGGCCGCCGGAGGAGAGAATGGACAATGCGGCTTTGGGACCCACACCGTTGACGGCGGTGAGCAGCTCATAGCAGCGCTGCTCCTCCCGGGTGGAGAAGCCGTAGATGTCGTAAGCGTCCTCTTTGATGGACTCCGTAACATAGAGCTTGGCGGGGGTGTTCAATTTCAGCTGGGCAGCGGTATAGGTGGTGATGCGGCAGCCGTAGCCCACGCCGCCGCAGTCGATGACGGCCAGACCGGGCTCCAGTACGGTCACCGGGCCGGAAACGTAGTATAGCATTAAGAAAACTCCTTGCTTGAAAAATTCCGTTATTTCTGGGCCATGGCCAGCAGCGAGGTGCTGGAACGGGCGTGGCACAGGGCGATGGCAACGGCATCCGCCGCGTCATCGGGCTTGGGAACGGCGGGAAGATTTAGAATGCGCTTGGTCATGTCCATGACCTGATGCTTGGAGGCATTGCCGTAGCCTACCACGGCTTGCTTGACCTGCATGGGCTTGTACTCATACACAGGCACACCCGCCTGCTGGACTGCCAGCAGAATGACGCCCCGGGCCTGAGCAACCTTAATGCCGGTTGTGACATTGTTGCCAAAGAACAGCTCTTCAATGGCCACGGCATCGGCCTGGGCCAATTGCATGAGCTCTGTCATGTTGTTGTAGATCTCCCCCAGACGCCAGTTGAAGTCCGTGTTTGGAGGCGTGGTAATGGCACCGCAGCGGAGCAGGCGGCAGGCCCCCCGCTGGGCCTCCACAATGCCGAAGCCCGTAATGCCATAGCCCGGGTCAATGCCGAGAATGCGCATTACAGCCCACCTCCGGCAATGGTCAGAAGCTGATAAATCACAAAGGCAATGGCGAGAACAAGCCCGAGCCGTGCCGCCCAGACCTGCCAGGCGGGGCGGGGGACGTAGCCATTTTCCTGGGTTTCGTTTTCCATGGATGGTTCACCTCGAAGAATACTATATCACACTTTTGAGCGAATTCAAAGCTTTATTTCACCGATTGCACAATGGCTCCCGCTGTGCATTAAGAGTCTGTAGGCCGCAAGCGGCCAACATCCTCTATACCTTCCAGGGGAGCCCCAAAAGGAAGGGGCGGCAATTTTGCCGCCCCCAGACTGTCGGAAAACCCCTTACGGGCTTTTCCGACAAGT
>UQGU01000040.1 GCA_900540635.1 uncultured Eubacteriales bacterium | reverse complement strand
CCTGGAGGAGATCGTCAGGATGAAGGAGGACCAGCAGAAGAAAATTCTGGACGTGGAGTACCAGATCAAAATCGCCGAGGCGGAATACAGCATTGCCCAGAAAGAAGCCAACGACGGCAATGTCTACGCCGAAGTGGACGGCACCGTGGTCTCCGTGCTGACGGAAGAAGAGGCCCGGGCCAACCAGACCCCCATCATCAAGGTCTCCGGCGGCGGCGGTTACTACGTCACCGGCACCATCAGCGAGCTGGAGCGGGACAAGCTGGAGCTGGGCAGCGAGGTGACCATTTCCGATTGGCGCAACGGTACTTCCTGCACAGGCACCGTCCAGTCCATCGGCGACTTTCCCTCCACTGCCACCTATTACAGCAGCAATAATAACCCCAATGCCAGCTTCTATCCCTTCACCGTTCTGGTGGACGAGGATGCGAATCTGGTGCCCGGATACTATGTGGATATGGAATACTCCCTGTCGGATTCCACCGACGGCATCTACCTGAGCAATCCCTTCCTGCGCACGGAGCAGGGGGCCAGCTTTGTGTATGTGCAGGGGGAAAACGGCAAGCTGGAGCGGCGGAACGTGGTCACCGGCAAGAGCGTTTGGGGCAGCTACACCCAGATCCTCTCCGGCATCACCATGGATGACCTGATTGCCTTCCCCTACGGCAAAAACGTCAAGCCCGGAGTCCCCACGGAGCAGGGCGACTATTCCACACTGTACGAAGAGAACTGAGGAGGCAAGGAAAATATGCTTGAGAATATTCATCTTGCCTTTGAGGGCATCTGGAGCCATAAGCTGCGCAGCATTCTCACCATGCTGGGCATCATCATCGGCATTGCAGCCATCATCACCATCGTCTCCACCATCAAGGGAACCAACGAACAGATCAAGGAGAACCTGATTGGTGCGGGCAACAATGTGGTCACGGTGCAGCTGAATCAGAACGGCAACCAGTACGACCTGAGCTGGAGTCCGCTGCCGGACACCGTAAGGGTCATCTCCGAGGAGACCCGGCAGGCTTTGGAGGACATCAACGGCGCTGAGGAAGTCTCCCTGTACTATTCCCGCAGCTATACCGACGGCTTCTTCTACCTGGACACCCCCTTCAACGGCAACGTACTGGGGGTAGACCGGCACTATTTCAGCACCTACGGCATGCAGATTCGGGCAGGCCGGGGCTTTACGGAAAAGGACTACACCGAATTCCGGAAGGTGGCCCTGGTGGACAGCACCGCAGCCAAGAGCCTTTTCAGCGGCGCAGACCCTGTGGGCAAGGAAATCGAATTCGGCTCGGATGTCTACACGGTGGTAGGCGTTATCGGCCCCGCCGAGGAGTTCACCCCCACCATCAACAGCCTGAACGACTACTACCTCTATGCCAACAATGGCTCCGGCAGCATCTACTTCCCGGACAGCCTGTGGCCCGCCCTCTACCAGTTTGACGAGCCCCAGAGCGTTGCCATCAAGGTCAAGAATACGGACGTCATGGCCTCTGTGGGCAAGAAGGCGGCGGACCTGCTGACGGGAAGCCAGATCATCGGCACGGACACGGGCTTTGACTACCGCAGCGCCGATATGCTGGAGCAGGCCCAGCAGCTGCAAAACATGAGCAAATCCACCAATACCCAGCTGATCTGGATTGCCAGTATTTCCCTGCTGGTAGGCGGCATCGGCGTTATGAACATCATGCTGGTGTCCGTCACCGAGCGGACCAGCGAGATCGGTCTGAAAAAGGCCCTGGGCGCCAAGAAAAAGCGCATTCTATTGCAGTTCCTGACGGAAGCGGCCGTGCTCACCAGCATCGGCGGTATCATCGGCGTTCTCACAGGCATTGGCCTGGCGGAGTTAATTTCCGGCCTGATGCAGATTCCCGTGGCCATCAGTGCCCCGGCAATCATCATCGCCGTGGTGTTCTCCACCCTCATCGGCGTGATCTTCGGCCTGCTGCCCGCCACCAAGGCCGCAAACCTGAACCCCATCGACGCACTGCGCAGAGTATAAGCAAAAATCCCGCCCAACCGGCGGGATTTTTTGTGTCAAGGCTTCGAAGCAGTGAAAAAGGCCGCTGTCTGCCGCCGGGAAACCGGCAGCGGGACAGCGGTCTTGTGTTATTTCCGGAAAAGCTTCTATTTCAGGCGGAAGGCATAGGGGCATCTTGGTTTATCCCAGCGCCACATCCAGCGCCATCATGATGCTGAAGCCCACCGCAAAGGCCAGCGTGCCAAGATTGGAATGCTTGCCTTGGGACATTTCCGGGATCAGCTCCTCCACCACCACATAGACCATCGCGCCCGCCGCAAAACTTAGCAAATACGGGAGGGCCGGGACGATCAGTCCTGCGCCGAGAATGGTCAGCACGGCCCCAATCGGCTCTACGATGCCGGAAAGCACACCGCCAAGAAACGCCCGTCCCTTGCTCTCACCCTCTGCCCGGAGCGGCAGGGAGATGATCGCCCCTTCTGGAAAATTTTGAATGGCGATGCCAATAGATAGCGCCAGAGCGCCGGTTGCCGTGATTTGTGCGCTGCCAGAGAGAACCCCTGCGTAAACCACACCAACAGCCATCCCTTCCGGGATGTTGTGAAGCGTCACAGCCAGCACCATCATGGTCGTTTTTTTGAGCTGGCTTTTCGGCCCCTCTGCCTGATTGCTTTTTGCATGGAGATGGGGGATCAGGTGATCCAGCCCCAGCAGGAACAGAATGCCGATCCAGAATCCGGAAAAGGCAGGGAGGAACGACAGTTTTCCCATCCATGCAGCCTGTTCCATCGCAGGAATCAGCAGACTCCACACAGAGGCCGCTACCATCACACCGGCGGCAAAGCCGGTCAAAATGCGCTGTATGGCATCACCGAGCTGCTTGCGCATAAAGAACACACAGGCCGCGCCCAGCGTTGTGCCGAGGAAGGGGATCAGAATGCCGTAAACGGTTTGTCTCATGCAGTTGGCTGCCTTTCTTTCACACTCGTTTCTTTTGATATCCGCAGTCGCAGTAGGGGCCGCCGGAGGCCAGCGTGTACTGCCGCACAAAGTTCGTCACGCCGCCCGCCTCGCTCATGGCGTAGTCCAAATGGCACATGGCGGGTGTCAGGTCATAAAGCCCCAGCTCCTGCATCAGCGTGCAGATGCCGCACTTCGTAAAGCGCCCCTCGTAGCCGCTGCCGTCGGGATACTCGTAAAAGTCCATGTTCCACGAGTAGGGGTTCCGGTCAGCCGCCTTCCGGGCGGCGGTGGCTTTCATGGCGGCAATGTCCTTGGGCGTGAACTTCGACTTGCCGCTTTGGCGGCAGAACCATTTCATCAGCGGCGTCAGCTGCGCTTTCTCATAGTAGTCGGTAAGGCTTTCCACATCGGGACGGCGCGGCATGGAGAGGACAAACGCCCCCAGCATGGCGCAGCCAATGATGTTCATGCTGAACCGATCACCTTTTTCAAATTCGGGCAGCTTTGCGATGATCTCACGGTACTTCGGCTTGGCCTTTTCCGTGATCTTACGTGCGGTATCCGGGTCATAGCCCAGTACCGCCGTCAGCTGCGCTTGAAAGGACTTCGCAAACACTGCCCATATGGCTATGGGCATTCCCATCCAACGCATCTCACTTCGCTCCTTTCCATTCTGCCAGAGTCCGGTTCATCCGTTTCTCGATGTCTATCCGGGTCTGGCGGCATTCCTTGGGATATTTCTTTGCCGCCTGAAACGCCAACTTTACAAACAGACCGGAGCCAACCGGCAGCATGATTTTCAGCATCCCCTCCGGAAAGACAAAGTGGGTGCCGTGAGCATAAACCATTGTTTCAATCCCGCATTCATGCGGCTTTTCCGCAAGGCGCTTTTCCATACGGCGGATATACTTTGCGGTATCCCACAGCGCATCGTCCTCCACGCCGATCAGCAGCAGCTTTCCCCGGATGTTTTCCACGGGAATATACTCCTGCGCCTCGATTGGATGAGCCTTCTCGGAGTCGTCAAACAGCTTGCGGGAGTTAACCATATCGCCAGTGCGCTTGCTCTCGGCGGCGACGTAGTGCCAATAGTCGGGATGCTGATA
Organism: uncultured Eubacteriales bacterium; assembly: GCA_900540635.1. Taxonomy (GTDB): domain Bacteria; phylum Bacillota; class Clostridia; order Oscillospirales; family Oscillospiraceae; genus Faecousia. The sequence goes on along the minus strand of UQGU01000040.1, from coordinate 17,896 downwards.
GCAAAACGGCATATAGGGCAGCGGCTTGCCCCGGTAGGAGAACAGCGATTCGCCCTCGATCGGCCATTCCTTGCAGCCGTCCCTTTTGCCCTGCATAAAGCCCTGCCACACAAAATCGCTGGGCGTCATGGCAATGGTCAGGGTGATATCCGGGAACATGGCAGCCGCTGTCAGCGCCAGCGTTCCCGTAGTCGATGCACCGGCAATGCCAATTTTATGGTTTCCGTTGGCTTTCAGCCACGAAATGGCCGTCTCCACACGCTCCAGCGGATAATTATGATGGCCGTAATCCTTTTTCCCAGGCGACATGGTGAGCACATTTACGCCCCGCCCGCAGAGCCATTTCGCAGCCGAGCGGGCAAGCCGGTCCTCCGGGTCATCCCCAATCATAGCGATCACCGCGCAGTCCGATCCGCCGGTGCACGCCCAGTACGCGCCGTAAAAGCCGGCGGTCTCCACATCAAAGTGCAGGTGCTTCATCGTTTCCCTCCAAATCCGGTCTTTATGATCTGCATGTTCATCATCCCGTCACCGACTCGGGCAAGAAAGCGGAAAAGGCCGCTGACCGACGGGTCTTTTAGATTGTGATAGCCCAGCATATAGCCCCGGCTGGAGACCCGCAAACTGCTGTCCCACGCGTCGATCTCGCTTTTCGCATCCGAAACGGCAAAGTATGCGCCCACATCCTTGATCTCGGCATCCTTCAGCCATGTTTTCAGCATCAGTTTCACCGCCTTTTCGTTGGCGGCGTCAAACACAAGTACGCCGCCTTGAAAGGTGTCTGCCATGGCCCGTACCAGTATCCTCACCTGTTCTTTCAGGAAATAGTAGAACACGCCGGACGCAAAGAACACCGCGCCGCCGGAGGCGTCGATTTTTTCAAACCACGCTGTGTCGTTCAGGTCGCAGGGGATGTTCGTTTCCCGCTCTCCGGCGGGAAGCAGCTGATTCCGCACCGCGATGACATCCGGAAAGTCCAGATTGTAGATTTTGCAGTGTCCGTTGTCGCAGGCGCGGCCGGTGCAGTCCAGCCCGCAGCCGAGGTTTACCACTGCTGCCGTGGGGTGCGTTTTCAGATAATCCCGCACCTCGTAAGCAAGGTCGTTCTGCCGCATGGCGACCTCAAGGAAGCCGAAGCGCTGCATCAAATTGCGGGATTTTTTCTCCAAGGCGGAAAAATCATAGTCGACTGCGTTTACCAGCCGCCGCGCCGCCTCATCCCGGTACAAATTGGGGTACAGCTCGGAGCACATTTTCCGTGCATACAGTGGAATGATCAGCGTCTCCTGCACCGTGTTCTTTTCAATTTTATAGCGCACAGTCATCCTCCTTTATCGCCCCATAACCTGAAGATACCCGGCCCTCGCCGCTTCCTCCGTGTCGTCCGATTCATCATAGGCGTCGTAAGGCGCGGAGGGGTCAGGAACCCGCTTTTGGAACGGTGAGCAAAGCTTGTCCTTATGGGCAAAGGCGAACTCAAAGTTGTCCGTCCAGCCGGTGTGACCGGTGAGAAACAGCGGATGCAGGTTACGGCTTTGCAGCTTCTGCTCCAGCGCCGCCAGCGACTTTACCGCCAGTTTGTTGCTTTCTGCCAGAGAGGAAATGAAGCTGTAGCCGCCGTCCGCACCGAACCAGAGAGTGTCGCCGGTAAAGAGATATTTGTCGTCGATGAGATAGACCATATGCCCCCAGGTATGGCCGGGGACGAGAAAGCACTCAATTTTGATGCCGTCAATCTCGAAAGTCTCGCCGTCATGCAGCAGCACCTTTTCGTTGTTAATTGTGACCTGCGGCAATTTATAGAGATGATATATGACTTTTCGCCGCACCTCGCCGGTGAGATACCGGTTTTCAATCTCGCTGATATAGAGCTTTGCGCTCCGGAACAAACCGGGGCCGTCTGCTTCCACCGCGCCCACGTGGTCGGTGTCCTGATGGGTGATGAGGATGTGCCGGATGGACGTTGGATCAATGCCCAGCCAGTCCATTTTTTCTGCCAGCCGGTCGTAGTTATACCCGGCATCGATCATGATGGTCGTGCCGCCCTTGCGGTAGAAGAAGATGTTGGCCACCCATTCCCGGACGCAGGCCACGTGCTCGTCCACCCAGCCGGTGTTCAGGGGCTTGAAGATCTCCTTGCCCCGGTACATTTTACTCATTTCCTTTTTCTGAAACTCGGTGGCTTTCTTTGACATCGGTATTTCCTCCTTACAGCAGCATTCCTTATTCTTCCCGCTTCTGTCCTGTCACGCAGAGCCAGCCCATTTTGTTTTTATGGATTTGAACATTGCAGAATCCATCGTTTTCCAAAAATGTTTTCAGCTCATCGCCGCTGTATATGGTCATACCGCCGATGATCTCCGTCCACTTCTCGTCCTTGTCCGAATCGCCATTGCTTTCGTTGCAGATGAGAAAGGTTCCGCCGGGCTTCAGCACCCGGTAAACCTCCAGGAAGCACTGCGGCAGATCAGGCCAGAAATAAACGGTTTCAAAAGCTGTGACCGCATCGAACCAGTCATCTGCGAAGATCATATCCGCCACACTGCCTTGCAACACGTCGCAGCGTCCTTTTGTAACGGCAGTTTCATTGACCTTTTTGGATTTCTCCACGCTGACGGGCGAATAGTCGATGCCCTTCACGATCCCCTGCGGGCATTTTTTCAGAAGTCTCTTGATGTTTGCCCCGCCGCCGCAGCCACAGTCCAGCACCTTGGCATCCGGTGCAGCATTCAGAAATTGAAGCCCCCACCGCGCCACAGGGCTGTGACCCAAATTCATCATGGTGACCATGATTTTCCCGCCAAGCCCCACAGGCTTGCGGGTGTTTTCGAAAAACGACATCCTTCGTCACTCCTTTTCCAGAACGATGATTTTATTGGAAATATTCCGCACGGCGGGCAGCCTGTCCAGCAGCTTGTAAACTGGCGCAAATGCCGCCATGCCCTCGGTTAAGCTGTGTTCCTCCACAAACCGAAAATCCGGCAGCAGTTCGGCAAGTGCTTTCCCATTCTTGATTCCCCAGTTGAATTTTGCGTTGCTTGCGTCAATGGATTTCTCCTTGAAGTGCCGCACCATCGCAGGATTCATGGTTTCCACAAATACGGTGGCTTTGGAAAAGCGGCTGGAAATCACTGCAAAAATTTGCTGCACATCTTTTGCGTTCAGATACATGGTCAGTCCCTCAATGACGATCAGCACCGGCACATTCTGTTCCTTGATTTCGCTGCCCCAATCTTCCATGGCGGACATGGCAATCTGCGAAATCGTGCCGCTTTCCGGCAGAAGCTTTTCCCGCACCGCCATCGTTTCCGGCAGGTCGAGGTTATACCAATGTGCGTAACCCGACATCCGGTAGCACCGGGTATCCAGCCCGCAGGCGATGTTGACCACCACCGCGCCGGGGTGCGATGCAAGCCATTCCTTCGTCATCCGGTCGAGCACGATGGTGCGGGCGATAACGCCGCTGTGCATGGCCGTATCTTTGTCGGCAAGGGAAAAATCGTAGTCCAGCTTCTCGATGATTTCCTCCGCCTTTGCATCGTGGATCGCACCTCTGCCGCTGCTCTCTTTCGCCCTTGCGTAAAGGGTTTGCAGCATGGTTTCCGGCACGCCGGAGAGCTTGATTTTTTCTCTCATGTTATGCTTTCCTCCGATTGCATAGTCAGAAATTTTTCCGCATACCGGCAGAATTTTTCCGGGTGCACCATCACCAGCTCCGCATGGGCCATCTTGGGGATGCCATGGATGCGCGCCTTAGGAAAATAGCGCTTGATGAACCGGATATCCCGCCTGCGATCCTTCTTTTCGTCATCGCCGTACCAGTAGGTGATCTTCGTAGCGATTTTCGCAGGGGGCTTCGGAAGCGCATAGTTGTTGGCAGACCAGAATACATTGCGGATCGTCCGATCGGAAAAGGTTTTGAGATAGGCTTCCATGGCGTCGTACTCCTTTTTGGGGTCGTGCCCTGCGGGGGTGAACCGTTCCGGCGGAAAGGCCGCTTCCAGAATTTTTCGGCTGTTCGCCGCCATTTTAAAGGACACAATATCCCGCCAAAGCAGCAGCTTTCGCACCGGGTAGAGCAGCTGATAGGGCGTGATCCCGCCGTCGATGATGGCCCGGTCGATGGGCATTTCCCCCAATGCCAGCATACGGGTCAGGCAGGCGCCGCCCATGGAGCAGCCATAGGCCCCACCCAGACGGGAAACGCCGTGGCTCTTCAAATAGGAGATCACCTCGTCCACGGTCTGCTCGACTGAGGTGAAATCCCCGGGATACTCCGGCTGATGGCCGTCATACACCACCTGAAAAACATGCCATCTCTGAGAAAGCAGCGTGATCGTGTCGGCAAAAGCCCATACAGGCTCTGCCGTGCAGGGGAAAAACAGCAGCGTCCGCTCCTGCGCCTGCCCGTGTTCCAATATCTGCATGGCTCACCCCTCCGATTTCACGCACTCTGCGTAAGCCAGCGGGAACGAGGCTTTCAGCACGGTGCTTTTCTGCACCGTCCAGCCGTTTTCCCGGAGAAATACCAGGTATTCGTGGCTTGTCCACTTGCTGTGCAGCGGAAAGCCTGCCAGCTTCATAAAAAATGCTTTAACCTTTCCGAAGAAAGCGTTATCTGCGTGGGTAAAGGTGGGCGCGACCAACACGCCGTCGTCTTTCAGCACCCGGCGAATTTCGGAGAGGGCTTTCTCCGGTTCCGGTACAATGTGCAGCGCATTGACCACGATCACCACATCGAAAGACTGGTCGGCATAGGGCAGATGGAACATATCCTGCACCGAAAAATAGAGTTTCGTAGATTTTACGCCCTGTTTCGCCTGCTCGATCATCTCTTTGGAAGCGTCGGTAGCTTCAATATGGTCAGCAGAGCGGACGATATGTTTGGCAATCAGCCCTGTGCCGGTGGCCAGCTCCAGCACGGTTTTTTGCCGCACCACGGGGCGCAGCAGCTCGTACAGCCGCTCGTAAGCCGCTGCATCCTTGCGCATGAAACGGTCGTACCGTCCTGCGTTTCTATCCCAAAAGGTTTTTGGACTTTTCATCACTATTCCTCTTTTTGATTAGCATAAGCTAACTATCATATATAGAGACTTGTTAGAGAATGCTAACTGCGTTGTTTTTGAAAAGCCGCATTTCTGCGGCTTTTCCTTTGTCCTTATAATAGCAAACATCACTGCTCCTGTCAAGATTTTGCAGCACGGACCATTTCAAAATTCCGACAACCGGACATTCTTTCCCTGCAATCGCATTTGTGGGATGATTAATTTATGGAACAAAAGCCAATAAAGCCATACAAGCAGTTAAAACAAAAGCAGAAAGCAAAAATTTCCGACTATATGTATTTGGAAACACAATGATAACCGGATACAGCAGACGGTATCCGTAATTTTACAAGATGCGAATGGGGTCGTCTCACGAAAAGCAGCCTGTGAAAAAGCAAAGGGGGCTGTCTCAAAAAGACAAAGTGCCCAAACAGAAGAAATGTCTGTCATTGCGAACCAGTCCGCAGACTGGTGTGGCAATCCCCCCGATTTTCGAACAATTACGTCCGAAAATCGAGGGGATTTACTTCTATCCGGGAGATTGCCACGCCAATGACGTCGGTCACTGGCTCGCAATGACAGCTTCTTTTAGGCTATTTTGACCCATTTGAGACCTTAGTGAGGCAATCTCTGTGGGGCTATTGGCTGTTACAGCGCCGGTGGTGTCCACAGGTCGCTGCTGCCGCCGGAGGAGCCGCCGCTGCTGCCGCCGCTTTCCGGGGCGGGGGTTACCACCAGCGGAGTCTGGCGCAGGGTGGCGGAGGCGGCGTAGAACCGCTCCCCATCTGCCTGGACCAGGGCGGTGAGCCCTGAATCCCAGAGTACCGTCAGGGGCTTGTTGGTATACAAAGTCTTAACCTCCTTGCCAAGGAGCAGATAGTGTTCGTAGAGCTTGCAGTTACTGCCCGCATACCCCTCCCAGGGGGTGAAGGTCTGGGCATCGGCCAGCCAGGCTGTGGGAATATAGGCGGTGGTGCCGTCAGATTCCAGGATGGCGGTGTAGCCCGGAAGCTCCGGGGCGGTGCCGGATTCCAGGACGGAAACCCTGTCCCCGTAGTCACAGAACCGGAGCACCAGGGGCACGCCGGAGACCTTCACCTTGGCTTCGCCGGTTTTCACCTTGTCAGCCAAGAGCCGGAGGGTGCCGGGGTGCATCAGGGTGATGTCGCCGCCGTCCTGGGGGCCGGAGCCGCCGGAGCCGCCGGAGTTGCCGGAGCCGTTGTCTGCTGGGGCCTGATAGGGGTAGCGGCTCTGCTGGGCCAGGGGTACGAAGCCGGTCTGTTCCCCTGCCTGCACATACAGGCAGCTTTCCAGTTCCTCCAGTACCTCCAATTTGGTATTGGTGACCAGCTTTTCCAGGGGTTCTCCCAGGCAGGAGAAGTCCGGGTAGAGCCCCGCGTTCCACAGGGCATAGGCGGTGCGGCGCTCAAAGGGTTCATCCGGGAAGCGGAGAAAGCCCGTCCCTACAAGGCCCTGTTCCTTTCCCGCCGTGACCTTGGCGAAGGTTTCTTCATAGCCCGTGACTTCCAGGGTCTGCCCCCCCTCCAGCAGCAGACGGATCACCGGGATGCGGTCCCCCATGACCTGGACTTCCCTGGTTTTGGGGGCGGTGGTTTCCGGGGCGGTGGTCTCCGGCGCTGTCTCCTGCGTGGTGGGGGCCGTGGAGGCGGGAGGCTCCGTTGTGGGGGCCTCCTGCCCTTTCCCGCAGCCTGCCGTCAGCAGGCACAGGGCCAGAAGCAAGGCCATATATTTTTTCATTTGGTTTCTCCTCCCTGCTCCGTCTTGCCGTAGACGGCATCGATGATTTCATGGATGTACTTGTAGCCTGCCGTGCCGGGCTTGTAGGTATTCTCGTTCTGCTTGGCGATATAGCCGATGGACCGGCTGACGCAGCCGCCGTAGAGGGTGACGGTTTCGCCGGTGGTCATATCCTTCAGCTTGATATAGGGCCGCAGGGTCAGCGTATCCTTGCAGTCCTCCAGACTGAAGCCCACCAGGACGTTGGTATACTGGATCATCCCGTTCGCTCTGCTGAAAATCGGGTCAGCCTTGTCCTTTTTGTAGGCGAAGTTGTGGCTTTTGCTGTTTTCCAGGGTGGGGGTCCCGACTCCCCGCATGACCACAGTGCCGTATTCTTCCAGGGTGTAGCCCCCCAGGCCCCGGGCACCAGTCAGGGCCGTTCTCGCATTCTCGCCGATGCCGGTGATCATGCGGATGCCCTTGGTGCCGGTAAGGCGGATGGAGCAGCCGGCGTAGTTCAGAAGATTCGCAAACTCGGTGATTTCCTCGGCCTTCGCGCCGCCTTCCTGACGGGTAATACGGAACACCTGCATACCCGTAGGATAGTTGGTGTAGGAGCCCGTCGGTGTGCCGTCCTTAAAGGAGTAGATGGTCAGCAGATCGCCGGTTTCCGGCAGGTTGACATAACGCGTACCGTTCATTTCCTCAATGGGATATTCCTTCCCATCGACGGTCACGGTGGTCTTGCCGTCAAATTCCGGTTTGTTCGTCACATCCAGGTAATTGGCAGGTATCTCGACGGTGAAGGTAACTGTGCCGGTTCCGCTGTTGTTTTCCCCGTAGATCACCGTGAGTGTGTGTTCGCCAGGCTCCATCCAGACCTGCAAAAACTCCGGCTTCAGCGTCAGGGTAAACGGTTCGTCTATCGAACCGCTGACTGCCAGGAAACTGGGAGTCGCCGTGATGTGCATTTTGCCGTCCAAGAGGACTTTGGAAAATTTCCGGGTCTGGCCGTTGACGGTGAAACTCAAGGGGTTCCAGCTGCCCTTGTACCAGGTCTGGCCGTCGCCCTCGGTAATCGTCCAGGCGTTCAGCTGGGCTTCCAGCCGAACCAGCTTGTCAAGCTTCGTGCTGTCCACCAGGGTCTTCTGGTGGTCGGTCAGGTCGCTGTAGGCTTGCCGGGCGGGCTTGATCTGGGTATCCTCCACGGTCTGCTGGTACGGCTCCACGGAATCCGGCAGGGCATCGATCTGCGCCTCTACCGCCGCCACCTGATCCAGAACCTGACGCAGCTCCGCAATCCGAGCCAGCGCATCGTTAATTTCCTTCTTCTCCGGCTCGGTGGCGTAGGTCACATCCAGGCCCTTGAGGGTCGCTTCCACCTCGTCCAGGGTGGCACGGTCGGATTTCTGAATTGATTCTTCCAGAATGCCGTACAGGCGATCGGTCAGGTCGGTAAGGGGCTTCATGTACACGGTGATGGAGGCCTCGTTGCCGCACCGGTCACCCGCCGTGATGGTATAGGGTCTGCCGTCGTTTTTCAGCTTCAGCTTGATCGGATTCTCATCTCCGCCATTCGGAACCACTCCGATTGAGCCTTTCGCCATATACCAGTCCGGCATACCGTCGTCATGAATCTCCATCTGCTGGGTCACATAGTAGGTTTTCTCATTCTCCACGCCGGAGAAGGTGGGCGGATTGCTCTCCTTGACCAACTTGCCGGTGCAGGCGTAGCCCACATTATTCGCCTTGTCCAGCGCCTTGACGTAGAGGTAGTACTCCCCGTCCTCGGTGATAGGCACTTTGGCTTGATTCGTCCCGGTCAGCGGAGCCGACACCCAGGAAGCGGTGTCCATTTCCGCCAGGGTCAGGGGTGTCTGGGACAGGCAGTACCAGATGCTGGCCACGCCGGAGCCACGATCCGCTGCCGAAATCACAAAATCGCCGTTCACAAAGTCGTCCGCCGGATTCTTCTGGAAGCCCTCCCACTTGACATAGGCCAGGCTGTTTTCCGTAAGCTGTCTGCCCTGGATGGAGGCCTTGGGTTCCCGGTTGTCCGTCTTCACGCCGGTGACGGTGATGGTGATATCCTTTTCGGGGGCAGTCAGTTTGACCACACCATCATTGCCGAGGGTCAGCTTCGTTTTCTCGCCGCTTCCAGCTTCCGCCCAGATGCCAAAATCTGCGGCCTTATACGCACCCACGGAATCCAGTTGGAAGGTCAGCTTCACATCCTCGTGCCAGTCCAGCTGAGTCTTGCTTGCCGTCAGGGTGTAGCCTTTCTGATTCTCCGGCAGGGTGACTTCCAGCTTCCGGCCGGGCTGGACGGTGACCTCCTGAGTAGCGGAGGGCAGGTAGTTCTTCGTCTCTGCCAGGCGGATTTCATAGACTCCCGGGGCAAGCGTCACAAAGGTCTGACCCTGGGACGCCGGTATCGGTTCAAAGGTCGTCTCGCCCTTCTCCCGGATTTCATAACCCTCTGCGGAGGGCAGCAGCTTCACGCCGCCGTCGCCCTTGCCGGAGATGGTTTCGTTGACCACCGTAATGTTGGCGGTCTGGGCGGCCTTTTGAATCGTGACTGCCAGGCTCAAACTGGCTGTGGTGTAGTTGGTTCCTCCTGTCCAAGTCGCAACCAGCATGTAGGTACCGGCACGTGTCGGGTTCGCACCCGTTTCCAGTCTGATGGAACCGTCTCCTGTCAACCAATAGTAGCTGAAAGTACCGTCCGGGTGATTGGAGGTGAAGTTCTCGGCCTTGGGGGTGGGAACCGTGTCGCCGTAGGTAAACTGGGTGGGATAGTCCTTGTTTACCAGAGTGCCCGGAGCCTTGGTCACGGTGATCTGAATGACCTCACTCAGGGTGTAGTCGCCCACGGTGACGGAAACCCGGTAGGTATGCTCGCCCGCGTTCACGCCCGCAGGCAGGGTGAAGCTGGTTCCGTCTTCCTCCGTGAAGGTCTGGACAGTGCCGTCGGACATCACCTCAGCCCAGGCGTAGCTGGCAGTTTCGCCCTCGCTCAGCGTGGCGGAAGCGGTCAGGGTCACGGTCTGGCTCTCGCCGTAGGGGACAGTGGTTTTGTTGGCGGTGAGGGTCACGCTCTGAACGGGGGGTTTCTTCACAGCTACTTTTTCCAAGGATCGATTCGCGGCCGCCTCTGCGGCGGAAATCCAGGTGTTCCTGTCAAAGCTGAAGTAGGCACCGCCCTCGGGCAGCAGGTCTGCTACGGAGCCGATTTCAACCCACACTTCATTGAAGTGGATGCTTGCGGCGGTATCGGCAATGGTCACCTTTGCGCCGTTCCACACCTCCAGCCTCTCCATTCTGGACATGTCACTGCCTCTGTTTACAATCTGCAAACTGCTTCCCTGAATGCATGTCAGGTCGCACGCCAGATTCTTGCCGTTCAGATCCAGGATGCCGCTTATCCTACCAAAGGGGTGACCTTCCTCCACGGGTACATCCTTCAGCAGCTTCAATGTGCCGCGCTTGCCTTCGCAAATCTCGTCGAGTGCCGATAGGAAATCGGTATAACCGGCGGTCACGCCGTCCTTGGTCACGGTGGCCACGAAGCCTGTGGCATCGCAGTAGGTGCAGCGGCCGGAGCTATCCAGGCCGGTGTGGGGGCAGGGTTCGATGGTCAGGTCGTCAACGGAGCCGCCCTTTTGGATGGCATAGTCATAGGGCAGATATTCGCTGCCGCTCTTGGCGGCGCAGCCTGGTTTCAGCAGGCTCCCCAGGGTCATCTGGAAGCTCTCGAAGCTGTTCAGCCAAAGCTTGCCGATGGTGCCGCCCTGGAGCAGGATGGTTCCCTTGTTGTCGCTGCGCCAATTGCTGATATTCAGCTCACCCAGATGGCCGTTCCCGATGGGGCCGACCAAGTCGCAGGCATTCTCAAGGTCGACACACGTTACCGTTCCCGTCCAGCCGCTCATATCCAGCTGACCGCCGTCAATGGCCTTCACGTTGAATCGAATCTCGCCGGAGCCGGTGATGACGAGCTTCGCCTTAGTCCCGTCGTCGGTATTGCCCTTCACTTGGATGATCTGCCAGGTCGCCCGGGTAATATTGTGGCCGTTCAGGTTCAGGGTGACGTTTTTACCGCCTTCGATATTTGCGCTCTTCGTCAGAACAAGATCGCCCAGCAGCTTCACGGTGGTGCCGTCCTCGGCGTTATTCAGGGCGGCGGCCAGGTCGGTGGTGTAGCTGATACCGTCCGCAGTCTCCACCATGACGGTCATGGTCAGCCCGCAGATATCGCAGGTGTAAACGCCGTCATGCTCCGTTACGCTCTCGTGGGGGCAGGGATAGCCGCAGACGGCGCACTTGCCGTTTTCATAATGGTCGTGGGGGCAGATCTTGCCGCACAGATCGCACATGCCGTCCGTCCAGTGCTCGTGGGGACAGGTGTAGCCGCAGGCGCAAACGCCGTCCTCATCAAAGCTTTCGTGGGTATGCGCCACCACATAAACCGTTCTATAGGCAACCGGCATCCTGGCCCCATAGACATCGAACAGCGAGTCATCATCCTCATAGGCGAAGGTACAGCCCGGGGCCAGCAGGTCCGCCAGGGCACCGGTGTCGCAGTACAGCGCCCCGTACCTTCCGCCATCTGTGGGGTTCTGGAATTCGCCGCCGCTGATCTGGATGGATCCGTAAGCGCGCTCACCTTTCCATAGCTGAGGAGAATAGACGCCGCCCCGGATGGTCAGGCTGCCCTGGGACCTCACGTAGACACCTATGGCCGCTCCATCTGTATTGTGAACGCCGCCGGTGCCAACGCTGTCTGTCAGTGTCACATTGGCCGTGCTCGTAATGAGCAAAAGATCGTTACCCATTTCACCGGAAAGGGTATGGCCCTGCCAGTCAATGGTGAAGGTGCCGCTGTCGATGTAGAGGTTCTTCTCCCCTGTCAGGGCCACGTCCTGGAAGAGGGTGAGGGTGGAGCCGGAGGCAGCCTTTGCCGCCTCAAGGGCTTCAGAGAAGTTGGCGAAATAGGTCGTGGTTCCGCCCGCGGCAACGCTTGCCGTGGCCTGGAACAGGCCGCAGACCGTGCAGTTTCCGGTGGTGCTGTCAATTCCCGGATGGTTGCAGGTCAGGCCGCAATAAGCGCAAGCCTCCGTATCCGTCAGTCCATCGGGATGTCCACACTTCACGACCTCTACAGCAATACCGTCCGCCATATTCTCCGGCTTCACCAGTTGGCCCTTCGCCTGGTAGGCGTAGCCCTTTGCCAGCAGGGAGGCGTAGGTAACGCCGGTCCCAACATAGATATGGTCTGCTTTGCCGCCGTTGAGGGTCAGGCTTCCGCTCACGGAAATACCACCGGTAAAGGTACCGTTTTCCGCCTGGGCCGTATTCCCAGCGAAAATAGACAGGCCGTAATTCCGAGGGGTGCCATGGCTCTCGCTTCCTTCAAAGATTGCGTTTTTTACGGTAAGCTTGGCTCCCGTTGTATGCAGCGTCCCCACCTGCACCGCCGGAGAGGATTTGGAGGTGTCCGTGTTCTTGACCGTACCGTTCTGAATGGTCACATCCGGGGCAAGGATTGTGAGAATTGGCGCATAGGGCCAGCCGCTCAGCGTATGACCGTTCAGCTCCAGCGTAATACTCTTTTTGATTTCTACGGCAGCGCCCTGCATATCATAGTCTCCACGAAGGGTAACGGTGTCCCCTTCCTGGGCGGCTGTCAGCGCCGCTTCCAGATCGGTGTAGAGCTTCTCTCCAATGGCGAAGGGATAGACAAAAGTGCCGCAGTTGGTGCAGTAGCCGTTTTCATCCGTGGTGCCCTGGTGGTCGCAGCTGCGGCCGCAGGCGCACTTACCGCTCACATACTTACATGTGTGCGCCACCACCTGGATTTTCCCCATGAGATTTTCCGGATTGGAGGCATCCACAATGCCCCGGTCATTCCGGAAGGCAAAGCCCTCCTCCAGAAGCTCCAGGGCCCGGTCGGCGCAATTACTGTCCAGTCCCTGTTCGAAGTGTCCGCCCCGCAGGTGGGTGGTGCCGTGGAAGACAACCGGCCACTCAAAGTGCGTGTTCTCTCCCTGTACGGTCAGGTCAAACTGGGCGCTAATGAACGGATCCTTATAGTGAATATTCTCCAGAATCAGCTTTCCGCTGGCAACGGTGTCAATTACTCCCAAGGTGCCGTTTTTCACGGTGAAGGTGCCATAGGGGAAATTGCCCATGTCCAATGTATTCAGGGTATGACCCTGCAAATCCAGGGTCACGTCCTTGCCGCCCACATCGGTGCAGGACACGTCAACGGTTTTGTTCGGCACGTCTCCCGTGAGATAGAAGTTCCCGCCGCTGTACATAAAGAGGCCGACATCGGCTTCGCCTGGTTCTGCATTTGCAATCAGGTGGTAGAGGCCGTCCTCTTTGACAAGCAGAGCATCCTTATTGCCGCCTTTCTTCTGGCCGCATTGGAGACAGTTGCCCTCATGATCGACTGCGGGGTGGGGGCAGCTGCTGAGCCCGAGGGTAACCGTGTCCGTATCCAGGCTGTAGCCGTCGTAGGACAGGGTGCAGTAGATCCTGATGAACTTCAGCCAGGGCTTGCTCTCGTCCTGGGTCAGCATTCCCTCATCATCCATACCATAGAGCCGCACGGTGTCTTCGGTGTATCCCGCTATCGGTGTGCCGTCTTCCCGCTTCCACTGGAAGTCGATGGAGCCGGTGTGGCCCTTCGTCGGGCAGGCGGACACGGTGACCGCCCCGGCCTCCGGATCCGTGCTGATCGTATCCACCGGCTGAGTCAGGATGCGGATGGGCGGGCCGGAGACGGTAACCACGACGGTCTTGCTGGCCTCACCGGCGCTGACCTTCAGGCGATAGGTACCCGCCTGTACGGTTTTCTCTGTCGTGACGGTAAGGGTCTTGCCGTCGGCAGAGGCCTCCAGGCCGGTATGGGGGCCGTCCCAGGCGAGGTTCAGGGCGGACAGGTCCACATTCCTGCCGGATAGGGCAAAGGTAGCGGTCTTGGCCGTGGCCTCGTAGAGGGAACCCTGCTGGGGCTGGACGGATATACTGGGGCTGGTGGAGAATTTACCGATGGCAACGGTCTTCTTCGGCTCGGAATTCTCGATCTGTTCTGTGGTTCCGTCCTCCATGTCCGCCTCCTGGGCATTCGGCTCGTTGGAGACCAGGATGTTCAGGCCATTCACGGAAACGGCACGAGGAGCGCTGTACATATTGATGCCGCACTTGCTGTTGCCTGTAGCGTAGAGGCTTCCGTCTTTTATTTGGAGGTCCGTGGTGACAATGCCGGCACGAGCGCCGTAAGCCTCCAGCTTACCGCCATCCATATACAGGTAGCGGACAGCAACGGCATTGTACACGTCAGCACGGGCAATGACCGTACCGCTTTCGATGACCATTCCGCCGCCGGTGTAGCCGGTGCCGGTCCAGGTGCTGTCATAAATGGTGCCGGAGTTGTAGTAGTTGCCATCATTATTACTGCCCACCAGCTCCAGGCTGCCGGTGCCCTGAATGGTCAGCTTATGCCCGTTCAGGTCCAGAGGTTTCTCGCATTCGATCCTGTTGGTGCCAGTCAGCGTCAGGGTGGTGTCCCCGGTCAGCTTGACGGGGGTGGTAAAGGTCCGGTTGTTCCAGGTCTTCTCGCCGGAGATGGTTTCCTCCGCCGCCAGGGTGGACACCTGGCTGTTTACCCAGCCGAACAGGGCTTCCAGCTTCTCCACGCCGTTGATTTGCGCCTGCTGAGCCTCGCTCAGGGCATCAAAAGCGGAGTACGCCGCTTCCAGCGCGTCCAGGTAGCTTTCGGACATATCCTCCACGTCCGGCAGGGCATCGATCATGGCCTGCACCGCCGCCACGGCCTCATCCTCCCCGGGGGCAGCAGTCTCCTCGGCGGGGACCTCCGCGGCCTTGGGTGCCTCGGTAGGCTCCGTTTCCCCTTCCGTAGGCTCCGTTTCCGCCTCCGTGGGCTCCGTTTCCTCTTCCGTAGGCTCCGTTTCCTCTTCCGTAGGCTCCGTGGTGGGGTCCGTCTCCTCACTGGGGTTGGCAGCCCCCACCACCTCCACAGCCTGGGTGGGATCCGTAGGCTCCTCCGCCCAGGCAGGGGCGGGCAGCATCCCGACACACAGTGCCAGGGCCAGAATCAGACTGATGATCCGTTTCTTCATGGTTCATTCTCCTTTTGCGATAAAAATTTCCAACCTTCCCCTGGGGGAAGGTGCCCGCCCCGGCGGGCGGATGAGGGGCAGGCTCCCTTGCGTAAAGGGAGCTGTCAGCCCTAGGCTGACTGAGGGATCGCCTTGCTGTAGGCTTGGTCCGCCCCACACCCGTCAGGGCCTTTGGCCCTGCCACCCTCTCCCAGGAGAGGGCTTTCAGTCCTCCGGGATCAGCTTCAGCCGCCTGGCGGCGGTTTTGGCCTCGCTGCGTCTGTTCACGTCCAGTTTCTCCAGAATATGGCTGACGTGGGTCTTCACCGTGGTCAGCTTGATGTCCATCATCTGGGCAATCTCGGCGTTGCTCTTGTCCGCGCAGATCAGGCGCAGGATCTGCTTCTCCGTGGTGGTCAGTACATCGTTTTTCCCCAGCCGGGGCTGCAGGAACAGGGGATCGTTGGCGTTTTGCAGCCGGACCTCGGCCAGGAGCCGCTTGTACCACCGGTCGTTCCCGGTCCAGGGAAGCTCTGCCAGCAGGGGCAGAATGGCCGCGCCGTAGACGCTGAGGGTGCGGATAAAGCCGAATTCCGCCGCTGTGGTCATGGCCCTTGTCAGCTTCTCCTGCCAGCCCTCCCGGCGCATCCGGTAGAGGGCCAGGGCTGTGAGCGCATCCACATGGATGCTGTCTATGTACCGGCAGCAGTTTTCACAGTAGGGGCCCAGGGGGGCCAGGGTCAGCAGCGCCGCCTCGGGAGTCCCGTCGGCCAGCTCTACCTGGGCCTGGGTCAGGTACTGGTAGCGCTTCATCACGTTCAGGTGCATGGGGTCTCTGGGGGCCTTTTCCCGGTACCAGGCATCGGCACTGTCCAGGTCCCCGGTGTGCAGGGCAATGCGGCACAGGGCCGCATCCATATTGGGCAGAAACCGGGTGTGGCCCTGGTCTACAAATCTGGCCCGGAGGGACTCCAGAGCCCGGCGGGCATTCCCCGGCTGGCCGGTGGCCAGATAGTTCCGGGCCAGAAGCCCCGTGGCGGCAAACTCTATGTCTGGGGTGCCGTTTTGCTGGATCTCGCTCATGCGGGACACCAGGGAAAGCATCCGGCCGCCGATGTCCTCCCCTTTTTCAAATTTGCTCTCGGCAATGGCGCAGTCCCCCAGGCAGACCCCGTCCTTCCCCAGAACCGCCTCCACAGGAATGCGGACGGTCTTATAGAGCAGGTCGTCCCGCTTGCTCCAGGGGGAGAAATCCTTGCCGCCGTTCATAATACTGGGCAGGGCGCTGGTAACGGAGAAGGGAGGCAGATTGACCTCCTTGCCGGTCATCAGCCGGAACACCGCCGGGATGGTCTCCGTCAGGTTGTCCACCTTCCGCTGGGGCAGGGAGATATCCAGCCAGGCCAGGCGGCTCCGGGCCTGCTTCCCCGCCGCGTCGTTGGGATTGCACTGCCGGGCGAAGTCCTTTAATTTCTTGTACCAGCCCTCGGAGCCGGCATAGTCCATGCTCAGGGCGCACAGCATGCTCATGCCCTGCATCAGGGACGGAGAGGCCCGGATCTCGGACTCCGGCAGGCTCCGATAGTACTTTTCCATTTGGCTATAGTGGCCCATGCCCGGATGCAGCTCTGCATTGCGGATGAGGATCTCCGAAACCTTGGCATGGTCCCCGCCCTTTGTGTAGCAGTCCAGAGCGTGGGCGTAATCCTCTTTCAGCTCGAAATACAGTCCGCCCCGGTTGAAGAGGGCCTTCCGCTTTTCCGGCGAGTAGCTATGGTCCATCTCCCACAGGAGAAACTCCCGGAACTTGGGCCAGAAGCGGTACTGCCGGAAACCGTCGTAGAGCAGCATGGTGGTATTGCGCTGGAGCCAGTCCAGCATCTCCCCGGCGTGGGCATTGCCGGAGACCATCCGGGCCATTTCCAGGTTAAAGCTCTCAAAGGGGGACAGCTCCAGCAGGAACCGCCGGTAGGGCAGGTCCAGCCGCTGATAAATCGCCGTCTCAAAGTAGCGGTAGACCTCCTGGTAGGACCGGCCCACGATCTCCTGGCTAAACCGGGCCCCGGAGGACATATTCTGGGCCGTGATGGCCACCCCCAGAGGATAGCCGATGGACTCCTTCAGGATCCCGGCGATCTCTCCGTCGGTGACCGGCAGGCCGCTGGCATCGAACAGCTGCCGAATATCCTCCCGGTCGAAGAGCAGGTCCTTGGGCCCGATCACCGTCATAAGCCCCGCATACTGGAAGGCCATGAGGCAGCCGGGCGGGCTCCCCCGGGACAGGATCACAACGCGCTTGTCCGGACTGCGGCGAATGAGGGCGCAGAGGGCCTGCTGGTCCTCCTCTTCCTGAAAGAGCTGGAAATCCTCCATCAGCAGAATGTCCCAGTCCTTCTCGGTCTCCAGGTCCGCCCCCCGGGCCGACTCGCCCTCCAGCTTCCAAACCCGCCTTCCCTCCAGCAGGGCCTGGGCCACAGCGGTCTTGCCGAAGCCGCAGGGGGCGCTAAAGAACAATATCCGTTCATTCTTTAGAAATTCCTGAAATTTCTGGCTGATTGCCGGTTTTATGACCATCTTTTTTGTCATAGCCGCAATTCCTTTCCCAAAGCCGGAGGGGCTTTTTTACAATTTGACCGTATCATAGCACAGTTTTTGAAAAAAGAAAATCCTACCAAAGTATGATACCGTTGTTCAGGGCTGTCTCAAAAAGACGAAGTGCCCAAACAGAAGAAATGTCATTGCGAACCCAATGTCACTAAGTTAAGCCAAAATGCCCCGCTGCACTCAAAATTGAGCTGTAGCGGGGTGCTTTTTTGTGTTTCTCCCAAAAAACACTTGACAAATATGCAATTTCGTGCGGCCATTTTGCTAAGTGCGCTTATGCCACATATTCGCTTCCACGATCTTCGCCAGAGCTGTGCAACGCTTCCATTTGCCCAGGGTGTCCCCATGAAGGAAATTCAGGCGTGGCTTGGTCACAGCACT